>JAXGON010000035.1:0-3725 GCA_040767425.1 Anaerolineae bacterium | reverse complement strand
CTATCTGATCCCCTTCTACCTGGGAAACAAGCTGGCTCAAATCTTCCGATTACTTCAAGGCGGTGACTTTATCGATAAGGTCATCGCCAGCTTTACCAATCTACCTTTCATCGCTGCAACCATCCTTTATTCTCTTACTTGTAGTGTTTCCATCGGTTTACGGGTAGTGATCAGATTGCTTCCCAACAAAGTACCTAGCAAAGCGCCGATCAGATAGATCATTGCAGCAACACCGATCGACCACTGAATGGCTTCAATCCCCCTCAGCGCAACTATCAAGATAAAACCCACGCCCAACCCAATCACGCTCAACAAGGCGATCTGACTTACCTGCATTTTGCGGATATTCACTTTGCTCACCCCGAGCATGCGCAGCAATGCCGTTTCCTTCGCCTGGTTGAGCACCAAAAGCAAACACAAGACCGCGCCGATGATCCCAGAGATCATAAGGGTGACGGGATAGAGCCGTTCCATCAAGGACAAATTCTGTTCCATCGGTTCCACCACAGCTAACAGTTCCTCATCCCAGATTTGGATTGTCACAGGAAACAGGTTGGTTTGTTTTTGTTGTTCAAACAATTCCGATTTGAAGGTCTTCAATTGATAGTTCATGCTTGGCTTTGAATAAAAAGCAGCTTCGTAATAGTCTGGCAAGTTGTAGTAATCTGTCATACCGCTGAGATTAGTGATCAGCAAGCGATAGGGACCAAAATGCTGATCTTCAATCCATTCACCATAAATATTCCCTCCTAACGAGCTTCCAATGATAATGAAGGGAACCGGTCCATACAGCCCACCACACTCAAGCACCAATTCTTGACCCAGGCTCCAGCCTTCTGTTATCATGATGTCTTCGGGAACAATCAATGGCAAACTATGTACACCTATGTCAGCAATAGACAAATCCTCAGATAAGGATGAAGGTCCATAACCTGGCAGGAATGTTATTTCGGTATTCAATAATCCCCTTTCTAATCCATAATCCAAATTATTGATTGCAAGGATTGTGTAAGGCGGTAAAGATCTTGACGTTTCCATTTCTCCCTCTATCTCAGATTGAACCCTAACTAAAGAAGAGAGGTAACTGTGATCAATAAAACCAGTGTTCTCTACCCACTCTACAGCTTGATGAGGTATTGAATTAGTCAACCCTGAATTTTTTGTAAAAATATCAATTTGTATCTGGGAACTTTGATAAAGTCTTGAAATTTCTACTTTGTTTCCACTGATCAAGGTTTGAAACCAACCTAATGCAAGCAGCAAGGCAGCTGCTACAACTATCGTCAGCAAACTTTTTAATGGTGAACGTAAAGAGTTGGAAGTAAAGAACTCAGTCAACGCTTTCTTGGGATCTGCTTTGCCATCGGCTGGCATATCAAGAGTGTTCATCAACAGGCTTTTGTTAAATTCCAGGGGCACACTATCGGAAGCATTTTCAACCGCTTTCTTTCTGCTGGTGCTATCCTGAAGCAGTTCAAGCACAGGAGTCTTTGTTACCCGTCGGATGGCAATATATGCGGCGATCCCAAGAATAAATAGTACCAGGAGCCAAAAACCGAACCCGTATATGGGGTGTAAGGTCAACTCTGGCAATATTCCCGAAGGCAGCGGAAGTTTGGAGATGGAATCAGCCGCCTTAACATGTGCGTTCTGCCAGGAGAGGAATGCTCCTATCAGAGAACCAATAATTCCAAGCCCCAATAAAGGAAACATCAATTGTTGATTACTTGTCCTGGCTGGTACACCAAGCGCTCTCAGGATGGCATAGCTGCGCTGATGTTGACGCAGATAGAGGAATACAGATAAGGCGATTGCCATCAATAATGCACCGGTAAAGATTAACGAGCCTATCAGGGTGGACTTACGAAGTGGATCTGCACCTGCCATAAAGTTTCTTCCATTGTTATCGGTAAATGTCAGAACAAAACCAAGTTCCTTTAATCTGGGAGTGAACTTTTCAATGAAAGCATCCTGCAGGCGTGGGTTGGCAAGTACAAAGCTGTAAGACAGAGCCTTGTCTTGAATAGTTGACCAACTATCCGGAATAGTAAACTCATCCGGAATGGTGGTATTGGGCACATAGCTGTTGGAAAACCAATTCTGATTAAATATTGAAGATTCCATATAAGAAAACGAATAATTCCCTACAACCTCATAAGTAATCGTCTTGTCCGGATATTCCTGCCAGTGCTTGCTATCTTCTTCTCCCCGGATATAGCTGTGATAAGGGTCTTTCAGTGCTCGCATAGTGATGGTGAGGTTATCCCCCAGGCTGATTCCCCTGGTCTCTGCCAGGTTCTTTGAGATGACGATCACCGGTCTGGCTTCCTGTTCATCATTACGATTGAGCCAGCGTCCTTCTACAAGGAAATAGTTTTTGGAATCCAATTGCACCTCTGGCATGGCGCTCATGTCACTCGTGCCAATCAACAAGATTGATCTTAGATTCTGGTTCAGTCGATCAATCTCAAGTTTGAACCCCTGATACTGGGGCAAGGAAAGTTCAATTGTTTCATCAGCCTCAACTGGTATATACCAGAGGTCATCTCCATCCAGCGGTTTCAAGTTAAAGGTGCTATCCTTATTAGCAACATCAACTCCTGAGACCGAAAAAGGACGGTCGGGATGAGACCAAGCTCTCATTAAATAGCGTTGACCCACTTGCATCTTTTTGAGATGGGGTGTCATCTTGTCGATTTCTGCTGTATAGCGTTGAGGTATCCAGACAGCATACTTCCTCCCAGCTTGAATGCGATCCGGATACCCTGCCAAGACCTCGTCAACTTCAAAAACCAAAAGATACCCAGAAAAAAAGACCGGTTTCTCTTTGGAATAGAGTTCTTCATAATCGACTAGGGTGCCATAAAACCAATAATCAAGGTTGTTAACCCCTTCCCCATACCAAAGAGAGGCATCTGCATATAAGGTTTCAGGCACATCCATTGTTCCATAATCGAAATCGGTGTTGTAATAATCCTGCATGAAACCCGCGGCCTGCTTTCTTTGATCACCGAAAGCGAAGGCTGGGTTTTGCTCTATCAAAGCCGCACCTTCGGCATAATAGTGTTCCTCACCTTCAAAATCCTTGGTTATGTAACCGATGGAACGATAGTAACCTTCAAGCCGATTCGTCTCCCGCCATACAATGATCGTCTCCACCGCTTTACCTACAAATCCATAGGAAACCAGTCCTATCAGGAGGGTTAAAAGAATTGCAACTATCGGTTTGCGGATAATGGATTTCAGGATTACATTTTTGTTCATGATCATTCCTTAAGCTGGTCGTACCGGCAGTCCGGAATCACTCTATCCGAAGCGCTCAGTTCTTCAAGATCAGGCGACCTCAACCTTTGGTTAGTGCTCCATCGTCCATCTTCCAGACCTGGTCGGCTTGTTCTGCCATAACCGGGTCATGGGTGACGATGATTACGCAATAACCCTGGTCATGCGCCAGTGATTTGAGTATATCGACAATGTTTTGACCGTTGGCTTTGTCCAGGTTGCCGGTCGGCTCGTCCGCCAGGATCACCCTTGCTCCGCTTGCCAGTGTACGTGCGATTGCCACACGCTGCTGCTCCCCGCCAGAGAGATTGCCCGGATAGCGTTTGTGCTTTTCTTCGGTGATGCCCACCGACTTCAAGTAGATTCTTGCCCGCTCGATGGCTGCTTCCTTTTTGACTCCGTTCAGCTCCATCGGAAAGCAGACATTGTCAATCACCGTCAGT
>JAXGON010000034.1:0-1532 GCA_040767425.1 Anaerolineae bacterium | reverse complement strand
GAAAGACAAAATCCTCAAGTCGAACATCAACAAGCAGGGGGGCTGGTCCATCGTCCACGGTATGTCGCGCTTGCAGATAAAGGTTCTCCGCTCTCTCAAGCTCCCCCCAATGATCGAAAGGCATTATTGTCCTGGAAAGCGCCTGGGCGAGTACCGGAACAGGATCAGAAGTGAAGGTCATATGCCAGTAACGAGGCCCTTCCGGAAAGGAAATGGCAAAGCCACCAAGAGTGATGACATTGACTCTGCTGAGACGATCCAGGCGCTCGGGGTATCTGATTGAAAACGTCCTTAACGCGGCTGAAGTGATGGCTGCTCCCTGGCTGTGGGCAACGATCGTCACCTCATGATCGTACAACAGCAAATAGGTCAGCAGGGTGTCAACAGCCGGATTTGTTGCGCGCGGTCTTTCAAAGCCAAGGCCCTGTATCAGGTCAGCAGTCGCTTGTGCGGTGTCAGCGCCTTGGTCGCCATACGTAAGAGGATTGAAGTCCGTCGCATTATAAACGCCAATCACATCAAGACCGGGAAAGGCCGCCGATACCAGCTTCAGCCTATCCTCATGTTCCTGAGCGTCCGTCAGTATTCCATTCACGAAGATTACTTCTGCGTCTGCTGCATTGAGCGGTTTTAATGAGGTCAGAACGCCATCATAGTAATTCTGGTGGCCTTGCACGACGCGCAATTCTGATTGGGCGAATATCACCCCTGGCGAGAATAAATTAACGAGTAGAACAATAACAACCAGACAAAGAACGTTTTTAGCCATTTCGATCTCCCTTGGAATTCACCTATTGAAGATCCTCTAAATTCGGGCGGTCTTCTTGGCAGTATGAGTTGTATGGCAAAATCGAAGCAACCCGGTCTATTCTCCTTGAGGAAATCAAGAATAAGCACGGTGTTCTACAAACGCACTGTTTGAAACATTCCCACATTTCTCCTGTGTCTGAAGTTCTCCGACCTACGGGGCAGTCGTCGCCGCGCTTTCGTCAGCAGAACGGGCGCAGCGGAATCCCCTGAAGTCACTCCCGTAGTCAGGAGGGTTCCAGTCGCGGACTGTGGCCCGTAGACCCTGCGAAGTTTCTTCCCACCACGAGCCCCCACGTAGCACGTGGTATTGGCCCGAAGTCGGGCCAGTCGGATTAACCACCCCGTTCGGTAACGTCTTGTAGTGCTCCGCATCGTACCAATCTGCCACCCATTCCCACACATTACCACTCATGTCCAGTGCCCCCACCCATGACGCTCCGCCGGGTCGACTGCCCACATCCGCCGTTTGCATGCTTGCGTTCCTGCCGTACACAACGTTGTCAGCCACAAAAGTGTTTCCCCAGGGATAAATCCAGCCGTCCGGTCCGCGCGCTGCAAATTCCCATTCGGCCTCGGTTGGCAGCCGCGCCCCTCGGCTTTCACAAAAAACATTCGCTTCTACCCAGGTGATTGTCTCACGTGGATGGCTGCCGCCAGTCCAATGGCTCGCTCTTGCCGCCTGTCCGTTGAACCACTCGAACTGCCCGTTGGTTACTTCGGTC
>JAXGON010000033.1:0-1505 GCA_040767425.1 Anaerolineae bacterium | reverse complement strand
CCGATGGAGAGAGCGTTGCTGGAAGTGTGCCCACGTGAGCGAGGGGACGTGCTGGGCATTATCGCGCCATCGCGTCTTATTGTAGCTCAGACGGCGTGGGTGCGTCAAGGCAACGCGGGGCCGAAGAAGGATGTGGTCATGGTATCGATGACAATGAATCTCTCGGCAGACTTGGCCAGCGTGGAAGAAGTCCGCCGCGAAGTGCGGGAAAGCGGCATCAAGACGGTCATGACGACCTTGCTGCTCCTCAGCCTAGCTGGCTATGTGGCGGCTAACGTCACCGAGCTGTGGCTGGAACTTCCGCGGGTGACGGTGGCTCTGGGGGCGCTCTGGCTGGTAATGGGGGGGTTCCATGCTCTGCATGGGCGGCGGCCACGCTGGGCCAATCTGGTCTGGGGCGTCGGGCTGCTGGCAGTGGTAACGCTGGCGGTGGCGCTGTTTGGTCGGCCTGAGCTGGCTATCTTTTACGCGTTGGTGCCCCTTCTGGTGTCTCTCGTGGCCGAGTGGCGGTGGGGCCTGGCGAGCCAACTCGCGCTGCTCGGGATACTAGCGTTGGGCGGGCCCCGTCTTGGCTTGGGCGAGATCACTGCACTGATGCCGATGAGCGTGCTGGTGTTGGGTGGCGTGGCGCTAGTGCTGGGTTGGGTCTTTGCGCGGGAACTCTATGTAACGGCCGAGTGGGGCATGGGCCACTATTACGCGGCGCGGCAGCAGGTGCAGGAGCTGCGTGAGCAGAGGGTGGGGCTCTTGCGAGCCCAGGAGGACCGCAACCTGGCCAACCTGGAGCTGGCGCGCCTCACCGACCGCCTCGCCATGATGACGCAGCTGGCGGAGGAGGCCAGACGCGCCAAGGAAGAGTTTGTTGCTCGCGTCAGCCACGAGCTGCGCACGCCGTTGAACATGATCGTGGGCTTTAGCGAGGTGATCATGCGCTCGCCCGAAGTGTATGGCGCCGAATTGCCCGGATCTCTGCTCGCGGATGTATCCGCCATTCACCGTAACAGCGTGCACCTCTCAGAGCTGGTAGATGACGTGCTGGACTTGAGCCAGGTGGATGCCGGCCGCGTGGCCCTTACGAGGGAGTGGATCCGGGCCGGCGAGCTGATCCACAGCGCCGTGGAGGCCGTGCGAGGGCTCTTTGAGACCAAGGGGCTGACCGTCGAGGTCGATATCGAAGACGAGGAGTTGGCCCTGTTCGTTGACGCCACGCGCATCCGCCAGGTGATCATCAACCTGCTGGGAAACGCGGGCCGCTTTACCGAGGTGGGAGGGGTGGTCGTTCGGATGCGGTGTACTGAGAACCAGGAGGTAGTTGTGTCGGTTCAGGACACGGGCCCAGGCATCGCACCGGAGGAGCAGCAAAAGCTATTCGAACCGTTTTTCCAGGCTCAGAGCCTGCTGCGGGGACACAAAGGGGGCACCGGCCTGGGGCTGAGCATCTCCAAGCGCTTGGTGGAGATGCACGGCGGGCGGATCTGGCTGGAAAGCCAGGTGGGTCGGGGATC
>JAXGON010000032.1:0-2346 GCA_040767425.1 Anaerolineae bacterium | reverse complement strand
GTACCAGCCAAATGGGAGTCGGTCCAATGGATAGTCGGCCAACGCGCCGTAATGAAAGAATCCCACGCCCACCCGGTTGATAGGATAGGCTGGCTCCGCGTTGCGCGCCACCAGCGGTAGCCGCAAGGCCGCGGTGGGCGCGTCGGCCACGGTGACGCTGCCCGTTGCGAGAATGGCCACCAGGCACACCAGCACCACGCCGATGCGCCTGGCATAGCGACCAATCCTCACCCGTTCCGCCTTACGTTAGGCAGCCACATGGTCGTCCCCTTCACCGTGATCCCGCTATCGTATCGGTTCATCAGCTCGTCATAGCCATCGACACATAGGCGGCTCACCTGCCGGCTCGCGATGCTGTTCATAAACTCTAGCGTCGTGGCCGAATCGCCGGTCGGCCGCATGGCCCTGAACCGGATTGCGAACAGATCAACATAGGCGTCCGCCGCATAGTCGCTGGTGCTCAAGGCAGCATAGGCTATCACGCCATCAGAAGCCAGCACCTGATTTCGAACCACCACGCCCAGGCTGTCGGTAATCGGGTGGACCAGGTCGTCGGGCTGGCCCGCCGCGTCCACCACCTGCAACACACGAGGATCATAGTCTACAAAGACGTCGGCGGCCTGTACAGCCCTGCCACCGCTCTCGATGGCCACCGTCACGGTGAACAAGTCACCCACATCCACCGTCGCCGCAGAGGGCATCAGCCGCAGGGCCGGCGTTTCAGCCAGGATGCCCGCCGTCACGTCGACCGGGCCGCTCTCGAAATAGTTGGCGGCCAGGAGCGAGGCGTCTCGCGCATCGATATAGCGATCCTCGTTGAAATCGGCCCCCAGCTCGAATCCGGGCTGGCCCCAAGCCCGCCAGTAACCCGCCGAGAGCACCCCTATGTCGGCCGAGTTGATGGTGTCGTCATTGTTGGCGTCACCCTCCAAGAGCATCATGGTGATGACCGTGGTCGGAGCCGTGATCTGCACGTCACGCAGGCGCGTCGAGAGGGTGTGCAGGTTCTTGACGGCCAGGTCGCGCCGCCCCTCCACCACTCCGGTGATCGCAAAGCGACCATAGAGGTCCGACGCGCTCACCTCGTCGGTATAGACGCCGCCCACGGTATAGGTCACCGGCACCGACCAGCTGGCGTCGGGCGGCCCGGGCCGCCCTTGGAGCTCCAGCTGGATCTCGACGGTGGCGGTCATGGCCTTGCCAAAGTGAATGACTGTTGGGCCGGTCCCCGGGATGGTGCCGTCGCTGCCCAGCGTCACGCCGGTCACCTGCTCGGGACTGGTGCTCACATAGCCTGGCACCGCCTCACAGGTGAGGGTATACGTCTGCCCTGGGGCGAGGTTGTCGAACCAGTAGCCGCCGACCGGCCCCCACTCATCCGTGGTGTTGGTTATCCAGGTGCGGCCACCCGGCTCCAGCGATACCTCCACGCCACCGATGCCCGGCTCCGAACCATCGTCAGCGTACTCGCCATCTCCATCCAGATCGTGAAAGACCACCCCGGAGATGCTATAGTCAGGTGGATCGGGGATGGTCGCCTCGGGCGCTGCGTCTGCGCTCTCCACCCAGCCGGGTTCGGCCGCGACGGCCATCGCTGCTCCCAGCATCGCCAGTAGAGCGAGCCCGATGGGCAGCAACGCCCTAATGCCCGTCGCTCTCTTTGATCTATCCTGTGCCTGGCCCATGGGAACCTCCTGCTCGGCGTTCTTCCGTTCAGATCTCGTATCTCTGCTCCTCCGTACAGGCTCAGCAGCATGGTTCAGTTCAGATCAGGAATCGCTACCACCACCACACGATGGGTATAGGCCCAATCGGGCCAGCAGGTGATCAAGGTAAGGCGCGCATCATCGGTGGGGTCCATCGCCGCGCCGTGGGCCAGCCGCTCCTCGAGGCCAACCCCGGTCTCTTGGAGCGACTCTACCGAGACGACGCGGTAGGCGAACTCGTTTCCCAGCGCGTCCGTAACCACGAGGCGGCTGTCTGGCTCCAAGTCCCAGATGCCAGCCAGGACGCCCCCTTGCTCGGCAGCGCTGTGGCCGCTGAGCACGCAGTTGCCAACGCCACCAAGGGGGGCCGTGCCGCGATGATGCCCCACCGCGCCGGCGACGGTCTCCCACACAGCGACCTGGGCCCCATCGAGATCCTCCACCTGCCAGCCTACCGAGACGATCGCAACCTCACGGTCGAGCGCGGGGATGAACAGCGTGCCGATGGTCTCGGCCAGGGTCGGGATGGCCGAAAGCTGCGGGGCAGCGGTCAGAGGCTGGATCGTCCGCGTCCCTCGGGCCGTCGCGGAGGCGCGAGGGGTTGGTGAGAATCGCGGCGTCGGCGAACCCGCAACGGCGG
>JAXGON010000031.1:0-2697 GCA_040767425.1 Anaerolineae bacterium | reverse complement strand
TGTATACCGTGGTGGTTGAGGCCGATGACTATGTCGGGAACAAGGATCGCGCCGAGGGCCAACTGACCATCGAGGGCGGCGGCGTGCCACGGGTCGAGATCGTCAACGCCGCGGCTGTCTTTGATCCCCTCATCGTGCAACTGGGTGAGACGCTCACCTTTACCTGCACCGTGCGGAATATCGGCACGGTGCCCGTGCGTACCAAGGGGCCTGAGCCTGGCACCGAGTACACCAGCCTCGAGAACTTTAACACGCTGGGCGAGTATGAGGAGCCTGGCATCTTTCGCGTGGGCTTGGACTATGAGGGGAACAGCGCTGGGCGGACCTATCCGTTCCGCTGGCAGCTGGGCTATGATGATGAGCTGACGGTGCTTGACACGCCCATCGGTCCTCAGAAGTACCTCATGCCTGGCCAGACGGTGACCGTGGTGGGTCATCTGCGCATCACCGAAAAGACGGTCACGGTAGAGCCCTACTTTTGGATTGGGCTCATCCATGAATCGGTCTGGATCATCCAGGATCGTATCGAGGCCACTCCGATCTCGATCGGTTTCTAGACATGGCTATGGACCTGGCCATTGTCGTCGTCAGCTATAACACGCGCGATCTGACGGCGAACTGCCTCACGTCGGTGTACGCCGATCTCGAGCGCGCTGGGCTCGACGCTCACGTCTGGGTGGTGGATAACGCCTCCCCCGACGAGAGCGCCGCCATGGTGGCCAGCGGCTACCCTCAGGCTACGTTGCTGGCCCAGGAGACGAACCTCGGGTTCGCCGCCGCCACCAACCTGGGGCTTTTAGCGGCGCTGGCACGCACGGATCCCCCTCGCTACCTGCTGTTGCTCAACCCCGACACCATCGTGCGCGCGGGAGCGCTAGCGGTCCTGGTGGACACGATGGATGAGATGCCCACTGTCGGGGCGGCGGGGGCACGGCTCTACTATGGTGACGGCAGCTTTCAGCACAGTGCCTTTCGCTTTCCCTCGCTCATGATGGCGGTCCTGGACTTTTGGATGATCAACCATCGCCTGCTCGATTCGCGGCTCAACGGCCGCTATCCCAGGCGCCTCTATGAAGGCGGGCGGCCCTTTGAGATCGACCATCCTCTGGGAGCCGCCATGATCATCCGCCGCGAGGCGTTGGAGCAGGTGGGGCTCCTGGATGAGGGCTACTTTATCTATTGTGAAGAGATCGACTGGTGCATGCGAGCCAAAGCCGCGGGGTGGGGCATTCGTTGTGTCCCGCAGGCCGAGATCGTACACCTGGGAGGGCAGAGCACAGGACAGTTCCGTGCTCGCATGTTCCAGGCGCTCTGGGAGAGCCGCTTTCGGCTCTTTGAGAAGCACTATAGCCGAGCATATGGGCGAGTGGTTCGATGGATCGTGCGGGCAGGGCTGCGACGTGAGACCGCTCGTTTGCGCGACCTGGTCCAGGCGGGTGAGATCACGGCCGACGAGGCCGAGCGTCGCGCCGACGCCTATCGAGCGGTGATGGCGATGTGAGCGAGTCAAGGATCACGGTGGCCGTCCTGGCCCGCGACAATGCCGATCAGATCGCCGATTGCCTGCAGAGCGCCGACTGGGCCGATGAGCTGTTGGTGGTGCTAGACGATCGCAGCTCGGATGCCACTGGCGAGATCGCACGGGGGCTGGGCGCGCGGGTGGTCGAGCGCGCCTTTGACAGCTTTGCTGGCCAGCGTGACTTTGCGCTGTCCCTCACGCGGACCGAGTGGGTGTTCTTTCTGGATAGCGATGAGCGGGTGACGTCGCCCTTGGCTGACGAGATCCGAGCGCGGGTGAGCGAGGCCACATATGCGGGCTGGTGGGTCCCCCGGCGCAACTATATGTGGGGCCACGAGATTCGGCACGGTGGGTGGTGGCCCGATCACCAGCTGCGCCTTTTGCGTGTTGATGCAGCCCGGTACGATCCTCGCCGGCCTGTTCACGAGGTGGTCCTGCTAGACGGCCCTGAAGGGTATCTGGAAGAGCCGCTCATTCACTACAACTATGCGACCCTCGGCGATTTCGTGCGCAAGCAGCGGCAGTACGTCGGCTATGAGGCGCGGATTCTGTATGGGCAGGGAGTGCGTCCCAAGCCGTGGACTTGTTTCTCGCAGCCGCTGCGCGAGTTCCACCGACGTTACCTAACGCTACAGGGCTACAAGGACGGCCTTCAGGGTTTGCTGCTTTGCCTCTTGGTGGCCTACTACTATGGGTTTCGTGTGACGGTAGAGCTAGGGCGATTGTGGCGGCGGGCGGGTTAGCCCTGGCGCCAAGGCCAGCGCCGCGTGCGGGGCGGCGGGGGTGCCCCTTCCGCCATGGCGAGGATCTGCTGGTACCCTTCCGTTAGGTACGTGCGCAAGGTCTCATAACACTGGCTGTAGGCGTCTTGGCCTTGCCCCATGGGATCGGTCACATCGCGGCGTTCGCCCACCACAGCGCTCAAGAGGTGGGCCTTGGCGTCGGCTCGCGCAAACCGCAGCCCCAGATCCCTCAGATGGGCGCGCTCCATGGCGAGGATCAGGTCGGCCTCATCCACCATCTGCTGGGTCAGCCCTCGGGACTGATGGGCCGATAGGTCCAGCCCCTCGGCCCCTAACAGCGACACCGCCTCTTGAGCGGCGGAACGTTCGCCGTGCGCCCACACCCCAGCCGAGGCGGCACGAAAGCGATCCTGATCACCGTGCTGTTCCAAGAGA
>JAXGON010000030.1:0-3049 GCA_040767425.1 Anaerolineae bacterium | reverse complement strand
CTCTGGTGCCAGTCCCGGCCCGTTGTCCGCACACGAGATGAGAATACGAGAGCCCTCCTGTCGGGTGGTAATCCGAATCTCGCCTTCGTCACGCACGGAACGGATGGCGTCGTAGGCATTGTTGAGCAGGTTCAGCATCACTTGCTGCAACTGGTTGCCGTCCGCCACGGTCTCCAGAGGCCCATCTTCCAGGTCGAGAACCACCCGCACATTGTCCACCCGCAACTGATAGGCCTGCAGATCCACCACCCGCTCGACGATATCATTGATAGCCACCCGCTGGCGATCAGCCTTGTGCTGGCGGGCAAAGGTGAGCAGGTTCTGCACGATCTTGGCGGCTCGCTGCGCCTGGAATGATATGCGGTCCAGGTCATGGCGCATCTGGTCATCCGCCGAGCTGGCCTGTAGCAGCTGGGCGTAGCCCATCACCGCCGTCAGCGGGTTGTTGAGCTCGTGGGCCACGCCAGCGATGAGCTGGCCGATGGCCGATAGCTTTTCCGACTGGATGAGCGCCTCTTGGGCATTCTTGAGCTCCTCCAGGCTCTGCTGAAGGTCCTGCACCAGGCGAGCGTTGTCGATGGCCACGGCGGCCTGGGTTGCCAGGGTCATCAGCAGGTGTTCGTCCTGCTGGGCAAAGGCGTTCCGCTGGGTCGAATCCACGCTCAGGGTGCCGATGGAGCGATCGCCCAAACGCAACGGAGCCACCAACATAGAGGCCACCGGACGGGAGCCCCCCTTGATGAACCGCGCATCCAGGCTCACGTCGGGGACATTGACCACCTCACCGGCCTCCAGAGCCGTGCCCGCGATCCCCTTGCCTCGCCGCATGTCGGTGCGTCCGCGATAGTCGGGGCGGCTGTCCGCCACCGACCAGGTATGCGCCCTCGGGTGCAGCCGCCCGGAGCGTTCATCCACAAGGTGCAGCACCCCATCGCTGGCCTTGGGAATGTTATCGGTGGCCAGCCGCACAATCAGGCTCAAGAGATCGTCCAGGTTCAGCGTGGAGCTAAGCGCCTTGCTCACCTCGTACAAGGCCGAGCTCTGGCGCAGGCGATTCTGCATCGCTTCGTAGAGACGCGAGTTCTCCACGCCCAGCCCCACCACCTGCCCCACCACCGCCCACAGGTCTCGATCCACCGCCTCTGGGCCGACGTCGTCCCATCCCAGGATCAGCGCGCCAATGTCGGCATCGTTGGCCACCAGCGGCACCACCAGCCAAGAGGCCAGTCCCGTCGGCGAGGTCGCCACGTCAGCTCGGTCATCATCGCTAGCCCTGCACAACACGACCTCGTGCTGCCCGTCGCTCCGCGGCCGCGTACGCTCAACCATCGCCTCGGCATCTATTCCCGCGTCACCGTCGTTCTGGACGATGGTCAGCGACGAGCTGCTCTCGCTTTCTTGCAAATAGGCCAGACCCCACGTCGCCCCCGTGTGGCGACGCGCGATGGTAACGGCGTGCTGGAGCACCTCCTCCGACCGCTCCGAGGCACTCACCAGTCGCAGGAGCTGGCCGAGAATCTCTAGCGATCTTGACGTCGATGCCGCCGCAAGACTCCCGCTATGACTAGCGGTCAGCGGCTTGGTCTCGGGCATCTCGGGCCAGCTTTCCATCGAGCCTCCCCAAACGATGTCTGAGCTCCTGGCGCAGGCGTTCGCGCTTCCAGCGCTCCAGTCGATCTCCCCGCTGGTCCAGCCAGGCCAGCGCCTCCAGGGTCCAGCGCCGCGCCCCGCCGAGGTCAGCCAGACGGTGCTCATAGTGCTTGGCCAGCTCCAGGTAGGGATCCACCCGTGGGCCGTCCAGCAGCCCTTGCCAGCGCTCGGCGGCCGCGTCAAGGGCCCCTCGCCGCTTGAGCAGCAGCGACTCGCGCCAGCCCGCCTCCCAGACGTTGGTGGCATGGCTATCGCCGCGCCAGGCCTGGCCATAAGCCTGCGCCGCCGCCTCGATCCGTCCCGTGCCCTCGTAGAGACGTCCCAGCGCATAGGCATCACACAAGAGGTCATCGCCCTTGTCTAGCCCCTCGCTGGCGATCTCGGCCGCCACCTGGGCCAACGAAACCAACGACAACACATCCACGAGGTTGTGGTAAAAGACCCCATCCAGCGGCGCGGCATCTCGATCCGCCACATAGCGACGGTAGATATCGGGAATCAGATGCCCAGCAATGTCCTCAAAGGAGCGCTCCAGGCCCAGCACGTGCTCTTCCAGAGAGGACAGCGAACAGGACGGCAGCATCTCTCGCCACAAGCGGCGGCACAGGAGCAACAGGTCCAGATGGGGCAGATCATCGCCCACCGGCTCCCTACGAGCCATGACGAACCGCGATGCCAGGAGCGGCCAGTCAAAGGCGCGCCCGTTAAAGCTCACCAGCCCGCCGCTGGCGGCCAACGCCTGCTCCAGTAGGTCGAGCAAGGCGTGCTCGTCGTCATAGTCGCCCATAAAGAACTGCCGCACGACGAACGCGTCGCCCTCAAAGCTGCCCACGCCCACCAGAAAGGCATAGGTGCCCCCGCCGCCGCCCAGGCCCGTGGTTTCGGCGTCAAGAAACAGGGCCCTCGACGGATCCAGCACCCGATCGGCTGGCCCGGCCACAAACGGCTCCCAGACCTCTGAAGGCCACGCCAGAAAGCCATCCACCCGTCGGCCGCCGTGGACGTAAGAGCCCCCAAAGCGCCGCTCGGTGACATAGCAGCGCCCGGTAGAAGTCTCCACCCATTGGCCGTCAATGGCTTCTTCCAGCGGCATGCCCGACCTTGCCGGCTCTGGCGGCTGACGCATCGCCTCCCGTCGAGCCAACTCTTGCAAGCGTTGTCGAAGGTCGTTCACAGCGTCATCTCCCCACGACGCTGACCGAGCGATTTGGGACCTGGCAAACGCACGGCGCTGTCGCGCATTCTACACCAGTTCTCCGCTCAACGCATCCAGAGCAAAAGCCGCATCAGTGACCGGCCGGCGCGTCGCCGCCAATGATGGCCCGCGCCAGAGTCACCGCACGGACCTTGGCTCGTTCGTCCTCGGCCGCGTCAACACCGATGCAGGCTGGGCAACCCA
>JAXGON010000029.1:0-3434 GCA_040767425.1 Anaerolineae bacterium | reverse complement strand
GCCTGGACCTGGTGCCGGTGGTGAACAAGATCGATCTGCCGGCGGCTATGGCCGATGAGGTAGCCAAAGAGATCGAGGAACTGCTGGGCATCGCCGCCGATGATGTCCTGCGGGTCTCTGCCAAGACGGGGCAGGGCATCCAGCAGGTGTTGGATGCCATCGTCCAGCGCGTGCGACCGCCCGTGGGCGATCCCGAGGCGCCGCTGCGGGCCCTGATTTTCGACTCGCACTATGACCCCTACCGCGGTGTGATCGCCCATGTCCGCGTGGTGGATGGCACCATCGTGGCTGGCCAAGAGCTCATACTCATGTCCAACCGCGTCCGCTTGGAGCCGCTGGAGGTGGGGATATTCCGCCCCACCATGCAGCAGGTGGAGATGCTGCGGGCGGGCCACGTAGGTTATGTGGCGACGGGGCTGAAATCGGTGCGCGAGTGCCGCGTGGGCGATACGTTGACGGCGGTGGCGCGTCCTGCCGCCGGCGCGCTGGAGGGTTTCCGCGCGCCCAAGCCGATGGTCTTTGCGGGCCTCTATCCGGTCGACAACGAGGACTATGAGGACCTGCGCGACGCCCTGGAAAAGCTCCAGCTCAACGACGCCTCGTTGGTCTACCAGCCCGAGTCGTCGGTGGCACTAAACATGGGCTTTCGCTGTGGCTTCCTGGGGCTGCTGCACATGGAGATCGTACAGGAGCGGCTGGAGCGCGAGTATGACCTGGATCTGCTGGCTACGGCCCCCAGCGTCGAGTATCAGGTGCTGACCCACCAGGGTGAGGTGCTCGAGATCGACAACCCGGCCGATTTGCCCGATCCGAGTATCATCGAAGAGGTGCTCGAGCCGTGGATGCGGATCAGCCTGTTCACGCCCACCGAGTACATCGGGCCGCTCATGGAGCTGGCCACAAGCCGCCGAGGCGAATACATCAAGCTCGAGTATCTGGATCAGCGTCGCGTCGTGATCGAGTTCTACATTCCGCTGGCCGAGATTCTGGTTGATTTTCACGACCAGCTCAAGTCACGGTCGCGTGGTTATGCCTCGATGGACTATGAGTTCGCCGAGTACCGACCGGGCGACCTGGTCAAGATGGAGATCCACGTCAACCAGGAGCCGGTGGACGCCCTGTCGCTGATCGTGCACCAAGATCGGGCCTATGCCAAGGGCAGCTCGCTGGTGCGCAAGCTCAAAGAGGTGATTCCCTCGCATCTCTTTACGGTGCCGATCCAGGCCGTGGTGGGCAGCCGCGTCATTGCGCGAGCCAACGTGAGGGCGGCCCGCAAGGACGTCCTGGCCAAGTGCTATGGCGGCGATGTCACCCGCAAGCGCAAGCTGCTCGAGCGTCAGAAGGAGGGCAAGCGCCGGCTGAAGCGGGTGGGCAGCGTCGACATCCCCCAAGAGGCCTTTATGGCCGTGCTCAAGCTGGACTAGCTGGCCTATGCCGGCCAAAGGGCGTGTGACGCATGCCAGCCCTCGACGGGGCCTCCGCCTCGATTGGGCGTTGGTGGGCATTATCCTGGTGGCCCTGGCCTTGAGACTGTACGGCCTGGCGTGGGACGAGGGGCTGCTCTTTCACCCCGACGAGCGCCAGATCTATATGCAGGTGGCTGAGCTCGCTTTTCCCTGGCCCCCAGACCTTGCCGAGATCTTTTCACCCGATAGCCCCTGGAACCCTCGTTTCTTTGCCTACGGCTCGCTGCCGCTCTATGTCCTACGCATCGTTACCTGGTTGCTAGGCTTGATCGAGCCCTCGCTGGCCGGCATCAACGGCTTTTTCTGGAGCGGGCGGGCGCTTTCGGCCGGGCTGGATGTGGGCTCGGTGGTCCTGGTGTACGCCTTGGGCCGACGCCTCCATGGGCGGGCCACTGGCTTGCTGGGGGCGGGGCTGCTCGCGCTGGCGGTGCTGCATATCCAGCTGTCCCATTTCTATGCGGTGGATACGATGCTCGCCTGCGCGGCGATGCTGACGCTGCTGCTGGCCGTGAGGGCGGCGCAACGGCTCAGCCTGGGACGCGGCGCGCTGGCAGGGTTGGCATTTGGGTTGGCCATCGCCACCAAGGTCAGCGCCGCACCGCTGGCCCTGCCGTTGGCGGTGGCGTGGTTCCTGGGTTGCGATGACCAGGGGCCCGACGGCGATGGCGGGGCGTACCGCTTCTGGTGGCGGTTGCGCGGCCTCGTGTTTACGTTGGGGTGCGCCGCGCTGGCCATGGCGGTGGCCCAGCCTTATGCCATCATCGACCCGTTTCGCTTCCTGACCGACGTCATCCACGAGGGCCGTATGGCCAGCGGCGCGGCCGATGTCCCCTACACGCGCCAATACATCGGGACGCTTCCCTACCTCTATCATGGACGGCAGTTGCTGGTCTGGTCGCTGGGGGTGCCGCTGGGGGTGACGGGGCTAGCTGGGTTGGCCCTGCAGATGGGCTTGACCACGCGCGACCTGGTGAAACGGGAACGCCAGCGGGCCGCTGTGCGGCTGGTGCCACTCTCCTGGTGCCTGGCGTACGTGCTGGCAGTGGGCGGCCTCCACGCCAAGTTTGCGCGCTATATGCTGCCGATTACGCCGCTGCTGTGCCTGTGGGCGGGCGACCTGCTGGTGCGGGCCTGGAGGCTGCGGACCACGTGGGCGCGGACGCTGGGGCGGGCCATGGCCGTGGGCACCGTGCTCGTGACGGCATTGTATGCCCTGGCGTATATGCGCGTCTATGCGCAGACGCACCCCTGGATCGAGACCACCCGCTTTATCTGTGCGACCGTGCCCAGCGGATCGACCATCGTCACCGAGCATTGGGATGATCCCCTGCCGCTCGCGCAGCGCCGCTCGGGCCCCGATGCGTGCTATACCGAGCTCAATATGCTGCGCTTTGCTGCCTATGACGCCGATACGCGCGACAAGGCCTGCCAGTTGCTGGGCTACCTGCAGGGCGCCGACTATATCGTGCTGGCGAGCAACCGGCTGTACAACACCATCCCGCGCTTGCCCGAGCGCTATCCGCTGACGTCGCGCTATTATGAGGCGCTGATGGGTGAAAAGCTGGGGTTCGAGCTGGTGTTCTCCAGCAGCGCCTATCCTGGCGTGGCAGGCCTGGAGTTCGTGGACGACACCTTTGCCCACGTGGGTCTGCCCGTGCCTCGCTTGCTGGCGGAGCGTCAGGGGGACGGCCTGGCGCTGCACTTGGGCTGGGCCGACGAGAGCTTTACCGTATACGACCATCCCAAGACGCTGGTGTTCCAACGCACCACTACCTTGAGCCCAGCGGAGCTTCAGGAGGCGCTGGGGCTCGCAACGCTGGAGCTGCCCTAGACCCGCGGGGGTCATGCAGCTTGGCATTGGGCCAAGGGCGATGCTATAATCGGCGGTCGTGTGGCCCCGGTTCGGGGCCGCTTCTATGATGGGCGGAGCTCACATGCGCAAGCGTCGAGTGCAGGTGGCCCTGGGGG
>JAXGON010000028.1:0-6804 GCA_040767425.1 Anaerolineae bacterium | reverse complement strand
CCGAGTTCCTGGAGCATGGCGTCGATCGACGCGAGCCGCAGCCGAGCCCCTTTGCCTCGGTGGAGGAGGTGCTCTGCTTTGATGCGGTGGCCGAGTACGGCTTTACCGACATGGAAAAGCTGGTCCGCCATTATCGGCGCCTGTATGAGGACGCGCGACGGAACTATCCCGACCAAGTATGGACGGGCGGGTACTATCAGACCATCGTCTCGGGCGCTATCGCAGCGTTTGGTTGGGATCTGCTTCTGGAGGCGGCGGCGGATCAGGCGCGCTTTGCCAAGGTGTTGGACTCGTTCTATCGCCAAGCGGAGCATCACTACCGCGCCTGGGTGCAGACGCCCATCGAGGTCTTTATGTGCCACGATGACTTTGTATGGACGCAGGGCGCCTTTATACGGCCCTCATTCTACCGCGAAGAGATCATCCCTCGCTACAAGGCGCTGTGGTCGATCATGAAGGATGCGGGCAAGTTGGTGGTGTTCACGTCTGACGGCGACTATACCGACTTTGTGGACGACATCGTCGAGGCGGGCGCCGACGCGCTCTGCTTTGAGCCGATGACCGACCTGGACGTGGTCGTCGCCAAGTACGGCCAGACGCACGGGATCCTGGCCAGCAAGGTGGACGCGCGGACGTTGACCTTTGGCACGCCCGAGCAGATCCGCGCCGAGATCGACGCCACGATCCCCCTGGCGCAGAGGTGCCCTGGGTTCATGTTTGCGGTGGGGAACCATATCCCCAGCAATGTGCCTGTGGAGAACGCGTTGCTCTATATGGAACACCTGCGTTCGCGCTGGCAGCGAGAATAGCGGCAGGGCGAGTGTTGCGGTGGGTGCTAGATGTGACCAGGTTCAGCAGGGGTGTGGGAGGCCGTGCTCCTGCTGACCTGTCTGTGGGAGGAGGGCTGCGATGAACAGCAAGGAGCGAGTGAGGCGGGCGCTGACGCGGTCGGGGCTGCCGGATCGCGTGCCGATTCAGTTCGACTTGTGCGCTGGCTTGCTGGAGGCGTTCTGGGCCCAGTATGGCCTGGAGCCGGACTATAGCCCGGCCTACTATGAGGACCTCAAGTACCGCATCTCGGCCAACGAGCTGCGCACGCGCATGGGCAGTGACGTAGTGGTGGTGGGAGCCGGCTTGGCCGAGGGGTTCGAGCTGGTGGAGGACGCGGACGGCCTGGTCACCAACGAGTTTGGCATGAAGATGCGGCAGGGGCCGCTCTATATGGAGGTGGTGGCGTCGCCGCTGCTAGGAGCCACGCCCGAGGATGTAGCCGCCTACACCTTCCCGGATCCCCATGATCCGGCTCGCTACGTGCGCGCCGAGCAGGATATCGCCCGGTTCGGCGATGATTATTTCGTCATCGGTGACTGCGAGCTGACCATGTTCGAGCTGAACTGGCATCTGGTCGGCATGGAGCAGTACATGCTCGACCTGGCCATGGGCGCTGACTATATCGAGGCGCTCCTGGAAAAGGCGCACCACTGGAGCCTGGGCGTGGCGCAAGAGCTGGCGCGGCGCGGCGTGGATGCCATCTGGTTCGGTGACGATTTCGGCTCGCAGACGGGGCTGATGGTGTCGCCGCGGATGTGGCGCCGGGTGTTCAAGCCGCTGTACGCCAACATCTTTGAGGCGGCCAAGGCCGAGAATCCTGATCTGCTGGTCATCTTTCACACCGATGGGGCGGTGGCCGAGCTCTTGCCGGACCTGATCGAGATCGGCATGGACGTGTTCAACCCGGTGCAACCCAACGTGCCCGGCCATGACCCGCGTACGCTCAAGGAGCGATTTGGCGATCGCCTTTCGTTCTTCGGGGCCATCGACCAGCAGGATCTGCTCCCCAACGGCACGCCGGAGCAGATCGAGGCCGACGTCCGCGAAAAGATCGCCATCCTCGGCGAGGGGGGCGGCTATATGGTAGCGCCGGCGCATATCATCCAGGCTGATACCTCGCCCGCTCAGGTAGAGGCGTTCATCGCAGCGGCCCAAAAGCACGGCGCGTACTAGGGAGGGACCATGCCAAGGCTACGTGGCATCTTCCCGGTGCTCCAGACGCCCCTCGATGCGAGCGGCGGTATCGACGACGAGGCCCTGGCTCGGCAGGTGGATTTCGCCGTGGCCTGCGGCGCCCACGGCGTCGTGTACCCGGTGCTGGGCAGCGAGTTCCAGTATCTGACCGACGGTGAGCGCCGCCGCCTGGTAGAGCTGGTGGTCCAGCAGGCGGCCAAGCGGACGCCGGTGGTGGTGGGCGTGGCCGCGACGACCGGCGTGGGTGCGGCCGAGTACGCTGCGCACGCTCGCTCGGCCGGCGCCGATGTCGTGGTGGCCCTGCCGCCCTATATCGCCTCGGCCAACCGCGACGAGCTGTTTGCCTACTATGCCGGCATTGCCGAGGCGGCCCAGTGCCCGGTGATGATCCAGCACTCGTTCGCCGGGCTCGACAGCGCGCTGCTTTCGCGGCTTCTGACAGAGATCGAGCACGTGCGCTATGTGAAGGAAGAGATGGCGCCCAGTGCGCACCACATCAGCGGCGTCGTTCAGGGGGCCGGCGAGGCGTGCTGGGGGGTGTTCGGGGGCGCGTTGGGCCGCTGGATGCTCTCCGAGATGCGGCGCGGCGCCGCCGGGTTCATGCCGGCGGCCGAGGTCACCGACGTCTATGTGCAGATCTGGGACGCGTTCCAGGAGGGCGACGAGAGGACGGCGCGAGCCATTTTCAACCGGCTGCTGCCCGAGATCAACCTAGCCGAGATGCTGGGCATGCAGGTGTGCAAAGAGGTGTTGGTGCGGCGGGGCGTCATCGCCACGGCGCGGATGCGCCAGCCGGGTTGCGTGGTGCTGGATGCTGAGGACCATCGCGAGCTCGACCGCATCCTGGAGGATCTGGAGCCGCTGTTTCGCGTCTAGCCAGCGATGCAGCGAGACCGGGTGTTGTTCCCTTGGGGGCGCCCGGCCTCGTTCTGTCTATGGGATGGCTGCGGATCGGTTCGCTAGGCGACCTGCTGGATCAGCTCTTTGCGGGTCTCGTCGCTCACCTGCTGGTAGCGCTCGAACTGCATGCTAAAGGTGCCGCGACCCTGGGTGAGCGAGCGCAGCGTGGTGGCATAGCCAAACATGCGTGCCAGCGGCACGTCGGCCAGGATGGTCTGCACGCCCGAGGCGCGGGGTTCGATGCCCTGGACTATGGCGGCGCGGCTACCCAGGTCGCCGATGATGTCCCCGACAAAGTCCTGGGGAGCCACCACCTCAACGCGCATCACGGGCTCTAGGAGCACCGAGCCTCCCCGGGCCAGGGCCTCGCGCATCGCCAGGGAGCCAGCTCCCTCAAAGGCGCGATCGGACGAGTCCACCTCGTGATATTTGCCGTCGATCAGGGTGGCCTTGATGTCCACCACCGGCATCTTGGCTAGCAGGCCCTCGCGCATGGCCGCGCGGATGCCGCGTTCGACCGAGGGGATGTACTCGCGCGGGATGGCGCCGCGGGTGATCTGGTTCTCAAAGCTGAATCCGCTGCCGGGCTCGCCGGGCTCAAAGCTCACCTGCGCTACGGCGAATTGGCCATGGCCACCGGTCTGCTTGACCAAGCGCCCCTCCACGGTCACGGGCCGGGTGATGGTCTCACAGTAGGCGACCTTGGGCGCGCCCACTTGGACCGACACGCCAAACTCGCGTCGGATGCGGTCGACGATGACGTCCAGGTGCAGCTCGCCCATGCCCGCCAGGGTGGTCTGGGAAGTGCGCTCGTCGGTGCGGACGACCAGGGTGGGATCCTCCTCCGTCAGGCGGTAGAGGGCCTTGGCCAGCTTGTCGCTATCGCCGCGGCTGGCGGCCTCGATGGCCAGCTCGATGACCGGTGTGGGAAAGCTGATCTCCTCCAGGGCAACCGGCCGGTCTGGGCTGCAGAGGGTGTTGCCAGTGACGGCGGACTTGAGCCCCAGAATGGCGCCAATGTCGCCGGCGCGAATCTCGCTGACCTCTTCGCGGTGATCGGCGTGCATGCGAACCAGACGACCGATGCGCTCCGAGTCGCCGGTGGCTGGGTTCAGGACGGTATCGCCGGTGGCCAAGACGCCCGAGTAGACCCGCACGAACGAGAGCTTGCCCACGTAGGGATCGGTGCTGATCTTGAAGACTAGCGCGGCCAGCGGCTCGGTGGGATCGGGTGGGCAGACCACCTCGGTGTCATCGACCAACAAAGTGGCCGGCATCGGGTCGACGTCCACCGGCGACGGCAAATAGTCGACCACGGCATCCAGCACCTGGCGCACGCCGATGTTGCGAAAGGCAGAGCCGCACAACACCGGAACGGCCTTGCCCTCGCAGGTGGCCGTTCGGATGGCGGCGACCAGCGTGTCGACGTCGATCTCCTCGTGCTCCAGGTAGAGCAGGGCGATCTCGTCATCCACGTCGGCCAGCGCCTCGATCATCGCCTCGCGGCGGCGGGCGGCCTCTTCGCGGAGCTCCTCGGGGATGGGCTGGGCCGTCTCGGTCCCATCTTCGCTGCTGGCATAGTTCGCGTTCATCCGGATCAGGTCGATGACCCCGGCAAAGCCGGACTCGCGGCCGATGGGCATCTGCAGCACCAAGGTGTGGGCGCCCAGCCGCTTGTGGATGCTTTCCACAGCAGAGTCCAGGTTGGCGCCGGCGCGGTCCATCTTGTTGACCAAGCAGAGGCGCGGGACGCGGTACCGGTCGGCCTGGTGCCACACGGTCTCGGATTGGGGCTCGACCCCCGAGACGCCATCGAACACCACCACGCCGCCGTCCAGCACGCGCAACGACCGCTGCACCTCGGCGGTAAAGTCGATGTGGCCGGGGGTGTCGATCACGTTGATCTGGTGATCGCGCCATCTGCAGGTGATGGCCGCCGACTGGATGGTGATGCCGCGCTCCCGCTCCTGAGGCATAAAGTCGGTGACGGTGTTGCCATCATCGACGTTGCCCAGGCGGTGCGTCAGCCCGGCGTGAAAGAGAATCCGCTCGGTGGTGGTGGTTTTGCCCGCGTCGATGTGGGCGATGATGCCGATATTTCGGATTTTAGCGAGTTGATTCGTAGCCATATGAACCGTTGTCCTTTATCTTTGCCAAGCTGTGTGATGACACAGCGATCCTGTGCCCGAGTCCCCGTCGTCCAGCGATGGTGCGAGGGAATCGCACATCAAAGACGGCGCGGGTAATGTGCCGCGCCGCACGATGCATTCGCACACGGCCTTCTAGTATAGCATCAACACCGCTGATCCCCAAACGAGCGTTGTTGCTGCGCCAGGAGATCGTTACCAGGTGTTAGACGAGATAGTGGCCAAGTCTGGCCGCTCACGCTGGATGATCACTTGCAGCGACCGCGTCAGCGCCAAGAACGTCGTTGTGGGCAGGGTGGCTAGCGTGCCATCCTGCTCCTTCAGAAAGACCGGCTCCTCGATGCCATAGGCGCGGCAGGCCGCCTGGGCGTCCTCCTCGCGCAGTGCGCCCAGGGCGTCGCCGGCCTCCGAGCCGACGAGGTTGACCCCGCCTGGCCGGAGGTGAGATACACCAGCATATCGCCAACCCGCGCGCGGGTTAATGCCGCGCGCGGCATTGTGCACCAGCAGCGGTTCGATGGTGGCATCGTCGTTGGGGTGGGCCAGGATGCCGCGGGTCTCTGCCAAGGCGCTACTCCTTGATCCGCGCGATCTCCGTACGGTACGATGGCCCCTAGTCTAGCCCCTCGATGCCCTCCCGGACAAAGCGGTGCAGCTCGGGAACGCTCAGGCCCTGGATGCCGAGGCGGTCGAGCGTTCGCCCTCGCCGGGTATAGTCGGTTTGGTGGACGGTGCAGGCGATCTGGATGATGGCGCGGATCTGGTGCACGGCCACGCCATAAGCCTCGCCCAGCTCGGCGATGGGCACCAGGCTCATGGGCACATCCTCATGGATATAGCGGTGGTTGAGGGTGGGGGGCGCCTTGATGCCACGGTAGCCAGGCTGGTTCTGGATCGTCTCAAAAAGGCTGTCGCCCTCGGCATTGTACGCCATCTTGAGCCACTCGCGGGCGCTGCGGCCCCGAATGCCCAGAGCCGCCGCCACGGTGATGCGCTCGCGGTCCAGCGCGTCCAGCACGCGGGCCACCGAGGGTGTGACCCCATCGATATAGAACTGGAACTCGCCGTGGGTGCTCTCGATGCGGCCGGCGTTCAGCAGGGTCAGCGCCGGGTGAAAGATCGCGCCCATGTTATTGAGGCTGGTATGCAGCACCGTCTCGCCGTCGACGAACTGGGGCATGGTGGGCGCCAGCGCCTCGAGCACGGTGTTCGTCTCGGTGGCGGGTAGGGCTGCCAGGGGGACCGCCTCCTTGATGCGAAAGATGCGCGCCTGGGCCGGGCCGTCGGAACGGCAGGCATAGAGGAGCGTCTCGGCCTCGGCCAGGATGACGCGAGCCGTGCAGCCGTTGCGCCGTAACTCGTGGTGGAACTCGAGGCAGCCACCGGTGCGGCCCGGATGCAGAATGACGATCTGCCCGTCGGCCAGGTGCGGCGCCATGGCCTGTGCGATGCTGGCATGGGCCGTCGATGGCAACACTATGTGGATCACGTTGGCTTCTCGCACGGCCTCTTTCATATCCGAGGTGACGTGGCGTAGCATCCCCAGCCCCTCAGGGCAGCCGACGCCCTCCAACTCGATGCCGCCCCGGCGTCGGATCATGGCGACGTTCTCGGGCGTGCGGTTATACAATGTGACGGGGCATCCCAGCAGGGCTAGGTGGGCGGCCATCGACTTGCCACCGTTACCGGCGCCAACGACAGTGATGTACGTGTCATGAGTACTCATGGGCAA
>JAXGON010000027.1:0-11227 GCA_040767425.1 Anaerolineae bacterium | reverse complement strand
AAGACACAGATGGCCGCCTCAGGCACGCCGATGAGCTTGATCCCGCGGATGATGGCATTGACGGGGTGGACCAGTGCATCGATCTGGCCATCGACGTCGTCGCAACTGGTCGAGTTGTTGAGATTGATCTTGATCGCGACGATCTGGCCCGCGCGATAGTTCGGGATCAGCACGCGCCAGGCGTCGGCCACCGTCGTGGCACCCGTTAGCGTCATCAACCCCTCATCCACCATCTCGTTGACCAGCGTCTGGTTCACAAAGTTCCAGTACGCGGTTTCGCCGCCCCAGGACGTGGCCCCCTGGTCGCGCACATGCACCACCCGCGGCCCCAGCGGCGCCGGGATGGTGTTGGTGGGCGCGGGGGTGGGCGCGAGGGTGGGCGTCGGCAAGGTGGGCGACTTTTGCAGGTATGGGAGATAGGTCCGCGGGGCGACGCTCTGCGCGACTGCCGGCGCGGGCGTGGTGGTGGGCGCGGCCGTGTTGGTTGCCGAGGACGTGGCCGATGCTGTGGCCGTGGGCATGCTCGACGCTGTGGCCGAGGCCGTCGCCGATGCGACGGCTGACGCCGTGGTCGCTGCGGTGGCGGCGTCGGTTGCTGCGGGCACCATGGTCTCGGCGTCCAGTCGGGGGATGTTCGGTCGGCAGCCGGGCAGCATGCCCACGCCGAGCTGCGCGGCCGCCATCGCCACGACCTGGAGGAACCGCCGTCGAGAGACTGGTGTGTTCATCTAGGTGCTCCCGTCATGCATACGATACAGCTCCAACTACTTGCGGACTGTGGCGCCAAACCATTACGCTAGCCTCGCGAGGCATAGCTACGGGCGGCCTCGATCAGCGCCTCGGCAAAGGCTGGGCCGACGGCCTGGTTAGCGGCCTGGTTGGGGTGCGAATCGACACCCTCGGGCCGATATGCCGCGCGCAGCATGTTCGCCTCGGGCGAGGTGGTATCGCTCTCGGCCAGGTGATCGAACAGGTCAAAGGCGTAGACGTTGGGATGACCCGCCAGGTAGGCCTCCGAGGTCAGCCAGTCGGCAAAGGCCCGCGCTCGGGCGGCCGCGGCCGGATCGGTGGCCGCGGGATGCAGCGGCGGGGGCGATACGACCACGAACACACGATCGGGATGGGTGTCCATCACGTCACGCATAGCCAGGTACCAGGCCTGGTACTGCTCCAGTTGGGCGTCGCTGTTGATCTGGCTGGCCGGAAAGCAGGACTTGAACACAATCACCTCGTGCTGCAGCAGCCCGCTGAGCGCGTTGACGGGCCACGGGTACGCCCGCTGGGCAAAAAGCCTGGCTAAGCCATCGGGGTCGGTATTGTCGTTAGGGATGCGATAGCTATAGCCGGTGAGCTCGCCGTTGGGGTCTCGCAGGCCGGTGGGGTTATAGTGGTGATCCCAGAAGTCATAGCCAGCCTCGGTCAGGATCTCGCGCACCTGCCCCTCGGCGATCAGGTTGGCCCCGGTGGAGTGGTGCAGAAAGATGATGTTGGTATAGTCACCCTGGTTGTGCGCCGTCACCGTGCCCCGGTTTGCCAGGGCACGGACGAGGTGGCTAATCTGCCACAGCCCCAGCGGTAGGCTTCGGCCGGATAGCACCGACACGGCCACCACGCCGACGAGCAGCAAGCCCAATACCAGAACGGCGACGACCAGCAGGCGGCCGATGGCACGCCGATCCTTCTTTGGCGACGATTCACTCATGGTTGCTCCCGCATTCAGCCGGCGTCGGCACCCTGAGCCGACGCGGGTTTCGCGCTCAGGTCGATGGTCAGCGTTTGGTCAGGCGAGACCGCGAGTTCCAACCTGGTCTCGGTCGAAGCCGGCCCGAGCACGCCGAGCGTTGTGGCCACGCGCCTCACCAGCTCGGGCGGGGGCTGGGTCTCCAGGCGGCGCAGCGCCTCGTCGCGGTCCATATAGCCCTCGCGCACCAGTCCCGAGAGCTCCATGGCATAGGCATGGTAGCCCATCTGCGCGCTGTGCACCTGGTTCGCAAAGGCGTTGAGCAAGCAGTTGGTAGAGTTGGGGTCGGTGTCATCGGGCTGTCGCCAGCCGTAGCGCTGGATGATCTTGACCGCCTCCGCCTCCTGCCAATCAAAAAAGATCAGCGGCGAGACGTTGACTGGCATGCGCGGCGCGTTCTCAACCTGGCTGGGCTCTGGGAAGTAGACCCCCGCCTGTCCCCCGCTGGCCTGGGCGAGCGGCGCGGAGGAGGCTTCGACCATGGCCCTCATCATGGCGCGGCTGGGTCTCAGAAACGCCGAGGGCAGCGGAATCTGCCCGGGCGACCACCCATAGACCATCATGGGGATGTCTTTTTCCAGCGCTAGCCGCAAGGCGAGTCCTTTGGCCACGCCCATGCAGGTGTTACAGATGCTGCTGGCTCGCTCCAACGCCTTGGGCGGGTGCATGGTAGGGTCGAGCGATGCGGCAAAGACACGCTTCAGGAAGGGGAACTCGGGGCGGATGATCACGTGATCTACACCGAGTTGGTCCGAGACGGTGCGCATGTTCTCGAATGCCGCGGGCGAGACAAAGCCGTTGTCAAAGGTCATGGCCAGCACGCGCAGCCCGAACTCGTGACGCATCAGCCAGAGCGTGTAGGTGCTGTCCTTGCCGCCGCTCCAGCTAACCAGGCAATGATAGCCGGGCTCACCGCGGACCTCTTGCACCATGCGCTCAAAGCGTTGGCGCATCTGAGCACATAGCTCCTGGCGCCGCGTCGGATCGAGCTGACGCCGGCAGTGTTGGCAGAGCCCGTCCTCGTCAAACTGGATGCCCGGGAACGTCTCTGGCAGGACGCAGCGGATGCACCGTTTCATCACGACCTCTCCTCTCCGTGCACGACCCGCACCGACTCGGCCGCAGCCACCAAGCGGGGCCACCCCTGAACGAACTGCTGATGCACCAGCTGGGTCGATAGCGCCCCCACCAGCGCCATATCCTCGAACTCGCTCAGGTGGCCCGACCGCTCGTACTTTTCCAGGAGTCGTCCGACCGGCTCGGCCTTGAGCACGCCGGCGGCGTCTAGTTCCTGGGGCGAAAGGATGGCCTCGAGGTAGCCGGGGCGCCGCTCCAGGAAGGCGCGATGGATGGGCGCGCGGTAGGGCTGTTTGCGCCGCGCGATAATCTCGGGCGGCAGAAACCCTCGTGCGCTCTCTTTGAGGAGGTACTTTTCGCAGAGCCCGCGGAGCTTGAGCCGGGGCGGGAGCTGGGCGGCGAACTCGATCACGCGGTGATCCAGAAATGGGAACCGGCCCTCGACGGCGTGGGCCGACAGAACACGATCGCCCTGCGACGAGAGCAGGTAGGGCGACATAAAGGTGGTGATTTCGAGGAGCTGCGCCTGCGCCAACGGAGATAGCTGTGTGAGAGCTCCGTCCATCCCAGCGATCAACTCGTCAACCGGGTCATAGTCCGGCAACTGGTAGGCTTCAGCGAGAAAGCTACGTAGGCGGGCGGTGCTCCGCCAGCGGAGCCGGTGCGAATAGGCTGGTCGGTCGACATCGGTGAGATCGCGTCCAAAGTAGGCCGCCAGGTAGGCATCGCCGCTGCGGGATAGGTCGGCCACATAGGGATAGAGCCGCCGCAAGAGCAGCGGCCGCAGGGCTGACTCGGGCTGGCGCGCCCAGAAGCGGCGAATCTTGTCCTCTTTGTAGATGTTGTACCCGCCCAGGAACTCGTCGGCCCCCTCGCCGGTCAGCACTACCTTGAGGCCGTGCTTGTGTACGAGCTGCGAGAGCAGAAACATGGGCGCGGGCGACGTGCGCAGGATGGGCGCCTCGGCATGCCAGATGACTTGGGGGAATACCTCGCCGATGGAGGCGGTGCGGCACTCGGTGCGATGGTGATCGGTCCCCAAGAAGGCGGTGGCCAGCTCTTGGTAGGGGCGCTCGTCATAGGCTGGATCCTCAAAGGCGATGGAAAAGGTCGTGAGCGCCTCGGGCTTGTGTTGGCGAATCAGCCCGGCCACATAGGTGGAATCCAGCCCGCCGCTGAGATAACTGCCCACCGGCACGTCGGCCCGCAGTCGTAACCGGGTGGCATCCGTCAGCAGGTCGTACAGGTGGGCTGCCGCCTTCGCCTCGGGGATCGGCTCCTCGTCGCCGGCATGCGGGAACTCGAGCCGCCAGTAGCGCTGGAGCGAGCGCTCGCCGGCCCGTACCCACATCCAGTGGCCGGGCCGCAGCTCCTCGATGCCCTGAAAGCAGGTGCGAGGGGCCAAGGGCGCCCAGAAAGTGCAGGCCTGGTTCAGGCCGTAGGGGTCCAGGCGTGCCTCGATACGGGACTCTAGCAGGATGGCCTTGATCTCGGACGCAAAGACGAGCCCGCGGGGGAGGGGCGCATAGAACAGCGGGCAGATGCCCACCCGATCGCGCGCCAGAAACAGCTCGTGACGGCTCCGGTCCCAGATGGCGATGGCGAACTGACCGTTGAGCTCATCGAGGCAGGCGGGGCCGCGCTCCTCGTAGAGGTGCAGCACCGCCTCCGTGTCCGACTGGGTGATCAGGCGGTGGCCGCGCCGAGCCAGCCCCTCGCGCAGCTCCACGTAGTTGAACACCTCGCCGTTCATGACGATCCAGAGCGAGCCGTCCTCGTTGGTGATGGGCTGCTGGCCGGTCTCCAGGTCGATGATGCTGAGCCGCGCAGAACCGAGGCCGACCTGCTGATCCAGAAACAGGCCGAACTCGTCTGGCCCGCGGTGGCGGATCGCGGTCAGCATCTGGCGCAAGAGGCCCTCGTCGGGCGGCTCGCGCCCGCCCCAATCTAGGCAGCCCACGATGCCACACATGCTTGGTCTACTCCAGCGCTCGTTTCTGTACCTTGCCCGACTCGGTCTTGGGTAGCTCTTGGCGAAATACGATCTGCCTGGGCATGGCGAAATCTTCCAGGTGCTGGGCGCAATGCCGCAGCACGTCGCGTTCGCTCAGGTTGGCGTCGGGTGCGCATACCAGAAACGCCTTGATGGATTGGCCCAGGAGCGGATCGGGCACGCCGATGACGGCGGCCTCCACGACGCCAGGCAGGCGGTAGAGCACCGCCTCCACCTCTTTGGGGGCTACCTTTTCGCCGCGGGTCTTGATAATATCGTCCTTGCGGGCCACGAAATAGAGGAATCCTTCCTCATCAGCGCGGAAAAGGTCGCCGGTATAGAGCAGCCGTTCCGCGGGGTAGCGGCCGGGGCGGTATCGCTGGGCGGTGGCCTGGGCATCTTGCCAATAGCCCTGCATCACATGGGATCCGCGCACCACCAGCTCGCCGACCTGGCCCGGCCCGAGTCGGCGCCCGTCCTCATCCTCCAGCCACACCTCGGTGCCGGGAATGGCGACGCCCACCGAGCCCGGCCGACGGTCGAGCTCCTCTGGCGGGAGGTAGAGGGTTCGCTTGCATTCGGTAAGGCCGTACATGGAATAGAGCCGCGCCCCGTGAAAGGCGTCGCGCAGTCGCTGGATATGCTCAACGGGCAGCGCGGCGGCCGTGTTAGTTAGGTAGCGCAGCGAGCTCAAGTCAAACCGGCTCAGGTCCATCTGCAGCAGCATGGCGTACACGGTAGGCACGCCCGGCAGCCCGGTAACGCGCTCCTCCTCGATGCGTTTGAGGACCGCCGCGGGGTAGGCAAAGGAACGCTCCAGCACCAGGGTCCCGCCAAAGATCACGGTCATCAGTAGCTGGTAGAGGCCATAGTCAAAGGCGAGGGGCAGCACGTTGATGACAATGTCGTCGGGCACGTTCTCCAGGTAGCTGATGATAGCGTTGGCGGCAAAGGTGACGTTGGCGTGGGTGGACATGACGCCCTTGGGCTCGCCCGTGCTGCCAGAGGTATAGATCAGGCAGGCCAGGTCCAGATCGATGCAGGACACGGCAGGGCGCGTGGGAGGCAAGGTCGCCACCATCGCGCACAAGCTGGTCAGGCTGTGGTCGTCGGCCGTTGTGGGGGAGTCATCCCCGCAGAGGACGCCCACCATCAGCGAGGGCACGCTCTGCAGGGTGGATGCGACCTCGGACAGGCGCGACGCTGGGGCGAACAGGCAGCGCGCCTGGCAGTTGTTCAGCACATAGGCCAGCTTGTCCGGCTTGGTGGTGGCGTTGATGATCACAAAGGTGCCACCAGCCTTGAGCGTGGCATAGATAGCCAGCACCGCCTCGACCGAGTTGGGTAGCCAGATGGCCACGCGGTCACCCCGCAGCAGGCCTGTTGCCAGCAGCCCGTGAGCCAGGCGGTTGGCACCCTCATCCAGCTCGCGATACGTGAAACGCTGGCCGTCGCAGACCAGGGCCAGCTTGTCGGGCGTGCGCCGGGCGCTGGCTTCGAGGTACTCATGCACCAGCATGAGGCGCGGCCTCCCCTGTCTTTTGCAGGACGTACTGCATGAGCCGGTCCACCGAGTCAAAGTTCTCGGGGATGACCTCCTCGTCGTCCACCTGGACGCCAAAGGTCTCTTCCACGAACATCAGCAGCTCCAGGATGCCCGTGGAATCGAGGATGCCCTCCTCAAGGAACGAGTCGTGGTTGCGCAGCTTGGACTCGTCGCTGGTGTAGAGAAAGTTCTCCAGGATATAGCTGCGGATCTGCGTTTCCAGCCTGGCCGCTGTGGACACTTGGCCCTCCTTGCCTCTCCCAGACATTCGCCCCAGTGGGCGCGCACGCGCCCATTCAAGCGTGGGCTAGCGGCGCCAGCCCAACACCAGCAGGATCTCGGCCCAGCCGCCTGTGCTTACAGGTCCAGCGGGGACGGGGGTGACGGGATCGATCTCGCTGCTCGCTATTGTACAGATCCCGGTGCCACCAGGGTGTGCCCAGGGGCAGTCTGGCGATGCCGGATGCAACGGGTTCGCGCAGCTCTTGGGGGGAGCAAGCAAGGACCGGTGATGATGACGGCTAGAACGCGATGGGGGGAAACGGGGGAGTCGGTTGGCGCAGGGACGTGGCCAGATGTCAGCGTGCCAAAGCGGGGCCGTGCGGGCGGCTTGTCGCCTCGTCGCACTCGGGTACCTCGAGGCCTGACGATGCAGTCACCTGTTGCGGCAACCACGTAGAGCCTCCAACCCTCAACCGGATCCTTTGCTGCCCTGATTGTGCCGCACTATTGGGCAACTGTCAAGGAAGCGTAAAGAACTCGTTTGCGGATAGAGCGATTGGTGGAAAGTGGGCGCGGCGAGCGGCTCGAAGAGGCCCAAGAGGGCGAGGCGAGGTTCGACCGACCCGACCTAACGTGGTAGGCCCTCGTCGAGGGCGTCCAGCCGCTGGAGCTGCTGGGCCCAGGGCGCCACCAGCGCGTCGGTGAGGCCGCGACCTAGCTCGCCCAGCCCCTTGGCGCGTCGCAGGCGTTGCAGGCCCACCGCCACGCCCAGTTGGAGCAGCACATAGCCCAGTAGCCAGAGCGCCACCAGGGCGACGCCGCCGGTCTGCAGGTGCGTGGCCGGTAGGGCGCGTCGTTGCACAAAGGCCAGCACAGCGTCGACGCCGATCCAGACCAGCATGGCTAGCACGGGCAGGTTGAGGAGAAACTGCACCGGCGCCGCCGCCAGCCGGCCGGCCAACCGCTCCAGCCGCCGCTGGTAGAGGCCCGCGACCTGATCCCCCAACGCTCCGGAGGCTTCCTCTAGACGTCGCTGCCAAGCCCCCTCGGCGCGCACCGATGGCGCGAATCCCGCAGCCACTAGCTGGTCGGCGAGGGGTGGCCAGGCGTTGGCCAGGAGATGCTCAAGCTCGGCCGAGCGCAGCTCGGCCATGGTGGCGGCCACCTCGCTTCCGCCTGCATCCGGTGCACCATAGCTCAGCAGAGTGGGGCGACGGCCGCCGGGCCGGGTAACCCACGAGGCGACTCGAAGAAGCAGCGCCCACAGGCCGACGAGCCATCCGACCGGTCCCCACCAACGGGGGGCCAGCAGTCCATAGATGGCCGTGCTCAGATCCAGCGTGCGCACCTGGGCGAACGTCTCAGCCACCGTCTGTTGGAGCGCCGCCTGCACGCGCTGCTCCAGCTCTCGAATGGCCTCTTTGGCGGCGTGGCGTGCCTTTGCCGTATCATCCAGCGCCTGGGCGATCTCCCGGCGGTACAGGGCGATCAGCCGCTCGGCGTGTGCGGCGCGGCGGTCAGCGAGTTGACTGGCGCGATTGAGGGCCGCATAGACCAGCGTCTCCAGCGCCGGATAGTCGTTGCGTGCGTTGATGGGCGTTTCATCGAGTGCGAACTGGGCCCGGCTACCTGCGCTGCTCTTGGCCGAGATCAGATAGACGCGCTCGGGTACCAAACCCCACTCGGTCTCCAGCGCCCGCCGAAAGTCGGCCTCCACCTCGTCTAGCTCGCTGGGCGGCACCCGATCCACCATGTTGAGCACCGGCACGATGCTCTCGCGGGGCAGACGCTCCACAAAGGGGTGCAGAAAGGCGAGGTTGTCATGGAGGCGAGGGTTCTGGGCCGTGAACACCGCCAGAATCACGTCGGCCAGCTCCAGCGCGCGCGCCAGCAATGCCTGGTTCTCGGGCAGGGTGTTGGTGTCGGGCGTGTCCAGCAGGGTGAGATAGGATAGCGCCGCTGCCCGCGGCGAGGTCTCAACTAACAAGTCCTCCTCACCCAGAGCTCGGCGCAAGGGCGCAGCCGCCGCCGCGTCACTGGCATAGGCCACCACCTGTCGGGTGGTGGGCCGGGTCAAGCCGGTGGTTGAGAGGTTGGCGCCGGCCAAGGCGTTCAGCAGGGTGGACTTGCCGGCACCCGAGGGCCCCACGATGGCTACCACCAGGCGGGTGTGCCAGGCCTGGGCCAGCTCATCCAGCTTTTTGCGGAGCCAAGCGCCCTGATCGAGCAGCGCTCTGGCGGGGCGCCAATCGGGCAGCGCTTCTATCAAGGCCGTGAGCTCGTCTAGCTCGGAGCCGACCGAGGCGAGCGCGCCGATGCTATGCATCTCGAGGGCGTCATGGTCCCAGGCGTGGGGGTCCTCGCTCATGAGCCTCCTTCAATCCCGTCCAGGGCCCGCGCCACCGCCGCAAAGCGCTCGTCATCGGGATGCGGGACGGCTTTCAGTGCCTCGAGGGTGGGGCGGCAGATGGTGTCCTCAAAAAGCTGGACGACCTGGCCGACCCGCTGCTCGAGCCAAATCTCAAAGACGGGCTTGAGCATCGCCTCGAGCTGACGCCGATCCTGCTCGGTGAGCCCCGCCGAGGCGGGGATCGACACCAGGGCCCAGAGGTCGTTGAACCCCAGGATGCTGGATAGCTTGATCTCGAGGCTGGCGGCGGAGACGGGATCGGCCGTGAGCAGGGCATAGGTGACGCCCAAGATGGGGGGCAAGGCGCTGAGCGACGCAAAGAGCGTCTCTCGCAGGCGCTGGTCCCAGCCCATGGCCTGGCGAAACGCGACAACCTTTTCCCGAAGGTCGCGGTCGATGCCGGCCGGCAGGCTCACCAGATCGAAAGCGGCCTGCGAGAGTTGCTGGGTGATGGTCGCCCAGTCGGCGGCGAGTACCTCGCCCTGGCGCTGGCGGGCGACCGGCGGCGTGGGAACCTGAAGGGCGAACACCCCCCGCGAAATGGCCTCCACGATGGGGGCTTGGGCCGTGTCGGGGGCATCCCCCAGCTCTCTGGCCCGCGCCAGCAACGGGTCATCCGCCCTCACTTGAATGACCAGGGGCTCCTCCAAGAGGCGGTTGCGCACGGCGTTAGCGGCCATGAGCAAGTCATGCTCCACCTGCTGGTGCAGGTCCTCGGGTGGGGGCGGCTCGTCGCGGGCGCCCAGCCACACAGCCACCTTCTGGGCCGCGGTCCGCAGGCCGCGGAATGGCGCCCCAACGAGGACGCCAGTCTGCCGCAAGGCACGCACCAGCGGCGGGCTGGTCTCCACAAAGAGCCTGGCCGTCAGCGCTAGCGCCTCACTGGCCGGAAAGGCTCGCAGGGCCTTGAGCGAATCCTCCCGCATGGCCTGGGTAAGAACGTCGCGGTAAAGAGCCGCCTGCGACGCAGCCGTCTGGGCGCGTCGATAGTCGCGGTCAGCCTCACTCCGGATGACGCGCAGATCGGCGCTAAACACGTGGCGCTTGATCTCGGCGACATCCAGCTCGCCGAGGAGGGTCGGCAGCGTGCGACCGGCGGTCACCTGGCTGATGGGCAGCAGCTCGGGCGGGGCGTCCCCCCGCGCTACCCGGTCCGACTCGTGCACTCGGTAGACGCCGATCACCTCGGGCGGGAACCCGTCGATTTGCCGCCCGCCGTACAGGCGCCGTGCCACCACCTGGCAATGCTCCAGAACCTCGGCATCGGTAGCTACCCGCGACACGCGATAGACCAGGACGGTGGGCCGCCCCCCGATACCGCCCACCACCTCGGCCATGAAGGCGGTGTTGGACTGGTTGTTGTAGACGGCGTTGGTAAAGACATAGATCATCACCTCGGCCGTGCGCAGGATCGGCTCGGCCAGCTCGCGGTTCACCAGCCGGCCGCCCTCGCCCGTGTCAAAGTCGGGCGTGTCGATTAGCAGCAGGTTGGGCGAGAGCTGGCTGGAGGTGGCATAAAGGGGCGGGCCGGCCTCGGCCGTGTCCTCGGCTCGCGTCCAGGGGACGGGGTGGGCGCCCAGGCGGTGGAGCAGGCGCGCGGCGACCTCGGGGCCGTCTAGGACGGCCGGATGCCCCACCAGCAGCACCCGCTTGGTTAGCCCGGCGCGAAACGCTACTTGCGAGACGCGGCGCCCCGCCAAGGCGTTCACCAGCGTGGATTTGCCGGTGCTGCCGCCGCCGCAGACGGCGACGAGCAACACGGGCAGCTCGAAATCCAGCGCCGGCAACACATTGTGCTCCAGCGTGGCCAGCCACGTGCCGGCCGGAGGCTCGCCGGCGGCCTCGCGGAGGAGGGGCGGCAGGGCATCACGCAGTGTACGGAGCTGGTCACGGAGCGCCAGATCGTGCGTCGTTGTCATGGCGCGAGTATAGGAGCGGCTGGCTCTGGAGGCAAAGACGCGCTGGGTGGTGGTCTCTCGCCGCCCTCGTGATGTGGAAGAATGATTTGTAGCAAATGACTGGCATTTACGATGCCATCTCTTGACATTCACTATAGGTATGCTTATAGCTAGCATGTCGCTTGGGCGTGGTCGCTCCCTGGCGAGGGTGTAGAGGATGAACCGACGGGGCGGCGAGCGATAGGCCGGGCCGTAGCATGTGTTCCGTGAGTAACCGTACTAGTAGGAGGCTACCCATGGACAAGGATCGCAAGACGCTGACGGGCAGTTTGGGCACGCC
>JAXGON010000026.1:0-11995 GCA_040767425.1 Anaerolineae bacterium | reverse complement strand
TAGAGGCCCTGGCGCGGCGGGCCCGTGAGCTGGCCACGCTGCACGAGACGCTGCTGCACCTGAATGCCGAGACCGACCTGACGGCGCTGCTGAGCGCCATCGTGGCCCGGGCGGCGGGGCTGCTGGATGCTCCCCGGGGTGGGCTGTACTTGATGCGCGACGACGGTCTGCTGGAGCTGGCTGTCAGCCACGGCGCTCCCGGGGCCTACATCGAGACGACGTTGGAGTTGGGCGAGGGCGTCTCTGGGCAGGCCGCCCGTGAGGGGACAGCGGTGCTGGTGGGAGCCGAGCGCTCGTGGGGAGAGCGCGACCGGGCTTATCCCGATGCCCCCTTTGGGCCGGCGGTGGCGGTGCCCCTGCGGCAGGACGGACGGGTGATCGGCGCGCTCTACGTGGGCGATGATGGGCGGCAGTTGGCCTATGACCATGGCGACGCCCGGCTGCTTTCCATGTTTGCCGATCAGGCGGCGTTGGTGATTCAGCGGACCCGGCTGCTGGAGGGTGCGCAGCGCGATGCGGCTGAGCGCGCCGTGCTCTTGCGCGAGGTGAACCATCGCGTCAAGAACAACCTGACGGCGATCATTGGCCTCTTGTATGCCCAGGAGCGCTCTGTCGCTTCGGAGCACCGCGAGGTTTATCAAGAGATCGTGTCCAAGCTGACGGCGCGGGTGCAAGCGTTGGCAACCGCCCACGAGCTGCTATCGCGCTCAGCGTGGGGGCCGGTGGCGTTTGAGGATCTGGCTTCGCAATTGCTAGGTTCGTTATTGGGCTCTCCCGACGTGCCGAATGCCGTCAGATGGCGGGTGGTGCCCTCGGAGGTGATGCTGGCCAGCGACGCGGCGCAACAACTGGCCATGGTACTATGTGAGCTGGCGACCAACGTCGCCCGGCACGCCGCGGACGGGCACTCGTCTGTCTCGTGCGAGGCCGCTAGTTGGCTGGAGGGGCCCAAGCTGATCGTCACCTTTCGCGATGATGGGGAAGGGTATCCTCCGTCCGTGCTACGGGGCGACGGCGGTGTGGGGCTGGACTTGGTCCGCAATCTGGTCAAGGGCAGCCTCAGAGGAGCCCTTCGGCTGTTCAATGACCAAGGAGCTGTAGCCCGGATCGAGCTCGATGAGCATTTGGCGCAGGAGGCTATATGAGTGCAGTCCGCGAGGATCGACCCGTACGGGTTCTAGTGGCTGAGGATGACTTTTTGGTGCATCAGATGGTGGCGGGGCAGCTTCGCCGCGAGGGCTATGAGGTGGTGGGGGCAGCGCTTGATGGCCAGGAGGCTGTCCGGATGACCGAGGCGCTAGCCCCCGATGTGGTGCTGATGGACGTTCGCATGCCCCAGATGGACGGCCTGGAGGCCGCGCAGGCGATCGCGGCCAAGTGTCCGACGCCCGTGGTGCTCTTGACGGCCTATGATGCGCCCGAGCTGGTAGAACGCGCGGCAGAGGTGGGTGTGGATGCCTACCTGGTCAAGCCGCCCAAGCCGTTCGAGCTCACCCGCACCATCACTATGGCGCGCTCACGCTTCCAGGCGCTCCATCAGGCGCGTCGTGAACGTGATGAGCGCGCGCAGCTGTCGGCCGAGCAGGCAGAGCTGGTCGCGCAGATGCGCGAGGCCCTCGAGGGCTTTGCGGCCCTGTCGGGCATGATCCCCATCTGTGCGGCGTGCAAGCGCGTGCGCATTACAGACGACACGTGGCAGACCATCGAAGAGTTCATTCGCGCGCATACGAACGCGGATTTTACCCATAGCCTCTGCCCATCCTGCATCGCCAAGCTCTACGGGGACTTGCCCGAGGACCCCTGAGCCAGCGCCCGTAGCTGCCTAGTCCCAAGCGGTGGGCAGCAACCCTCCAGACGGCGTGGGCTGCGGGAAGAACTGGGGCCGGCGGAAGGCCTCGGCATAGGTGCAGCCGGCCTGATAGCCTCGGAATCGGGCTTGAATGGCGGCATTATCTACCACGCCGGTCCCGTACTGCTGCTGCAGCCAGATCTCCTGGCTCTGGTGGCAGGCCAGCATCTCGGCCTTTTGCGGCCAGCTCGATGTGATGTCGATCCACTGCTCGGGCTGAAAGTTGATCCCTGCCACCGTGTCCATGAACCAGAGCTCCGGGATCCGCTCACAGGGTGGGGTTCCGGTCTCGATATTCGGCACCGTCACCATGACGTGGATGTCCCACAGGATCTGGCCGGTGGTGGTGTGGTCGGGATGGTAGTCGAGGTCCTTGTCCGGAGCGATGATAAGGTCCGGTCGGAAGTGGCGCACCACGTCGATGACATGCCGACGGACGTCAGGGGTGTTGAACAGAAACTCGTCAGGATAGCCCAGCCAAAAGAACTGGGCGTCGATCACGGCGGCGGCCGCGCGAGCCTCCTGCTCGCGGATGGCCGCGATCTCTTCCTTCGAAAGCGTGGGGGATCCCACCTCGCCGTTGGTCATCACCGCGATGGCTACGGCATGCCCCTGCTGGGCATACTTGGCCAAGGTGCCGGCGCAGTTCATCTCCACGTCGTCGGGGTGTGCCCCAAAGGCCATGATGCGCATGGTTCGTCTCCTTCTCTGCCTCTCGGATGGCTCGGACGTGTACCCTCAGCGTTGTGATCCGGCGTTTGGTTCCGCCAACGTTCTGGCGGGTTGGGCGTGCGGCAGCACTGGCGGGGAGCTGCGACGCTGACCCGAGTATACTCGGTGGGCCGGGGGGCTCAAGCGGTTGGGGTTGACGCTGATTTGTGCTAGGGCTAGGCTTGAGCGGTGACGGATGAGGCGACGCCGTACCTGGAGGAGACGATGCATCACCAGCGGTTCGTGTCCGCGGGCCTGGCGCAGCTACCACCGACTCTTGGCCGCTATGCCTGTCTGTGCTAGACTCTGTTCGGTTCCTCCCCTGCGCTCCTCGGAGGTTGTGCGATGCCAGAGCAGGCTCTCTTTGTTTCGGAGCTGGTCAAGCGCTATGACCAGGTGACCGCTGTGGATCATCTCTCGTTCAGCATCGAACGAGGCGAGCTGTTCGGGCTGTTGGGCCCGAACGGCGCTGGCAAGACCAGCACCATCCGCGCCCTGATGGGCATCGTTCCGCCCGATGAGGGCACTGTGCGGCTCTTGGGCGGAGCCCCGCAGCAGGTGCGCGGCCGGGTGGGCTACCTCCCTGAGGAGCGTGGGCTGTACGCCAAGCAGCGGCTGCTCGAGGTGCTGGTGTTTCTGGCCCAGCTCAAGGGGCTGGACGTAGATACGGCGCACGAGAACGCCATGAGCTGGCTCGAGCGGGTGGAGCTGCAGGATCGCGCCCAAGACAAGATCAGCGAGCTGAGCCGCGGCATGCAGCAAAAGGCACAGTTGGTGGCGACGCTGGTCCATGATCCCGATCTGATCATCCTGGACGAGCCCTTCCAGGGGCTGGATCCCGTCAACGTCAACCTCGTCCAAGAGATCCTGCGGGAGCTCCAGTCCAGGGGCAAGACCATCGTCCTCAGCTCGCACCAGATGAACCTGGTGGAGGAGCTGTGCGATCGGATTGTGCTGATCAATCGCGGTCGCGCCGTGCTGTACGGTCCCCTGGCCGAGATCAAACGCAAATACGCCGAGCGGACCGTACGCCTGCGCACGGGCGCGGGTACCCAAGCCCTTGGGGCGGTGTTGGGCGGCGCTAATGTCGAGCATCGCAATGGCGTCGACATTGTGCACCTGGCGGGCTGGGAACCCAGCGATCTGCTGCGGCGGCTGCTCGACGCGGGGATCGAGGTCCTCAGCTATGAAGTGGCGACCGCTCCCTTGCAGGATATCTTTGTGGCAGCGGTGCGAGCGGAGGCGGCATGAAACCGATCATGGTGGTGGCATCCCGCGAGTTTCGGGTCAACGTGCGTCGGCCTGCCTATATCGTCTTTACGGTGGCCGTGCCGATCATTGGGCTGATTTTCCTCTTGGTCAGCGCCTTTCTGGGCGGCGACATGGACCGCATCTTTACCTCGGGCCTAGATTCTGATTCCGAGCCCATTGGCATCGTCGACCACAGCGGCCTGTTTGATCCGCTGCTCCCTGGCTGGGAGGACCAGGTTACGCTGTTTGCCGACGAGCAGGCGGCCCGCGAGGCTCTGCGGGCCGAGCAGATCTCGATCATGCTCGTCGTTGCGGCCGATTATGTGGAGAGTGGAGAGGTCGCCTACGCCACTAACGAGTCGGGGTTGCAAAAGCAGGTCGCGCTAGAGTCCGAGCGCATGCGGGCGCTCTTTGTCGAGCACCTGACGCGCGATGCGCTGGACGATGACGTGCGGGCGCGGATTCTACAGTCGCCCACCTATGTGGAGCTGGATGCCGAGACCGGCGCGCCGGCCGTCAACGGCGAGGGCGAGGCCTGGCTGGCCGATATGATGGTGGCCTACTTTTTCGGGATCCTGCTGATCATGGCGGTGTTCACGGCCTCTGGGTATCTCTTGCAGGGCGTGGCCGAGGAAAAGGACAGCCGCGTCGTCGAGATCGTGATGTCTTCCGTCTCGCCCTTTGAGCTGCTGACCGGCAAGGTGCTGGGACTGGGCGCACTGGGCCTTCTGCAGGTCGTCATCTGGCTGGTGGCGGCGTACGCGCTTAGTGGAGGCGCCCAGGGAATGCTGGGGGTCAGCTTTAGCTTCACGGCGCGGCCAGAGGTCATGGTGCTAAGCCTGGTCTATTTCGTCCTGGGATTTGGCATCTTTGCCGCCTTGATGGGAGCGGCCAGCGCCCTGGGGACCACCCAGCAGGAATCCCAGAAGTCGGCATCGGTCTTTTCGATGATCGCGGCGGTACCGCTTTTTTTGGCCAGCGGCCTGATGCAGAACCCCAACAGCACGCTGTTCCGGGTGTTGTCCTGGTTCCCGCTGACCGCGCCCACCACTATGCTCATGCGGCTGCCCATGACGACGGTGCCTACCATTGACATTGTCGGCAGCATCGTCCTGACCGCTGCAGCGTTGCCACTGGCTCTCTGGTTGGCGGGCGAGGTGTTCCGCATGGGCCTGCTGATGTACGGCAAGCGCTTGACCTTGCCCGAGATCTGGCGCGCGTTACGGAACCGGTCGTAGCTCGGGGCTGATCTCGCGATCTAGCAACTGATCGGCGAGCCAGATGATCTCATCCGCCATGGTCAGCGTGTCGAGCCAACGCGCTGGGATGCCACCAGCCGATTCATCGTAGCCATAGTGCGCTCCCGCGAGCTGACCACAAACGGCTGCCGTTGTATCGGCATCATCACCTAGATTGGCAGCCAGCAGGATAGCGTCACGGAAACTGCCCGTGCGGTTGAGACACCAGAGTGCTGCCTCGAGGCTCGCCACGACGTATCCCGTGCCACGGATGTTGTCCTCGGTCTTGTCGCGATAGTCTCCGCGGGCGATGGCGGCGATCTTGGGCGTGGCGACGAACGCGTCGGCGTCCCCCAAGAGCACCTGGTCAAGGTTAGCACCATCCAGCGCGCGGCAGAGCATACGGCCCATCAAGCGGCAAGCGTCGACACACTCGGCGGCGCCGTGGGTGGTTCGCGAGCTCGGCGGCGAGGTCCTCGACGCGCTCGATATCGGGATAGTAGGCCAAAGCTACCGGCGCAAGGCGCATGATGCTGCCGTTCCCGGCCGCGTACGGGTCACTCGATCCCGCGTACGGCTCGCCGGTCCGCTGGTATCTACTCAGGGCGTCTCCCACGGTATTGCCGATGTCAAAGCAGGCGCCCGTGCTGCTCAGGTATCCCTCGCGTGACCACCGCCAATAGCGATCCATCTGGTCACGAGGGTTGAACTCGCCGCACTCGACCAAGCTGGTGGCCAGGCAGAGGGCCATCGAGGTGTCGTCGGTCCACTGGCCAGGATCGAGGCCAAAGGGCCCGCCGCCGACCATGTCGGTAAGCGGCTCAAAACTGTCTCGTGCGCGGAACTCGACCGCCGTGCCCACGGCGTCGCCACACGCTAGCCCTAGCAGTGCCCCTCGAAACCGTTCTCGCGTGTCCACCAGCCCTCCTCAGCGCGTCCGCTTCTGCTGCCGTGCCGCTGCGTCTATAATAGCCCCATTGAGAGCCGGCCGCCAGGGCCTAGCGAGCAACAGCGATGCTGACAGGTCATCCGCTGAACCCGCTGATCCTGACACACCTCGAAGGGAGCACACGGTGACATCCATCCGCGAACGCATTGGCATCTCTACCCACTTTATGCCGAGCACCCACGGCGAGGATATCTATGAGGCGATCCGCTTGGTGGCCGAGGCGGGGTTCGCTGGCTTTGAGATTGTGCCCACGCTGGATCAGGCCCAGCTGGGCTATCCCACCAACTATGCCAACGTGGGCATCGATCTGTTTGAGGCGACGCCGGACGAGATCGGCCGGCTCAAGCAGGCGCTCGGCGTCTTTGATTGGGTCACGGTCCACTCGCCCCATCTCGACTGGAATCAAGCCAGCGTCAACCGCCATCTGCGCCAACTCACGTGGGACTATTACGATCGCTGCTACGATCTGGCCGTAACCTTGGGCGCCGCTGCCATGACCTACCACATGGGCGGCCCCACTTGGGGCTTTGTGCGCGACCATCAGGTCATTCGAGACCACAACCTGGCCTATGCCCAGCACTTGGCCGCTCAGGCCGACGGGACGGTGCCGCTAGGCTATGAAGCCGGCGGACTGGAGGACCTGGTCTATGTGTGCGACCGCGTGGAGGGATGGGGCATCAACCTGGACATCGGGCATGCCTACATGGCCGGACACACCGATGCCAACTTTGCGGGCTACCTCGATCGGCTAGGCGATCGGATCGCCGAGGTGCACATGAATGGCGTCAACCACTACTGGGGCCGCTATATGGAGCATCAGCCTGTCCACCTGAACAACATGATCGACTATCAAACCACCTTTACGCGGCTTCGTGAGCTTGGCTATGAGGGCCCTATCGTGTGCGAGATTCAGGGCCATGATATTGCCCAGGTGATCCGACACTGCGCCGAGGCCAAGCAGATGATCGCGGGCATCTGGGATGGGACGCGCCCGCTACGCGAGCGCTGGAATCTAGCAGAGGAGGCGTGATGGCCACGGTGGCGTACGAGATCCTAAGGCGAGATCTGGTTTGCCGGGAGCCGGGGCGATACCTGGGGTGGCCCTCGGTGGCGTTACGCAGCAATGGCGAGCTGGTGGTGGTCTTTTCTGGGCGCCGCGACGAGCACATCTGTCCCTTTGGCGTGACCGAGCTGGTCCGCAGCCAGGATCAGGGCCATAGCTGGAGCGAGCCCGAGTTGGTGAACGATACGCCGCTGGATGACCGCGACGCTGGCATCATCGAGACGCCAAGGGGCGCCCTGTTGGTCTCCTGGTTCACTTCCGTGGCCTTTGTCGAGTGGGCCGAACGTCTGCGAGATGCCCCTGGCTATGGGCCAGAGATGGTTGACGGCTGGCAGGAGCGGATCGAGCGGGCGACCCCCGAGCTCAAGCGGGCCTGGCTGGGATCGTTCGTGCGGCGCTCTGAGAACGGCGGACGCTCATGGGGGGCGCCCACACGGGTGTGGGGATCGGCTCCCCATGGCCCGGCTGCTCTGCGTGATGGCCGCTTGATCTATGTGGGGCGGCGCTACTGGGAGGGCCCCGACGCACTGGTGGTGGAGGAATCCACCGATGATGGCGAGACCTGGCAAGTCCGGGGTGAGATCCCAGTGCCGGCTGACGAACCCTTTGATCGCTACCACGAGCCCCATGTGGTCGAGACTGAGGACGGCGACCTGGTGGCGCTCTTTCGCTACGCCTCTCCCCGAGACGAGGACTGGAACATGCGCCAGTCGCGCAGCGTCGATGGCGGGCGCATCTGGTCGGTGGCGGAGGATACGGGCATTCTCGGATACCCGCCGCATCTGCTGCGCCTGCGCAACGGCTGGCTGCTGCTGACCTTTGGCCGTCGCTTTGTCCCATACGGGCAACGCGCGGTCTTGAGCCTGGACGGTGGCCGTACCTGGGATGTGGAGCACCAGATGGTGGTGGCTCCCTCGCCCAACGCGGACATGGGTTACCCCGCAACGGTGCAGCTCGAGGATGGCACGCTCTACACGGTCCATTATCAGATCGCCCGTCCAGGCGAAAAGACGTCCATTCTGGGCACCCATTGGCGCCTGGAGGGGGTGTAAGCATGGAACGACGGGTGGAGGGACTAGCCCCTGGCGACGTAACTATCCTGCGCGAGCTGGCGCGCCGCGTGGCCGCCATGGCGCACGAGCCGATCATGGCCGAGCGGCGCGAGATGTGGACTCGCCACAATATGTTGCAACGGCAGCGGCCCATGGTGCTGGTTTTCCCTGAAGGCTCGTGGCGGGAGCTGCTACCCGAGTCGGCGTTGCAGTGCGAGGGCGAGGAGGCCCGCCGGATGGAGTGGGAGCTGCGACATCGCATCTACTACGGCGCGAGCAGCTCGCGCGAGCATATCCCCGACGATACCGTCATCGAGGCCGAGTGGTTGGTTCACCGCGCCGTCTCCGTCTCGGGCTGGGGACTGGAGCCAGAGCACGAGCCGAGCGCCCAGGAAACCGGGGCGTGGGGGTTCCGGCCGGTCATCCATGAGGAGCGCGATCTGGACAAGCTGACCTTTCCCCGGGTGCACGTCGATGCGCCGGAGACGGCCCGCCGGTTGGCGCAGGCCCACGCCCTCTTTGACGGCATCCTGCCAGTTCGCCTGGTGGGCGTGCAGCATGTCAGCTTTCATCTGATGAGCATCTATTGCCAGCTGCGCGGGCTGGAGCAGGTCATGTGGGACATGTATGACCAGCCAGCCATGCTCCATCGGGCCATGCGCATCCTCGAGGAGGGACACCATCGGCTGGTGGACCAGTACATCGCCTTGGGCCTGCTGGAGCTCAACAACGACGGAACCTATCACTCCTCCGGCGGCGTGGGCTATACCCGAGAACTGCCGGCCCCGGGCTATCGGCCCGGCCGGGTGCGCCCCATCGACATGTGGAGCTCGGCCGAGGCCCAGGAGATGGCCGAGGTCTCGCCGCCCATGCATCGCGAGTTCATCTTGGAGTATGAGAAGCGGCTTCTGGCACGGTTCGGACTGAACGGCTACGGTTGCTGCGAGAACCTGTGCGACAAGCTGGACGACGTCTTGACCATTCCGCGCATACGGCGGATCTCGATCTCGCCCTTTGCGCCGGTGGCGCCGTGCGCCGAACGGCTCGGCGCGGACTATATCTACTCCTGGAAGCCGCACCCAGCGTTCCTGGTGGGCGGGTTCGATGAGGACGCGCTCCGTCGCTACCTCCGGGAGGCGCTGGAGGCTACCCGCGGTTGTGTGATCGAGATGATCCTGAAGGACACCCACACGTGCGAGGGACATCCGGAGCGCTTTACCCGATGGACTGAGATCGCACAGGAGCTGGCGGCGGAATACGCCTAGTGAGGAGGCCGATCATGGAATACCGTGAACTGGGTAGGACCGGCTTGTCGGTCAGTCGGCTGGGGCTGGGAGGGCTGTTCGTCTCCAAGGTAGGTGGACCCTTCGAACAGGCCCGGGCGGCCATTCACCGTGCCATCGAGCTGGGCATCAACTATCTTGACACGGCTCCTGGCTATCTCGATAGCGAGGAGGTCTTGGGTAGGGCGCTGGCCGACGTGGACGCGCCCTTGATCCTGTCTACCAAGCTGGGGGGGCGCCCGCAACCGTTCAACGCGCAGGATCCGGATCAGCTCTATGCCTCCTTTGAGGAGAGCCTGCGCCTCCTGGGCCGCGACTATGTGGACATGCTCATCATCCATGAGCCAGATCGGCCCGGCCAGTATGACTGGTGGACCGACAAGGCGAGCTTTGACGGGCCAGTGATGGACGTCCTGACCGAGCTGCGGGAGCGGGGGCGCATCGGGTATCTCGGCCTGGGCGGCACGACGGCTTACGAGCTGGCACGCATCATCCGCACGGGCAAGTTCGACGTTGTCCTGACTGCCTTTAACTACAGTCTACTGTGGCGGGAGGCCGAGATCGAGGTGCTGCCGGCTGCCGTCGAGCAGGGCATGGGCATCATTGCTGGGTCGCCGCTGCAACAAGGTGCGTTGTCTCGCCGCTATGACGACGAGGTACGCCATGGTGCGCCCTGGCTGAGCAAGCCCCGCCGCGAACAGTACCTGAAGCTGTATGCCCTGCTGGACGAGCTGGGGATGCCTATCGCAGAGCTGGCGATGCGCTTTGTGCTCTCGAACCCGGTCGTGGATACGGTCCTGACTGGTGCGCGCAGCGCGCAAGAGGTGGAGCAGAACGTCGCCACGCTTGACAAGGGGCCTCTGCCCGACGACGTGCTCGCGCGCCTCGATGAGATCGCTGCCATGGTGCCGTTCCGCCCCTTTGAGGAGCCTTTCGGCTTGCCGTTTGGGAGGCCCTATGCGGGGCCAGGGCCGGCGGCGTAGGAGGGAGCCATGATAAAAAGGCTGATGGCTGGGCATGGGCGTATCTGTATCACGCCGCGCCGCCCGGTGCATATGGCCGGGTATGGGTATCGGTCGGCCGTGAGCACGGGGGTGCACGATGACCTGTATGCCAATGCCGTCTATCTGGACGACGGATCGACACGGGCGTTGATCGTGGCGCTGGATTTGTGCTCGTTCGATCGTGAGAGTCTCTTGGAACTCAAAGGAGCGATCGAGGCGCGCACGGGCCTAAATCCGGATGAGGTGCTGGTCAACACCTCTCATACCCACGCCGGCCCCATGACGACGCGCCGGGCCTATCAGCCCTTTGAGCCAGGCTACCTGGGGGCGGTCATTCTCTGGGCGGCGGAGGCAGCGGCGGAGGCGATTGAGGATGCGCAGCCAGCGGTTTTGGCCGTGGGCCGGGCTCCTGTGGAGATCGGTGGAAATCGACGGCAGACCAACCCTGATGGCACCGTCTCACTGGGCGTGAACCCCCAGGGAGAGACCTTGCCAGAGGTCACCGTGTGGCGACTAGTTCGCCAGGGCGTAGCAGATATTGCTTTGTGGACGGCGCCGGTCCACGGTGTCGTCATGGGCGATAACAACCTGTTGATCTCGTCCGAGTGGATGGGCGCTACGGTGCGGATTCTAGAGGGCGCTGATGCGGGGCTTCGAGCCGTGTTTCTACAAGGGTGTTGTGGCGATCAGAACCCCCTGCGCCAGGGAAGCTCCTTTGCCTGGATGGACGTCCTGGCCGAGCGAGCGGCGCGGGGGGTCCAGCAGGCGTTGGTGGCGGCGCGTAAGGTCGACCCGCTGCCGTTGGTCAACGTGGCCGAGGTGCTTGACCTGCCTATCGCTCGCGATGCTCAGACCGAGGAACGCACGACCGAGCCTTGTCCCGTCCATGGACTGAGGTTGGGCGATGCGGTGCTGGTGGGGCTGGCAGGGGAGCCGTTCGTTCGCTATGCCCTGTATGGTCGTGCTCTGCACGGCGAGGATACTACCATGGTGCTGGGCTACACGGATGGCACCATCGGCTATTTGCCTACGCGAGAAGCCTACGACGAGGGCGGCTATGAGCCCGGTGCGTATGTGTGGTACCCCGATGGGGTGCCCTTGGATCCTAGCGTTGAAGCGGTTATCAAAGAGGGCATGCAACGCTTGATGAAAAAGATGGGAGTGGTCTCGGCATGAGGGGATTGCAGATCGGGCACGCGCGAGAGAGGATTACGCCGCCTGTGGGCGTGGTGATGATGGGCTATGGTGCTCGCACCGAACCAAGCCAGGGCATTCACGACGATCTCTATGCGAATGCCACGGCCGTATCTGATGGAAAAGAATGTCTGGTGCTCTTGGCGCTGGACGTGTGTGAGATGCCTCTCTATACCACCCACCTACTCAAAGGCGCCATCTCGGGGGCGACCGGCCTCGAGCCAGACCAGATCCTGATCAATACCTCGCATACCCATGCGGGGCCAGAGGTGGGCGTCAAGGTGGGGCGGGATCCTCTGACGTTGCAGGAGCCGGCCTATTTCATCTGGATGGCAGGCCAAGCGGCCTCGACGTGTGTGCAGGCGGTGGCAGACCTGGCACCGGCTACGCTGAGCGTCGGG
>JAXGON010000025.1:0-15863 GCA_040767425.1 Anaerolineae bacterium | reverse complement strand
CCAGGTCGACGACCCCCTCCCCTATCTCCCCTTCCCAAACGCGCCGTCCGCGTCGCGCGGGGGAGGGGTTGGGGGTGAGGGTGGCCTGCGGGATCTTCGCGATCCGACCCCCTCCCCTATCTCCCCACCCCCGCTCCGACTTGCACGTCCCCCCCAATCCCGCTACAATCCTCGCCAACGAGAGGAGCCTACGCGTGGTATCGCACATCCAGCGACGAACCTGAATCGCATCCTACGGCGCCGGTTGGCGCCGCTGGGGTCACCACGCGCCCGGCCCGTTCGCGGCCAGTTGCCGCTCGTCACGCCGCTCCACGGCGGGGGAGGTCATCGCCTCCGCCTAGCGTCACCACGAGTCGCTCTTACCGCCGACGGCCCGCGCGCGGCGGTTTTTCGTTGGCGCGGCGGATCGGCCGCGGCGCCGCCAACCCGAGAGGAGCGACTCGTGCGCGAACGACTGACCCGCTTTTTCGCCTCGCGCTGGGGCATTATCCTGGCCGGCGCCATCATCGGCCTGCTCGCTCCCCTGCTCCAGTACTGGGGCAACCCGCCCAACATGGGCATCTGCGTCGCCTGCTTTGAGCGCGACATCGCCGGCGCCCTGGGCCTGCACCGCGCCGCCGCCGTGCAATACCTGCGCCCCGAGATCCCTGGCTTTGTGCTCGGCGCCACCATCGCCGCCCTCCTCTTTCGCGAGTTCAAGGTTCGCGGCGGATCGGCGCCGCTGGTGCGTTACCTGCTGGGCGTGCTGGCCATGATCGGCGCCCTGGCCTTCCTGGGCTGCCCCTGGCGCGCGCTGCTGCGGCTGGCCGGCGGCGACCTCAACGCCATCGTGGGCCTGCTGGGCCTGGCGGCCGGCATCGCCATCGGCGTCCAGTTCCTCAAACACGGCTACAACCTCGGCCGCGCCCTCCCCACCCACGCAGTCGTCGGCTGGATCATGCCCCTCACGATGGCCGGCCTGCTGCTACTGGGGATCTTTCAACCGCAATTCAGCGAGGGCGGCCCCATCTTTGCCAGCGCGTCCGGCCCCGGATCCATGCGGGCGGCCATCGCCGTGTCACTGGTCGCCGGGCTGATCATCGGCATCCTGGCGCAGCGAACCCGCTTTTGCACCATGGGCTCTATCCGCGACGTCATCCTGATGGGCGATACCCACCTGATCAGCGGCGTGGGCGCCCTGGTGGTGGTGGCGTTGGGGGTCAACCTAGTCCTGGGCCAGTTCAAGCTGGGCTTTGCCGCCCAGCCGGTGGCCCACTCTAACCATCTCTGGAATTTCCTGGGCATGATGCTGGCCGGCCTGGCGTTCAGCCTGGCGGGCGGCTGCCCGGGCCGTCAGCTTTTCCTCGCCGGTGAGGGCGATAGCGACGCCGGCGTGTTCGTGCTGGGGATGATCACCGGCGCGGGCGTCGCCCACAACTTTGCCCTGGCCGGCAGCCCCGATGCCCTGGTGGATGGCGCCCTCAAGGTGGGCGGCATCAGCGGCTATGGACAGATCGCCGTCCTGCTGGGGCTGGTCATCTGCCTGGTCATCGGCTATACCATGCGCGACCGTTACGAGGCCTAGGAGGTTCTTTATGTCAATCCACGTCGATGCCAGCGGCCTCTCCTGCCCGCAGCCGGTCATTCTGACGCGGCAGGCCATCAACCGCGGCCAGTTCCCGATCATCGTGCAGGTGGATACCGTCACCTCGCGCGAGAACGTCCGCCGCATGGCCGAAAAGCAGGGCTGCACCGTGACGTATCGCGAGAACGGCGACGGGTTCGAGCTGACGCTGACCAAGGCGTAGGGAACGAGGCGTGAGAACGTGGCGACGTCACCCGAAACACCCCCTCCCCTCTCTCCCCTCCCCCACAACGCGACGTCCGCGTCGCGCGGGGGAGGGGACGGGGGTGGGGGCTGGGGACGCAAGGCTCTTGGTTCCACGCTCCCGCCAACGTTTCAACGTTCCCACGTTTGAACGTTCCCCACGCCTCCCCAAGGACATACCCATGATCTATCTAGATAACGCCGCCACGTCGTTTCCCAAGCCGCCCGGCGTCGCCGAGGCGGTGACCGCCTGCATCACCACGGCCGGCGCCAATCCCGGCCGCGCCGGGCACCGCCTGGCCAACGACGCCGCCCACCTGGTATACGACGCCCGCGCCGCCGTGGCCGAGCTGCTGGGCGCGCCCGACCCGCTCCGTGTGATCCTGGGGCCCAACGTCACCTGGGCGCTCAACCTGGCCCTGCGCGGCCTGCTCCATCCCGGCGACCACGTGGTCACCACCAGCATGGAGCACAACGCCGTCATGCGGCCCCTCCGCGCCCTGGAGGCCGAGGGCGTGGCTCTCTCCGTGGTGCCCTGCCAGCCCGATGGCGCCCTCGACCCCCAGCGCTTGGCCGACGCCATCACGCCGCAGACCGCCCTGGTGGTGCTCAACCACGCCTCCAACGTGGTGGGCACGCTGCTGCCCGTCGCCGAGATCGCCGCCATCGCCCGCGGGCGCGGCATCCCCATCCTGGTGGATACCGCCCAGACCGCCGGCGCCGTCCCCATCGATATGGCCGCCCTGGGTATCGACCTGCTGGCGTTCACCGGCCACAAGTCGCTGGGCGGCCCCATGGGCACCGGCGGCTTGATCCTCGGCGAGGCCTTTGACCATGCCCGGCTGGAGCCGCTGGTCCGCGGCGGCACCGGCAGCCGCTCCGAGGAAGAGATCCAGCCCGACTTTTTGCCGGACAAGTACGAGCCCGGCACCATGAACGTCCCCGGCCTGGCGGGGCTGGCGGCTGGCATCCAGTGGCTCCAGGCACGCGGCGTGGCCGCCATCCAGGCCCACGAGCGCGCCTTGACTCAACGCTTGATCGACGGCCTGCGCGCCATCGACGGCGTCACCGTCTATGGCACCCACGACGCCGCCCGGCAGACCGGCGCCGTCTCGTGCACCATCGCCGGCGCCGACGTGGGCGTCATCGGCCTGCGGCTGGACGACGACTATGGCATCCTCTGCCGCGTGGGGTTGCACTGCGCGCCCAGCGCCCACCGCACCATCGGCACCTTTCCGCAGGGCACCATTCGGCTCAGCCCGGGCGCCCATACCACGCCCGAGGAGATCGACGTCGCCATCGGCGCCATCGCCGAGCTCGCCAAGGAGCAGCCATGAGCCCTAGCCGCCATGCCGTCGTGCTGACCCACGCCTCCAGCCATGCCATCCGCGCCGAGCATGTGCTGGCCCGCGGCGGCCTACAGACCAAGCTCACGCCCGTGCCGCGCCACCTCAGCTCCGATTGCGGCGTCTGCGTGCAGATCCTGGCCGAGGACGTCGCCCGCGCCGAGGAGCTGCTGCGCGAGGGCCGCGTCCCCTATGACCGGATCGAGACCCTATGAACGGCGCATCTGGGAGGTTCGATGAGTGACCGATCCACATTTCGGCTCACGGCGCTGACCACGGCCGCCGGTTGAGCGGCCAAGATGGGTCCCGAGACCCTGGCGCAGGTCCTGCGCCCGCTGCGTGAGCTGTTCCGTCCCGAGGCCTACCCCGACCTGCTGGTGGGGCTGGAGGTCTCGGACGACGCCGCCGTCTACCGACTGACCGACGACCTGGCGGTGATCTTTACGCTGGACTTTTTCACGCCCGTGGTCGATGATCCCTACGACTATGGCGCCGTGGCCGCGGCCAACGCCCTGAGCGATATCTATGCCATGGGCGGCGAGGTGCTCTTGGCGCTCAACATCGCCGCCTTTCCCCCCAAGCTGCCGCCCGAGATCACCCGCGAGATCCTGCGCGGCGGCGGCGAAAAGGTGGCCGAGGCCGGCGGCATTCTGGCCGGCGGCCACACCATCGACGACGAGGAGCCCAAGTACGGCCTGGCCGTGCTGGGCCGCGTCCACCCCGACCGCATCCTCACCAAGGGCGGCGGGCGCCCGGGCGACGCCCTGGTCCTCACCAAGCCGCTGGGCGTGGGCATCGTCACCACCGCCGCCAAGGGCGACGTGGCCGCGCCGGAGCACATCCGCCAGGCCGTGGCCAGCATGGCACGGCTGAACCGCGACGCGGCGCGCCTGCTGCAAGAGATCGGCGTACACGCTGCCACCGATGTCACCGGCTTTGCCCTCTTGGGCCACGCCGGCGAGATGGCCGAAAAGGGCGGCGTGCGCCTGGCGTTCTCGTTCGAGCGGCTGCCGTTCATCGCGGGAGCGGTGGACTATGCCAACGACTGGCTGTTCCCGGCCGGCACCTGCCGCAACGACCAGTTCTACCAGGGCGCCGTCCAGTTCCACCCGTCCATCTCGGAAGAGATGCAGCAGCTCCTCTACACCCCCGAGACGTCCGGTGGGCTGCTGGCCGCCGTGGCGCCAGAAGATCTCCCCGCCCTGCTGGCCGCCTGCGCCGCCGCCGATCAGCCGTGCTGGGTGGTGGGCCAGGTCCGCGCCGGAAGCGGCGTGGTGGTGGAGCCATAGCGGCCATGATGCCCACCACACGTCCGCACCGCCTTCACCGTCTCTTCACGGGGCGCTCCTATACTCTGCTTGTAACGATTGAAGCCGACAGTGGGTCGGCCGAAACACAGGAGGTTTGGACATGAAGAGCGTACGTGGTCTGGTAGCCGTGCTGGCGCTGGCGTTGGTGGTGGGCGTGGCCTTTACCGGCACCGCCTTGGCGCAAGGGCCGGGGGGCACGGGTGGCACCGGCGAGGCCCTCTGCGAGGATTTCGTCGACGCCGACAACGACGGCATCTGCGACAACCGCCCCGAGGGGCGCCCCTTCCTCTGGAGCGAGAGCGAGGACTGGGAGGCGGGCATGGGCTACCGTCGTGGCGGCGCGGCCGGCATGGGCTATGCCTACGGTGACGCCGACGGCGATGGCTTCTGCGATGGCACCGGCGAGCCGTTCGTGGACGAGGACAATGACGGCATCTGCGACAACCGTCCCGAGGGGCGGCCCTTCCAGTCCAGCGAGGATTGGCAGGCCGGCGCCGGCAACCGTCGCGGGGGCGGCCTGGGCCGCGGCCGCCTGGCCGTACAGGGTAGCTAGCCTTAACCCAGCGTTCTAGCCGCACGATCCAAGCAGCGAGGGACCGCCCACCTCGCTGCTTGGGCTATGGGTGGGTTGCGCTCTTTTTCACGGCATAGTATGTGCCTCGCCAAGTGGTGTAAAGAGTGCCCCCTTGCAGAGCATGGCTAATGCTCAACGTCTAGCGGATGGGCCAAGTGCAGCGGCGCTCTACCTGCGGGGTCTCTCCACGGAGGACTTTTAAGGGCTGGCCGCCCTGCTGGGGCCGGAGGGGGCGGCTCTCTCGGCGGCGACCATCACGCGCCTGCTGCAGAGTTGGCAAGAGGAATACGCGACCTGGCGGCAGCGGTCGCTGGCGGGAAGGGACTAGGTGTACGGCTGGGCCGATGGGCTGTAGCTGACCTTCCAGGATGGCGTCCATGTCTCCATTGGCAAAGCGCGTGAGCAAAGCGTGGAAGGGCTACCCTGGTAGCGTCTACCCCATCCGCAAGGCCTCAAAGACTTGCTGTCGCCTCAGATAGCGGAACGCCAAGGCTAGCACCGTCATCGTCGTCACCAGCATGCTAACGGCCATCAACCACGTCGTGCTGGTATCGTTGTAGGCGATAAAGGGCGGTAGCGCCTGGGTTGACGGAGCCGCTAGTGGAAGATAACGGCCGTACAGCTCCGATGCTGCCAGGCCAATCAGAGCGCCTCCAGCGGTGGCCTCACCAATTATCACCAGATACTCGACCAGAATGGTGGCGCTCACGTCGCGCAGGCGGAAGCCGATGCCACGTAGCATCGCCAGCGTGCCCCGTCGCTGCATCAGCCCCGCAAACAGGTGCACCAGCGTGCCGACCGCCGCCACCAGCAAGCTAGCCAAAAAGCTCACCGACATCATCCCCAAAGTGCCCACGTACTCGCGCCGGTCCTCCGCCTCCTTGCGCATCTCGGCCAACACGCGGGGCCTGGTTGGCACCACGCCCAGAGCCTCGACCTTGGCCATGATGGCGTCCACATCGGCCTGGGGGCCAGTCCGCATCCAGATCGAGTGCGGCATCACCTGGCCCACCCCCTCAAAGATGGTCTCGATGTTCACGACGATCGCCAGCTCGCCCTCCTCCACGGTGGGAAAGTAATCGTAGGTGCCCACCACCCGGTAGTTTAGCGCCACCGTCTCCTCTGTGTCTTCGAGGCGGTACGACACCGTCAGGGGATCGCCCAGCAGCAGGCCGTGCTCTTCGGCGATGGCCCGCGGCACCAAAGCCCCTTGAGGTTCGAGGGCCAGAAGGTTCATCAGCTCTCCTAGGGAAGCCTCCGCATAGTCGGGCCGGAAGTAGGCCACCGCTGGGAAGCTCATCCGCTCGATGCCGATCAGGCGTACCCGCTGATCACCACGGCCACCCAACCGCGTATGCGCCGAGTAGCTCCCAACTCGTGTGGCCCGCTCGACCCCCTCGATAGCCTCATAGTCCTGTGCCGGTAGATACCACGCATCGGACCCACGAGCAACGCCTCCAGCTGCCTCATCCTCGATAACAGCGTGATCAAAGGTGAGGTCGGCGCCCACCGTGTGTTGCAGCCGGTCGTGCGTCCAGATCTGCGAGCTGTGGGCCACCGATGCATAGAACACCCCCAAGGCCAGGCTGGCGACCAACAGGAACACGGGTGCGCGTGAGCGGGACCCTTGTCGGGCCAGCTGCCGAAAGGCCAACAGCCACGGGGTGGGCAGCAAGGGATCGAGTACCCGCGCAACCAGACCGACGAGCAACGATGCTGTCTCTGCCAGGAAAAGCGGCGCCACGATGAGAAAGAGGCTCGGGGCCAGCAACAACAGGGGGTCGCTGAAGGTGACCGCATCGGCAGTGAGCACGATGGGCACCCCGCCCGCGGCTGCTAACTGGCGATAGGCGTACCAGGTCACGATGCCCAGGAACCCCAGCAGCACGAGGCGTAGGCCCGTCATCGCCACCATTCTCCCGGCAGCCTGCCGTTCGTACGCTATCAACGACAAGGACGCATGCTTGGCCGTGGCCCATAGCCGTGCCACCACCCCGATGGCCACCGCTACCGCTACTGGCAGCCAGTCCAACGCGGCCAAGTAGACGGGCAGAACCTCCCGGGTGCCAAAGGAGAGAAAGCCATCGGCGAGGCCAAGTATCCGCGCCAGCCAGATCGCCAATCCCAAGCCGAGGGGGATGGCCAGCGCTAGACAAAGCGTGGCCTCCGCCAACGTCAGCAACAGGAGCTGGCCCTTGCTGGCCCCTCGGCTCACCAGGGTAGCGTCGTGGCGCGCGCTTGCTTGTGCATAGATGCTGGAGATGATCGCCAAGAACTGAACCAGCACCACCAGCATAGGCACGGTAAGCGCCGTCAGCACTAAACTCAGGTCGCGCTTGCGCTCCCTGGCGCGCAGCAGCTCGTCCAGAGGCGCCACGTCCATCCGCCCCTCGGGCAGATTCTGCTCCACGTCGTAGCGGGCCCGCTGCAGCACCTCGATGTAACGTGTTGCGCGCGATAGGTTCAGCTGTGCGTCATCTAGAACAAAATACCAGAAGGCATAGCCCGTGCCCTCGGGCGCCAGCGGCGCCACGTGCGCGTTGTACTCTTTCTCGGTGGTGAGCAAGGCCTTCCCAAAGAGCGCCTCGGGGGGCTGATACCAGAACTCTTCCTGGGCGTCTGTCGCTTGCACGATGCCCGCCACCTGTAGCTCCACCGAGCCCCACGCGGCGATAGGATAGCTCAGCTGGAAGACCTCGCCGACCTCAAGGCCCAACTGCTCGGCAAACCCGGGCAGAATCCACACCTGAAGGCGCCCGCCATCCTCTGCGCTCCCAAACGGGGCTCCGGTCACCGTCGTGAGATGGTCGCCGATGCCCGGCACCACCACCACCTTGACATCGGTGAGGTCCGGCTGGGTATAGTGGACATCGTCCTCGAGCGCACGGAGTCGAAACGCGGGGCTTTCGTTCTGGACATAGCTGGTCCGAACGGCGAGCCCCAAACCGCGGCTGAGCGAATCCGCCAGCCACGCCCGCACCTGCTCCGACTGGGCGAGGTCCAGGGGGCTGCTACTGCGCGGCATGGCATAGAATCGCACCGGGAAGGTGGGGCGCTGCTGGGCATCGGCGCGCGTGGCCAGCTCGTCGCGCATAATCGCCTGCGCGACCGCATCAGCAAACAGCGAAGGGGCGGCCAGGAGGCCGATGGCCAAAGCAATGCTCAAGATGTAAAAGGCCGTCAGGAGGGGCTGAGAAAGCAAGCGCTTGACGACGATGATCAACTGCATTAATACAGGCTCCAGCCACTAACGCTTGCGTAAGAAACTCCCAAACCGCACAATTTCAGCATATGCCATCGCGTTGCGGCGCATAAGCGAGAGATCCCGAGTTGGGCGCGTCCTCATTCATCGCGCTGATGGTTAGCTGGAGATCCTCTTCGCGCCATCTCGTATCGTGTAGCTCAGTCGCTACCGTCACTACTGCACTCGCAGCACAGCTTTTCTCCAAACGCCCCTGCGCAGCCACCCTCTTGGAGCGTTGTGCAGGGGCGCAGCCACCGACAGGCGCCCAAACGGCGAGCCGGGCTATCCTCGGATTCGGGCAACCAGCTCCAGCCCACCGACAACCAAAGCAGCCACACAGAGCTGACCAAGTATGAACCTACCGAAAGTGACCCACAGCCTTCCGGACTCAATTTCGCGCCGATAGCAGAAAGCACTTAGGTAAACCATAACCAACCATATGAGAAGGGTGACAATGCCACCAACCATATGCCACCAACGCCAAGACCATATGGAAACGTTAAATAAAGCCAAATAAAGGCAGGGCACTTATGAATAAGTCAAACCAGAATCATCCCAATAGGCCAGTTATAACAACCAGAAGGCCGACTAGCAATAGTTGCCAGATACTCGGTCGCCACTCGCCGGTGATCTCATTTCTCATGCCCAGATCGCCTCATCTAATCCACTGCGCTGGTGAGACCATGTCCCGGGACAAGTCGCCACATAAAGTAGAATGGTCGCCTATCGCACATCATGTGACCACACCTCGTAGATCCAATTCCCTTGCAAAGTGACACGCTGCGAAATGCCCCGGCGCTACCTCTACCAGTTCGGGGGCCTGGACACGGCATATCTCTTGGGCATATCGACACCTCGGGTGGAAATAACAGCCCGATGGCGGATGCGCAGGGTTAGCTACCTCTCCGGGGAGGATGATCCGTTCTAGCTTCTGCCGGGGGTCGGGCATGGGAATCGCCGAGAGCAGCGCCTCCGTGTAGGGATGCATCGGCCTTCGGAAGAGCTCGGTCGTCACCGCTTGCTCCACGATCTTGCCCACATACATCACCATGACGCGGTGCGAGATGTGATGGATCACGCTAAGATCATGGGTGATGAACAGATAGGTCAGGTTGAGCTGAGACTGGAGATCAAGCAGCAAGTTCAGTATCTGCGCACGTACTGACACATCGAGCGCGGATACTGGCTCATCACAGACAATGAACCGTGGGTTCGTAGCTAGCGATCGGGCGATAGCAATTCTCTGCCGTTGTCCTCCGCTAAACGCGTGTGGATATCGCCGCATATACGCAGCGTTGAGCCCCACCAGGCCCATCAGCTCCTCGACCCGCTCCACAATCTGCTTGCGCGTTTTCCCCCCACCAATGACCAACGGCTCTGCGATGATATCGAACACGCTCATGCGTGCGTTCAGCGACGAATAGGGATCCTGAAAGATCATCTGCATATCCGGCCGCAACTGCCGTAGCTCTTTCAGGCTCAAACCTATGATATCAATGGCTTCTCCATCGAAACGGTAGCCTATTTCTCCTTGTGTCGGCTCGATAGCCCGAAGGATGCAACGACCCAGGGTCGTCTTGCCGCAGCCCGACTCCCCCACCACCCCCAAGGTCTCGCCCTCTCGCACGCCAAAGCTGACGTCGTCCACCGCCTTGACGTAGCCGCTCGTCGTCCGGAAAAAGCCGGATCGGATGGGAAAGTACTTTTTAAGGGAGTTGACCTCTACAAGCATATGCTGCTGATCCATGAAAAGCGCCTCGCTTTATGCCCATGCGGGTTCGGCACAACACGGCGTGTGGGGCGTCCATTAGCCCCCATGATTACGGAAACACCGGATAAAGTGCCCCTCTTCCACTTGAATCCAAAGAGGATACTCAGTCTTGCACCTATCCTCAGCAAAGCGGCAACGCGAGTAAAAGCCGCAGCCCGGGCCAAGGTTTAGGGGAACCGGCACTGTTCCCTCAATGGTCCGCAACCGCGTCCTGGGCTCGTACTCGAGGGTCGGTACCGACGCCAGCAGCTCTTGTGTGTAGGGATGGCATGGGTTGTGGAAAATGGTGTCCACGTCGGCGAACTCGACCACGCGCCCCAGGTACATGACCGCCACATCATCCGACATGTCGGCGATGACGCCCATATCATGGGTGATAAAGATGATCGCCATGCCAAGCTCTTCTTGGAGCGTCTTCATCAGCTCTAGCACCTGGGCCTGAACGGTTACGTCCAGCGCCGTTGTCGGCTCGTCGGCGATGAGAATCGCCGGTTGGCACGCGAGCGCCATGGCGATCATGGCGCGCTGCCTCATCCCGCCGGAAAGCTGGTAGGGGTATTGGTTCAAGGCCTGCTTGGGATTGCCCATCTGCACCTTGGCCAGCATCTCCAGGGCGATCTCTTCAGCCTCCTTTTGGTCAGAGGTCACGTGAAGGAGTATCCCTTCCATGATCTGGTTGCCGATGGTGTGAACGGGCGAGAAGGCATTCATGGGTTCCTGGAAGATCATGGCGATCTCTGCCCCGCGGATGGCCCTCATCTCGGGGCCGAAGCGATCCAACTGGCCCATATCAACGTTCGTGCCGTCTTTGCGCGTGAGCAGCAGCTCTCCCGAGACTCGGCCAGGATCAGGGACGATGCGCATGATCGCCAACGAAGTGACGCTCTTGCCGCAACCGCTCTCACCCACCACACCAAGAGTCCTGTGCTCTTTCACTTGAAAGCTGACGCCGTCAACCGCTTTCAGGATCCCTTCATCAAGATAAAAGTAGACCTTCAGATCACGCACATCCAAGATCACTTTGTCATGGTTGCTGTTCAAGGCTCACCTCTTACTTGTAAGGATCTGCAGCGTCGCGCAACCCGTCCCCTAAAAAGTTGAACATCAAGACCGTTACAATGATCCAAGCCGCCGGCCACAAGAGCCACGGGTTATGCGCCACCGTCTGCAAATTCTGGGCATCCTGAATCAGCACCCCCCAACTCACCGCCGGAGGCTGAAGCCCCAGCCCCAGGAAGCTCAACGATGTTTCCCCCAAGATGGTGCTCGGGATCGACAGCGTAAGCGACACAAGGATGTAACTCATGAATGATGGGATCATGTGACGCACGATAATGTACATGTCGGAAGCGCCCGCGATCTTGGCTGCCATGCAAAAGTCCTCCTCGCGGAGCGAGAGGATCTTGCCGCGGACCACACGAGCCAGCCCCACCCAACCAATCAAGGAGGTGATAAGCACGATAGCAAAATACATATGCGTGATAGGCCAGTCTCGAGGCATCGCAGCCGCCAGAGCCATCCACAAAGGGATCGTGGGGATACACACGATCATATCGATAATTCGCTGGATTACCGTGTCGACGATGCCGCCAAAGTAACCCGAGATGCCGCCTATCAACAACCCCACAATGAACGTGATGGCGACGCCTACCAGACCGATGGATAGAGATATCTGCGAACCGTAGAGCACGCGTGTGAATAGGTCCCGGCCGAGACGGTCCGTGCCCAGAAGAAACAACGGCGCCCCCTCGTCCGAGCCGAACAGGTGCACATCCATTGGAATGAGTCCCAGTATCTTGTATGGCTCGCCGCGCACAAAAAAGCGGATGGGATACTTGACACCCTCGTCCACTATGTACGTCCGCCTAAACGTTTCACTATCGATGGTACCTTCCATATCGTAGATGAACAAGCCCTTGTTGCCGGACTCGAGCTCACCAAAATGGATCTTGACAGGCGGAGCGTACTTGTAGTCCTCAAACCGCATGCCAGGGACTGCCGGGCTGAGAAACCCACAGAATATGGCGCCAAGATACAAGATGATGATAATCGGGCCAGCGATGGAAGCTAGCTTGTGTTTGCGGAACTTCCACCACATGAGCTGCCACTGCGAGGCAACATAATACTCCTCTTGCTCTCGATCAAGTGACGCCCTCTGACTTGCCGCTGCCATTAACAACTCCCTTTCCGTTGCTAGCCTTGCTCACCCACGGCCCCGAAACGGATGCGCGGGTCGAGCCAAGCCAGTGCGATATCAGAGATCAACGTACCGACGAGGGTTAACATGCTGGTTATCAGCAAAAAGCTAGCCCCTAGGTACATATCCTGCGCCAGAAAAGCTTGCATCAAGAGCGGCCCGGTGGTTGGAAGGTTCAACACGATGGATACCAGCGCCTCTCCCGATATGATGCCCGGCAAAAGCCAGCCGATGGTGCTGATCATGGGGTTGATCGCCAGACGTACCGGGTATTTGAAGAGCAGCTTGCGCTCAGGCACGCCCTTGGAGCGAGCCGTAATCACATACTGCTTGCCCAGCTCGTCCAGCATCATGCCGCGCATGGTGCGAATCAGGCCCGCCGTGCCCGAGAGACCGATGATAACCATCGGCAGCCAGACGTGCTTGAGACCGTCCACAACTTTGGCCCAACTCCACGGCGCTGTAATGTATTCCTGAGAAAAAAGCCCGGTCATGGCTACGCCCGTGTGGGCGAACACTAGGTAGATGATAATCAAGGCTATCAGAAACCCAGGGACCGATATGCCAATAAAGCCGATAAATGTAGCAATGTAATCGAAAACCGAATATTGCTTGACCGCCGAGTAGATGCCGATGGGTATGGCGACAATCCAAGTGAACAACAAGGTCAGAATCGAGATGGTCACCGTCATCGCCAGCCGCTCACCAATCAGCTCCATCACCGGCCGACCCGCTTCGCTCATCGCGCGCCCGAAATCGCCCTTCAGGATTATATTGCTGATCCATGCAAAATACTGTTCATGGAGGGGCTTGTCCAGACGATACAGATGAATCATGCGCTCGATCTCGGCCTCAGCCACATCCGTGCCAGCCAGCTCCAGGTTCTGAATGTACGTGGTAATATAGTCGCCCGGAGGGAGCTGAATGATCAGAAAGATGAGCAAAGAGAGGCCAATCGCCAATGGGATCATCTGGAGAATGCGTCGCCCGATATATGCTAGCAAAGCCTCACCCCTGCCTTTCTACACCGACGCTCACATGATACGTAACACACGAGGTAACGCGAGCACGCTCGCGTTACCTCGCCGGTCTTAGCTCATGCTGCGCTCACCCTACTCTTTAAAGTAGAACTGCTCGCCGCTAAAGTTCCAGGCGATAGCAAAGGCTTCCGGATCGTCAACGATGTTCCCCAGCTTGGCGTTGACGATCAACGGTTGCATCTGCCGCTCGCAATGAACAAAGAAGTAGAGATTGTCCCTCAGCGCATCCAGCCACTGCTGGTGTATCTGGCGCCCCTCTTCGGGGGGTACTGCTGAGAGCGACTCCATCATACGGTAGAGCTCCTGCACGTCTTCCGGCGGCTCCTCGCCCTCGGCCCCATCCGTCGTCCACCAGCGCCACCACAGCGGTGCCCACCAGGTCGGCATAAAGTCGGCCATGTACCAGAGGGGCGTGTGCGTCCAGACGGTCGACGCCTGGATCTCGTTTGCGTTCAAACGCTGACCGCGCAGCGAGTCCTCAATCTGCTTGAACTGAGTCTTGACGCCGACCGTGTTCCAAAACTCGGTGACAAGCTCAGCAGTGGGAACCTGATCGGGCGAAATGGGAGCGGTCTCAAAGTGGATGACGAACGTATTGCCATCCGGCCCAAGGCGGAATCCCTCAGCATCGCGCTTGTCCATGCCGATCTCGTCCAACAGTGCATTGGCCTTGTCGGGATCATAAGGGCGCATGAGCGTCGAGGGCTCGGCGGCGCCATAGAACACGGCGTCGATGATCTCATCGCCATCGATGGCATGGGCGAGCGCCTCACGGAACTTCAAGTTCTGGACCACCTCGCGCCAGACGGGGTCGTCGTAGGTCCAGTTCAAAAAGACATCTGTGTACGTCACGTGCGTTCGAGCGAGCAAGGCCTTGAAGCCGCCTTTCTCCTCGTTCTCTCGGTAGAGCGGCATCTTGGCCATGGTTGCCGACTCGCGGGCAAAGTCCACCTGGCCCGTGATGTGCTGCATAGCAACCGTCTCCATATCGGCCACGCGATAGCTGACGACGCGGTCGATATAGGGCAGTTGTTTCCCTTCCTGGTCCACCTTGAAATAGTACGGGTTGCGCTCATAGATCGAGTACTGGTCGGTGACTTCTGTAAGCAGCCATGGGTACAAGCGCGGGAAGCCGATAGCGTGCGCGTTGCACAGCTCCCAGTTAGTCACATCCTTGAGGCTAAAGAGCTGAATCCAGTCCTCCACAGCCTCTTCTTCCATCAGCGGCTTGAGCGTCTCCTCGTCGGTGTACTTGATGTGGAACTGCTTGAGATAGTGCGCAGGCTTGATGAGATCCGTGTATCCGATCCACCCCTTGATGGCCAGCACGGGCAGAAAGCCACCATACGGCTCACTGAACTTGAGCTTGAAGGTGAAATCGTCAATGATCTCATAGTCCATCGGATCGCCATCCAGGCTGTTGCCCGCGCGGTACTTTTGCGGGAACGTCGCTGTTAGCTCTTCGTTGAACAGCACGTCCTCAATGGTAAAACGCACGTCCTCGGTCGTTACCGGCTCGCCGTCGGACCACTTTAAGCCCTCGCGCAGGTAGAACGTGAACTCTTTCTGGTCGTCGCTCACCTCCAGGTCCCTGACGATGTTGGGAGTGATCTCCTCGGCTAGGATACCGGGGGTGTTGATGATCGGCTCGTTATTCATGACGAACACGTCGGCGTCCCACTCGGGCACCGCGGTGACGGTGCGCAGATCCCCACCGAACCGTCCGCTCTCCAGCGTCAAGACGGACGAAGGCATCTCGTTCACGAGCTTGGGCTCCAGGGGAAGCCGCTCATCCACCGGCGGCAGCTCGCCCGCCTCCACCTTGGCCGCCAGCATCGGGGATTCCTGATACTTGCTGGCAGGGGCCGCTGTGGGTTCAGCCTCCGCCACGGTAGGCTTGGCCTCCGCCACGGTGGGCTCGGCGGCCTTTTCCGGCGCAGAAGTGGGCTCGGCGACCTCTTCTGGCGCAGGTGTAGCCACCTCTGGCGCACACGCGGCGGCCAGCGCACTCGCTCCCACCAAACCGCACATCCGCAGAAACTCTCTTCTGCCTACAACTGGAGATCGCATCGCACTCCTCCTTATACCGTCTCTGGCATGATTGCCCTTCTTGGCACAGAAGGGCCGACACACGCTGCACGCGGACGCAACTGTCAGCCTGGTTCCTGCTAGTCCTCCTTCTGGCGAACCGTCACCTTCGCCTGTCATCCAAGCCGAGCCCGCAGTAGGTCTGACTCGGCGAAACCTGCAGATCCCGCTCACGGTCGGCCTAGCAACTTGCTGCCAATATAGCATCTCGGGCAACCCATGTCAATGGTGAACACGCCGAGCAACGGCGCCGAGTTCCTGAACGCCCACCTATTCAGGCGCCATTGTCGGTGCCTGACGCCTGGAAAGAACAGGTATGTGTCTCGCCAAGTGGTGTAAAGAGTGCCCCCTTGCAGAGCATGGCTGATGCTCAACGTCTAGCGGATGGCCAAGTGCAGCGGCGCTCTACCTGCGGGGTCTCTCCACGGGGGACTTTTAAGGGCTGGCCGCCCTGCTGAGGCCGGAGGGGGCGCTGAGCGGGTATGC
>JAXGON010000024.1:0-17052 GCA_040767425.1 Anaerolineae bacterium | reverse complement strand
TTCTTGAGCAGCACTGCCGAGTTCAGCGCGATCCGTTTCACTATCTGGTGGTGGGCATCGAGGTCGACCTGGTGCGAGCCCTGACGGCTCTCGGAGGTGGCCTCGATCAGCGCCAGGATGCGGCCGACGCTCTCATTGAGCAGCTCCTCGGAGAGCTCGCCGTTGGTCAACGCCTCCATGATGGTCTCATCGAACCAGCCGTCGCTGGCGGGCATCTCGAGATCCACGCCGGCCTCAAAGGCCTTCACGCGGTCGTTCATGGCGCCCCAGTCGGTGACGACCAGGCCGCGGAAACCCCACTCGTCTCGTAGGATCTCTCGCATCAGCCGCTTGTGGTCGCTGCAGTAGGTGCCGTTCACCCTGTTGTAGGCGCACATCACCGTGGCGGGGCTGGCGGCGGTGACGGCCCGCTCGAACGCCGCCAGATAGATCTCGCGCAGGGTGCGCTCATCCACCAGGCTGTCGGAGGTCATCCGGTCGGTCTCCTGGTTGTTCGCGGCCAAGTGCTTGAGCGACGCGCCGACGCCCTGGCTCTGCAGGCCGCGGATCCACCAAGTGGCCAATTCCCCGGCTAGAAAAGGATCCTCCGAGTAGTACTCAAAGTTGCGGCCACAAAGGGGATTGCGCTTGATGTTGACCCCAGGCCCCAGCACGACGTCCACCTGGTGCTGCCGCGCCTCGAGCGCAATGGCCGTGCCGATCTCTCGGAGGAGCTCGCGATCCCATGAGCAGGCGGTCAGACAGGCCGCTGGGAAGCAGGTGGCCGGCTCGCTTCGCCCCAGATCGGCCACGTCGCCGTCCGAAAGGGGTTTGCGAATGCCGTGCGGCCCGTCCATCAGCAACAGGCGGGGGATGCCGTACGCCTCCAAGGCTTTGGTCTCATAGGCGCCGCCCCCCGAGCACAAGGCCACCCGGTCGCGTAAGGTCATCCGCTCGATGGTATCTTGAATGGTCATCGCTGGAACCCTCCCTACTCACCGCGTCGACAAAAGTCCATGGATCGCTAGCCGGGTGGGCCTACGCTCCTGAGGCCCAGAGCTCCGCACGCCACCGAGCAGCCCATCATCACAGCGCCGTGAGCGCCGAGATGGCCAGCGGCCTCCTCTGAGCGCCGGCCTGTAGCCTGCGTGCGGCCGCCCCGACGCCGATCAGTACCACCGCAAAGACGATCCAGTCGAGTACCCCCATGCCTTTGGTCGCCACCCTGAACCAGCCGTACACCCGATAGTCCAGGAAAAAGCACGGCACCGGCAGCTCTCCCGTGATCTCGTAGGCACCGAAGAAAGCGATCGTGTAGAGCAGGGGCATGATGAGCGTTAGCCAGAGCTGCTGTGCGGTCACGGGGCTATCCTGGTCCAGGTTGATCTGACTTGTGGGCCATTCTACGCGCGGGACCCGCCCGCTACAATAGGCCCGGGCCTCAGGATGCGTGCGCTGGAGGAGTGGGGAGCCGGGGGTACGCGACCAGCCGTCGGAAAGGGGGCTAAGGCATGGCGATTGGCGCGCGATGGCGCCGCACACAAAGAGAGGCCCTGGGACCGTTCCAGGGCCTCCTCACGTCCTACAGGCCGGCGATGCGGATGAGTTCCTGCATAAACTCGGCAAAGTGCTTCCAGGGAACGTCCGGCGGGATCAAGTGGTCGAACCCCGCGACCCATCCGCCCAGGGAGAACATCTCCTCGGCTCGTTCGAGCTCGCGGTTCATGGCACGGCCGCCCACCGCCAAGGCGCGCTTGTCTAGCCCGCCAAAGATGCCCAAGGTTGGATACTGCTTGCGGGTCTCGAGGATGTCGTTGCCGGCTTGCACCTCGAACGGCATAAAGGCGTTGACGCCATGCTCCATCATGACCGGCACGAGCTCGTTCACGATGCCGTCGCTATCCACGGACATGATGGGCACGTCGTGGGCCCGACAGAACCCTGCCAGCCGCTCATAGGCCGGCATCATGAATTCGCGCACCATCTTCATGGAGATCAGGCTGCCCTGCTTGCCCGACATGTCCTCCCAGATGTGGAGGTGGTCGATGGCCACTTTCTCGGTCACAGCCTCATAGAGGGCCAGCCAGAGCTCGACATATGTCTCGATGATATCGCGAACAAGGTCAGGTTGCGTGTAAAAGCTGATCAGGCACTCTTCGGCTCCCAACATGTCTCGGAGCGTGCCGAACACACCCCAGGGGAACACGCCCACCTGCACGGCGGCGTCGCGCTGCGTGGCCTCCGCCGCAAACGCGTCCAGCTTGGCTAACGCTCGTCCAGCCGCAGCTGAAGGTGCTGCTCCTTGTAGGCCTCCCACGCAGCGCGATCAGCGATAGGGTGGGAGATCCACTCGGGCATGGAAAGCCCGTCACGCCGATTCCGCATGGTGATGCCGCGAAAGTCGATGGAGACGACCCAGTCAGCATCTTCACGTAGAATCTTGTGCTCCACATGAGGCCAGGGCCCGTACTCGATGGGTGCGACCTCAAAGTAGGGATCCAGCCCAAAGTAGGTGGCGGGGTCCAGATCCCCGATGCCCGACTCCTCCCGCCAGCGCTCCAGGGTCTGGGGCCAGGGCGCGAACCCCATCCAGTACGGCACGGGCGGGCGGTCGACCGGGCGGCACTGCAGGGTGCGCACCAAGCGCTGGCGGGCCGTCAACTCCGTTGGCGGCATGGCCTACAGTCCCCGGTTCTTGAACAGGTACAGGCCGTCCTTGCCCGGCGCCACCAAATCCAGCAAGCCGTTGCCGGTGAGATCGGCCAGGGCAAAGGCGATGCCACAGCCCGTGCTGACCCGCGGTGGCCCGTAGGTGATCACCTGCTTGGAGAACGACTCGCCATTCCACTTGAAATAGTAGATCCCCACGTCGTCGTACGCGCCGGGGTCGTTGCCACAGTGGGCCCGGTAGCGCTTGCCCGTCACCAGCTCGCAGGCGCCGTCGCCGTCCAGGTCCGCCCAGATCAGGTCGTGATACTGGGAGTTGTACGGGTCGATGGGGTGGCAGACGGTGTCCAGGCCGCCGTCATCGCGGGGGCGCAGCTCGTACCAGTCCAACCCGTAGCGATGGGCGCCGCCCACGATCAGCTCGTTGCGCCCATCGCCGGTGATGTCCACCGCCAGGATGGGCACGCTGGCCGCGGGGAACTCCCAGTCGGCATGGTAGCGCCACTGGCCGGCCCAGGGGTCCTCGGGCGCCTCCAGCCAGCCCTTGGCCAGGATGATGTCGCCCCGGCCGTTACCGTTCAGGTCGCCATAGCCCAGCCCGTGGCCCTGGGGCTGGTCCCACAGGGTGTAGGCTTGGAACTCGCCGGTGCCGCGCCCCTGGGCATCACGGATCAGCTTGTAGGCGACGACGGGGCCGCCGGGCGTGTTGGGGATGATCTCGGGGTGGCCGTCGCCGTCGATATCCCACATGCGGGTGGTCTCGACGTTGCCGCAATGGGCGATGATATGCTCGGGCCATTCCTCGGCGGTGCCGGGGTTCTCGCGCCAGCGCAGGGTGTCTCCCCACCAGCCGCCGGTGACGAAATCCAGCCGCCCGTTGCCGTTGATATCCATGGGCAAGGTCGAAAAATCATCAAAGTACTCGCCCACGGCCATGATCTCGCCGATGGGGTAGCGCTGGGTATAGTCGGGGCCGCGATACCAATAGGCCCCCGAGACAATGTCCAGCACGCCGTCGCCGTCCACGTCAAACACGCCGCACGATTCGTAGCGCTCGTCGGCGATCAGGACACGATCCCACTTGAGTGGCATAAGGTCTCCTTGCTGCGGTATGCGCTGGGGCGAACATTACGTTCGCCCCAACCGCTGTCTTGGGTCGTCTGCTACTATCCCGCCAGCTCGCCAAAGCGGGCCATGATGGCCAGGGCCGGGTCCACCGGCACCTTGGCCCGCTCGATGCCCTCGGGCACCACGATGGTCGGCGTGGGCCGGATGCTCTTGCCCTCGAATTGGGGCAGCCACTGCTTTTCCGCCTCCAGCATGTCGGCGGCCATGTCACGGATCTCTTTCAGCGTCAGGGTCGCCGCCGAGAGCGGATCCAGCGCACAGGCGTGGACGATCTGCTCCGGGTCGCCACTCAGCGCCGCCTCGACGGCCAGTCGCTGCACGTTGATGTTGGTCAGGTTCAACGCGGCGCACTGCGAGGGCAGGTCGCCCACCACGGTCTTGTGCAGGCCCAGCCGGTCCACATAGATGGGCCCCTCGGCGCAGCAGTCGGCCGGTAGGTTGCTGATCATCCCGCCATTGATGACGTTGCCATTCAGCTTGAACAAGCGCCCGGTGACCATCGCCTCGATGACGTACGAGCCGTACTCGATGCTACGCTTGGGCAGCTCGGTGGGCTCGTCAGCCAGCATGTCCACGCCCTCGAATCGATCCTCCACCAGCTTGCACCACTGGTAGTAGGCGCCGGTCTCCCCGCCAAAGCCGGGCTCGTCACAGTAGAGGTCAAGCGCCTTCTGGTTCTTGCGAAAGTAGGGCAGATACTCGGAGAGGTGCCCGGTGGACTCGGTCATAAAGTAGCCGAACTGCCGCAACGCCTCGCCGCGCACCTTTTCGTTGGCATAGTAGGCCGGGTCCTCAAAGCGCTGCTTGAGCAGCGGGTACAGGTCGCGGCCCTCGTGCTCCAGCTTCAGGAACCAGCCCATGTGGTTGATGCCCGCGCAGATAAAGTCGATCTGGTCCTTGGGCACGTCCACATAGCCCGAGATCAGGTCCATGGTGGTCTGCACGCCGTGGCACAGGCCCACGAACTGGACCTTGGTCTGGCCCAGCGCCCAGCAGATCATGGCCATGGGGTTCACATAGTTGAGCAGCAGCGCGTTCGGGCAGAGCTCTTCCATGTCATGGGCCATGTCCATGGTCACCGGGATGCTGCGCAGCGCCCGAAAGATGCCGCCGGGTCCCAGGGTGTCGCCGATGCACTGGTCCACGCCGTGGTCGTAAGGGATCTGATAGTCGTACCCGAAGGCCTTCACGCCGCCCACCTGGAAGGTGGCGATGACGAAATCGGCCCCATCCAGCGCCTCGCGTCGGTCGGTGGTGATCCAGGCCTTGGCGGGTAGGCCGTTCCGCGCGATGACCCGTTGGGCAAAGGCCTCCACCTGCGGCGTACGACGCTTGCTGGGCGCCATCAGCGCAAACTCGGTGTCCTCCAGGCCGGGAGTGGCCATGATGTCCAGCATCAGGGTCTTGCAAAAGACCACGCTCCCCGCGCCGATGATCGCTACTTTCATGGTTGTACCTCCTATTCAGGGTTCTGGCGAACACAAGGTTCGCTCCTACACACGGTTCGCCGCGGGGCAACGTAGGCGCGGATTCCAATCCGCGTCCGGTCGCGCGCGGTATGGGTACCGCGGCTAGCTACGCGCCTCGGCCAGGCGCTGCATGTACTCCTGGGCCACCAGCAGGTCCTTGAGGGCCTCGTCGGCCTGGCACATGGGCGGCCGCTCGCCGCGCACCGCGGCCACAAAGTTGATGGCCTGCTGGCGCATGGCGTGCACCCACGGCAGCGTCGGGCTCTCGGTGGTGGGCGTGGCGCCCTCGCCGGGATCGCGCATGATGGTGACGCGCCCGGGCCGGTTCGAGGCCAGCGGCGCCGGCAGCTCTAGCTTGATGTACCCACGTTCAAAGGCGATCAGCGCCGCCTCCTCCCAGGCCACGGTGGTCTGGTACGGCGACATCTCGATCACCCCGGCCACGCCCGACGCCGAGGTGACGGTCATCACCACGTCGGAGGGGTCCACGTGGGCGACGGTATAGTCCTCGCCCAGCAGATGGCGCATCAGGTTCACCTGGTGGATATAATAGTTCACGAACGACACATAGGCCCGAAACTCCTCGGCGGACATGTCGTCGGGGGCGGGGTCGTAGGACAGCTCGGGCAGCGCCTCGTCGGAGCGGATCAGGTCGGTGAACCCGGCCGCCACCCAGTCGCCGGGCGGCATGGTGATGCGGATGTAGCGCAGGGCGCCCAGCTCGCCCGAGGCCTTCAGCCGGTCGATCTCGGCCTTGGCGTACATGGTGGCCGGGTCGCTGCGCTTGTGGTAGCCCACCATATGCCAGGTGCCGCTGGCGGCCACCGCCTCGGCCACCCGGCGGCCCGCCGGCACCGAGCTCGCCAGGGGCTTTTCGGTAAAGAGGGGGATGCCCGCCGAGAGCAGCTCGGGCACGATCTGGCCGTGCCGCGTAAACGGCTGCGAGGCCACCAGGGCATCCAGCTCTTCCGACGCCAGCATCTCCTCGGCCGAGCTGTACACATGCGGCACGCCGTAGCGGGCCGCCACCTTGCTCGCCAAGATCGGCCGCAGCTCGGCCAGCGCCACCACCTCGCAGTTGGGCACGGTGACATAGTTCCGTAGATGGGCGCACTGTCCCATGCTCCCTACGCCGACGAATCCGATGCGCGTCTTGCTCATCCTAATCTGACCTCCAGATACTACAGGTTGATCCCATAAACTCGATGATGCCAGCGTTGTAGACGAGCCTACTTGAACGCTCCGGCGATCAGTGACTTTAGGAAGAATCTCTGAGTCGCAAAGAACAGCGCGATCAGCGGATGATCCCAGCGGGATCGAGCACAGGTCATAGGGTTGCTCATAGGCTCCCAGGATGGACGAAAGGGCCACAGGCAGCGTGAACATCTCGGTTGATCTTAGCACAATCAGAGGCCAGAAGAAAGAGCCCCAGGTGCCAGAGAAACGAAAGATGCCGGGCGGCCCTTGGCATCAGGGCCGGCAATGCCACCTGGAAGAACACCGGAGCTCGTTGGCGCCGTCCATCCTGGCGGCCTCCAGGATCTCATCCGATATCGCTTGCTCGGCGCCCATGCGCATCAAAGACCCGAACGCGGGCACCAACCCCGGATGATAATGCCCTGATAAGAGTCGATCCAGCCAATCGAACCATCATGGCAAGGCGGATCGCCGTGATCTGCGGCACCCTGTGGCTAGCAGGATGTAAAAGAACACATTCTTTAGAGCAAGTTGTATTTGCAAAGGCAAACCGGCCAGCGAGCAGAAGAGGCCCAGGCTGACCGATGTGGTCACACAGGATAGAACACGCCCGATCCCCAGCCGCGCTTCTAGCCGCGTGAGGTTGTCGAGCAAGTACGGACCTGGCGGAACTTGGGCGGGAACTGAATATCTCTGACGTGTGCCACGTCCAACGTGGCACAGTGGCAGAACAAAAAGAGCGCCCACCACAACGATCAGAGTGATGACTGCTTTTCCCAGAATGGAAGGAATCTCGTCGTTGTCTTCTGACCACTCCCCGTCGGGCAGCGCGACTGCGTCGTACTGACGACGATAACCACGCGGCCACCATCCGACTGCGGCAAGCGCTGCCGAGCCAAATATAAAGCCGAGCTTGTACATCTCGAGGACTGGCGTCGTGGCGGAGTTGAGTGGACCACCTCTCAGGCCGGTGCCAAAGAGCAGGAAAGGCTCCTCAAAGATGGGTGTGCCCATGGTGTTGTGATGATCACGTACAAAAGACGGGTCTCAGGGGAAAGGTGATATAGCGGAACCGCTCCCACAGGGTCGCTCCGTCTAGATCGGCCGATTCATAGTACTCGTCTGGAATGCCCTGGAGCCGCCATGAACATGATGATCAGTACCCGATCAGCGCCAGCCACCGGCCAGCAGGACCGCGGGTTTGACCACTCGACCGATTGGAGCCATCTCACCGAAGGCCCACACTCCAAGCCGATCAGGACGCCCCCAGCGCCAGTATGATAGCGAATAGGATCCCCGTGGTGACTCCAGTACGAGGTTGGGTGTAGTAGGCACGCGCAGGGTGCCACTGATGCGCGGAGGAACGGGAGGTCGACAGAACCGACACGGTGAGTGCGATGGTGAGTTGGAAAACGTTGTTAGCAATCGCGTACCATGCGATATTCGCGAATCCTCGTTTCACCGCGTCGGAGTGGAGTACAAACCTGTAATTGCCGGCCTATCCGGACTGCCGTAGCACTCCAGCGCTGAAAGCTAAGGACGATAGACCATCCAACTGGAAACAACCAGAAAATAAAAAATAGAAAAAAAAAGGAAGCGAAAAGATATGGTGCAACCTTTGGTCGAAGATCATGCCACCGGATGCGGTGCGCACTCTGGACAGTTTGTGCTGGAGCCACCTACACCCCTCCTTTTCACTACCCGTGATGCCTGGAGTAGGCGGGGCTCCGCGCAGGTAGCCCGCCCCATCTTACTTCATCTTCTGTCCTGGATCGATCGGATAGAGTAGCTGCCTCCTTGAGCGTTTCCTCAATCGGGGCATTCTGTAGAATCTTGAACAGTGCCTCACTGGCTGCCGTCCCCGCGTCATTGAAGAACGAAGTGGTGCTGCGTACCACGGCAGGATATCCTCTTCTTCTGCGGTTTTCGATAGAGCTGGTAGACGTACTGGTTATCCAGCACCGCGAGGAAAGTCAGCCTTGCCTCGGACCAGGGATGTAGGACACGAACGCTCGGAGAACTCGCGCATGTGCGCTACCGTAGCTTTCTCCGTGAACTTCATGTAATGTGACCCGAGCCGCGAGGTCGCGTTCCTCAGCGGGCTTGACAGCGGGATCACCAATAGACAGCCGTTCTGCACCGGCCTTCTTCCCTGGCGCGGCGGCTCCTCATCACGCCACTTGCCCACCGTGTCGGGCGCCTGATCGATGACGACAAAGTCTTGCCAGTTCGGGTAGAACATGCAGGCCAACTCGCCGTCTTTGTAGGCCTGCCAGACGAGGACCCTGATCGTAGCGGGTGGTAAGGCCGAGTCGAACATTCTCTTGACGGTCTGAGCTCAGCGCGTGCTGTCAGGTCGAAAATCACCTCGCCTCACGTCAAAGTAGCCGGTGGTGTCTGGATGATAGTTGAAAGACGCCGGCGTCGGGTCATGTTGAACGCGGATCGGTCTCATCAGGGCCGACCGTCAGGAGGTCCATCGTGCAAACAGCTCAAAGACCTCATCGGGCGCACTTGTGGCCTTCCTCAAGATGTCCCACCGATAGCCGAACATCATGACGCGGTGTCGTCGGGAACTGGTAGATTCTGTCGTCAATGATCGACTCGGCCAGTAGTATGTAGCACATCCTTCTCGTAGGGCGTACGTACTCGGTGACGTCCTGACGCCGCCGCTGTTGACAAGGCGGTATAGGCCCCGTTCGACGATGGAGGGCAGACCCTCGGCGACGGCGGCCATCGAGTAGGGCTTCTGGTGAGGTCCCAAGGGGGCGTCCATGAATCGACATCGGGAACTCTTCTTGAGCCGCTGCTGCCTCCACACCAGGCTCCTGCGTCTCCACATCCACATCTCGATGGTGTCCGCGGAGCTCCAGGCTGGGCGGTAGGTGTTCTCCACCTCGCTCGGGCGGGAGCCGCCGTTGGAAGGCGCGGCTGGCGGCTGCCAGGCCGCCGCGCACGCGGCCGCCATGTAGCCGAGGAACCGGCGACGGCTCAAACGGTTGCGGGAAAGAGCTCGTTGGCTTGATCTTTCGGACATGTTCTCCTCCTAGTACTGATCGGTGATACACACGCAGAGAGAACTTTTAGCTGGCCATGAACCCATCCTTTCCCGCGGAATAGCGGTGTACGTGCTGAGCAAAACGCGCCTTGAACTGGACACATCGCCGGGCTACTTCCGGTACCTGATCATCGTAACGGCTGTCTCATCTCTGCCCATGGTTCACGCTGGCTGGACGCAGGCGAACAAGGCACATGCGGGGGTTGTCCCGAACACCTAGCCTCAATCACATTAGCGTCTCCGCGGGTACGCGGGGCGAAACGCCCTCGCTCGGACATGAATAGGAAGTCCGGACATGTTGGCACCTGATGCGTTCACCGAGTGCATCCGCGATGCGCTCAACCATCTATACGATCCCCGTGTTGCGCGAGCCCTCTGCTCGATAGTCTGGGGGTGGCGGTGGCGAGTTCTGTACACGATTCCGAAGACCCTTATCGGGCCATTGATGCGCTCAAGCCGGGGCCTGACGTGCCAACGCATAGCCGCGCTTGGCGAATCTACCGGTTCTACAGCTCCATTGCCCAGCAGATGGATCAGGAGCAGACGGCCGACCAGTTGGGCGTCGGCGTGCGCCAGCTCCGCCGCGATCAGAGGGCGGCCGTGCAGGTGGCCGATCGTCTCTACCGCGAAACGCGCGAGCAAGGCGACCAGGAGGCCTCTGCCAGGCGCGGCGCCGTGGAGCACGCATCATGAGGAGGTCTCGTGGCTTTCGGAGATGGGCGCGGCCATGGCCAAGGCTCTTGACGCACCGTGGCTGCTGCCGTTGGCCGCTTCCTGTGACGTCGAGATCGCGTCCTATCGGCTGAGCCAAATGCCGCCGGTCAATCTCGCGGCCCTCAAACAGGCCATCATCTCGACCGCTTCGTACATTATCGCCTCTTCGGCGGTCGGCTCTCTTTTGCTGCGCAAGCGCAGGGTGCCGACGACGCTGACGCTGACGGGGCCGCCAGGGCGGATAGGGATCCCACCCCGCGGCTGCCGATCACCTCTATGCGGCGCGCACCATCACTCGTTGTTGGGCGGCGAGCTCCACGAGGGCGTCGGGCGTCCGAGCGTCGATCTCATTCTGCCCGTCGCCGCTCTGGTGGACGTCGCCCTAATCGACGACAACCAGGACTTTGCCGATTTACCAACGCTTTGCCGTGGGCTCGCGGTTCCGGTTGCACCCTGTTGACCCTGGCGACTTTAGCGGCGTTGCTCGGTTGCGGCCGCAGCTGGTGGTGCTGACGTCATGATGCCCTCGATCGATGGTTGGAGGTCTGGCCGCCTGCCACGACGAGTTCGCTCCCGTCATCGTATGCACGGTGTTCCCGAATCGGCCTGGCGCGGTGCTGGGCAACCTCTATTTGACCAAGCCGTCACCGTCGCGGTTCCTCGGCCCTCGACCGCGCAATGTGCGGCAACCATCAGGATCGAGTAGCTGCGAGCGATGCCCGCAGCATGTCGCATCGAGCCCCCGCGCGGATCGAAACGCCTGCACGGTCACTTCGTTGCCCCCGGGATCATGCCGAGAGAATGATGACGGGATCGACTTGGTCCGGATCTGGGCCATGCCGCAGACGAAGCCGTCCACGCCGCATCACCAGATCAGCAAGAGGTCAGGCGCGCTCGGAGCAGATCGGCCTCTCGTTGCTGGCCGAGGCACGTCCGCGCTCTGGAGCGGTGAGCACCGTGAAAAGAGCTGTACGATCGCGGTTTCGTCGCTGGAGCACGCAACAACGTCCTGGCAGCCGTCGATAGCGGAGGCGCGCGGTGCCGGCGGTGAGGTACCCAGCGACCTGGGTCGCCTCCGATGGCGGAATCACGGGGCGCAGGTCACCACGGCGTCGCAAAGCGCGTGTCTCCCAGCCTCGGTCCATTCGTTCCTGCGCATCGGTCTCCCCGGATGAACAGGGCCTGCGCGGGACGGCATCCAGCAGACTTTCGCCTCTTGGATGGACATGGCCGCCGCGATCTCTACTCCAGGTAACGCTCCGCCAGCGAGCGGAGATGCTCGCGGGCCTCCAGGATGACGATGCGGGGCATGGGCTCAATGCGCGGTGTGAGCCTGGCCGGCGCCGGGTCCCACTCGTTGCTCACCCACCGGCTGGCATCGAGGCGTCGGGGCGTCGTCCTACGGTAGGGTGAACCAGAAGTGCTCCGCTGCCAGGACGGCTCTCTACGCCCATCTCACCCCGTGACTCCACAAAGCGGCGGCTGATGTGGAGTCCCAGCCCGCTGCCTTCTTGTTTGGTCCTCAGCGTGCCGTCGACCTGGCGAAAGGGCTCAAAGATACGAGCCAGCTCAGACTCGCGGATGCCGGGCGTGTCCCTCACGGCCACGCGAAGCGCCTACCGTCATTGCCTCAATGGTCACGCCGCCTTTTTCAGTAAAGCGTCCCGCGTTCCCTGAAGGTTCAGCAGCACCTGTCGGATACGGGTGCGATCGCAAGGCAGCCGGGCTCAGCGTGCGCAGATACAGGCCGCGGACTCGAACAAGGGGCGAAGGCCGGACGCCGACTCGACGATCTCGCCGATACCGATCCATTCCTTGTTGAGAACCAGGCGCTGGGCCTCGGCTCTGCTCATGTCCAGGACGTCGTTATTAGGCTGGAGGTGCTCTGTGTTACGCTGGATGCCGCGACATCGGCCAGAAGGCGACCTGGCGAGACACCGTAGGTGTTCGGGGCATCGACGATCATCTCGGAAAAGCCCAACACCAAGTTGAGCGGCGTCCTGCCGTGGCTGACGTTGGCCACGAACTCGGACTTGGCGCGTTCTGCCTCTTCCGCCGCTCGCCGGGCGGCGTGCAGGAGCTGATTTAGCCGTTCGGACTGGAGGCGGCATCGCGGTCCTTGACCGCCTGATTCAGCTCCCCTTGGCGGTCGTGCCAGCTCCAGATGTCTCTGGGCCTGGGTATAGCTGTGCCAGAACCAACCCATGGCCTGTTCGGTCGGCCGCACCGATTGTCTCACGGAACGTCCCCCAGATCAGCGTGGCGACGACGAGCCCGTCCACGGGGCAAAGGGCGACTCAGGCCTCAGCGGCGAGTCCCGACATGCCGGTGGCGACGATGGCGACCAATAGGGCGGCCCGGACGCTGATAAAGAGGCCGCCAGCCCCACGGCCCCCTAGGAGCACGAGGGCAGATGGGGCCGAAGAGCGCAGGTGGCGGACCAGCCCATCCAGGCCATGACCAGCAGGCGGCGCAGACATAGTAGTGGCGCTGTCGGACCAGCCGCCGTGAGAGAGATGGCCATCAGGGACAGCCCGATCACGGGCCCACCAGGGGGAACTCTGGCGTCAGCAGGAAGACAAGCATGCCCACCACGAACGTGGCTACAAGTAGCGGCAGGATCGCTTCCTGATGCACCTGGAACAGTGCGTACCAGCCCTCTTGGGTTCTCTGCTTGCCATGGATCGAACCGCTTGCGTGCATCTGGCGATGCTCCTCGGTGATGGCTTGGCCTCGCAGGTGGCGTCTGCTCCTACGAGGCGATCTACGGGCACCTTGATACCCTGTCAGTCTACTGCAAGGTAGCGTGGAAAGGCGAATCCGCAGAGGCCCATGGCGGTCATGCGCCCGTGTCCATTCAAGAAAACCTCACCGAGGAGCAGGGTTGCCAACCATCGCGATGCCGTATGAACCCTGGATGTGACTGGGTAGCGTGACCCCATTCGCTCGAGCACGTCACAAGCAGTCCTGTCGGTCCCCAAGACTCTGGGGACGGGTTAGGCGCCCCGGAGTGGTTCGGCGGATGCCAGTGCCGCTCGCTTGCCCACGCACCACCGGCTGGGTAGAATCGCACCATGTTTCCGTCTGGCCTGCCGCGCGTCCGACACAGATAGGGGTGGTTAGCGCGTGAGGCTCGAGATCGATCGCCGTCTACTAGCCCCCAAGCTGTTCTACTATGGTGGCATGGCTGCCTTGACGCCTTTCCTCACGCTGCACTATCAGGGCGTCGGCCTCAGTGGCAAGGAGATTGGCATTCTGATCGGCCTGGGCCCCCTGGTGCACATTCTATGCGGATCGGGAGCCTTCGTCACGTGGGAGAGCTCTCAGGCGAGCGAAAAGGGTCGATAGGAGCCGTGTGACGGACGGCTTGCGGGCATCAGGGGCGGCCGTGCCCGCCGCCGTCCCATCGATGAGGGTTCGCTCCATCCGTGGGGAAACCTTTACGGCGATTTGACACCTAGCCCCGCTGAGAGGTTGACCTCGGCCATCCCCCATGCTATCATAGGTCAGGTCTGAGGGACGGCTTCTGAGGGCTTTAGGCCTGTTCTGGATAGCATGCTCATTCCACCTACTGTTGTTTGGACGCGCCGCGCGAGGCTGCGCTCTCGGGTCCACAACATCTACCGAATCGCAAGGCGCTGAATGCCTCATCGAACGCATCTGCTTGATGCAATTCACGACCGAACGGCCCGCGTGGCCGTCATCGGTCTGGGCTACGTGGGCCTCCCCCTAGCCGTCGAGTTCGCCCGCGGCGGCCTGACCGTCACTGGCATCGATGTGGACGACCGCAAATGCGAGAGCATCAACGCCGGCCGCTCCTACATCGACGACGTCCCCACGGACGATCTGGCGGGGCTGGTCCAGGCCGGCCGCCTCTCGGCCACCACAGATTGGTCGGCACTGGACCAGGCCGACGCGAACGGCGGAGCTTGCGACGCCGCTATCATCTGCGTGCCCACGCCCCTGAACAAGACCAAGGACCCTGACATCTCCTACATCGTGGCCGCCGCCGACCGCCTGGCCGAGCATATGCGCGCCGGCATGCTGGTGGTGCTGGAATCGACCACCTACCCGGGCACCACCACCGAGATTCTGTTGCCGCGCATCCAGCGCAACGGCTATACCGTGGGCGAGGACTTTTTCCTGGCCTTTTCGCCCGAGCGTGTCGACCCCGGCAACCGCACCTGGAACACCCGCAACACGCCCAAGGTGCTGGGCGGCCTGACGCCGACTTGCACCGAGGTCGCCAGCGCCCTGTACCGCTGCGCCGTGGAGACCATCGTGCCCGTCTCCAGCCCCGCAGCCGCCGAGATGGTCAAGATTCTGGAGAACACCTTCCGCGCCGTGAACATCGGCCTGGCCAACGAGATGGCCCAGATCTGCCAACGCATGGGGCTGGATATCTGGGAGATTATCGCCGCCGCCAAGACCAAGCCCTTTGGCTATATGCCGTTCTATCCGGGCCCCGGCTTGGGCGGGCACTGCATTCCCATCGACCCGCTCTACCTCTCCTGGAAGGCCCGTGGCATGGGGGTCGAGACCCGCTTCATCGAGCTGGCCGACTATATCAACTCGTCCATGCCCCGTTACTGGGTGGGGCGCATTCAGGACGCCCTTAACGAGCGCGGCAAGCCCTTGCAGGGCAGCCGGGTGCTGGTGCTGGGCGTGGCCTACAAGGCCGACGTCTCCGACCTGCGCGAGACGCCCGCCTTGGAGATCATTGCCGAGCTGCGCGCGCGTGGCGCCGTCGTCGTCTATCACGACCCCCACGTGCCCAGCCTGCGCCTGGCCGATGGCGACACGCTGGCATCCGTGGCCCTCACCGACGACGCGTTGGCCGCCGCCGACTGCGTCTTTGTGCATACTGCCCATGCTAGCATCGACTGGTCCTGGGTCCACGCCGTAGCTGGAGACAAGCTGGTCGATAGCCGCGGCGTGACGCCGGGCCTAGCCTTATCGCCCGTAACACCAAACCCAAAAGGAGCCTGATCTTGAGCCACCTCGAGAGCCCCATCAAGACCACATCCCAGCTCACCGAGCCCCTCATCGAGCCCTATGGCGGCGCCCTGGTCGATCTGCTGGCCCCGGCGGACCAGTTGCCGGCCCTCAAGGAGCGGGCGTCGCGCCTGCCGTCCCTCCAGCTCAGCGAGCGATCCCTGTGCGATCTCGAGCTCTTGGCCGTCGGCGCTTACTCGCCGCTGGATCGCTTCATGGGCGCGGCCGATTACGCCGCGGTCCTCGAGACCATGCGCCTGGCCGATGGCACCCTCTTCCCCATCCCCATCACGCTGCCCGTGGGCGATGACGTCCACCCAGGCCAGGAGCTGGCCCTGCGCGACCGCAAGAACAACCTGCTGGCCATCATGCGCGTCGACGAGGTCTATCCGTGGGATCTGGCCCAAGAGGCCCAGCAGGTCCTGGGCACCACCGATACCAAGCACCCGCTGGTGGCCGAGATGCACGGCTGGGAACGCCGCTACGCCTCGGGTCCCATCCAGGTGCTGCAGTTGCCGCCCCACTATGACTTTTCCGAGCTGCGCTTGACGCCCCAGCAGACCCGCGCGGCGCTGGCAAAGATGGGCAAGCCCGCCGTGGTCGCCTTCCAGACGCGTAACCCGCTCCACCGCGTCCACGAGGAGCTCACCAAGCGCGCCATCGCCGAGGTGGACGGCGCCCTGCTGCTGCACCCCGTCGTCGGCCTCACCAAGCCCGGCGACGTGGACCACTATACCCGGGTGCGCACTTATCGCGCGCTGACCGAGAACCACTATGCGCCCGGCACCGTGCTGCTGGCGCTGCTGCCCCTGGCTATGCGTATGGCCGGCCCGCGCGAGGCCCTTTGGCACGCCATCATCCGCCGCAACTATGGCGCCACCCACCTGATCGTCGGCCGCGACCATGCCGGCCCCGGCGTGGATGGCAACGGCGTGCCGTTCTATGGGCCTTATGACGCCCAGGAGCTGGCCATCCAGCACAGCGCCGAGATCGGCGTTGGCATCGTGCCTTTCCAGATGCTGGTCTACCTGCCCGACGACGACCGCTACGCGCCCATCGATGAGGTGCCCGCCGGCGCTCGCACCGCCTCCATCTCGGGCACCCAGGTGCGCGACGAGTACCTGGGAGCGGGCCGGGCGCTGCCCGACTGGTTCACCCGCCCCGAGGTGGCCCAGATCCTGGCCGAGGCCTACCCGCCCAAGCGCAAGCAGGGTTTTTGCGTCTGGTTCACCGGCCTGAGCGGCTCGGGCAAATCCACCACCGCCGAGATCCTGGCCTCGCTGCTGATGGAGCACGGCCGTGACGTCACTGTCCTCGATGGCGACGTGGTCCGCACCCACCTCTCCAAGGGGCTGGGCTTTAGCAAAGAGGACCGCGACACCAACATCCTGCGCATCGGCTTTGTGGCCGCCGAGATCGTGCGGCATGGCGGGGGCGTCATCTGCGCCGCCGTCAGCCCCTACCGCGCCACCCGCGACCAGGTCCGCGCCATGGTGGGGCCCGATCGCTTCATCGAGGTCTTTGTCGACACCCCGCTAGAGGTCTGCGAGGGGCGCGACGTCAAGGGCATGTACGCCAAGGCCCGCCGCGGCGAGATCGTGGGCTTTACGGGGATCGACGACCCCTACGAGGCCCCCGAGCACGCCGACGTGGTGTTGGATACGGTGGCGGCCACGGCGGAGGAGAACGCGCGGCGGTTGTTAGAGATGCTGAGAGTCGCGGGGTATTGCGAGTGAGCGTTGGCAGACCCACAAGAGATGCACATATAGAAAGGCTTCCACAATATGCGTAGAGCGCTCGTTTGCGGCGCCGGCGGATTCATCGGCGGTCACCTAGTCACGAAAC
>JAXGON010000023.1:0-17782 GCA_040767425.1 Anaerolineae bacterium | reverse complement strand
CGCCACTGGAACCCAATGGCCAGGTAGAACGCCTGCACCGAGCCTACCCAGACGCTCCTGGCGCCTCGTGCCGCGACGCGGCGGATGGCCTCCCAGACCACGGCACGCCCCAGGCCGCGCCGGCGATAGTCGGGATGGGTGCCCACCGGCTCGAGGATGCCGATGCGGTTCGCCTCGTCCCACCAGATGGTGCAAACCGCCACGCCCTCGCCTCGCGGGTTGGTGAGGACCAGATCCAGCTCTGGATCATAGTCGGGGGCGCGCTGCATCTCGTCCAGGGGGGCGTTCGCGTCGGGGCGGCGCTGGATCCAGACCTCGTTGTACTCGGGGTGCCATTCGGCGGGGGCCTCGATGTTCACCACGCCGATGATGCGTCCCGCCGCGTCCTCCCCAATGCGGGTGGTCTCCTCCCAGTAGCGGATGCAGGCGGCGTTGGCAGAGGGGTCAGGGTCGCCAAAGAACGGCGCGAAAGTACCGGCAATAGTTCCACCGCTCGATGCGCCAGTTCGACAGCTCGAAAAAGCGCGGGAAGGTCTCAACTAGGAGATCACGCACCCGCCCCAAGTCGGGGTCGGGCTGATAGGCGCACTGTGTCACGAGTCCCTCTCCTTGACAAGTGCGACGCCCGGTTACGGCATCTCAGCATAGGCAGGGGCAGGCCCGAAAGCCACGCCCACCATGGTGGGCCCCGTGTGCGCTCCCAAGACCATCGAGATAGGGCCCGTCGGCAGCCAGGTGCAGTCGAACCGCTGGTCCACCAGATCGCAAAGCTGCTCGGCGCCCTCGGGGTTGGCGGCATGGAGCACCTGAACGCGCAAGGGGCTGCCAGGGGCGTGTTGGTGAGCCATCAAGTCGACGAGGCCTCGCAGCGCCTTGGCAAAGCTGCGCACTTGGCCGCGCTGTTGATACGTGCCACCGACCTTTTCCACGCCGATCATCGGCTTGAGATTCAGCAGCGAGGCGATCAAGCCCTTCATGTGGCTGATGCGCCCGCCGTGGATCAAGTAGCGCAGCTCCGCCAGGGTATAGAGGCTCTCAGTGGCGGCGCTGATGCGGTTGACCAGGCCCAGGATGCGGTCGAGGGGCCAGCCGGCGTTTCGAGCGCGAGCGGCAGCCTCCACTTGCCAGCCTGCGCCGGCCGAAAGCGTATGGGTATCCACATGGGTAATCCGTGCCTCGGGCACCTGCTTGGCGCCGGCCTGGGCGGCGTTGAGGGTTCCGCTGAGGCCCGAGCTGATGTGAATCGAGAGGATCTCGGGATCGCTGGCGGCCAGCTCGCGATACAGGGCCGCGAACTCGCCCGGTGAGGGCTGCGATGTGGTGGGCAGGGCATCTGACTCGGCGAGCAAGCGGTAGAACGTGGCGCTGTCGATGTCGATACCCTCGCGGTAGGTCTCGCCCTCGAACGTGACATTGAGCGGCACGATATGGATGCCGAGCGATTCCATCGTCTCGGCGGGCAGCCATGGTTGGGCGCCGCTATCGGTAACGATCTGCATAAGGTGTCTCCTAGGTAACGAGTCGCCCCACCCTGCGCGTGCATGCGATAGGTGATGGGGCGGCAGACAACTTAGTATAGCACGGATGCGACCATGGCCCAACGTATGACCACCGGCGTTTCCTAACGGGTCCGCAAGCAGAGCTCTCACCGGCTGGCCCCTTCTGGCAAGGCCGCGACCCCAACCTAGCGTAGCACGTGTGGCCGGATGTGGGCAGTGCTTGGGGGCCCGTCGGGCGGGATCTAGAGCTGACAGGTGTCATGATCCTGGGGGATCGGTGCTTTCGCCGATGTGGACGGTGGGTGGAGGCTTGTGTCTTGACGTAGAACCCCGGTGCGGAGTGTCTTGACAATCAATCTCACCTATACTATGCTGGCAACATCGTGCCGCAGGTGCGGCATGTGGCATGTGTGTGACGGACGGTTCGCGTGCGGCCCTTGGCCGCCAAGCGGACCAGGAGCTTGGCCGAAGCAGTAGACTGCGAGGCGGCTCCAGCGAGAACTCTCGCAGACCCAAGAGGCCCAAAGGCAGTGGAATGCTATGGGCACGATGTATTGAGGAGGTGATCGCGCGGCTCTGCAGAGGACTGCCTGGCCAATAACCAGCGGAATGCCGCATCCGCAGCTAGCCAATCCGTGACACCCTGTCGACGTCTCCACACAATATGAGGAGAAGATGATGATCAGAAAACATGGTCTGTGGGCCTCCGCGCTGCTCGTGCTAGTAGCGGCGGCCATGGTGCTCTCGGCCTGTGGACAGCCAGAAGTCCAGGTCGTCAAAGAGACGGTCGTCGTCGAAAAAGAGGGCGAGGTCGTCAAAGAGACGGTCGTCGTCGAAAAAGAGGTCGAGAAGATTGTTGAGAAAGAGGTCGTCGTCGAAAAAGAGGTTGCCCGTAGCTTGACGGGCGCCTGGGTCGACGCGGTCGTGGCCGTCGAGGAGCCCTCGGCAGACGCGGCAGTGCCCCGCCTCGAGAGCGGCGACATCGACATCTATGCCTACACCGTCTCGAACCCCGAGGTGTTGGCCAAGGTTGAGGCGTCGCCTGACCTCACCTACGCCCAGTCATTTGGGTCGTACAATGAATTGACGTTCAACACCGCTGGCCCCGTATTTACGGGCACCGGCAAGCTGAACCCCTTTAATGTGGCGCGCGTTCGCGAGGCCATGAACTGGTTGATCGACCGCGAGTACATGGTCAACGAGTTCCTGGGCGGCCTCGGCACCCCCCGTTGGCTGCCGTTCAACGGCGCGTCCAACGACTATGCTACGATGGCTGACGTAGCCCGCCGCCTCGAGCTCGAGTACGCCTATGACAAGGACCTGGCCGAAGAGGTCATCAGCGAAGAGATGGTGGCCTTGGGCGCCGAGCTTGTCGACGGCAAGTGGCAGTATGAGGGTGAGCCGGTTGAGATTATCTTCCTGATCCGTACCGAGGACGAGCGTCGAGAGATCGGCGACTATGTCTCCAGCCAGCTCGAGGATATCGGCTTTACGGTCACCCGCAGCTATGGAACCAGCGCTGAGCTGTCTCCGCTGTGGGCCAGTGGCGACCCCAATGATGGCCTGTGGCACGTCTACACCGGCGGCTGGATCACCACCGAGGTGCCGCGTGACCTGGGCGACAACTTTGCCGTCTTCTACACCAACATGTATTTCCCCTGGCCCCTGTTCCAGAACTATGTGAACGACCCCGAGTTCTACGACCTGGCCGACAAGTTGCTGAACCGGACATATAGTACGTTGGAAGAGCGACGCGAGCTGACCGAGCGCGCGCTCGAGCTCAGCATGAAGGAATCACAGCGGATCTGGCTGTGGGACCAGGCCTCTATCGCCCCGTATCGCACCGACGTGCAGGTTGCTGCCGACCTGTACGGCTCTATCAGCGGCTCGTGGCTGTGGGCCTTTACGGTTCAGCGCGTGGGCCAAGTGGGCGGCACCGTCACCGTTGCTATGCCCAGCATCCTGACCGAGCCTTGGAACGCTCTCGCTGGCAGCAACTGGATCTATGACATGATGTTGGTCCGCTCCACCGGCGAGATGGGTTACATGCCCGATCCGTACACGGGCCTCTACCACGCGCAGCGCGCTGAGCGTGCCGAGGTCGTCGTGCAAGAGGGCTTGCCCGTCGTCAAGACGCTGGATTGGGTGGACCTGGACTTTGCCGAAGAGATCGTCGTGCCTGACGATGCTTGGGCGGACTGGGATCCCGTTGAGCAGCGGTTCATCACCGCCGGCGAAAAGTACACCGAGACGCAAACCGTCGCGCGCAAGAGCGTGGTGTACTATCCCGAGGATCTGTATGAAACGGTCAAGTGGCACGACGGCAGCAACTTTAGCATCGCCGACGTGCTGATGGGCATGATCTTGACCTTTGACCGCGGGCAGGAAGGCAGCCCTTACTATGACTCGGGCGCCGCTGCTGCCTACGACGCGTTCATGTCGGCTTTCCGTGGCGTCAAGATCCTCTCCACGGACCCGCTGGTCATCGAGACCTACAGTGACCTGTGGAATGTGGACGCCGAGCTGAACGTCGACACGTGGTGGCCATACTATGACCAGGGCCAGGGCTCGTGGCATGCGCTCACCCTGGGCCTGATGGCTGAGGAGGCTGGTGAGGCTGCCTTTAGCTCTTCCAAGGCCGATGAGATGGAAGTGGAATGGCTGAGCTATATCGCCGGCCCGACCATCGACATCCTCAAGGGGCAGCTAGACGCCGCCCTGGCCGATACGTTCATCCCGTATGCGCCGACTATGGCTGACTATCTGTCGGCCGAGGAGGCCCAGGCTCGCTACCAGAACCTGATGGACTGGTACGACGAGTTCGGTCACTTCTGGATCGGCACGGGCCCGCTCTATCTCGAGCGTGCCTACCCCGTCGAGAAGACGGTCTCGCTCAAGCGCTTTGCAGACTATCCGGATCTCTCGGAAAAGTGGACCGGCTTTGCCGAGCCCAAGCTGGCCGACCTGTTCGTGGATGGCCCCGACCGCGTAGCCATCGGGTCTGAGGCCGTCTATGACGTGTTCATCGACTTTGACGGCGAGCCCTATCCTGCCAAGGATATCAGCTCGGTCCGCTACATGGTCTTTGACGCCACGGGCAGTCTGGTCACCGTTGGTGATGCCACGCCGGTGGACGATGGGCTGTGGGAGGTGGTGCTAGGTGCCGATATCACCAGCCAGCTTGCTGCCGGCTCGAACCGGCTCGAGGTGGTGGCGGTGTCCAACCTGGTGGCCGTCCCCAGCAGCGACGCGTTGCTCTTTGTGACCGAGTAGCAGGGAGCCGATACGTCAAGCCGGGAGGGACACGCCATAGCGTGTCCCTCCCGAGTGTCGAGAGACTATTGTGCGCGTTTCGGCCAGTCGAGGATTGGTCCTCTGGGGATGAGCCTTTGGGCAGCCGACGCGCTTTTGTTGAGAGTGAGCCCAGCATGACGGAAGCCATTCAGCCGATCGACGCCGACGAGGCCTCCGCACCGCAGCGGGCCAGACAATCCAGTCGGACTGCCACGAGGGTCCTCAAGTACACGGTCACCAGATTGGTAGCTCTCTTTCTGACCGTTGTGGTGGGCGTGTACCTGACGATCCTCATCGCCAATATGGGCGGCCACGTCGATAACATCCGGCGGGCGCAGATCCAAGAGGCTGTCTCGCTGCGCGTTAGCATGGACCCCGAGATTCGGCGACTGCCCTCTGAAGAGCGCATGGAGATGATCAACGAGCTGGTTAGGATCGAGGAACAGCGCCTCGGCATGGACCAGCCGTTCATCCTGCGCAGTTTCCGCTTTTTGAAGGACGGGTTGACGCTGAATCTGGGGCGTGCGCAGCAGATCTCGAGCGATAGCGGCTCGCGCACCGTGCGCTTGATTATTCTGGAGCGGCTGCCGCCGACGCTCTTGCTGATGGCAACGTCGAACCTGTTGCTGTTTGCGCTGAGCGTGATCATCGCGCTGTATCTGTCCCGCAAGTACGGCAGCATCGTAGACCGGCTCGTCATTGCCCTCTCCCCCTTGTCGTCAGCGCCTGCCTGGTTCTATGGGATCTTTTTGCTGCTGATCTTTGCAGCAATCCTGGGCTGGTTGCCCTATGGTGGCATGGTTTCTGCGCCTCCGCCCGACGACAAGTGGGAGTATGCCGTGAGTGTGCTGCAGCACCTGATCCTGCCGGTGGCTGCTTGGCTGATCAGCGGTATCTTTAGTGGCGTCTATAGCTGGCGAACGTTCTTTTTGATCTTTTCCAGCGAGGACTATGTGGACATGGCCAAGGCCAAGGGGCTGCCGTCGCGCGATATCGAGCGGCGCTACATCCTGCGGCCCACCTTGCCCAATATCATCACGAGCTTTGCTCTGATGCTGATCGGCCTCTGGACGGGCGCGATCATTCTGGAGACGGTGTTCAACTGGCCTGGCTTGGGTCGGCTGCTTTATACCGCTATTGGCCTCTATGACACACCTGTGATCGTCGGCTCGACGGTGATCTATGCCTATCTGTTGGCACTGACTGTATTCGTGCTGGACTTTGTCTATGCTTTGGTCGATCCGCGCGTCCGGGTTGGAAGCTAGGGGTCGAGGTGATGATGAGGAGTATCTGGTCCGGTTTGAAAGAGATAGGTCACTATCCCTCGGCCATCATTGGGTTGACGATCATCGCGCTTATCCTCGTCTTTGGCGGTTACACCATGGCCACGCTGCCATACCAAGAGGCTATCCGGCTCTGGCGTGGCGGGGAAGAGATCTGGAGCGAGAGTCCCAAGACGGCCAAGCCGCTATGGGTGGACTGGTTCACCTCGAAAAAGCACTCGCGCACCATCGTGCTCGATAGCAGCGAGGGAGAGGCCGTCAAGACCGTAGAGACCGTCAGCGACGAATCGCAGCTCATCACGCTGAGTTACACGTTCGACTACCAGTACGATACCTTTCCACAGGAATTGGTGGTCTTTTTCACCGCCGAATATGACGAAAAGGCCCCTCACGCCTCGCTGACCTGGCATACCCCTGATGGACGCGAGATTCGGATTGGGCAGGTGAGCCTGCGTCCGACCGAGACTTATCGACTGGCCACAGACAACCGTCTAGCCCGTCGTCTTGACAACCAAGCGCCTCACGTGGCCCTCTTTGCGGATCCCGATTCAGAGACGCCGGTGCCCCTCAAGGGCACCTACACGCTGGACGTGCTGGTCAGCACCTTTGAGAACGACGCTGATGTGGACGCCAAGTGGGTCTCCTATGGGGAAGTGCACGGCCTGGCTGGCACTGACCACCGCCGACGCGATCTGATGGTCGCCCTCCAGTGGGGCACGCCCATTGCTCTCGCCTTTGGCTTGTTGGCGGCTCTGGGCACCACGCTGACCACCATGTTTGTGGCTGCGGTGGGCGTCTGGTTCGGCGGCTGGGTGGATGCGCTCATCCAGCGCATCACCGAGGTGAACATGGTGCTGCCTCTCTTGCCGATTCTGATCATGGTGGGCACGTTCTGGGAGCACGGCCGCAGCATCTGGGTCATCCTGGGGTGTGTCATCGCTTTGAGCATCTTTGGCGGGGCGATCAAGACGTTCCGCGCGATCTTTTTGCAGGTGCGTGAGGCGCCCTATATCGAGGCCGCCCAAGCCTATGGGGCTGGCAACGGGCGCATCATTGTGCGCTACCTGATCCCGCGGATCATCCCGGTGATGATTCCGTCGCTGGTTAGCGGCGTGCCCGTGTATGTCTTCCTGGAGGCATCGCTGGCCTTGCTGGGGTTGGGTGATCCCGTGCTCCCCACCTGGGGCAAGGTGATTGACGACGCCCGTGCCCAGGGGGCTGTACACAACGGGCAGTACTATTGGGTGTTGCAGCCCGCGTTGCTTCTCATGCTGGTGGGGCTCGGCTTTGCGATGGTCGGCTTTTCGTTGGACCGGGTCTTTAACCCACGGCTGAGAGGGCTGTAGCGCCATGGTAAACGACTCACTGCTGCGCATTCGCGATCTAAAGCTATACTTTCGCACCACCAAGGGCGTTGTTCAGGCGGTGGATGGGGTGAGGTTCGGCCTGGGGCATAACGAGGCCGTAGTGGTGATTGGCGAATCCGGTTGTGGCAAGAGCTCCTTGGCCAAAGCGGTGCTTCGCCTCTTGCCGCGCAATGTAGACACGTATAGCGGCGAGGTCTACCTCAACGGGACAGACACGATGAAGCTGGATGAGGAGGCCTTCCGCCGGCAGGTGCGCTGGGTCAAAATGTCCATGGTGCCCCAGGCCGCCATGAACGCGCTCAACCCCGTATTGCGGGTGGGCGATCAGGTGGCCGAGCCGATGATGGTGCACTATGGCGTCGGCAAGAATGAGGCGTTGGCGCAGGCGCGCCGCATGTTTGAGCACGTGGGCGTGCCTACCGATTTCATGCACCGCTATGCCTTTGAGCTCAGCGGAGGCATGCGTCAGCGGGTGGCCATCGCCATGTCGCTGGTGACGGCGCCGGCGCTGATCATTCTGGATGAGCCGACCTCGGCGCTCGATGTGCTGACGCAAGCCAACATCATGAACATGCTCAAGCGCATCAAAGAGGAGATGGAGACCAGCTTTATCCTGATCACCCATGATATTGCCACGTCGAGCGAGCTGGCCGACAAGGTGGGTGTTATGTATGCCGGGCAGATCGTCGAGGTGAGCGACGCGTTCCGGTTCTTTAGCGGGCCTCTCCATCCCTATTCGCAAAAGCTGATGGCCAGCGTGCCGCGGCTTCGCGCCGACGTAGAGCCCGAGTTCATCACCGGGCAGCCGCCCAGCCTGTTCGGCCTTGAGCCCGGCTGCCGCTTTGCGCCGCGCTGCCCGGCTCGGTTTGGCCGCTGCGACCAGAACCCGCCGGTCTATGAGGTGGATGGCCGTGAGGTGCGCTGTTGGCTGTACGAGGACACGGGCACCCTAGTCGAAGCGGCCAAAGAGGCCTAGGGGAAACCAGCCGTGCGATGGCGCGGTATGCTTGGCGAGTGTTAGCAGGAGAGCGCTATGGATGTAGCAACGAGCACGCCGGCCGAATCCCGGGTGTCGCGAGCGGGGCAGACGATGTTGTCCGTTCAGGACCTGCGGGTTTGGTTCGAGCTGCGGCGCTGGGGCTTTGGGCACGCAGGCTCGGTGCGGGCTGTGGATGGGGTCAGCTTTGATCTCGGCTATGGCGAGGCGATCGCCGTCGTAGGCGAGAGCGGGTGCGGCAAGTCCACGCTGATGAAGTCCATCTTGGGGCTGCATCTGCCCACCGAAGGCGAGATCGTCTTTGAGGGCACGCGGATCAGCGAGCTGGGCAGCCGCCGGATGCAATGGTACCGTTCGCACGTGGGCTATGTGCAGCAGGATCCCTTTGGCGCCTTGCCCCCGTTTATGACCATATCCAGCATTCTGGAAGAGCCCTTGATCATCAATGGCGTCAAAGACGCCCGCGAGCGTCACGAGAGAGTCGTTCGGGCGCTGGAAGAGGTCAAGCTGTCGCCGGTGGAGGAAGTGCTGCCCAAGTTTCCGCACATGCTAAGCGGCGGGCAGCAGCAGCGCGTGGTGATTGCGCGGGCCATGATCCTCCAGCCGCGGCTCATTGTGGCCGACGAGCCGGTGTCGATGCTGGACGCCTCCATCCGCGTGGAGATCCTCAAGCTGATGCGCGCTCTGCAGGAGGTGCACGAGCTGGCCGTGATCTATATCACGCATGATCTCTCGACGGTGCGCTACTTTTCCGAGCGCATCTTTGTGATGTACGCGGGTCAGGTGGTGGAAAAGGCCAAGGTGGACGATCTGTTGGGCAACCCAGGCCACCCCTACACGTTGGCCCTTTTGGCCGCGACGTCGGATCCGGATCCAGAGAATGCGCTAACCTTCAAGGATGTGCCGCCGGGCGAGCCTCCTAGCCTGGTGAATCCTCCGGCTGGCTGCCGATTCCATCCACGGTGCAGCCACGCGATCGCGGGGCTGTGTGACGTCAAGGAGCCACCCGAGTTCACGTTGGGCCCCAGCCATACGGCGGCTTGTTGGCTCTTCAAATGAGGATCTCGGCAGGCACGCGCTACCTGATCCTGGGCGTGGGGCTCATGGTGCTCTCGGTCGTCCTGGCCTTTTTGATGGTGCTGCAGATCCTCCCCTCGACTTTTTGGCTGAACGGGCTGACATATCTCGCGTCGCTGGTGGGGCTCATTTTGGGCGTGGTGGGGGTGGCCTATCGGGTCCAGTTCACCAAGAACCGCCGGTAGCGCCTTGACGCTTTCAGCCAAGCCCCGACAAGAACAGCCCACCTCAAACGGGGTGGGCTGTTGGCTGCATAGTCGCGGCGCGGTCTAGCGGTAGGTTCCCAACTCGAGACCCTTGTCGATAAAGTAGCGATAGGTGTCATAGTGAACGGTGTTGGGGATAGAGTGATCGCTGTGGAGGACATAACCGTTGCCCTGCATCACGATAGGGATTTTGGCTTCCAGCTCGGCATCGATCTGGGCGCGATCGTTGGTGTAGAGGACCCGCACGTCGATTCCCCCCATGAACGACAGGCGATCGCCGAACTCGGCATAAAGCTTGAGCAGATCCATGCCCGCTTTGACCTCGATCACCTGAAGGCAGTCCATGCCTGCCTCCATGAGCCCGGGAATAAGCGGCTCGACATAACCGCAAGAGTGGACGATGGTAGGAAGGCCGTGCTCTTTGGCAAAGCCCAACGTGGCGGCGTGGGCTGGCTGTACGATGCTGCTGTACATTTTGGGAGACATGAACGGACGACCCTTGAAGCCCATGTCCTCATAGTACCAGATGCCGTCGGGCCACCCCTCCTGCTCGAACAACATTACCTGGAGTTCGAGGATGAGCCGGGCATAGGTGTCGGCCATGTCGCGGACCCAGTCGGGGTCCAGCGCCATCCCCACGAGCATGTGCTCGTGACCGGTGACGTCCTTCATGATCTCGAAAACATTGACGCCCGAGAGCATAAAGAAGCGATTGGCTCGTGCGGCGCGCTCCTTGGCCGCGCGGTAGGCCTCAAAGTTGATGCGGCGCGGATCGGGCGTCAGCTTGGGCTTGATCAGCTTTTCCCACGACGCTCGATCCTTGACGCCAAAATCGACGTGTTCGAAGGTGGCCTCGTGCAGCTTGTGCGACCGCATGACGGCATAGTTGCCGTTGCGGGTCAGCAAGGTTTCTTCGGTCTCTTCGAGAATCTCGGTCTCCCAGTCAAGATCGGCGACCATGCTCAGGGCCCAGGAGAGCTCGAGGTCTAGGCCAAAGTGCTCCGTTAGGCTCTCGCCGGGCTGAAGATGGCCCTCGCGGGTCCATGCGCTGGCGGTGTCGCCCCAGAACTGCTCCATCAAGCCGATTCGGTCTACCGGCTCACGGCGCAGAATGCGGCTGATACGTTCCTTGGCTGTCATGCTCATGGGTGATCTCACTCCAATGGTTGGGCTGGTGTGTTCGTTAGGCTGTAGCATAGGCGGCGCAGGAAGAGTTGGCAAGACGACGGAGAGCCGAAAAGATGCGTTAGGTGATTTGGCATTAGGCAGTGGTGAGGGTATCATCCCGCGTCGTGCGTTGCACGCCATTCCATGAGGACGGTGACCAAGATGAGCTCTCCCGAGCGTTGGCCTATTCTCAGATTGTTCGCCAAGCGTCCTCGGGCGCCGATGCCCGCCAGCCCCAACGCGGGCTTTTGGCACGATGTGTTCGGCCTGATCGTGGACTATAAATGGTACGCGCTGGCCGTGCTGGTCGTCACCGCCGTGCAGGAGGTGGTGGCGCTCTGGCCTGTGAACCTCCTGGGTGATTTCATCGATCGGTTTGACTCTGGCGACTTGGGCAACGTGGTGGTCCTGTTTCTGGGGGCCTCGCTGCTGGCGCCGTTGGTCATGCGTGGCAACATCATCCTGCGGCACAAAATGTTCTACGAGACCGACTTTGCCAAGCGGCTCCAGATGACGCTGGAGCTGTGTGACGAGGAGCGCGAGATTGACCCGGAAGAGGCCGGGCAGGCCAACGCGCGCATCGCCAACGCAGTCAGCGGCATCACCAACGCGGCGTTCCATGTGCTGGGGTCGTTCTTGCCCGTCATTATCAAGATTATTGTCGTGTCCTCTAGCCTGCTCGCGATGAACGGCCGGCTGGGCTGGGCCTACCTGGCCAGCCTCGTCATCCCCGGGGCGATGACGGTGGTCTTTAACAAGCGGTTGCAGGTTCTGCGCGATGATCAGTACGGTCTGATCAACCAAGTGGAGGGGGCGGCCATCCGCGCGATCACGGCCCCCAAGGTGCCGGCGCACCGCGAGCGGCTGGCCGAGGTGCTCCGCCGGCGCAAGGATGTCTATGTGGAGCTCCTCACCAGGCATCAGTGGTACCTGTATCTGCGCTATGCGGCGCTGATCGGCGGACAGTTCTTGGTGGTCTTTCTGGCGCTGGCCCAGCGGACGCAGATCGGGCTGACGGCCGGTGACATGGCCAGAATCATCGGCTACACCACGCAGGTGGCCGGCGCCTTTTTGGAGGCGGCGGCTTGCCTGGACGCCATCATCAGCTTTAGCCGGGCGTACCATGTCTACGCGACCGGCCGCTAGACGGCCCTGAGGCTAGCCGGCCGGCAGGGTACCGCGCATCGTGGCAGGAGGCGAGGGTCTAGCCGACGCCGCACAGGATAGGGCACGGTCACGTGGCTACCATGCTTCTTTGACGCCCAAGGGCGTTGGGCGTATGATCGTGGGTCGCGTTTGCGCAGGTGGGCTTGGAGAAGGGGCGTTGTATGCAGCGGGAGCAGCTAGGGCTTCGGAATGTGGCCATTGTGGCGCACGTGGATCACGGCAAGACCACGCTGGTGGACGGCCTGCTGCGGCAGGCGCGCGTCTTTCGCGAAAACCAGCAGGTGGCCGATCGGGTGCTAGATTCCAACGCCCTGGAGCGAGAGCGCGGCATCACCATCCTGGCCAAGAACACCGCCATCACCGTCTGGGATCCTGACACCTCGCAGCAGGTCAAGATCAATATCGTGGATACGCCGGGCCACGCCGACTTTGGCGGGGAGGTGGAGCGCGTCCTCAATATGGTCGACGGGGTGCTGCTGCTGGTGGATGCGGCCGAGGGTCCCATGCCGCAGACGCGCTTTGTGCTCCGCCAAGCGCTGGCGATGGACCTGCCCGCCGTGGTGGTGATCAACAAGGTGGATCGGCGCGGAGCCGACCCTACCGACGCCCTCAACCGCACGTTTGATCTCTTTCTCGAACTGGGAGCCTCTGACGAGCAGGCGGACTTTCCGGTGGTGTACACCAACGCGGTGACGGGCCAGGCGGGGTTGACGCCCACCTTGGGGCCCGACCTGCAGCCCCTGTTCTCTGCCATTCTGCGGCACGTGCCACCTCCCATCGCTGACGCTGACGCGCCGCTACAGATGCTGATCACGACGCTGGACTATGACGAGCACCGTGGCATTACCGCGGTGGGACGGGTAACGGGCGGGCGGCTCCGCGCTGGCCAGGAACTGGCCCGCATCGCCAGGGACGGGCAGCTCTACCCGGAACGGGCGCGCTATTTGCAGGTGCACGAGGGCCTCAGGCGAATCGACGTCGACCAGGTGGAAGCGGGCGATATTGCGGTGCTGATGGGCCTGGAGGACGCCGCCATCGGGGAGACGTTGGCCAGCCCGGACGACCCGCGCGGCCTGCCCACCATTGAGGTGGCTGAGCCCACGGTGCGCATGTCCTTTGGCGTGAACCTGTCGCCGCTCTATGGAACGGAGGGGCGCTGGGGCACGTCGCGGCAGCTTCGAGCGCGGCTGCGCGACGAGACCCGCCATGACATGGCGCTGCGCGTGGCCGATACCGACAGCCCTGATACGTTCGAGGTTTCGGGGCGGGGCGAGCTCCATCTAGCCATCCTGATCGAGACGATGCGGCGGGAGGGCTATGAATTCCAGGTATCGCGGCCGATGGTGCTGACGCGGTATGACGATCAGGGACGGGCACTGGAACCTTTTGAGGACGTCTATATCGAAACGACCAACGACGCGGTGGGCGTGGTGGTCGAGATGCTGGGCGCTCGCCGTGGGCAGATGCTCAATATGGTGACCAAGGGCGATGGTAGCGTCCACATGGCGTACTTGGTGCCCACGCGTGGCCTGCTGGGATTCCGTCACCAGTTTCTGACCGCGACCCGCGGCTTGGGCACCATCCACGCGCTCTTTCATGGGTACCTACCCACGGCTGGCGATATCCCGGCGCGGAGCAGCGGCTCGCTGGTGGCCTCCGAGGGCGGCACGGCGACCAGCTATGGGCTGCGAAACGCCGAGGAGCGGGGCACGCTGTTTATCACGCCGGGGACCACGGTGTATGAGGGGATGGTGGTGGGCGAGAACCAGCGCCCCCTGGATGTGGCCGTCAACGTCTGCAAACAAAAGCACCTCACCAACATGCGCTCCTCGACGCGCGATATCGAGGTGCGGCTCAAGGCTGCTCGTGAGATGAGCCTGGACGAGGCCATCGAGTACCTGGGTGACGACGAGCTGCTCGAGGTGACGCCGCAGAGCCTGCGCATCCGCAAGGCCATCCTGGATACGCACGCCCGCAACAAGCAAAAGCGCCACGAGCCGCAGTCGGCGGCATAGGCTCGGCCGCGCTAGGCCAGCCGGCGCACCCAAGCGGCGGCGCGTCCAGCAGGGGATCGGGGCCGCCCTGGCTGTGGGCCGCTACGGCTCGCAGGACGTTGGGCTCGCTGACGTCGAGCCAGGTCTCGGCCAGATCGGCGCCCACCGTGGCGTGCAGGTAGGTGGGGTGGCGCTCGCAGGGATGGCTGTAGGTGATGCCGGCCAGGCGGGCCAAGCGCTCGAGCTTGCTGGCGGGTAGCTCCTTGGCGACGTCATGCACCAGCCCGGCCAGCTCCGCGGTCGATGGATCGACGCCCATGGTCGGCGCCATGCTGCGACACGTGGCCATGACGCCCAAGCTATGGGCCGTGCGCGGCGGCGAGAGCTAGGCTTGCAGGAGGCGATGCAGGCGATGATAGCGAGCGGCGGGCATGAGCAGCTTGCCCAGGGCCTCGGGGCCTGGCAGGGGGATATGCCCGCCATCGGCCTCAGCTCAACCAGGGCGTCTGCTTGGCGTCGGGCGTGTACTGGTGCAGCTCGATGCGGTTGCCATCGGGATCCTGGATCCAAGCCTGCCACGCGTTATCTGAGCCGAGCTTGGGTTCGGTGCAATCGACGCCGCGTTGACGCAAGGTGGCGACAGTGCGGGATAGATCCTCAACCTCCAGGCAGAGGTGCTGGTAGGACTGGCCGTCGGCGCGCGGGGCCAGCTCGCGCTGGAATAGCTCAATGAACTGGCGGCCGCCCAGGTGGATATAGTGGCCAAAGACGACGCCCTGGTCATTGACGAACGAAAAAGCGCGCTGAAGCCCGAGCGTCTCGCAGTAAAAGGCGGCAGAGCGCTCCAGATCGGCGACGACAAAGCAGACGTGGGCCAGGCCCGCGATGATCGGTGTGTCGGTCACGGGTAGATTCTCCTCCTGTGCTAGAGCTGGACCTCGCCAGCCGCACGGTACATGGCGATGACTTTCTCGGGCGCGATCTCTGCCATGATGTTGTGGATGTTGCAAAAGACATAGCCGCTGTCTTGCACCATGTAGCTCACCACCTCGTGCACCTGGGCGACCACCTCGTCCACGGTACCCAAGGGCAGCGTATGCTGCGAATCCACGCCGCCACCCCAGAGGGCGATGCGGCCGCGGGCGCGATCCTTCCACTCCTGGTATGAGTGGTTGCCCGCGCACCACTGGACGGGGTTCAGGATATCGAACCCGCCATCGATCATCAGGTCGATGACGTCATAGATGGCGCCGCAGGAATGCATAAAGGTCTTGGTCTCCGGCGCGACCTCATGGGCGGCGTCATTGAGCCGACGCCAATACGGCACAAACAGATCCCGGCAGACCTTGGGCGAGGCGATGGTGGTGTTCTGGGTGCCCCAGTCATCGGCGGCCATCATGATGATGTCCACATAGGGGCCGACGGCACTCAGCAGCGCACGTAGATTATACTCGGTATACTCGGCATAGATATCGTGCAGGGCCCGGATGTGGTCGGGTTCCAGCACGCAGAGCACCGGGAAGATGCCTAGTCCGCCCCAACCGTCGATGGCGATGGGCATCTGGACGGCACCATCGTTCAGAAACACCGCTCGATCGGTGGACTCGCGGACTTGCTGATAGAAGGCCCGCTTGGTCTCCACCTGGGCGTCGGTGAGGAGGCGGGCGTCCAGCGCGCGCTTGATCTCGTCCAGGTCCGGCTTGGGGATGTCTCCCATCAGATCCAGGGGCTGTCCCCCGTGGGCCTCATCGAACACGACCGAGCTAGGAGGCATGCGCAGGCGACCCTGCACAATCGTCCCATCGGGTTCCTCGTGGAACTGGCTGGGGTCGCGCACGACGGCGGGCAAGCGCCCGCCAAAGTCATAGGGTTTCCAGAGGTCGGGCTGCTCAAAGGCGTTGGTGGCGTCATCGGCGATGGTGACGACGTCGATGCCGAGGGCATCGAGCACGTCTAGCTCGGGCAACGCCAGCATCTGGTAGGTATCCTCGGCCTTGGGGAGGCGGGGCGGCAGGCCCAGAGCCTCAACGAGGTGCGGATAGGCAAACACGCTGATGCCGGTGGAGCGCATGCCGGCCAAGTCGCGAGGCACGCGATCGACGGGCTGAAAGTTGAGGGCGCGCATCACGCGCTCGCGGGATGTGAGCATGGGTAGCCTCCTAGGGCGTTTGGACGAATACGGCGTCTCCGAGTGCCGCGAGTGTAGGCCTACGACACTCGATGGTCAAGCATCGTTGTGGGGATGGCTCGCGGACGCCCTCATCCTCGCGGGTGACAATGGCGAGAAGGGTCTCGGGCGGCTCCATCCCAGCTTTAGCCGACCGGCGGATCGCCCCAGTCTGGGACCTCTAGCGTCTCCCCGTCGCGCAGCGATGACTTGTGAGCCACGGCGCCCGCGGCCATGTAGCGAACGGCTTCCCAGATGTTGATGGCCGGGAGACGGTCGTGGGCCACGGCATCCACGAACTCGTGCACGAGGTAGGCATGGGAGCCGCCGTGCCCCCCGTAAAAGCTCTCGCCCGAGGCGGCGCGAAAGGCCGCGGCGACGTCCTCGGGAAGCGGGTCGCGCATGTCCTCCACGGTGAGCGCGGTGCGGCCTTCCTTGGTGAGCCAGGCGTCGTGCTCAAAGCTGCCCTCGGTGCCGTAGAGGCGAAAGCCCTCTTCTTCCTGTATGACGATCTCGCGATGCTCGCAGATGCGCATCACGCAGCCGTTGGCCATCTGGAAGAGGGCGGTCTGGTTCGAGTAGCCGTGGTTGGTCTGCTCAAAGTAACTGTCGTCGGTAAAGGGGCCGTTGCCAAAGCAGGCGACGCGCTTGGCGGGCACGCCTCCCATCACATGGATGGGGCCGCTGGTCGAATGCGTCGGGTAGGTCATGGGGCCGCCCTGGACGCCGCGTTGGCGGTAGGTATCCAATATCGCGGGCCACTCCCGCCCGATGGTGCTGGCGGTGCGCATCCGTTCGACCTCGCGTAGATCGCAGCCCCGCGAGTCAAACGGGTGATAGTAGTGGCCCTCGGCAAAGACGTAGGCCCCAAAGGCGCCCTCGGCTGCACGGCGCTTGCAGTACATGGTGATGGGGCGGTAGATGGTGGTCTCGCCCAGCATATAGTGCAGGCCCGTGCGTTCTACGGCGCGGACGAGCTGGTCGCACCAATCGAGGATCTCGTCGGCGTCGGGAACTGAGGTGATAGGGACGGCGCTGTACACGTGCTTGCCGTGCTCCAAGGCGGCCAAGCACTGGGGCGCGTGCAGCCAGGGCTGGGTGATGATCACCAGGGCATCGAGATCGGCGGCGAGCAGGTCGTCAAACTGGGTCGAGCAGGCGTCGCGATCGAGTTTGGCCTGCCAAGTAGGACGATCGGCAAAGCGGGCGATGCGGTCGGGCTCGCGGTCGCACAGTGCGACGCGACCGACCAGCGGATGGGCATGGAATAGGTCGGCAAAGGCGCTGCCAAAGGACCCCAGGCCTACCAGACCAAGCGAGATCGACATGTCAGAGACCTCCTATGCGCTAGAGCCAGCGTGTGGGGTGATTATGGCCAGCTAGCGATCTGAAGGCAAGGCTGTCGTCTAGCGTCGCCTCAAGAGGCGGAGAAGCCAGGCCAGGAGCGACTCGCGCCGCAGGTAGATGGTGGCCCCGGCGCTGGGGCCCTGGACGGGCGGCACCGGGGCCAGGCGGGTGGCGGTGGGGCGAGGCGTCACGGTGGCGGCTCGCGTTGGCGTGGTAG
>JAXGON010000022.1:0-19444 GCA_040767425.1 Anaerolineae bacterium | reverse complement strand
GAGCGCATCCCCAAGCGGGTGGTGCACGCGAAAGGCGCCGGCGCCTACGGCTACTTTGAGGTGACCGCTGACGTCACCCAGTACACTCGCGCCAAGTTCCTCTCCGAGATCGGCAAAAAGACCGACGTCTTTGCGGTTCTCGACGGCGGGCGGCGAAAAGGGCTCGGCCGACGCCGAGTATGGCACCCGCGTCGCCGAGGCGCTGGGCCTGGACGTCGCCAAGGTCCAGAAGCTAGCGGCCATGTCCCAAGACGGGCGTGTAGCTGCCAAATAGGGCCTTGGCCCCAGTGGCGTAGAGAGAGGCCATGGGATCTCCCGTGGCCTCTTGGCGTGTGCCGGCGCGCCTCTCGGGCTACAGTCCCAACGCTGGCCGCAGGGCGTCGACCTCGGCCTGGCTCTCCACCATGACATAGAGATAGAGTCCCGTTGGATCCAGCCCGTCCACCAGCTGTCGCGCCTCGTCAGGCGTGAACGAGCCGCGGATCAGCAGCGAACGTTCCGCCTCCTGGATGCGACGCCAGTAGGGCAGCATCCCGGCGATGGGCGGCCCGCCTGACCGCACCTCATAGTTGACCTGTAGGCAGCGCAGCTCCTCGATCTCCAAAAAGGCATCCAGCAGATGCATCGAGGTCGAGTGAAGGTGGATGAACGCTGAGGCATAGCGCTGGGCCAGGTCGCGATCGATCGGTTGCACGAACTGGCGGTAGAGCGCGGGCGAGTAGAGGCCGGTGGCGTCCTCTTGCATGCGGATGATCGGCCCAGGCGACCAGAGCTGGTACTGGGCGTCATAGTAGCCGCCATGGTAGAGGGGGATCCGCTCCCAGGCAGCATCGGTAATCTCGGCAAAGATCTGCGCCATCTGCCAGAGGGCTGCGGCGGCCGGCTCGGGCTCGAGCAGCAGGTCCTCGACGCTCTGGCTGTGGCCGCGCAGTGCCGCCAGCAGGTCGGTGGGGCCGATCAACGTGGCGTGGCTGACGGGGTACCGTCCGGCCGAGCGCCGCACCAGGGCATCGATGCAGGCGATATACTTGGTATACCAGGGGTCTTGGCGGTCCAGGCCGATGGCTGCGATCTCGTCCCATGGGAGGTGGCGGTCCTCGCCCATGATGTTGCCCGGCAGGATGCGCAGCCGGCTCCCCAGCATGCCATCCAGCCACTGCACGGCCTGCGAGGGCGACGCCCCGCGCAGAATGTCATCGTCGATGGTCTCGCCTTCGCGCAACAGGCGCTCCTGGTCGTCCAGGAAAGCGTCGGGATCGACCATCTCTGGCGTGAGCACGTCGCTACTCTGCCAGGCGGCGCTGGCGGCAAACTCTTCCAGGGGGAACCAGCTCTTGATCGAAAAGCCTACCAGCGGTCGCGAGGCGGGCCGTCGCTCCCAGAAGGCGCGGTAGCCCTCAATCTTGGCCGGGTCGTTGCCGAACGCATAGCTACTCACCGGTGTCCTCCGTTCTGCGAGCGGGCCGTGCGGACGGATAGCTTGGCCGCATTGTAGAGCCAGTAGGGGGATGGTCAAGCGTGACGGTTTGTGCGCTTTCTAGTCGATCGGAGGACGTTGACACGGCGATGCTGCCTCGCTAATCTGAGGTTGAGCCAGGTGGGCCGTCGAGGGTGGCTTGCCCTCGCTATGCTTCTCGTTCAGTGTGGATCGGAGGAGGCGTACCATGTCCGCTACGGTGTCCCCGCGTGATTTTCCCGAGATTCGATGGCATGGGCACTGGATTTGGGTGGAGCCGTCGCCGCCGCCCTCCAGCCCATTCGCCGGGCTGGGCGGGGAACAGCAGCTGCCCGCCGAGGCGCACGGGCTGTTTCGGAAGACCTTTGCCCTGGATGAGGTGCCCGAGCGCGCGCCGGCTCGCATCACGGCCGACTCGCGCTATATTCTCTATGTGAACGGGCAGGAGGCCGCGCGCGGCCCGGTGCGCAGCCAGCCGCGTCGCATGTGCTATGACCTGCTGGACCTGGCTCCCTACCTGAAGGTGGGCGAGAACGTGGTGGCCGTGCATGTGCGCTACTATGGCTACCCACGCTCTTTCTGGATGCCCGCCAGCGCCAACATGACGCTGGGCAAGACCGGCATCATGGTCTTTGAGGCCGATCTTGGGGCGGCGGGTTGGCTGGTGAGCGACGGCTCTTGGAAGTGCCACAAGAGCGACGCCTGGGAGAGCCTGCCGCCTGGGAGCGGCCCCGTTGGCGGCGGGGTGCCCGTGGAGGTGCTGGACGCGCGCCGGCTGCCCAGCCACTGGGAGGCTATCGCCTACGACGATGGCGACTGGGGCCAGGCGGCGGTGATTCCCTCTCTGCACATGGGCGGCTATGCCCATACGCAACCGCCGACGGATCCTTACGGCCCGCTCTACCCCCGCACCATTGCGTTCTTGGGCGGCGAGACGCTGGCGCCGGTGGGCTGCGTGGTCGAGTCTCTAGCTGGGGCGGTGGACCTGGCCGCGACGACGGCGCCGGGGGAGCGGGTTCAGGCCAGCATGGGCGCCGAGGTGAGCTGCTCTGCCGACGCCAGTTTGCCGCTGCGGTTTGACGTGCCGGGGGGCGGCGCCGTGCGGCTGGTCATGGACATGGGCCGGATCGTCTCTGGCTTGGTTCAGTTCGAGCTGGACGCACCTGCAGGCACCGTCGTCGACCTGGCCTATGCCGAGGATCCGCTCGCGGCCGAGGCCCACGGGCCGTTCGGCGCGCACCTGGGGGCACGCTATGTGGCGCGCGGCGAGGATGATGTCTTTGAGGCGCAGGATAGCAACGGCCTTCGCTATGCCTATCTGCTGGTGCACGGCGTGGCCGGCGGCGTGGCACTGAAGCGGTTCGCCGTGCGCGAGCTGATCTACCCCTGGACGGAGGGCGCCAGCCTGTCGTGTAGCGACGAGGACCTCAATCGCCTCTACCAGGCGGGCATCCGCACCGTGGCGCTGAACTCGCACGACGCCTTTCTCGATTGTCCCACCCGCGAGCAGCGCGCTTGGGTGGGCGATAGCGTGGTGCACCAGATGGTCCATCTCACCACCAACCTGGACTGGCGCCTGGCGTGGCGCTACCTGGACGTCGGCAACTCGCCGCGCCCCGACGGCATCCTACCGATGAGCGTAGCTGGCGATATAGAGTGGGGCGGCGGTGTGACTATCCCCGATTGGTCGCTACACTGGGTGCATGGCGTCTACAACCTGTACCGCTTTGCCGGCGACCGAGCCAAGGTCAAGGAGCTGATGCCCACGGTCGAGCGGATCCTGCGTTGGTATCTGCCGTTCCAGACGGCCGAGGGCTACCTGAAGGATCTCACCGAGTGGAACCTGGTCGACTGGGCTGCCATCTCGGGCCAGGATAGCAGCGGCGTCATTACGGCGCTGTGGGCGCGCGGCTTGCGCGAGTTCGCCGAGATGGCCGACTGGCTGGGCGAGAGCGCCAGCCGCGCCTGGGCGGACGAGGTCTATACCAAGATCGAGGCGGGCTTTGACGCCTTCTGGGATGAGGAGCGCGGCTCGTACGTCGATCACATCGTGGATGGCGTGCGGCAGCCCGAGATGAGCCAGCTCGGTGGCGCTTTTGCCATCGTGTCAGGCCTGGCCCCGCAAGAGCGGTGGCCGCGCATCATCGAGACGATCACCGATCCCGACAGGCTGGTGGTGCGCTCGTGGACCGGCGGCGAGAGCGGCGACTATGACCCGGAAAAGATGCGCAAGCAGATGCTGGGCATCTATGAGCCGGATTGGGACGTGGAGCGCGAGGTGGTGATCGGCGAGCCGTTCATCAGCTATGTGGTGCATGATGCCGTGGCCGCGGCGGGGATGGCCGACCGCCTCCCCAGTCTCTACCGTCGGTGGTTGCAGTTCCTCCAGGGCGGCTATGATACCATTGGGGAGTGCTGGGGCTGGGGCACCCACGTGCACGGCTGGAGCTGTACGCCGACCAAGGACCTGGTGTTCTACACGTTAGGTGTGACGCCGGCCGAGCCTGGCTATGCCGTCGCGCGGATCGCGCCGCGGCTAGGTGAGCTGGCGTGGATCGAGGGCCGGGTGCCCACGCCTCACGGCCTGATCAGCGTGCGCGCTGATGCCAACCAGGTGGTTGTCGATTCGCCGGTGCCGGTGATCATCGACCTACCGGGCCAGTCGCCGCAGTCGCTGCCGGCGGGGTCGCACACGGTGCGGGCCGAATAGCTACGCCAGAGCGTTCGCTCCGGCCATCAAGTGCCCAGTGGTGTGGGTGTGAGGAGCCGTTCCTCAACCCGCCACTGGGCGCTCTTTTGGGGGCCGAGGACTGGAGAGTCCCGTCGCTTGGGGGGCTAGACGATCCAGATGGCGAGGGCGATCGCCGCCAGCACGGCCAAGTGAATACCCAGCGCACGCCGGAAGGTGGGCCAGAGCGCCCCCTTGGTCAGGGCTTGCTCGTAACGATGCTCACAGACAATGATCGAGACGAACCAGACGATCCCGAACAGTAAAAAGCTGAACTTGTCGATGGCGCCCCAGGCCCACACGTTCACCTGAAAGCGTTCCAGCAGCCGCAGCACCAGGGTCCGCGCCAGGAGCACGATCGGCAGGCCCACTGCGCCCGTCACCCAAGAGAGCAGGTGCGGGAGCATAAAGGAACCGGCGTTCTTTAGCCAGTTTTTCATCGGATGCCCGCCGTCAACATAGGTGGGCAGGGGGTGGGCTGGAGACATGTCGCAGTGTGAGGGTGGCGATGTCGAGCAGTGAGCATGGTACACCTTTTCCGTGGGGACTCACGCCTGAACGTGCACAGATTCTGTGCTCGCAAGATGACTGTGTCAAGCAAGGGTGGCGTCGGATGAACCCTGGGGTCCGTTGGGCTGCTCACCAATCTGCCGTCTGAGGTCATCGTCGCGTGTTAGGGCGAGGCGTGAAGCCCTCCCGCGGGTCCGGCCCGCGGGAGGGCTTGCGTTCAGCCGTGGTTGCGGCTGCCGCCGAACTGGTTAGGAGAACCGACGGATGATCGGGTACCAGTACCAGCGCACGCCCCGCAGCTTGGTAAAGGTCATCGCTGGCGGCTGCCGGGGTTGTCGGTGTCGTGGCTGCCTTGGTGGCGCAGGCGATACGTCCGGGCTGGGCGGGGAACAGCAGATGCCCGCCGAGGCGCACGGGCTGTTTCGGAAGACCTTTGCCCTGGATGAGGTGCCTGAGCGCGCCGGGCCCGCATCACGCCGACTCGCGCTATTCTCTATGTGAACGGGTATTGGTGAGCCGCGCGCGGCCCGGCAGCCAGCCGCGTCGCATGTGCTATGACCTGCTGGCCTTGGCCACGTCACCTTTCCTCCTGGTCGCCTTTGCCAGCTGCCTGTCTCACCATCGAGACAGGTACGCGATCGGTCGGCTGGTTGGGTTGAGAGATGTAGATCGCGATGCGAAGCGATCGATCGATGAACGCTGGCCTACGCTGCCGACACATTCGCGCTGGTATTCTACAGATTGGTACAGTATTTTCAAGGGCAGTGCGACTAGTGGCTGGGGAGTCGACGCGTTCTAGGTCCGGCCAACTGGCGCAGATCCAGGTGTCGGCTAGAATTCCAAGTGTGATGCATGGGCAGAACGCGCACGTGGAGATGCCTCGTTGCTGGAGGGGGAAATCGATGTACCAGACGCCTGCTCGGACCGCCGACTTGAGGCGTGATATCGAGGAGTTGCAGCGGCCGGGCCTCCAGGGCCTATGCATGGCGGCAATGATCGTCTCTTGGATTTGGATAGCCATGCTAGGAGCGCGCGTGCGCTATGACGTCAGCACCGAGGTGGCCGCGCTTTGGCCGGGCGTCTGGCTATCGATGGCGTGCGGGCTATCGCTCTTGTTGCGTCGGGCTCCCCTCGGATTCCGGATCTGGGTCTTTCTGGTCGGCCTGATAGGATGCTTCACGCTCGGGTATCACGTCCAGCGGCTGCCGTGGTGGTTCTACGCGCAGTGCCTCACTGTCTCATTGGCCGGCGTTCTGTCGGGGACGCGCCAAGCCTTTGCCTGCGCCATCATCGGCACGTTGGGGGCGGGGCTGCTAGTCCGTGGTGGCTACCATGAGGCATCGGCGCTGCAGGTTCTGCCCGCCATCGGGCTCATGTGGGCTACGGCGGCCACCTCCTGGTTGTCAGCGCGGAACCTCCATACCGCCTTGACGTGGGCCATGCATAGTCAGGAACAAGCCTGGCAGACGACGCGTGAGGTTCAGCGTCGGCGAGGGGAGTTGCGCCGAGCCGTCGAGTCTTTGGAGTTGGCCAATGGCCTACTTCAGCGCACCACCCGAGAGCTTGACAATGCAAGGCAGGTGGCAGAGGAGGCGAGCAGGGCCAAGGCGCGGTTCGTGGCGAACGTGAGCCACGAGCTGCGAACGCCGCTGAACATCATCGTCGGATTCGCCGAGATGCTGTGCACGTTGCCCGAGACGTATGGCGACTTGGCATGGCCACAGGCCGCGCGACAGGATCTTTTCGCCATCTGGCGAAACGCCGAGCACCTGTTGGGGATGATGGATGACGTGCTGGATCTGGCACAGATCGAAGTGGCGCGCTTGCCGGTGATTCCCGAGCCCACCGACCTCGGCCAGCTGGTCCCGGATGCTGTCGAGCTATGCTCATCGGTGATCGAGAGTGCTGGGCTAGAGCTGCGCCTGGTCCTGCCAGAAGATACCCCCCTGGTGGATGTGGACCGGGCGCGCATCCGCCAGGTGATCCTCAACCTGGTCAACAACGCCGTTCGATTCACGCAGCAGGGCTATATAGAGGTGGGCGTGGAGGCAGACGACGATGAGGTGATGGTATACGTCCGTGACACAGGCCAAGGTATTCCAGAGGAAAAGATCGAGTCGATCTTTGGCGAGTTCGAACAGGTGGACACGTCGCTGCGACGCCCACATCAGGGCGCTGGCCTCGGACTGGCGATCTGCAAGCAGTTCGTGCAGCTACACGGAGGGCGAATCTGGGCAGAGAGTCAGGTGGGTGTGGGGAGTATCTTTCGCTTCGTGCTGCCAGTCAGGTCGGCTTTGCGAGGCCTTCCTTCGCTTCACAGGCACCGTCCTCTGTCACGCGCCGCACAGTCTCTTCCGAGTGTGGTAGTGTTGTGTGCGCAAGCCCGACTGACTCGCCTACTACAGCGGCGCATGGAGGGGCTAGAGGTCCGGACGGCTGCCACGGTGGCCGAGGCAGCGAGGCTCGTTCATAGCATGCATCCGGCCGCGGCGCTGGTGGTGGCCGACGGTACCGAGCTGGCAGCGGCCAGGAACCAAGCGCGAGCGTTGCTAGAGGAGACTGCGCCCTTTGACCTGCCGACGCTCGTCTGCACGTTGCCCACCGAGGGCTTGGCGAGCGAGGCCTTGGGTGTAGGCGGATTCCTTATCAAGCCAGTGACGCACGATGATGTCGTGGATGCAGTCCGCCGCCACAGCGGCAATCCTCGACGCATTCTGGTAGTTGACGACGATCGGGATATGCTTCGCCTGCTTACTCGTATCTTGTCCCATGCGTGGCCCGCGTGTGATGTCTTCACAGCGGCGTCGGGCCAGGAAGCAATCGAGCTAGCTAAGCGATGCCCCGACCTAGTGATGCTGGACCTTTCGATGCCGGGAGTGACGGGCATGGATGTCATCGAAGAGCTCCGTGCCGACCCGACGACCTCGGGGATTCCAGTGGTTGTCATCACGGCTCGCTCGATCGCCGAGGATGTGGCGGCCTCTCGCAAGGGGGAGTTGCATCTTCTCAGGGCGAGTAGCCTCTCGGCAGGCGAGCTAGCCATGGTTCTTCGGGCTATCGCGGATCGCCTTGCGCCTCAGTATGCCGCTAAGCCTCGTGGAGAAGCTCGGCGAGGCAGCCCTGGAGTTGCGCGGGCCTGACGGGTTTGCGGATGTATGCGTCGGCGCCCAACGAGCGGGCGAGCTCTGGCTCGTCCAGCACCGAACAGATGGCTACTGGGATGAGCCGGGTCCGCGGATCGGCCTTGAGTTGCTGAAGGACTTCCCAGCCATCGACGCCTCGCATCATAATGTCCAATACGATGGCGTCGGGCATCAGGTCGGCTATGCGCTCCGTCACTCGTTCGCTGTTGCTGAATCCCACCAAATGGTATCCCGCGGCGGAAAGAAACCGCGCAAACAGTGCGACCATATCCTGGTTATCTTCCGCGAGCGCCACCACGTGTGTGCGTTCGGCGGCGACTGCGCGTACCGACCAGGCACAGAGTGGTCCAGCTCCATGCGAGACGCCTAGCTCGGCGTGCTGCGCCTGGGCAAGTGCAATCACTGCCTTGGGTAGGTCATCGAGCAGGGCCTCTCGATGCAAGACCCCTCTGCTGTGGTGGAAAGGCGGCAGTCGACGTGCTGGCCGAGGACTGGCACCGATCCTGAGCAGCGATCCGCTCTAGCTTGCGGATGATATGTGAGACCAGTGCCAATGACAAAGTTGCCTGTAAAGCGTGGGGTCACCGACCACCGCGTAGGAGCTGGGCTTTGCATGGTGGATTCCGACCCTCCAGGCGTCGGCGAGGCCTCCACAGAAGCGATTGCCCTCTTGACCCCCGGCCCCATCAAAAGCCCGTTCTCGTTGTGCTACCTGTGAGATCTTCACACAGGACATGTCCGTCAGTCGGTTCCTCGCCCTGGCGCTGGGGTCACGTGTTGTCGCACAGACGGTGGCCATCGTCTCTAGGGCTCGGCTCTGCTCCCTGAAGCTGGCGTACACTCAGTCCCAGCGCAGCGGCTACTTGGTCCCACTCTTCGCCCAGAATGTAGCGGCGATGATTACCAGATAGGGCGCTGCTGGGACATCCGTGTCGGGAGCGTCGTCTCTAGGTGAAGGCGCTCAATAGCATCGAGCAGCGCGCGACGAAGGTTCTGCACGGCCCGCGAGCTGATCCTCTCTCCTCCCCACCGAGACACTCCAGTAGAGGATGCTGTGAGAGGTAGGCATGGTGAACCTGCCGAGAGCGCTGCGAATCTCGCTGGGCAGTTCCTCTAGATAGGGACGCGGAGCAGATTGTGTCAGCCTGTCATCTCCTGTCGCAGTCGTCGCGATTCGACCCAACGTTCGCCACCAGGCGGCTATAATAGTAGTCAAGTGGGCGATGGCTTCGCAAGGCGTTTCTACGCCCCTCGTAGAGCCATCTCGCTCAACTGTGGAGGGGTCGCAGGATTTGTCGGGGAGACACTATGCCACGTGAGCTTGACGATGTCTCGGTCCGCTACGAGTGCGAGGTACTGGTCATAGGCTCGGGCGTCTCGGGCTACTGCGCTGGTGACATTCCGTGCGGGAAGGCTGGGTTGTCGCACGATCCTGGTCGAGAAGGACGCTGTCCTGGGTGGGAACTCGGGTCCCGATTTGGTGTCGGCATCACAGGGGCCGATCGCTATAACCACTATGGGACAGAGTCGGGATCATCCATGAGCTCCAAGAGGACGCTGCTTGGGCGATGGCGTTCACCCAGCTGCAGCCCGGCGATGCCCTATAACATCTCGCGCCGGAACGAAGCGATTATCCAAGAGCACCTCAAGGCGGCCGGCGTCACGACTCTAAAGCGCCACTATGCGCGCTACCCGCTGGTCGCGCCTGGGGGCCAGATCATCAGCATCATTGCCGAGGACCTAGCGGCCTTTCGAACGGTTCTGATCGAGGTCCATGGCGTCGTAGTTGAGGCGTCGGGGGACGGCGAGATAGGTGGTGCCGGCGGGCGCCGCCTATGATGTGGATCGAAGCCCAGAACGAATACAGTGAGCGTTCGGCGAGGCCTTCCCGCAGCAACTGGGTTCAGGGGACGAGCCTGGTCGCGATAGCGCAGAAGACCGACCATGAAGTCGTGTTCATCCCCAGCCAACATCCCACCCTTTCAGCCGCGTGTGGCAGGGGCGGCCTGTCGTGGATTCACCACCATGACCGCTGGTTTGGTGGCCTGGAGGGAATCCGTTTTCTGTATATCACCGGAGTGCCGGGCGAGCCAGGATACGATCAGGGACGATGGAGCTATCTATGAGGAGCTGCTGGGGCCAGCCTGGTCCGAGTGGGATCACATCAAGGAATGGTCCGCATCGTGAGGACGTTTCGTTGTGATCTGGGTTATGGGTCAGCCCGAAGGCGGGGAAACGGAAAAGCCGGTGACCTTGGCGATGTTGTCCTGACGCAAACAGACCTCGAGGAGGGGCGGCAGTTCGAGGACGACATCGCGTACGGTGGCCACGATCTGGATGATCACCGTCCGTTGCGGGCCGGGAACATCGTGGCGCACAGCGTCCCCCCATGTATGGAATCCTACCGTGCCTGTTACTGGCGGAACGTGCCCAACCTGTTGTCGGCTGGCCGGTTGATCAGCGCCACCCACTTGGCTCACTCTTCTACGCGGCTGATGCGCACGGGTGGGGCCATTGGACAGGCTGTTGGGATTGCGGCCTCTCTGTGTGTTCGACACAACTGCGGGCCTCGGGCGGTGTACGACCAGCATCTCGACGAACTCCAAGCGATACTGCTAGATGCGGATGGGACGATTCTGGACGACCCAACAAGCGTGAAGGCGACCTGGCGCGTCAAGGACCGCTAGCGCCTCTAGTGAGTTGTTTCATAACGATCAGGAACCGCGATCTGGTCCCGATGGTTGCGCCCATTGGGGTCGGTGTTGTGGGATTGGGCCCCTACGCTCAATGCCGTCGAGCTCTATCTCTTCAACGATTCGAGCGAGGCGGAGCCGCTCACGCTGCACGGCCGCGCGGTGCGAGATCGTCGCTGGAAGAGCATGGAGGGAGCAGGCCTTTTGGCAGAAATGACCTACGCGATCAGGCCTTGGTGGAGATCGCCTCATGACAAACAGCGTGCCGGGCAAATCACCGCGGGTGGTTCCCGCATCGCTTTGCCAGAGGCCGTCAAGGTCGGGCCCAAGACCCCACCTCCGACGACGATCGGCTGCTGGTGAGTGTCGAAGGAGGAGCTTCGCTTGCCTGGGCACTCTCGCGTCGTCAGTCGATCTCGCGATAGCGCGGGCCGTCGAGCATTCGCACATGCTGCCCGAGTGGCACCTAATCGGCGATGCGTTTGCCATGCGGATGTGGCCCTCGCCTTGTCTCGGCGAGGCGAGTCTCGCGATCAATGGGTTCAGCCGAAGGTTCTCGACCGGTCCCACCAATATGTGGATGTCCAGGCCAGCGGATGGGTTGCCTCAGGATCTATTCCTTACGTGGGAGGCACCTCAGACCATCGATACGGTTGACCTGGTCTTTGATAACCTGTGCCGACTGCGCCACGAGAACCCGTGGGAGAACGCTACATGCGCGTGGCGCCTCACCTTGTGCGTGGGCTTACGAGCTTTCTGTTGACTGGGCGTGATTGGCACCGTCTGGTACGCGAAGAGAACAACATCCACCGATATCGGCGACATTGCTTTTCTAGCATCACGGCTGACCGTCTGCGGTTGCGGGTGATGGCCGTGCACGGGGGCACTGAAGGCGCCCACGTCTACGCGATCAGAGTGCCTGTGCGCATGGATGCGAGGGAAGCCGAGGGGGTGGTTGATGGCACGGGGAGCCTGGCGGCCTCACCGGCTCTGTTGGTGGGGACCAGCTCGACCAAGACGGGAACGTTTAGCTCCAGTGAGGTGGTGAAGGCGTGATCTCAAGGAGGTAGAGGCCGAAATGCTCAAGACAAAGATCAATCGAAGGGTTTTTCTAAGGGGGATGGTGATTGGGACGGCGGGTGTGGTGGCTGTAGCCTGTACGCCTGCGACTCCCACGCCGACGGCTGCACCGCCTGTCGAGGCTCCCGAGGAGCCGACTCCCGCCTTCGGCGAGGCCGTGACGATCTCCTATTGGCACATCTGGGGAGGCGTCCGAACGGAACAGTGCCCAGCAGGTGCTGGACGACTTTATGGAGGAGATGCCCGGCATCAAGGTGGAACCGCTGCTCCTGCCGAACCCGGCTATGTCGACAAGATCATCACCGGCCTGGCAGGTGATGCTCCTGATCTGACGATGGCCTACATTGGTGACACCTTGCTCCCTCGGCCCGGTCGTGGCGCTCTGCGGCCGCTCGATGACCTGATCCAGGCCGGGATAGCAGATCCCCTCGGTCTGGTACGAGGGGATATGGAGCATGACCCAGTGGGATGGCAAGTGCTACGGTTTGCCTTTCGTCAGGCAACTTTCTCTCTATGCTCTACTGGGTCAAAGACGATCTCGAGGCTGGCGGGTTCGACCTAGAGGAGGGGCCTTCCACCTGGGACGAGCTAGACGAGATGGCCCGCGAGCTCACGACCTTCTTCGACGACGGTTCCCATTGGACAACATGGGTTATGTGCCGGGCGGATCGGGTGAGTGGATCGGCGGCGCCTATCGTAACGGTCACGAGCCCTATGGCGACGGGAGCACCGACTCCATCGCCATCGACCATCCACGGTCACTAGAAGCGCTGGAGCGTACCGTGCGTCTCTACGAGGCCATGGGAGGGTGGGACGCGGTTGGTGCGGCAACAGAGTACTGGGGGAACCAGCAGCTTGGCAACCCGATGATCGCTGGTGTTGCCTCGATCATCCAATCGGGCGTGTTCACCGTCAACATCATCAACGAGACAGCCCCGACTTGAACTACAAGATCGGCAAAGTTCTTGGCCCGCACGGCGAGTTCCTAGACTTGACAACCGGGCGGATGGAACAACTGCATCCCGACTCGTGCCGAGCATCCCGAGGAGGCTTGGGAGCTGGCCAAATACTCGATGGGTGACGGCCATCTCAAGTTCATGGTCGAGTTGCAGGCGCGCCCGGCAATGATCAAAGAGTACAACCAGGCCCTCTATGATGCCAAGGTTTCGGAGAGTAATCCTTATTGGGATATCGTTCTCGGGAGATCCAATGCACACACGCTAGCTATCCGGTTCACGGACAAGCAGGCTCAGTGATTCTGTGATAGGCGAGGGCATTGAATCGGTGATGCTGGAGCAGCGTACACCTCAGGAGGCCGTATCCTGGGCCCAGGGTGAAGTCAGTGTATCGCCGAAGAGGAAGACTAGGCACTGCGTGCTGCATAGCAGGGAGGCCAGTCTTCTGGCCTCCCTGGTACGTTGTGGCGACCACAGACCATGCTAGGCTGGGTTGGGAAGCGATTGGATGTGTGTTGAAAGTGAGGCCAGAGGATGGCATTAGTGACACCCAAGCGAAGCAGGATGTCTCTTTCCCAAGCGCTGTGCCTTGACAGGGTACCTCTTTATCACGCCATGGATCATTGGGCTCTTGGCGTTCACGATGATTCCAATCTTGGCTGTCTTTGTGCTGAGCTTTACCCGTTTTGGCGTTTTTGACTCCCCCGTTTGGGTTGGATTTGACAACTATCGTCGTATCTTTATCGAGGATCGCCTGTTTCGTCTATCGCTTGGGAACACTGCGTACTATGTGTTCGTGTCGGTACCTTTACATGTAACACTCGGATTTCTCCTGGCAGTCCTCCTGAACTCAAAGGTCTTTGGCGTCACGGCGTTTCGCGCCCTGTTCTATGTTCCTTCTATTGTCCCTCAGGTAGCAGGTACCCTGCTGTTTGTCTGGCTCTTCCAGCCTCAGATCGGCTTGATTAACTACTTGCTGCGGCTGGTTGGCATACCAGGGCCGAACTGGCTTGGACGGCCAGAGTGGGCGAAACCTGCCATCATCATCATGAGTCTCTGGGGCGTGGGCGGTGGGATGATCATCTACCTGGCTGGCTTGCAGTCCATCCCCGAGCACTTGTACGAAGCCGCCGAAATCGATGGGGCCAACACCTGGCGTCGCTTTTGGGCGGTGACTGTTCCCATGATGACGCCGACCATTTTCTTCAACTTGGTGATGGGCTTGATCAACAGCTTTCAAGTGTTCACCACCGCTTACGTGGCCACGGGCGGTGGTCCGGTAAACTCTACTCTTTTCTACATGCTGTACCTGTACCGGCGGAGTTTCGAGGACTTTCGAATGGGGTACGCATCCAGTCTCGCTTGGATTCTGTTCATCATCGTGCTGATTCTTACAGCCGTTGTGTTCCGATCAAGCTCGAGTTGGGTGTACTACGAAGCAGGCGGAGAGGGATGACGATGGCTTCTACCGATCGTACGCTGCGGGGCACGCATGGGACCAGTTCCGGCCCAGGCCCATGGTTCCGACGCATGTCTGTTCGCCGGGTGATCTCTACCGTGGTGACTTACGTGCTGTTGATCGTGGTAGCTGCGGCCTTTTCACTACCACTGGTGTGGATGCTCTCGACTTCGGTGAAATCCCTGCAGCAGCAGATGGCCTGGCCCCCGGTATGGATCCCTGACCCGATTGTGTGGCAGAATTATCCCGATGCGTTCAACTTCTTGCCGTTGGCACGTTATACCTTTAACACGCTGGTGGTGACGGGGCTTTCGATCGTAGGTGTCTGGGTCTCGTGCCCGATAGTCGCCTATGCGTTTGCCAGGATCAGATTCCCCGGACGAGACCTGCTCTTTCTAGTGCTGGTGGCCACGATCATGTTGCCCTCCGCGGTGCGGTTGCTGCCCACCTACCTCATGTTTTATTACATGGGGTGGCTGAACACGTACCTTCCGTTGGTAGTGCCAGCCTTTTTCGGCTCGCCCTTTTACATCTTTCTGCTCCGGCAGTATTTCCGGACCATTCCGGAAGACCTTGCCGATGCGGCGAGGGTAGATGGGTCCACAGAGCTGGGGATTTTCCTGCGGATCTTTCTTCCCCTCTCCAAGCCTGCCTTGGCCGTGATCACCATCTTTTCGTTTCAGAGCAACTGGAATGACTTTTTCGGTCCGTTGATCTACCTGAATAAGGATGAGCTTCGAACGTTGGCACTGGGCCTCTACTACTTTCGCGCCTACCAGGACACCACAAACTGGGGCCAGATGATGGCGGCCGCTAGCACGATGACGGTGCCGGTGCTGGTGCTATTTGCGCTGTTCCAGCGTCACTTTATCCAAGGCGTAGCGCTGACGGGCATCAAGGGGTAAGGGCCCATGGGAGGGTTAACCCCCCGGCAGCGGCTAATGGCCGCGATGCGAGGATATCCGTTGGATCGGGTTCCTGTTGTGATCCGTGGGATCAACCCGTACGCGCGAGAGATGAACTGGCGAGGAGAGGCCGATCCAAGCTATCGGCCTCTCTTGGCGCTGGTGCGGCAGCGATGCGACGTGGAGCATCTGTGCTCCATCTCGCGGGGCTACTTTCTGAACGGAGTGGACTTGGAGGTCGAGCGATCGACGCGTGTTCACGGCAATTGGCGTGAGACCCGCGTTCGCCTCATGACGCCGCTGGGGCCACTGGAGTCCGTCACACAGGAAGGCATCGGTAGTTACTCTCATGCGACGATCAAGCATTGGATTACCTCTGAAGCCGATGTGGAGAGGTTCCTATCGTTGCCCTACGAGCCGGCGGCACCTGACCTGGCCCCGTACCGGGTGGATGAGGAGACACTCGGCGAGGGCGGCTATACGCTGCCGTATCTAGACGGTCCGGTGGGTTGGGTTCATGGGCTGACAGGCTCGGAGCTGCTAGCCATCTGGAGTATCGAGGCTCCGTCTTTGCTCCATGCCTTGCTGGAGACTATGCAGGAGCGCTGCCGGCAGTATCTGCACGCTTTCTTGGCGGCTGGACGGGTGCCGGTCGTGGGGCTGCAGGGACAGGAAGCGGTGACCCCTCCGCTGCTATCTCCCGCTCGGTTTGATGATCTAGTTGTGCCGTACGAGGCCCCCTTGGTCGAGGAAATACACCGGCTTGGGGCGATGGTCTACGTCCACTGTCACGGTTACCTGGCGGCAGTGTTAGAGCGGTTCGCTGCCATGGGAGTGGACGTCCTCCATCCCGTCGAGGCTCCTCCCATGGGCGATGTGACGTTAGCCGAGGCCAAGCGACGGGTAGGCGGTAGGATCTGCCTGGCGGGGAACGTCCAGATTGGGGACATCATGACGCGAGAACGCGCAGAGGTGGCTGCCTTGGTAGCGCAGGCGATACGCGTGGGCAAGCCGGGCGGAAGGTTCATCCTCACATTGACCGCCACGCCCTTTGAGCGCGTGCTTTCCCCACGAACCCTGGACAACCTGACCGCCTTGGTAGAGGTGGCCCATGAGTTGGGGGGTTACTAGGGCCCAAGCCCCAGGCGGCCGGCATCTCCGGCTGACCCCAAGGACACCCCGGCTCACTGCAACTGGCCCAACCTCCGGCGCGATTCCACCTGCGCTATCGAGGCTGGGCCAGTCGCTGCTCCAGGATACGGGCTACTCCCAATACTCGGGCATCTCGCCGATCTGGTCCGCGATCTCTGCGAAGGGCACCTCATGGGGCAGTCGGTCAGTTTGGGTGCTGGCGGCGGCGAGCAGGCCGGCGGCCTCTCCCATGCTGACCGCCTCGCCAGTGACCCGGTAGCTTGAATGGGCGATCCAGTCGCCGCTGATGCAGCGCCCGGCCATCAGGAGGCCATCCACGTCTTTGGCGATCAGCGCGCGCAACGGGATGTCGTACGGTTGCGCCTGGATGCTCAGGTTCGAGTTGCCCTTGTCCTGGGAGGGATCGGGCGAGTGGATGTCTACGCCAAAGCGCACTCGTGCGACGGCATCCTCGAACCGGGCGCCGCGACGGAGGTCGTCGGTGGTCACGGTATAGCGCCCATGTAGGCGACGCGCCTCGCGCACGCCGATATACTCGGCGCTGGAGGCCAGTAGGCAGCCCTTGAAGGGACCATCGCTCTTGGTGAGGGCATCGACGACGCGATTGATCTCGATGCGACCGCGCTGGCTGGCATCGGTGACCTGCTTGGCATCGGTGGCGTCCACCCCATACTCATGGTTGATCATGAGCGCAAGAAGGTTCCCGCGGATCTGGAACAGTGTGGGGACGCCATAGGAGGTCTCTACACCCAGATCCGCCAGGTAGGCTTTGAACTTGGGCCAAGCGTCGCCGTGGGAGTTGGCCCCCTGGTAGAACGAGATGAACTCGCCCAGCTTATGATGATCCTGGACGACGATGGTGCCATAGTAGGTCATGGGCTGGAGCCGGCCATCCTCGGAGCCCATATCGTAGGAACATCCCGCCCATGCGCCCAGATCGCCGTCGCCGGTGGCATCGATAAAGGTCTTGGCCAGCCACGCTTGCCGGCCAGACTTGGATTCTGACATGGCGGCGCGGAGGCGACGTTGCTCGTCCACCTGGGCGGCGACGATGCGGCTATGCAGGAGCATGTCCACGCCGCTCTCGCGGCACATCTCTTCCAGGATCAGCTTCATGGCCTCTACGTCATAGGTAAAGTTGACCATGCGGCGGCGCTCGGCCTCGACGCGGGCGTTGCGGGCGTTGAGGCGCTGGATGATCTCGCCGGCAATGCCGGAGCGCTCAAAGTCAAAGATCCAGGTGAGCAGCCCGGCGGTCCAGGTGCCGCCGAGGCAGCTTCCGGCCTCGACCAGGAGGGTGCGCGCGCCGTTGCGAGCGGCAGCGATGGCCGCCGGCACGCCCGCCGGCCCGGCGCCCGCGACGACCACGTCATACTCGCCTGCCACCGGTGTCTCTAGCCGTTCAGATATCGTCCGTTGCATGCTGTCTTTCCTCCCATGCGTTGGTCGTTGCTGCCAGTATAGCATCGGACGCGCAGCAGCACGACGCCAGTACCACGCCAATACACCGCCAGTGGGCATGGCCCAAGCCCCCCAGATCGTTGTCAGCCTGGACGGGGCGCTCTATCATGGTCCCGTACATGGGCTACAGAGTGTGCCGCCGAGGCAGAGGGGGTGCGATGGGCATCGCGATGCGACGCGGCTCTGGGCGGGGGACGGCGCCGACGCCTCCCATCGACGCGGAGCTGGCCGAGGTGCAGGCCGATTCGCTGCATCTGCTGGCGATCCTGGCAGGGGTGGTGGCCTATGTGCCGTTCCTTTGCTGGCCGTTCATCCACCAGGTCGTGGACCCTCATCTCTGGATGGGCGTGGCCATGCTGGCGGTCGCTGTTACCTTGGTCTTTGCGCTGGGACGACGGCACCTGACGCTAGGTGCCCTTGCCCTGGTGTTTGGCAGCACGGGCACGGTCATCTGCGTGCTGCTCGCCGCGCGTTCGCACACTGCCCTCTACCTGTTTGGGTTTCCTGTGATCCTTGCGAGCACCCTCCTCAGCAACCATCAACGGACGCTCGTGCTCGTCCAGGCGGTTATTATCGGATTGACAGTCATCCTGAGGCCCTTGGTGTCGCCGTTGACCGTCGAAGCCGTCTTGCCGATGGTGTTTGTGGCGCTGGTGACCGTTACCTCTTGGCTTTCGGTGCGCAATCTGCACACAGCGTTGGCCTGGGTGTGGCACGGCTATGAGCGGGCTCGCACGAACGAACAGATCGCGCGCGACCGACAAGGCGAGCTGGCGCGCGCGCTCAAGGCGTTGGACGAGGCAACCTATCGTCTGGAGCGGACCAACTATGCGCTGGAGCTGGCGCGCGATCAGGCCGAGGAGGCCCGCAGGCTCAAGCAGCAGTTCGCCCAGAGCGTCAGCCACGAGCTGCGCACGCCCCTCAACCTGATCGTCGGCTTTACCGAGCTGATGACCGAGTCGCCCGACTATTACGAGAGCGTGCTCTCGGCTAGCTTTCAGCGCGATCTGAACATTGTGCATCGCAATGCACGCCATCTTCAGAGCATGGTCAACGACGTGCTGGACCTGGCGCGGATCGACAGCGCCCAGATGAGCGTGCTGCTGGAAGAGGTGGACGTCGAGACGTTGGTCGCTCAGGCCACGGACACAGTGCGGTCGCTGGTGCAATCGCGCGGGTTGGGGCTACGGACCGAGGTGGCGGGCGACCTGCCGCGTCTCTATGTGGACCCGACCCGCATCCGCCAGGTGCTGATCAACCTGCTCTCCAACGCGGCGCGGTTCACCGACGAGGGCAGCATCACGGTTCGGGTGGAACGGGATAGCGGCAGCGTGGTGTTCGCGGTGATCGATACGGGCGTGGGCATCCCGCCCGACGATCTGCCCCGCATGTTTGAAGAGTTCTATCAGCTGGATGCGGGCCTCCGTCGGCGGCACGGGGGCGTGGGCTTGGGCCTAGCCATCAGCCGACGGTTCGTGGAGATGCATGGGGGGCGCATCTGGGTGACCAGCGAGGTAGGCAAGGGTAGCACGTTTAGCTTTGCGATACCGCTGCCAGGCGAGCCCATTGCTATGGTGGCGCCGAGCCCACAACCCGCGATGCGCACCGCCATGCCTGCCAAGGGCGAGCAGCCAGTTCTGCTGGCCGTCTCCGAGAGCCCTACCTCGGCGATGCTGCTGCAGCGGTATATGCACGGTGTGCGCGTGGTGGTCGTCTCCAGCCTGGAGCAAGGTCAGCAAGTGGCACGCACGGTGCTTCCGCAGGCGGTGCTCGTACACCAAGGAGCGGAGGCGAGCGATATGGCCAGCCTGCACGAGACGGCTCGCGCCTGGGGTTGCGCCAGCGTGCCGTTCATGGCCTGTCCCCTGCCCGGCGAGGAACGGCTCAGTAGCCACCCTTTG
>JAXGON010000021.1:0-20108 GCA_040767425.1 Anaerolineae bacterium | reverse complement strand
ACACCATGGGGGCAGTCATGGCCGGCGGCGACTCTTTTCCTATGCCACTGCTGGAGGAGCAGGGCTGGTTGCCGGACCTGACGGCCATCCCGGATGCGGTGGCTGACAAGGCCACTCTGATGTGGCTGAACTATCCCAACAACCCGACGGGCGCGGCCGCGCCGCTCGAGTTTCTGGAAGAGGCCATCGCCTATGCGCGCAAGCACGACATCCTGATCTGCTATGACAACCCGTATTGTGACCTGACCTTTGATGGCTATGTGGCTCCCAGCATCCTAGAGCTGCCCGGCGCCATGGACGTGGCCGTCGAGTTCAACTCGCTCTCCAAAACGTACAACATGGCTGGGTGGCGCGTGGGCATGGTGGTGGGCAATGCCGAGGCCATCAAGGCGCTGACCACCGTCAAGACCAATATCGATTCCGGCATCTTTCGGCCGATCCAGGACGCGGCGCAGGTGGCTTTGACGGGTGACCAGTCCTGGCTGGCTGAGCGCAACCTGATCTATCAGCGGCGGCGTGACATCATCCTGGGCTTTTTGCCCACGTTGGGCATGACGGCGACGCCGCCCAAGGGCGCGTTGTACGTGTGGGCCAAGGCGCCCGAGGGCGTAAAAGCCGACGCCTTTGCGGTGGATGTGCTCGAGCGGGCGGGCGTCTGGATGACCCCGGGCACCGCCTTTGGCGCGCATGGCGACGGCTATTTCCGGCTCTCGCTATGCGTGCCCGAGGAGCGACTCATAGAGGCAGGAGAGAGGCTATCAAGACTCTGAGACAGACCCAGGCAGGATCTGCGTCGGCGCCCGAGCGCGCCGTGCTGGTGGGCGTCGCCATCTTTGGCGAGGACCAGCTGCTGACCATGGAGGAGTCGCTGGACGAGCTAGCGCTGCTGGCCACCACCGCGGGCATCCGGGTGGTGGCCCGGCAGTCGCAACGGCTGACGACGGCGCATCCAGGTACGCTGGTCGGATCGGGCAAGGTAGAGGAGCTGGCCGCGCTGGTGCGCGATCAGGATGCCGACGTGGTGATCTTTGACGAAGAGCTCTCGCCGGCGCAGCTTCGTAACCTCGAACGCGAGCTGGACTGCAAAGTGCTGGACCGTACCGCGCTGATCTTGGACATTTTCGCCATGCACGCCAGCACCCGCGAGGGTGCGCTCCAGGTCGAGCTGGCCCAGTACGCGTACCGGCTGCCACGGCTCACCCGCCTGCAGCGGACTCACCTCTCGCGGCAAGCCGTGGGTGGGGTGGGGTTGCGCGGCCCAGCAGGGGACCCAGCTAGAGATGGACCGTCGCGACATTGGTCGCCGCATGACCAAGGTCGTGAGGAGCTGGAAGAGGTGCGGATGCATCGCAGCCTCCAGCCAGGCGGCGACGCGCCAATCGGCATGCCCGGTGGTGGCCATCGTCGGCTATACCAACGCCCGGCAAGTCGACGCTGCTCAACCGCTTGGCCGGCGCGGCATTGGTGGCCGACAAGCTCTTGCCACGCTGGATCCCGACCACGCGGCGGGTGGCCTTCCTCGGGGAAAAAGGCGCTGGTCACCGACTTTGATCAAGTTCATCAAAAGCTGCCCACCGACCTGGTGGCGGCCTCGCGCCACCTTGGAAAAGTGGGAGGCCGATCTGCTGTTGCACGTCATGGCCGTGAGCGACCAAGCTTGCTGGCCCAAGATCGAGGACGGTACGCGACGTGCTGGACGAGATCGGGGCCTCTGGCAAGCCGATGGTGTTGGCGCTGAACAAGGTGGACCTGGTCGACCCTGAGACGTTGCTGCGAGAGGAGTTCCGACGTGTAGGCCGGGCCGTCGCTGATGGATCAGCTCCGCGCGCGGTGCCCGCCGGCATGTCGTGCCACATCTCTCGGCTCGGCGAGCAGGGCGTGGGCATCGAGGATCTGCTCGAGGTGGTGGAGCAGGCGTTACGCGACGAGCTGGCGCCCTGCAGGGCGGTCATCCCTACGCGGCCCGGTGAGCTGGTCCACACCTGGCACAGGTACGGCATCGTCGACAATGAAGACCTACGAGGAAGACGGGTGCACATCTGAGCGGACCGGGTGCCACGTTGGTTCGCGCGAGGATGCTGACGTACGCGTTGGCGGACCTGGCGAATCGGAGGCGGAAGCGACCTGGGGCTGCCCGTTCCCTGTATTCAACGAGCTCAGGCCATCGGCTCGAGCCTGTTGCCGATGGAACCCCGGCTCACTTGAGCACATAGATAGTGCCCGCGATCACCGGTACAGCAGCCATCCGTCCGTAGGCGCGGTTTCTATACCGCGCGATGGGGCGCGCTCGCAGTTGGAATCCGCGGCTACTTTAGGACATACACCGTCCCGCGCTTGTCGCGATGCGCAGCAGGATGCCCCGCTCCACCAGGTCGTGTAGATCAGCCACCAGGGCCTCGGGCGTGGCTTCGGGGCAGAGGGGAAGCTGTTGGTAGCGGGCGTGGGTAGGGCGCCCGTGCGGGCGCAGGTACCGCAACGCGCGCACCTGGCGTGGGTTGACGTCGGCGCCTAGGCCTTGAGCGATATCGTCCACGGCGTTGCGCAGTGTCACCATAAAGCTCCGCCCCGTCTCGCGGAACTCGGGATCGGGGTGGTGATCGCGGCGCATGGCGTCATAGATGATATCGACGCCTTGCCCAGCTCTTCGATATAGCCCCCAGTGGTACAGGCCTCGCACCAGGCGCGGGTTGCGCGAATAGTGCTCGTCCAGGATGTTATCCAGGGTGATGTGTCCCGGCAGCGCGCCGGCGAGTGGATCTCCATGCGGTCGTCAAAAGAGGCGGATCTCGACGCGCTGGCCGCGCAAGGTATAGTCGCGGTGGCACACGGCGTTGACCATGGCCTCGCGGTTGGCCTCGGGCAGCAAGGTATAGGTTTCGCGGCGCTCGAGCCCGTCCTGTACTGCCTGGCGGTGCAGCTCCTCGAAAACCACCTGCCAGGTGCCCTCGATCACCCGGGCGGCGGGGCCGACGATCTCGACCCGCCGGCCGTAGCGCTCCTCGCCGCGGGCGGCCTGGCGCAGGCTGGTGCCGGCAAACCGCACGATCACCACCCCTACCTGCGGCAGGAAGGAGGTCGGGTTACGCCCAAACAGGAGCAGCCCGGCCACGGTGGGCTCACCCTGGGGGGTGATGGCGCCGGCGTCGCGCAAGAGCTCGCGGCGGGTCAGCACGGCGCCGCTGGGCCCCCGCTGGAGGCGGTTGCGGCGATACTCTTCGATGATCTCGTCGTCCAGGTCGTCCAGCGTGGCGCCCGGCACAACCTGGGATTCATACAGCTCGTCGTCGGCGTCGTCGGCTTGCGAGCGGCCTGGCTCGCGTAGGCGCACGTTCTGCGTGCCAGAGCGGACATAGACCGCCTGCCCGTGAACGCTCATTTCGCGTTGGGTGGGGCGAACGACGATACAGGCCACCTGCGACTCGCGCACGGGCTCCATCTGCCAGAGGGGTAACTCGGTGGCGCGAAAGGGGGGCAGGCACATGCCCAGGGCCCGCTCAAAGAGCGGCTCGGCGTCCTCGGCCACGTCGTCATGGATGTGGCCTTGGGCATCCATACCCACCACGATGGTGCCGCCGACGCCGTTGGCAAAGGCGACGATCAGCTCGGCCAACGCCTCGGCGCTGGGCTCGGGCAGAAACTCGACCATGGGGCCGCGGCCCCGCACCAGCAGCTCGCGCAGATCCATCTCTAGTGGTCCGCTAGAGCATGATGGCAAAGGGGTAGGTCACGTACCAGACCCCCTCCTTGCGACACACCTCGACCACGATGCGGCCGCGTGAGTCGCCGCCCACGGTGGAGCGCAGCGTGACTGAGTAATAGTAGCAGCCACCGCGATCAAAGAGCCGATTCTCGCGCACCTCCAGAATCGGTATCTTCTCATCGCCCGTCATGGCGCGAACCTGCCGCAAGAACTCGCCCTTGGTGATGGGCCGCCCATAGATGTCGCGCAGGCTCTCGGGATCGGTCATCCGATAGACCTCTTCCAGATCGCCCTGGGCCAGGGCTTGGAAATAGGCTTGCACCATGCGCGCGGGCGCGGCGCGCTGGACGTAAAAGTCATAGAAATAGTAGCCGATGACACCGATCAGGGCGATCAGCAGGATGATCGCGGCGATGCGAACCTGCTTGTAGGTCTTGGCGAGCTTGATAAGCACTTGTGCTCTCCCCCTTGGCGTGGGTCAGCCGCTGGTACGGCGGGTCCGACGACGCGTGACGGTGGCGCGTCGGGTGCGCGTCGCGGGCGACGCCCCCTCGCTGGAAGAGTCGGCCTCATCCTCGTCGGCTGGGGCAGCCTCTTCCTTGGCTGGCTTGCGACGAGACGTCGAGCGCGTCCCCGTGCCGCGGCGTGGCGAGCGCGTGGTCGGCTTGGGCGGGGCCGCCTCGGGCTCGTTGTCGGGTTGCTCGGGCGCGGGGCGCTGTTCGTCATCGGCACTATCGTCTATACGCACGCAGCCGTCTAGGGTATCGTTCTTGAGGGCCCAGATCTTGCCCTCGTCCCCCTGGCTCACTAGACGACCCCAGGTGGCGCGGTCGAGCTGCGGAAGATCCTGTGCCCCGAGGCGTTGCATGCGCCCTTGAGCCGTGGTGAGGACGACCTCATCCTCGGCCGTGATGACGCCAGCGGCCACGATGGGCCCCGTGTCGGCGATCTTGGAGGCGTCCATGGTCAAGAGGCCCTGGCCGCCACGCCCCTGCGAAGAGTACTGATCCAACGGCGTGCGCTTGCCATAGCCCTGGCTGGTGACCACGAGCAGCTCGGCCTGGGGGCGGACCAGCTCCATGGCGACGACGGCGTCGTCATCTTGGAGCTTGATGCCCATGACGCCTTGCGCGCTGAGGCCTTGCGGCCGCACCTCGCTGGCGGCAAAGCGGATCGACTTGGCCTGGGCGGTGACAAAGAGGATCTCGTCCTCGTCGCTTCCTACCAAAGCCCAGCCGAGCGCGTCGTCGTCCGCGATGCCCATGACCTGGCCGCCGGCGCCTATCTGGGCCAGGTCAGCCAACTGCAGGCGTTTGACCTTGCCCCGTCGTGTGCCCATGATCAGCAGCTGGTTCTCGTCGCTCAGATCGGCTAGCGCCAGCATGGCGACGGGTCGCTCGTCGCGCGGGAACTGGGTGCAGGCGTGAACGGGCGAGCCCTCGGGATGCTGGGCCGCCTCGGGTAGCCGATGGGCCGGCAGTAGGGCGGCGCTGCCGCGCTCGCCGATAAAGAGCACGGTGTCCTTGCCATTGGCCTGGCAGGCGACGCGGACCACGTCGCTTTCCTGGTTTGACATGCCCGCCACGGCTTGGGTGCCGCTGCGGCGGGCTTGGGGCGTGCCCAGCTTGATGGAGCGCACGGCGCCGGCGCGCGTCAGCAGGAGCAGACGCTGATCGTCGGGCACCAGGTCCTCGAGCTTGGCGCCCTTGTGTTCGGCCTCGCAGATGCGGGTGCGGCGCGGATCGCCATAGCGCTTTTTGAGGTCGAGGATATCGTCCTTGACCAGCGCCAGCACCTTGGCCTTGGAGCCGAGCAGCGCTTCCAGGTAAGCGATGCGGGCCATCACTTCTTCGTATTCCGTCTCGATGCGCTTGCGTTCGAGGGCGGCCAAGCGGCGAAGCTGCATATCCAGAATGGCGCGGGCCTGCTCCTCGCTGAGCTTGAACTTGCGGCGTAGGTTGGTCTGGGCGGTATCGGCGGTGCGCGAGCGGCGAATGGTGGCGATGACCTCGTCCAGGTTGTCCAGGGCGATGAGCAGGCCTTCGAGAATGTGGGCGCGCTCGCGGGCCCGCGCCAGCTCGTACTCGCTGCGCCGCACGATCACCTCGTGGCGGTGCTCGATATAGGCGACCAGGATCTTTTTCAGGGAGAGCACCTTGGGCTCCCCATCCACCAGGGCCAGCATGTTGCAGCCAAAGGTGGTGCGGAGCTGGGTGTACTTGAGCAGCGGCGAGATCACGGCGGCAGCTTCGACGCCGCGGCGCAGGTCGATGATGACGCGCGTGCCGTTGCGATCGGATTCGTCGCGCAGGTCGGCGATCCCCTCCACCCGCCCCTCGCGGACCAGGGTGGCGATGCGCTCTACCAGGTTGGCCTTGTTCACCTGATAGGGCAGCTCGGTGACGACGATGCGCTTGTTGGAACGCAGGTCCTCGACATGCATGCGCGCGCGGCAGATGATGCGGCCCTTGCCGGTGGCATAGGCTTGCTTGATGCCCTCGTTGCCCAGCACCAGGGCGCCGGTGGGGAAATCGGGCCCAGGGATAAACGTCATCAAATCCTCGACGCTGACGTCGTCGAGTTGCGCATAATGGTCCACCAAGTAGGCGATGGCGTCCGCGACCTCGTTCAGGTTGTGGGGCGGAATGTTGGTGGCCATGCCGACGGCGATGCCGCCCACGCCGTTGACCAGCAGGTTGGGCAGCAGGCCCGGGAGCACGGTGGGCTCCTCCAGGGTGCCGTCAAAATTGGCGATGCTATCGACGGTTTCCTTGTCAATGTCCTTGAGCATCTCCTCGCCTACGGGCGAGAGGCGGGCTTCGGTGTAGCGCATGGCGGCGGCGCCGTCGCCGTCGACGGAGCCCAAGTTTCCCTGGCCGTCCACCAGAGGGTAGCGCAGTGAAAAGTCCTGGGCCATGCGCACCATGGCATCGTAGACGGCCGCGTCACCGTGGGGGTGGTACTTGCCCAGCACCTCACCGACGATACGGGCGCTCTTGCGGGTGGGGCGGTCGGCTTGCAAGCCCAGGCCCCGCATGGCAAAGAGGATGCGTCGCTGCACTGGCTTGAGGCCGTCGCGCACATCCGGCAGGGCGCGCGCAGTGATGACGCTCATGGCATAGTCCAGGTAGGACTGGCGCATCTCGCGGTCGATATCCACGGACAGGATCTCTTCCGTGTCGCCCATCTATCCTCCATCAACGCCGACTGCCTGCCGGGCCAGGCGGGGCGCATAGCATTCACCAGTTACGGGCGAGAGCGACGCCGTGAGACACAGGACGCTCCATCGCCGGGGTGGTCGCGCATGGTGTGAGGCGGCAAGCGTACGCGCGACCAAGCCGATTATAGGGCTGAGGGCGGGTCCTGGCAACCAGAGGGCGGAGCGGCGATCTCTGCCCTCCCCCTACTGCTCGATGAGCGTGCCAGGCTGGCACTGCCGGCAAAAGCTGGTGATGCGGCCCCGCGCGCGGATCTCGGAGATCGGGGCGCCGCATACCGGGCAGGGTTGGCCAGCACGGTTGTGCACGGCCAAGGCGCGATCATGGTCCAGCTCGAGGGTATCATCCAGGCGCGAGCGCGCATCCTCCAGCGCCTGCGCCAACACCGTCCGAATGGCCGCATAGAGACGGCCCACCTCTGCCGGCGTCAGGCTGGTGGACCGGCGAAAGGGATAGATGCCGGCGGCGTGGAGGATCTCGTCGGCGTAGGCGTTGCCGATGCCGGCTACCAGGGCGCCCCGCGTGAGGACTCCCTTGATCTCGCCGCGAAAGCCGCGCAGAGCCTGCTGAAACGCCTCGGCGGTGAGGGCGGGATCGAACGGCTCGGGGCCGGGGTCAAAGCCCGGGATGCTATCGGGGTCATCGCAGAGATAGGCCTTGGCCATGCCTGTGCGGTCATACAGCCGCAGGCTGGAGGCGTCGTCCAGCAGCCAGGAGACCGAGTCCCGGGTGCGCAGCGCCTCGTCTTGCGGGCAATGGCGCAGGGTACCGGCCAGCATCAGGTTGAGCACGATCCACCGCCCGCCCTCCAAGGCGAGACGTGCCGTCTTGCCGCGGCGGCTGGCCGACAGGATCTCGCGCTGGGCGCAGTAGGCCGAGGGATCCTCTCCCGAGGCGGGTGGCCGCAGGATCAGGGGCCGGTGAACGAGCACGCCGGTGACGGTGCGCCCGACGACGGTGCTTTGGAGTCGCTCGGCCAAGGCTTCCAGCTCGGGCAGCTCAGGCATGGCTCAGTCCTCGTGTTCGATCAGATCATAGGAGATGATCCGATCTAGCCGAAAGTGACGAATCTGGTTGCGGAGCTGGCAATAGGCCTCCAGGGCTGGGCACTCGACGCCGGCCACTACCCGCATCGGGTTGACCCGCCGGTGGGTGGTGCGGCCAGAGGCGTCGATATAGTGAATCTGGAGGGCCAGGCCCTCGCTGAGCGCTCGCTGGATGGGCGCGGGCACCTGAAAGTGGTCCTGCGGCAAATAGTAGCTGCTGGCATGCTGGACCTTGAGCACATCCTCTACTGTGACGATATCGTCCTCTGCCAAAAAGCCGAGCAGCTTGGTGAGGACTCCCCAGGTGAGCGTGGCGTCGGCCAGGGCACGGTGGGCCCGCCCGGATACGCGGACTCGCAGAGCGGAGCTGACGGCCGTCAGGCTGTAGCGCGGCAGATCCAGGAGGGCGCGGGCAAGGGAGAGCGTGTCGAGGCAGGCTGGCGGGATGATGGGCGGCTGGCCAAGGCGATCCATCTCGGCGGCGAGAAACCGCGTGTCGAACCAGACATTGTGCCCCACCAGGACTGCCTCGCGTGTGAGCTCGACGACCTGGGGTGCGATCTCGGCAAAGGTGGGCGCGTCAGCCACCATCTCGTCAGAGATGCCGTTGACCTGATAGGCGCCCGGCTCGATGGGACGCTGCGGGTTGACCAACTGCTGCCAGCTTGCGGTGTGCTCGCCACCGTCGAATCGCAGCACCGCCACCTCGCACACCCGGTGTCCCTGACGGGGATCGAGGCCCGTAGTCTCCACGTCGACGATGGCCAGGGCGGTATCGCGCACGGGGCGGTCAAGGGCGCTCACAGCGATCCTCCAGCATCTGGCGCAGCGGGGCGAACGATCGCCGGTGATACGAGCAGGGACCATGTCGCTCCAGGCATTGGCGATGGCTGGCGGTGCCATAGCCCTTGTGCCGCGCGAATCCGTACTGCGGCAGCAGGCGGTCCAAGGCGACCATATAGCGATCGCGGGCGACCTTGGCCAGGATCGAGGCCGCAGCCACAGAGAGATAGAGAGCGTCGGCCTTGGGGCGGGCGAGTTGCGGCGTGAGGGCTTCGGGAAGGAGCAGATGATCGATGAGCAGCAGATCGGGCGAGAGTGGCAAGCGCTGGATGGCATGGCTCATGGCCAGACGCGTGGCAGGCACAATGCCGAGGGCATCGATGCACCGCTCCGGCGCAAACCCCACCCCCCAGGCATAGGCATGCTGCACCACCAGGGCGGCACAGCGTTCGCGGGCGGCTGGCGTCATCTGCTTGGAGTCGTTCACCTGGCCTAGCAGCTCGGCCGCGCCGGCGCCATCGGGAGCGAGGATCACCCCAGCAGCGACGACCGGACCGGCCCAAGCACCGCGGCCGGCCTCATCGAGGCCGGCGACATGGGTGAATCCTGCGCGCCAGAGAGTGGTCTCGAACGAGAGGTCGGGCCGTGTGGGCACCGTTCGCTCCCTTGTCGATCCAGGCGTGGGCGCGCCGCTCGGGGGCTGGTCTAGCGCGCGACCGGGCCGCGATCCTCTTTGAGGCGCAGACCCTTGCCCTTGGCCTTGCGAAGATAGTAGAGCTGTTTCCGATGCACCTTGGCGCGGCGGACGATCTCTACCTTTTCCACGCGGGGCGAGCGCAGCTTGAACATACGCTCGACGCCGATACCATGCGCGGCGATACGGCGAACCGTAAAGCTGCCGCCGTCGGCGCCACGTCGCATGCTGATTACCACGCCCTGAAAGATCTGGACGCGTTCCCGATCGCCTTCGACGATACGCGCATGCACGCGAACCGTATCTCCGCTGCGGAGATCGGCAGGGATGTTTGGGTTTGGCTGGGGCGCCAGCGTGCGAAGAATGTCCGTCATGGTTCGCTACCGCCTTTCGTTGCTAGTCACAAGCGGCGATTATATCACGGCCTGCGAGCGACACAAAATGGCGGCTATGCCCCCGTGTCGGCTTGCGAAAGAGCGCCCGTGCCCCGCTCCTTTTCCAACGTATCCAAGAAGGCTCGGTCCGTCGGTGAGAGGGCGGCCCCCTCGAGCAGGTCGGGCCGTCGCTCCCAAGTGCGGCGCAGCGACTGTTCGCGCCGCCAACGGGCAATGCGCGCGTGGTCGCCCGAGAGCAGCGCTTCGGGCACGCCCAGCCCGCGAAAGCTGGCCGGCCGGGTATAGTGAGGGTGCTCTAGCAAGCCGTTGGCGTGCGAGTCCTCCACCATGGCGCGCATGTCTCCCAGCACGCCGGGCACCAGCCGCGTCACCGCCTCGACGACGGCCATGGCCGGGATCTCGCCACCCGACAGCACAAAGTCGCCGATGGAAACCTCGTGGGTGATGGCCAGCTCGCAGACGCGCTCGTCCACGCCTTCATAGCGGCCGCAGACCAGGGCAATCCGACCGTACCGCTCGAACTCGCGGGCCATGGTATGGGTAAAGGGTGCGCCGGCGGCGCTCATCAGCACCACGGGCACCTCGACGTGGCCGGTAGCCTTTTGCCTGGCGATCAGCTCGGCATCGAGGATGGCCTCCAGGGCGGCAAGGATCGGCTCGGGTTTGAGCACCATGCCGCCTCCGCCGCCATAGGGCGTGTCGTCGGTGATATGGTGCTTGTCCATCGCCCAGTCGCGGATATCGTGGATGGCGATCTCCACCTGGCCCGCCTGTTGGGCTCGCCCGACAATGCTCTCGCTGAACACCGCGTCAAACATGCCGGGGAACAGGGTCAGTATGTCAAAGCGCATGGTCCTCCCCTCACCTATCCTCCATTGTAGCCCAGGGAAGAGGCACACTCAAGTTGGTGGGCGCCGCTGCTCACGCTATAATCGGCGCACATGGACGGTGATGGAGCGATGCTAGATCGAGAAGCAAGGCCGAATCGATTTCCCCTGATCATCCTGGTGCTCTGTCTGGGGGCGGCTTTGGGGATACTGATCCTGGGCTCGGGGCCGCCGGACGAGGCGCCCTTGGCGGATCCGCGCGCCTCGGAGGTGCTGGCGGCTCTGGGCGTGGCCACCCGTCAACCGACCCGCGCGCCGGTCACGCCCCGCGTGGTGAACGTGGCCACGCTACGGCCGACGGTGGCGCTGGCGGAGACGCCTCCCCCCCGGGTGGATCACTATCTGCTGCGGCGGCCCATTGCCTCCTCCCATAACGACCAGGTGGCTGGCTTTTATCTGTACGGTTCACGGGGCGGCGGGGCGTATCCCATCCACCACGGCGTCGAGTTCGTCAATCCCCTGGGCACGCCGGTGCTGGCCGCGGCCGATGGCACGGTGGTGTTCGTGGGTGAGGATCTGCATCGCGTCGTGGGGGCGCGCTCTGGGTTCTATGGGCTGGCCATCATCATCGAGCACCAGGGCGCCTGGCGTGGCGAGAACGTCTATACCGTTTACGGGCATGTGTCCGAGGTGCGCGTGGCCGAGGGCGAGCAGGTCCAGGCGGGCCAGACCATCGGCCTGGTGGGTGAGGAGGGTTCGGCGGAGGGGCCGCATCTCCACTTTGAGGTGCGCTACGCCGAGAACGCCTACAGCGCTACGGTGAACCCAGAGCTCTGGCTGGAGCCATTGCCGGGGATGGGCACGCTGGCGGCGTGGATCGGAACGCTGGACGGCGCACCGTTGCCAGAGCTGCGGGTGGTGATCGCCCGCGCCAGCTCGCCGGGAGTGCCGTATCGCGAGCTACTGACCTACCCGGAGACCCAGGTCAACCCCGATCCCTCCTGGGGAGAGAATCTGGTGGTGGGCGATCTGCCGGCCGGCGAATGGGTGCTCCAGACCTATTACCGGGGGTGCCACCACGAGGAGCCCTTTACCGTGCAGGCTGGCGTCACCAGCTTTATGGCCGTCAAGATGGGCTCCTAGGGAGCCGACTGCCGCCAGAGCGCTGGCAGGTAAAGCGGCGTCCCGGTGAGGTGCCACACGCCGTCGTTGGTGGCGGCCCAGGGGAACACGCCGCCGCTCGTTCCGAGCTCGATGGCGTGGACACGGGACGTGGAGCCTATCGGCAGTCCATCGCCGTAGGGTTTCCATCACGCCCCGCCATTCACCGAACGATATACCCCGTGTTCTCGACAGGCCCACGCTCGCGCGCCGGGCGCTCGTCTCATTGCGCTCCTATGCTTCGCTGGCTGGGCGGCGCTTTTCCCACCCCTCTTCAAACAACCGCAGCCGATTGCCCTCATGGTAAGGGTGCCTGGCCGCCTCGCGTTCGTTGAGCGTCACTCCCCAGCCGGGGGCATCGGACGGCACCAGGTAGCCATCCTCGACCCGCGGCACGCCCTCCAGCACGTCCCAGGTCCACGGCTCTAGCGAGTCATCAAAGCACTCTTGGATCAGGAAATTGGGGATGGAGCAGTGATGGTGGGCGTTCATGGCGGTACAGAACGGGCTCTGAGCCTGGTGGCAGGCCACCAAGGCGTCGTACACGTCCGCCACGGCCAGCACCTTGCGGGTGGTCGCTGGTCCGAGGGTCATCGGCTCGGGCTGGATGATATCCACCACGCGATGGGCCAGTAGGTCCGAGAACTGGCGCGGCTCGGTGAGCATCTCGCCCACGGCCACAGGATAGCTGAGGGCCTGCTGCACCGCCAACGTGGCCTCAATATCATGGCTGCGGACGGGCGTCTCCAGCCAGAACGGGCGGTAGGGCTCCAGTTGCTGGCCGATGCGGATGGCGGTGGAGACGGTAAAGCGGTCGTGCGCTTCGATGAGCAGGTCCACGTCATCGCCCACGGCCTGGCGGATGGCCGCGACGATGGCGATGGCCAGGCGTTCGCTGTCGGGCTCGATCAGCTTGTAGGCGCCGCCAAAGGGGTCGAACTTGAGGGCGGTGTAACCCTGATCGACCATCTCGCAGGCTCGCTCGGCGAAAAAGCCAGGGTCGCGGGGGCCGCGGTACCATCCGTTGGCATAGACGCGCAGGCGCGGATGGTGTTGGCCGCCAAAGATCTGCCACAGGGGCGCGTTCAAGCTCTTGCCGAGGATATCCCAGCAGGCTTGCTCGATGGCTGCGATGCCCACCGACCGCTCGAAAAAGCGCGCCTTGACCATCTTGAGAAAGAGGTGCTCGGGGTGTCGGGGGTCCTCGCCCAGCACCACGTGCTTGATCTCTTCCACGTCGGCTTGATGCGGCATGGTGGCTAGGCTGCCCGTGGCCTCGCCCAGGCCCGTCAGCCCCTCGTCGGTGTAGACCTGGACAAAGACCCAGTTTTTCCACGGGTTGCCCACTACATGGGTCTTGACGTCGGTGATGCGCACGGTGGTCGTCCTTTCTGGTTGGTCCATCGACCGTGCCATTATGGCCGCGATCCTTGGCGGCTGTCAACGTTGCTGGGCGGGCCGCGACGTGCCCAAAGCTTAACCGCTTCTTAACAAGGATATTGCTGGTCCTTAACACGGCGCTCGCATACTACATAGGATGAAGAGATAGATAAGGAGGATATGATGCGACGTTTCGTGATTGGAGCGCTGCTGGTGGCGCTACTGGTAGCAGGATGCTCCAGCCCAACATCGACACCGGCACCGACCGCGGAGCCAGAGGATGCTCCCGCTACCCAGGCGCCCGCGACGGCCGCTCCTGTGGTGGAGGCGGACGGCACGATCTCGGTGGCCGGCTCGACGACGGTGCAGCCCTTGGCGCAGCTCTTGGGCGAGGCGTTCACGGCGCAGAACCCGGGCGTCAAGATCGACGTGCAGGGCGGCGGATCGAGCGTGGGGGTCAAGTCGGCCGGGCAAGGCACGGCGGATATCGGCATGGCCTCGCGTGAGATCAAGGACTCGGAGCTGGAAGAGTACCCGGACCTGAACATCTTTGTCATCGCGTATGACGGCATTGCGGCGGTGGTGCACCCGGACGTGCCGGTGGACGATCTGGCGCTGGAGCAGGTGCGGGACGTATTCGCGGGCAAGATCACGAACTGGTCAGAGCTGGGCGGTCCAGATGAGCTGATCGTGGTGGTAGCGCGCGAGGAAGGCTCGGGGACGCGAGCGGCGTTCGAAGAGTTGGTGATGGGCGAGGAGCTGATCGCTGACACGGCGCTGCTGCAAAACTCGAACGGCGCGGTGCGGACGACGGTCTCGACGACGCCGTTCTCGATAGGCTTCCTGAGTTTTGGCTACCTGGACGAGAGCGTGAAGGCGCTATCGGTGGGCGGCGTTGCGCCCACGGTGGCCAACGTGAAGGCCGGCAGCTATCCTGTCGTGCGGCCGCTGAACATGCTCACCAACGGTGCGCCCGAGGGCGTGGTGAAGGCATGGCTGGATTGGATCCAGGGCGAGGCCGGGCAGGCTATCGTGGTCGAGGAAGGCTACATCTCGGCAGAGTAGCAGAGGAAGTGACCTGTGGGGGGCGCGGCTCGTAGGGGCCGCCGCCCCTCGTTGTGACGAGAAGGGAGATACAACCTTGCGGTTTCTGGTCGATCGGAGCGTCAAGTATCTGATGCTCGCTTGCGCGATGGCCTCGGTGCTCGTGCTCTTGCTGATCGGGCTGTTCACCTTGCGCGAGGGCCTGCCAGCCTTTCGGGAGGTCGGGGTGCGCGAACTGCTTCTGGGGCGCGTATGGCGCCCGAAAGAGGGGCAGCTTGGTCTGTGGCCCATGATCAGTGGATCGGTTTTGGTAACGGTGGGCGCCATCGTGCTGGGCGTGCCGGTATCGCTGGGAGCGGCCATCTTTCTGGCCGAGGTGGCTCCATCCTCCGTCCGAGAGGTCATGCGGCCAGCCATCGAGCTGTTGGCGGGCATTCCCTCGGTGATCTATGGGCTCTTTGGGATGATCGTCCTGGTGCCTTGGGTTCGCAACACGTTCCAGGTGCCGGGGAACACGGGCTACAACCTGCTTTCGGCCTCCATCGTGCTGGCGATCATGATCCTGCCGACGATTACCAGCGTCAGCGAGGATGCCATCCGCTCGGTGCGACGCGAGCACAAGGAGGGATCGCTCGCCTTGGGGGCGACCCACTGGCAGACCATCGTGGGAGTGATCCTGCCGGCGGCCCGCTCTGGCATCACCGCGGCCATCATTCTGGGCATCGGTCGCGCGTTGGGCGAGACCATGGCGATGATCATGGTGATTGGAAACTCGGTGATTGTACCTTCACCTCTCAATGCGAACCCGCTGACCATCTTTTTGCGGCAAGCGCGGACGCTCACGGGCAACATTGCGGTAGAGATCTCGTATGCCACCGGGTTGCAGGAACAGGCCCTCTTTGCCACCGGTGTTGTGTTGTTCAGCCTCATCATGGTGGTCAATAGCCTGGCGCGGGCGCTGCTCAAGGGGAGGCCGGCATGATGGAGCGGCTCTTGACGGGGCGGGCGCAACCGCGGACTTGCGAAGCGACCGCTCTCTCCGCGACCACGCACCTGCGCCGCCGACGGATCATGCAGAGGCTGGCCTTTGGCTTGCTGTGGATGGCGGGATTGGTCGGTGTGGTGGTGCTCCTGGGGGTGGTCGGCTATGTGTTGTGGGCCGGCGCCAAGGTCATCGACTGGGAGTTTATCACGACGGCGCCCCGCGGCGGGCTGGCCGGAGAGGGCGGCATCTCTACGACCATTGTGACCACCCTGTACCTGGTGGGTCTGACGCTGGCCATCGCGGCGCCGCTGGGCATTGGCGCGGCGGTGTATCTGGTCGAGTATGCCGAGGAGGCGCAGGGAAGCTCGGGCCTGGCCAAGCGGGTGATCGGGGTGGCCCGGTTCGGCGTAGAGACCTTGGCGGGCGTGCCGTCCATCGTGTTCGGACTATTCGGCTATGCGCTCTTTGTGGTGACCATGGGATTCGGCTTTTCGCTGCTAGCAGCAGCGTTGACGGGGGCCTGCCTGATCCTGCCGGTGATCATCCGTACCACCGAGGAGGCGCTCAAGGCGGTGCCGCGCTCCTATCGTGAGGGTAGCTTGGCCCTGGGCGCAACCAAGTGGCAAACCATCTGGCAGGTGGTGTTGCCGGCGGCGGGGCCGGGGGTGATCACCGGCATCGTCTTGGGGGTGGGGCGCGTGATCAGCGAGACGGCAGTGTTCTATGTGACGTTGGGCGGCAACGCCGCGGCGCCCAGGTCGCTGCTGCAGGGCGGTCGTACCATGGCCCTGCACGTCTACTATCTGGCGATGGACACCCGAGCGTTCGATCGAGCCATGGGGACCGGCGCCATTCTGGTGGTGACGATAGTGCTCATCAATGTCGCCATCACCTTCCTGTCGCGGCGATACACAAGACGGATGATGGGGAATGAGTAGACAGAGCAAGGAATCCCCGGTGATGCTAGAGACGAAAGGCTTGTCACTGTACTATGGCGAGTCACCAGCGCTTCATGACGTCAGCCTGGCTATCAAGGCCCAGCGAGTGACCGCCATCATCGGTCCGTCTGGGTGCGGCAAGAGTAGCTTTTTGCGGGCGTTCAACCGGATGAACGACCTCATCCCTGGCGCGCGGGTGGAGGGCGAAGTGCTGATGGGGGGCGAGAGCATCTACTGCCGCGATGTGGTCGAGCTGCGTCGGTTGGTGGGGATGGTCTTCCAAAAGCCCAATCCCTTTCCCAAGTCCATCTATGACAATGTCGCCTACGGCCCTCGCGTCAACGGCGTGCGCGATCGGGGCGCCCTCTCCGAGATCGTCGAGCGCAGCCTGCGCGATGCCGCGCTATGGGATGAGGTCAAAGACGACCTAGGCCGTTCGGCGCTGGCGCTCTCGGGCGGCCAGCAGCAACGGCTCTGCATCGCGCGGGCGTTGGCCGTCGAGCCCCAGGTGATTCTGATGGACGAGCCGGCTTCGGCGCTAGACCCCATCGCCACCCTCAAGATCGAAGAGCTCATCCGTGAGCTCAAAAAGCGCTACACTATCGTTATCGTAACCCACAACATGCAGCAAGCATCGCGCGTCTCTGACGATACGGCCTTTTTCCTGACCGACGAGACCCGCTGCGGCGTCTTGGTCGAGTTCGGCGAGACGCGCCGTATCTTTACCCAGCCGTCTGATCCCCGCACCGAGGATTATATCACCGGACGATTTGGCTAGGACGGCGGGGGCGGCCAGGCACCTTGCGAGGGCTGCACGCCTCCCGATTGCTCCAAGTTGGGGATATGTCCAGCATCCGCTATACTCTCCAGAAGTGCGATGGCACCTGGAAAGGAGCGGCATGTTGCGCTATCTGGTTCTCGTGCTCAAGGGCATGGCCTATGGCATCACCCACCTGGTGCCTGGGCTAGGTGGCGGCATTGTCCTGATCACCGTGGGCATCTATGACGAGTTCGTAGACGCCGTGGGGAACTTTTTCCTACAGAGGCATCGTTGGCGCGAGTTCCTGCCGTTCCTGATCCCGGTCGGCGTCGGCATGGTGCTGGCCATGGTGCTCTTTTCCGGGTGGATCGATTGGCTCTGGACTACGCACCAGCAGGCCACCAAGGTGTTCTTTATCGGGCTGATGCTCGGCACCATCCCGGGGGTGGTGCGCCTGCATGGCGATATGCGGCCCACTGTGGGGCGGGTGATCGGTGCCTTGGCGGGCATCGGCATCGTGGTGCTCTTTCGGACGATTCGGGCGCGAAGCGGCTTTGAGAACGCGCGCTCGCTGACGGACTGGGATGGCGCCCTCTATATGCTGGTCACCAGCTTTCTGGGCGGTGGGGCCAGCGTCACGCCGGGGATGGACGGCTCCTATGTGCTGATTCTCGCGGGCACCTATCAGCCCATCTTGACGGCGCTATCGGCCCTCAAGCATCTCGAGATCCAGTGGGTGCTCCTGATCTGCGTGGGGGTGGGGGCCGTTGCGGGCATCCTGGGCTTTTCGAAGCTCATCGACATCGCCATCCGCAAGGCGCCTTCGGTTAGCTACTATGTGGTGCTGGGGCTGATCGTGGGAGCGGTGTACGGGCTCTGGCCCGACCATCTCACCGAGGCCAGTCCCCTGCTGCTACTGGCAGTGTTCGCGGCCGGCGTGGCTGTGGCCTTGGTATTCGGGCGCGAGCCGGAGGCGGCCTAGCGCCCGTCTCGGCGCGGACGGTTACGGCGTGGGCGTCAGGGTAGCGGCCGTGGGCGAGCCATCGGGAGTGGGCGTGGCGGCGGCGGGTCCGGGGGTATGCCAGGCAGTGCCCTGGCGCACCGGCGTGGCCGAGCAGGCGCAGGCGGCGCTCGCAAGCCACACCGCCAGGCCGATCCGCAACCAACGTTTCCGCCGATGCCTGTCGCTCACCGCCTGCCTCTCTATCGCCCTTGGCCTTTCCGACGGTTCACCCAGCAGCTAGTATACCCGCGGGCGCGCGCCGACGGTAGTTGCCGGGGTGATTTGGGTTTCCTTGGGCCTGGAGCCTGTGCTATAATAATCATATGCATAACGGACTGGACCTGAGCCACTGCGATGTGGCGGCCGAGGATGTGGCTCTGCTCGAGCATATCGTGGGAGATATGCCGATTCTGGCGGATGTGGGGCGATCGGACCTGATGCTCTTTTGCCGGGATCGGCGCGGCCGTGTGCGTGTGGTGGCGCAGGCCATGCCCCATTCGGTGACGCCTCTCTACGAGACGGGCCGGGTGGGCACCGTGGTGCGTGCGGGCGAGTACGAGCACGTGGTGGAGGCCTTTGACAGGGCGCCCCGGCCTACGCGGGTGCATACCGTCGAGGTCCGAGGTTCGTCGGTGGCCCGATCGGTGCACGTGGTGCGGGGGCATGGTGACCAGATTGTGGCCGTGCTGGCGCAGGACTCGTACTGGCTGGCCTATGAGCGCCATCGGCGCCGCGCGCCCGCTTTCAGGCGCGCCCTGCAGATGTTCTTTGCCATGGTGCTGCGGGGCGATCTGGAGGGCGGCGACGAGCTCTCGCGCTTTGGCGAGCACGACGGGATCCTGTACATCGGGCTCGACCGGCGGGTGCGCTATGTCAGTGGCGTGGCGGCCGGCATCTATCGGCGCTTGGGTTATCGTGATGACTTGATGGGGCGTCGACTCGGCGAGCTAGAGACGCCCGACCAGGACCTGATGACCGAGGTGCTAGAGTCGGGGCGCTGTGTGGAGCGTTCCGATGAGAGCTATGGGCGCGTCGTGGTGCGCAAGGCGTTGCCAGTCATGGCCGCTGACGAGGGGCGCTGGACGTTCTGGCCAAGGCGGCGGGCGGCGCCGCGCATGCGCGGTGTCCTGCTCTTGGTGCACGATGCCACCGAGGCCATCGAGACGCAGCGCGAGCTGGAGAGCAAGCTGTCGCTGATCCGTGAAGTGCACCACCGGGTCAAGAACAACCTGCAGGTGATCGCCTCGTTGATGCGGATGCAGGCCCGCCGCAGCGAATCGGATGAGGTGCGGACCGCCCTGGGCGAGAGCGTCAACCGGATCCTGAGCGTGGCGGTGGTGCACGAGTTCCTTTCGCAGAATGCGACCGGGAACATTAACCTGCAGGATGTGGCGCACCGCATCCTGAACCAGACGCAGCAGGGCCTGATCGATCCCTCCAAGCGGGTGGAGCTCTCGGTGGAGGGGGCCGATATCTGGTTGCCAGCCGAGCGAGCCACCCAGTGCGCGCTGGTGATGAACGAGCTGGTGCAGAACGCCGTCGAGCATGGCATCGCGGCACGGACCAGCGGGCGGGTCTGGGTGCGATTGGAGGATCACGGCGATGCGGTGAGCATCAGCGTGATCGACGATGGCCAGGGGTTGCCCAGCGGGTTCACGTTGGACGACAACGCGAACCTGGGCCTGAGCATCGTGCGAAGCATGGTGGAGCGCGATCTGCGGGGCAGTTTTGCCCTGGGGCAGGACGAGCACACGCGGGCAGTTGTCCGCTTTAGCAAGACAGTGGTGGGAGGAGGCTGAACCGTGGAGCGAGTTCGCATAGTCATCGCTGACGACGAGTCGATCATCTGCATGGATCTCCGCGAGATGCTGGGGAACCTTGGCTATCTGGTGGTGGGCGAGGCTGGGGACGGCCGCAGCGCGGTCAACCTGGCGCGAGAGCTGAAACCAGACGTCGTGCTGATGGACATCAAGATGCCCGATATGGACGGCATCGAGGCCGCGCGGGTCCTCACGAGCGAGCGCATCGCGCCCGTGGTGCTGCTCACGGCCTTTAGCCAGAAGGACCTGGTGGAGCGAGCCAAGGACGCTGGCGTGGTGGGCTATCTGGTCAAGCCGATCCAAGAGGCCGACCTGGCGCCCGCTATCGAGATCGCGCTATCGCGCTTTCGTGAG
>JAXGON010000020.1:0-25963 GCA_040767425.1 Anaerolineae bacterium | reverse complement strand
ACCTATCCTAGCCTACTACCCCCGCTTGGCCGGGGGGTTCATGCCTTGACCTCATCGGCTTTTGATTCGTTGACAGCCATGCTCTCCTCGCCTAACCTGGGCCGCAACGGTTTACCAACGGTTCGTTGGAGGCGAGCATCATGGCACTTGTTCGAACGACCCCAGACTGCGCCCCACCGCCGGCTTGGGCGTTGAGGCAGCGGTATCTCATCAAGGTAATGGACGAGGCCGCGCCAGCGTTCGTGGCCCGCTATACCCGTCGCGACGGCAGCTTTGTCTGGCGCGAGGAATGGCCCGGCTTTGATGGGTCGGACGACGGCTACGAGAGCTATCATAACTGGCCGCTCTTCTATGCGCTGGGCGGAAGCGCCTGGGTGCATGAGGCCTCGCGGTGGCTCTGGGAGGCGGTGACCCAGCAGTTCACGGCCTATGGCCAGGTCTATCGCGAGTTTGACGCGAACTATGACTGGATGCACCACGGCGAGAGCTCCATCTACTTTTACTACTTTGGGCTGGCGGACCCCTCTCGACATCGTGATCGCGCGCGGACGCTGCGTTTTGCGAGTATGTACACCGGCGGCGATCCGGCAGCGCCCAACTGGGACGCTGATCATCGGATGATCCGATCGCCCATCACTGGCAGCCGTGGCCCGCGTTTTGAGAATGCGTGGGACGACTGGTCCACCCATCGGGCCGTCCTGGCGAACTATCCGGCGCCCTTTGAGGATATCCCCGGCGTGGAAGGGCCCGTCGCCGACTGGAACGATGATCGCGTCTATGCCGAGATTCTCCGTCTGCTCAACGAACGCCAGATGCGCTGTGATGTGCCCCTGAACCTCACCTCCACCAGCCTGGTTACCCACGCCTACCTATACACTGGCGATCCGGCCTGGCGCCGCTGGGTGCTGGACTATGTGGAGGCTTGGGCGGAGCGTATCAAGGACAACGGCGGCATCTGCCCAGACAACATAGGGCCGAATGGCATCATCGGTGAGACCATGGGCGGCAAGTGGTGGGGTGGCTATTATGGTTGGCGTTGGCCCCATGGATTCATGACGATCATCCAGCCGCTGACCATTGCGGCCATGAACGCCGTGTTGCTCACGGGTGACATGGGCTATCTCGATATCCCCCGCGGCCAGCTCGATCGTATGATGGCGATGGGCCGCGTTACGGAGCGAGGACTCGAGATTCCTAACCGGCACACCGACGAGGGTTGGGGCGACTATCGGCCCATGCGGCCCGAGTACCCGATCCAGATCTGGGCCATGTCGCAGGCTGAGGCTGATCGGCAGCGTGTGGAGGCCATCGCTCCCCAAGGCGATGCGTGGGATCGGGTGGAGCCAGGCCGTGGCAAGGGCGATGACATTCACATTGCGCCCTGGTATCGCTATATCACCGGACGGAACCCCACTTATCCCGAGCGACTGCTCGCGGCGCAGTACGCCGAAGTAGCGCGTCGCCTGGACGTGATGGCCCATGACGACGGGGACCCCGAAACGTGGGACGTGCACCACTGGCAAGAGATCAACCCCGTGCACACCGAGGCCCTGGTGCAGCTCACATGCGGTGGCCCACAGATCATCTACCATGGGGGTCTGCTGCATATGCGGCTCCGGTACTGGGATCTGGATGAGCGGCGCCCCGGGCTGCCCGATCAGGTGGCCGCGCTGGTTTCCGGCCTTGGTGACGACTGGATCGAGGTCACGCTGGCCAATACCGGCCCGCAACACGCGCGCTCACTGCGGCTGTTGCCGGGTGCATTCGGCGAGCACCGATTCACCCAGGTGGCATCCGAGGACGTTGCCGTGCAGGTGGATGGTCTGGGGCTCGACCTTTGCCTGGCGCCAGCCAGCAGCACCACCCTGCGGATCGGCATGCGGCGCTATGCAGGGAACCCGTGCTATAATCTGGTCGAGTGACGGCGGGCGGACAAGGAGGGATGCCTAACGATGGTCGCCTGGATTGAGCAGTTCCCGGCGGTGATTCAGGCCATGTTCGGAGGCTTGTTCACCTGGTTCATGACCACGGCAGGGGCGGCGCCCGTTCTATTTGCCAAGTCGGTCAACCGCAAAGTGCTGGACACGATGCTCGGCTTTGCAGCCGGCGTCATGGTGGCCGCTAGCTTTTGGTCGCTGCTGCAACCGGCCATCGAGCTGTCGCACGGCTCGTGGGTTCCGGCGGCGGTTGGCTTTCTGGTGGGGGGCGCCTTTTTGAGGCTTGCCGACCGGCTGCTTCCGCACGTGCACCCCAGTCTGCCCGATGGCGCGCCCGAGGGGTTGGCGACGGCGTGGCAGCGCAGCACCCTGCTGGTGCTGGCCATGACTCTGCACAACATTCCCGAGGGCCTAGCCGTCGGCGTCGCCTTTGGAGCCGCTGCAGCAGGTATCGAAGGCGCGGGCGTTGCCGGGGCGGTAGCATTGGCCATCGGCATTGGCATCCAGAACTTTCCCGAGGGAATGGGCGTGGCCATGCCGTTGCGCCGTGAGGGCATATCTCGATGGAAGGCCTTTAACTGGGGGCAGCTCTCGGGCATGGTGGAGCTGTTCGCCTCGTTGCTGGGGGCCTGGTTCGTACTATCTGTGCAGGCTGTTCTGCCCTATGCGCTCGCCTTTGCGGCCGGCGCCATGATCTTTGTCGTCGTGGAAGAGCTGATCCCCGAAGCCCAAGTCGAGGGGAATGCTCACCTGGCCACGTTCGGCACGATGTTAGGTTTTGCGGTGATGATGACGTTGGATGTGGCCTTGGGATAGGGTGCTAGGTTGGTCAGGGCGGGGGGCGAGACACTGTCTCGCCCCTCTTTGTGTGTCTCGGGGGGATGGCGGTTAGCGCACGTTGGGAACGCGCAGCGAGAGGACCAGGGCGGCTAGGCCAAAGACGAGGGCCAGGACAAAGGCCGTCGAGTACGAAAAGGCCGAGACGATCCAGCCGCCGAGCGGGTATGCTAGCATGGAGACAGCCCCGAGCGTGTTGCTAACTCCAATATAGAGGGGGCGGCGAGCCTCGTCGGCATATTCCAGGATCCAGTTGTAATAAGGCCATCCTGCGGATCCGTTGGCGAGGCCGAGGAAAAAGAACAGGCCTAGATAAGCATAGAGCAGTCCCGAGCCTAGAGCGCTGGCGCTGGCTGTGATGCTCAGCGCCAGCGCCGGGACGAAACAGGAGGCCAAGACGACTACGCGCATGTGCACCAGTGGGCCGGCGCGATCCTGCAGCAGGCTCATGGCCAGCCCAGCCGCCAGCGTTCCCGCTACCTGCGCCGAGACGAACGAGCCGGTGGCACTCAGCGGCAGGCCGAGGATGCGGGTGGCATGCAGCACGTAAAATGCGCTGGCCAGGGCCACAAACCCAGCCAGAATGCGCACCATCTGCATAGCGAGAAAGGGGCGGTCGTTGGCGATAAGGCGGGGCAGTTCGCGCAGGATTTCGCGTGTCGATGGTCGCTCGTCTAGGAGGACGGCGGCCGATGAAGGCTCCTTGATGCAAGCCAGCGCCACGGCCGATAGCAGGAACATGATCGATGCGGCCATATAGAGCAAGGCAAAGTTGCCAGGAAAGGCGATGGCGCTCTCCTCACTGAGAAGGTAACTGACAGCGCCGCCTGCGGCGATGCCCCCCAGCCCACCGACCACCTGCGAAAGCCCGATCACCCGTCCTCGCCGTCTGGGCGGGATCAGTTTGCCCAGTAGCGTGAACCAGGGCACGCTCACCACCGCATCGCCCGTGAAAAAGATCGCGATGGTGGCCAGCATGATGACCAGCGACAGCGTCGGGCGTGTGGTCCCCAAGCTCCAGATCACCAGGCCGGCCACAAAGTAGAGCGGCCGTGAGGCGAACGCGGCCCTCACGATCAGGGGCTTTTGCCTCGGGCGGTGGCTGATCATGCTGGCGATCAACAGCTGCGGCAGCAGCCACGCCGCCGTGGATAACCCGCTGGCGACACCCACCAGCATCTCGGAATCGGTCAGGGTGGCGACAAAGGCCGGGAGGACGGTGGTCGTGCTAGTAAGGCTCATGCCGATGGTGAACAAGGCGGAATCGGACGCCAGCGCCCACGCGTTCCGCGTATAGTACTCCATCGGACTGGCCGTGGTGGCCAGATTCTCCTGTGATGTGGCAGCGGACTCCATGCGCGTGCGTTCCTCCCCTGCCGACGCTAGCAAATGGTGACTCTAGGTCGGCGAGACACTTTTAAATGGGCCCGGTGATGCGGCGGCGTGGGCGGGCACCAAGGTCACGAGATGGCATCCACCGCCAGGTTGAGGCGGGCAGCCAGGGACGTGCGCCGGCGGGTGGACCGATCTTGCTGGATGGCGATCCGTAGCGCCTTTTCCTGGGTGATCAGCACCGCGATCCGTTCGGCTCGCGAGAGGGCCGTGTAGAGGATGTTGCGCTCGAGCATCACAAAGTGGTTCGTCAGCATGATCACCACCACGGCCGGCCACTGAGAGCCCTGCGCCGAATGCACGGTCATGGCCCAGGCATGGACCAGCTCGTCGAGCTCGTCCCAGTTGTATGGTACGTGCCGACCATCGTAAGAGACGGTCAGGGTGCGGCTTGTCGTATCGACGCCGACGACATGCCCGAGATCCCCATTGAGCACGCCCTTGCGATAGTTGTTGCGCGTCTGCCGCACCTTGTCGCCCACCCGGAGGCAGGTTGGCGCGTCGGGGGCACGGCTGCGGCCCGCCAGGGGCACCTCCGCCTTGCCTCTGGCCGCCGGGTTCAGGGTCTCTTGGAGGGCCCTATTGATGGCTTCCACGCCGGCTGCGCCCCCATGCATAGGGGCCAACACCTGAACCTCGCTGGGTGGGATGCCCAGGTAATCGGGGAGACGGCGCGCTACCAACTCTACCGCCAGCTCGCGCGCCTGCTCTGGGGTCTCGCGGGACATCTCATAATAGTCCGACTCGGGGACCTCTGGGCGCAGGGGGCGGACGCCCTGGCGCACGCGTTGGCAGTTGGCAGCGATGAGGCTATGAGAGCCGGCCTCTTGACGAAAGAGCCAGGTCAGGCGGACGACGGCCGTGCCCGGCACGCCGCCTTCGGCCGCCTCGATCAGGTCTTGCAGCACCGCGCCGGGGCCGACGGGAGGAAGCTGGTCCACATCGCCGACGAGAACGATCTGAGTGTGGCTGCCCACGCGAGCCATGATCTGGTCCCACAACCAGGTGTCGATCATGGACGCTTCGTCGATGACCAGGATCTCCTCCTTGACTGGACTGGCACCATGCCCCGGCATGCCGATACCTAGATGCCGATGGACGGTGGCGGCGTCTCGTTGGGTAGAAGAGGCGAGCTGCTTGCTGGCCCGCCCGGTGGTGGCGCATAGGGCATAGGAGCGCCCTGCCGCCTCGAGGGCGCGGATCATCGACCGAATGGTGGTGGTCTTGCCCGAGCCAGGCCCGCCCGTCAGGATCACCAGGCGCCTGCCTTGGAGGACCCCCACGATCGCGCTCAACTGCTCCTTGGTAAGGGGGCCCTCGCTCTGTCGTTGGGCCAGCCCCAGAGCCTGATCCGCCTCCAGGCCCAGCAAGGGCGTCGTCAGTAGAACGGCCAAGCGCCTGGCAGAGCGACTCTCGGCCTCCAGCATGGGAGGTAGATAGAGGCGTGGATGCGGATCCCCCGGAAGGGCGCCATCGGCAATGCGGGCCTCGCGCAGCAGGACCTCTCGCTGGGGGCCTACTAGCTCTACCGGCAGCCCCAGCAACTTTGCCGTCGCGTCGTCCAGCTCGGTCGGCGCGGTCCACAGGTGCCCCTCGTTGAGGGCTTGCTTGACCACATGCAGGATGGCCGCCTGAATGCGTTCCGGTGCGTTCTCGGCCAGGCCCAGTTGGCGGGCGATGCGGTCACAGGTGCGAAACCCGTAACCGCGGAGGTCCTCAGCCAGGCGATAGGGATTGGTGCGGACCACCTCCCATGCCTCGTTGCCGTAGCGGCGATAGATGCGCTGGGCCTGGTGGGGGGTCAGCCGGGCGACGCCCTGGAGGTTCACCATAAGCTGATGGGTGCCTTGATGCTCCGCCCAGCTCTCACGGATGGCACGGGCTCGCTTGGGGCCGATGCCGGGGACCTCCTCGAGATGGGGGCCTCCGTTCTGAAGCTCGTCCAACGTCGCGGTCCCAAAGTGCTCTACCAGCGCCTTGGCATAGTGTGGGCCGAGGCCCTTGATGCTGGCCCCGCCTAGGTATCGTTCGATGGACGTCAGGCTCTGGGGCATCTCGGGCAGGGCGCTCTCGATGCGGACCTGTGCGCCATGCTTGGCGTCCTGCGTCCAGCGACCGCGGATGCGGTAGCAGGCGCCCTCGCGAGGAGCCTCCAGGTTGCCCACCACCACAAAGCTGCTGCTGGAGGGCTTGTCCGCTGGCACGACGTGCGCCACTGCCCAGCCGGTCTCGGGATCGGCAAAGGTGATATGCCGCACCGAAAAGACGCCCTCGACGAGGTCGCTCGCGGATGCCGGCCGGGCGGATCGACTGCCAACTACCATCTACGCTGGGGCTCCTGCTGGTATGCTCCGTCGTCGGGGGGGCGTGCCCGCGCCTAGTTCACTCCCGCTGGCACGACGATGGTGCAGCCGTCCTCCAGGGCGTCCACGCTCACCCAGACGCCCTCGTCGCACAGCTCGACCGTGATCTCTGCCCCATTGCAGGTGATGGCCTCAGAAGGCACATGGTCACGCAGCAGCAGGCGGACGCCACGGAGCGTCACGATCTCGTCGATAGAGCGCACGATCTCTCGCGCGGGCACAGCATGCGGCGTGGTGAGATTCACCAGATGGACGTAGCGGGTGCCCTGCTCGTCCTGCTCCATGTGGATCTCTACGCTCTTGGGGGCCTCGAGTCGGTAGCGTTGCTCGAGATCTAGGCGGCTGAGCAGATCCTCGAGCAGGTGCGCCATGCGGAAATACCCGTACCGATAGTAGGCCTTGCCCAAGGTGGCGGCCAGGTACCAGGCCTCGCCCTGGCCATAGCGGTGACTGGTCAGCGCGGGATGCTCGGTGCGCGCTCCCGGCACCAAGTCGATGCCGGTGCCCTCGTTGGGATAGTCGGGGTCAGGCGCAACGAGGTGTTGGAGCACGTCGGCGGCCGTGGCATGTACGACCATCGCCTCGGATGGGCAGGGGCAAGGCTCGTCCTCATCCTCGAGGTAGCAGGTGGGCGAGTCGAAACGGCCCTGGTATGCCACGCCTAGGACCTCTGCCAGCGCCAGCTCCTCGCGGCGCCACCCTCGCCCATCGCACAGGCTGGTCTCGGCCGTGGCCAGGAGCTTGCCGCCCTGTTGCACATAGGCGGCCACCAGGCTGGCCAGCTCATCGCCCAAGCACGCGACGTTGGGCAGGATCAGTAGTTCGTAGGGGGTCAGGTCGTCGATGGTGGTGATCTGGGAATCGATCAGCACATCAAAGATGCGGTGACTCTCCAGGAGATCTCGGGCATAGCCCAGGAACTCGTAACGATAGGCCCGCGAGTCCTCACCGAATTCATAGTAGCCCCAGGTGTCCTCAGACCAGAGCAACGCCACCTGCTTGACAGTTTCCCGCGTTGGACCTGCTGTCTCGGCAGCATACTGGGAGAACAGGTCGCGGATGTAGGCGATGGCGCGCGGGCTGGTGCTGGTGGTGGGGTAGGGTCCCTGACCGCACGAGCCCAACGTGGGGCGCCCATTGCTGCGAACCGAGGCGGCGTGCATGGCGTATTCGGGAGCGGCGAGGGTGGCGTGAGAGAAACCCGGATGCTGCCCCGTCACCAAAAAGAGGGCGGGCTTGGGCACGGAGCGGACCCACTTGGCCGTGATGGTGCTGCTATGGATATCGGCGTACTGGGGGCACAGCCGCAGCCAGGCCTCGGTCACGTAGCTGTCGATGTGTGGCCACCATTGCGAACTCACCGCGATGAGCGGATCCATATAGATGGGGCAAAAGCTATTGGGGGCCAACGCCTTCCCGTGGGCGTGTGCGATCTCGGCCAGTTGAGCGATCAGGGTGGCTGAGGTCTTTTGTCGCCACGCCAGGTACTCGGCCCAGTGGTCGCATATGGTCCCGTAGGTGACGGGTTCGTCGCCCACGATGCGTTGAAGGGTCTCCTGGCAGTACGGACAGACGCAGATGCCCGGGTTGAAAAACATGTCCAGATGGAGCGCGTCCACCGGATAGCGGGATGCAACCTCGGTCGCGATGCGAAGGATCTCTTCGCGGCGAGGCGAGTTGATGCATGGCAGGAACCAGTCGCCATACTCGACGGCATAGACGGGCCCTTTGTGCTGCTCGGCGTACATGGGGATCTCGACCAGATCCTCTGTGGAGCGGGATACGGCGTTGCTGCTGTTGAGCTTGTGCCAGCGCCATTCGGGGTGGCGCGAATCCAGCCAGTTCATGTAGGCGATGGTGTGCTTGCCATGGGCCCGCAACCCATCCACTACCTCAGCAAGATAGTCGTGCTCTCCCAAGGGGGCGTACTTGGGCAGGATGTCGCTGTCATAGTAAGCCAGCCCCCACTGGTTGGTGGCATAGATGGCGTATAGGTCGGCGTCCATCTGTAGCAGGTCGTCCAGCACCGCCTCGGGCGAATAGTGCTTGAACCCGCGAGTATAATAGTTCTCGCAATACTGGTCGTACCACATGATGGTGCGGCACTCGGCAAAGAACGCCCCTGGTTCGCTGGAGGGCATGGTCTTACTCCATTGGCTATCCGCGTGGACAGGTACGGGCATTATAGGGTCGTTGCCAGGGGCGTCAAGGGTCGCTCGGCGGCGGTTGAGAGAGAAGGGCAAGGCTGGTAGAATCGGCTCTGCGAGTGCTCGCAACCCCGCAGCAAGATGAGAGGAACACCGATGCAAGAGATCGAGCAGGTGATTCTGGGGCTACTAGCCGAGCGCAGGCTGTATGGGTACCAACTGATCCGGGCCTTTGTCGGGCGAGACCGGCCGTGGTCTCCTGCCCCGCGGGCTGTTGTCGAGGCGGCGATCAGGGGCCTGGAGGCTAGGGATTGGGTTGCGCGTGCCGGGCGGCCGGCTGAAGAGGCCAAGCTGGAGCATTCGCTCTATGCGATCACGGAGCAGGGGATGACCGCACTGCGGGAAGCTCTGGTCAAAGCCTGGGAGGCGACCGACGAGGGCGCGGGGGGGCTGGCGCTGACGTTGGCCCTGGCGTCAGGCATGCCGGCGGAACAGCTCGACTGGGTTCTCCAACAACGGGTGGAGCGTCTGGAGGCCGTACGTCAGCGGACCAGGCGCATCCGAGATGAGTGGCTCGCCGCAGAGGACGCACCCAGCGGTGGGCCGCGCCTCCTGGATCGGCTGGTGGAGCGGCTCGAGGAGGACATTGCCTGGACCCGCGAACTCGCCGTCACCATCCGCGAGCAGGGCACCCAGGCCGCGCTGCCCTTGGAACGGCGTGAGCGGTTCGCAACGCAGACGGGGCAAGCCGTGGGTGCCTTTACCTTTGTGCTACATAGCCACCTGCCCTACTGCCGGATGGCCGGGCGCTGGCCGCATGGCGAAGAGTGGATTCACGAGGCCGCTGCAGAGACCTATCTCCCACTCCTGGATGCTCTGTATGACCTTTGCGACGAGGGTGTGCCCTTTCGTCTCACCATCGGCCTGACGCCGGTTCTGACCGAACAGCTCGCTGATCCGCTGGTGCGCGAGCATCTGGTCGAGTACCTGGAGGAAGAGATTCTGGCCGCCGAGGCCGACATTCCTCGCTTTGGCGAGTTGGGCGAAAAGCATCTGGCCTATCTGGCCGAGTACTATCGCGACTTTTATGAACACGTGCGTCAGGTGTTGGTGGAGCGCCTGGGCGGCGATATCATCGGCGCTTTTCGCCACCTTCAGGACGAGGGCTATATCGAGATCATCACCTCGGCAGCCACCCATGGCTATCTCCCGCTGCTCTCGCGGGATTCATCCATCTATGGCCAGATCAAGGCCGGCGTCGAGTCGTACAAGCGGCATTTCCAGCGAGCCCCGCGTGCCATCTGGCTGCCCGAGTGTGCCTACCGACCCGCTTACGTGGATGCTGACGGCACGGTGCGCCCCGCCCTGGAAGAGTTCCTGGCCGCGCAGGGCATCACCTGCTTTTTCGTCGAGACCCATGCCATCGAGGGGGGGAGGCCGGTGGGCAAGGCCGCCGGCGGTGTCACCATCGGGCTCTATGGCGCTGTTCAGCGCAACTATGTTCTACCTCTCTCCGAGTACCCCACCACCGGTGGCACGACCTACGAGGCCTACTATGTGGTCGGTAGCGACAAAGGGCTGACCAATCCGCCGGTGGCAGTTATCGGACGCAATAACCGCACAGGCCAACAGGTCTGGTCGGGCGATTGGGGCTACCCGGGAGAGGCCGACTATCGCGAGTTTCACCGCAAGGATCCCCAATCCGGCTTACAGTATTGGCGCATCACGGGCGCTGGCGTCGATCTGGGCGCCAAGGATCTGTACCATCCCGACTGGGCCGAGGGCAAGGTGATGGCTCACGCCGACCACTATGCCCAGCTCGTTGAGGATCTGATCCTGGAGAACAGGAGCGATGAGATCCCGTTCCCTTTGATCGCCTCCAACTATGATGCCGAGCTCTTTGGGCACTGGTGGTTTGAGGGGGTTACCTGGCTGCGAGAGGTGCTGCGAAGGTTGGCCCGCAGCTCGGTGGTGGAGCTAACCACAGCCAGCAGCTTTTTGGCAGAGCACGAGCCGAAGCGCATGCTGGCCATCCCAGAGAGCTCGTGGGGCAGCGGTGGTAACCACTGGACCTGGGACAACCCCCAGACCGAATGGGTCTGGCAGCCGATCCACCAGGCAGAGGCGCGGATGGAGAGCTTGACGCAGCGGTTTCCCGATGCCGTGGGTGGGCTGCGCCGGGTGCTGGACCAGGCCGCCCGAGAGCTGCTTTTGCTGCAGTCCAGCGATTGGCCATTCCTGATCACCACCGGCCAAGCGGGCGAGTACGCCAAGCTGCGCTTCTTGCAGCATCTCGATCGGTTCACCCGTCTGGCAGAGCTGGCGGAGACCTATGGGACGGGCGTGGACCCGCAGTTCGCCGATGAGTGCTATGTGTATGACAACGTGTTCCCCGATATCGACTATCGATGGTTCGCGCCGCGTCAAGGGAGCGCCGAGTGAGGTATCAAGTCGCGATGGGTAGGTTGGAAAGGCGGCGGGCCTGGTGTGCTCGAGGGATGGCATGGTAGCGGCCAATTCGCGGATACCCCTCTATCAGCAGGTGGCGCACAGCCTGGAGGAAAAGATTCAGACCGGTGTGATGGCGCCGGGGGACAAGCTGCCTAGCGAGCGAGAGCTCTGCGAGCAGTATGGCGTCAGCCAAATCACCGTGCGACGGGCTCTGCGCGAGTTGGCACACGATGAACGCGTCTATAGCCAGCACGGCCTGGGTTGGTTCGTGGGTGATGCGCCCTCTGGCGACGTGCCGGCGCGCGGCCGCGTCATCTTGGTGATGGACACCATGGCTTGGCCGGCGGACGCGCTCGCTATGGCGCTGGCCACGGCGCTGCACCATGAGCCCATGACGCTAGAACTGGATCCGTGGCCCGCCGGGGCGCATCCTGGCCTCCTAGGTGCCGGGAGCGGCGTCGTGCTCTACTGCGCCGCCGGGGATCGCGAGGAGGGCCTGACCCGCCGATGGCAGCTCGAGGCCACGGGAGCGCAGGTTCTGACCATCGGGCTGCAACTGGACGACGAGCCGTCGGGCGGCCTTTACCTGGACGTGGGCGCTGCCAGCCGCGTGGCCACGGAGCATCTGCTGGCGACCGGACGGGTTAGGCTGGCCTACCTGGGCGCCGGCCCTGACTCGGCGATAGGGCATCAAGCCTACTGGCCTTTTGCCGAGACGTTATGGGCTGCCGGGCTGGACGTGCCCTTGGAGTATGTGCTCGATAGCAGTCATGAGGGCTGTCGGCGTCGCCTGGCGGCTCTGCTCGGCACCATCGACCGGCCCGACGGCATCGTCTGCGCAACCGTGGAGGACGCCGTCGCCGCGCTCAGCGATATCTATGCCGCTGGGCTGCGCTGCCCTGATCAGGTCGCCTTGGTGTGCCTGGGCGATGGGGCCTTGCTGACCGCTGTCACGCCCACTATCACTGGCTGCCAGTTCGACGTTGACGAGCTGGCCGTCAAGGTCGCTGCCTCGGCGCGACGCCTGCTGGCCGGTAAAGGCTCGTCGGATGTGCAGCGGGTGGCGGGCAGGCTTGTGCCACGAGCTAGCTCGGTAACCTAGCGGGAACTCTTTGCCGAGGCGCTCATCCGGTTCCGGTCGGCGTGAGCGCCGTCGCCGTCGGGAGAGGGGTGGGCGAGGGCCAACGTTGCGCCCACGTGTCGCGCATCGCCTTGAGCGCGGGATCATCCTCGAAAGAGGGATCCAGATCGACCAGATCCTCGGTAGCCGAGACGATCTGCCAGTTCGCGTCATAGGATACGGTCAGGCGGCCGATCCACTCGCCGGCATAGCCTTGCTGGACGATGAGGGTGTCGTTCACCCGCTCGGGCATTTGCATGAGCCGCCGGCTGCGCCCCCCCACGATGATATCGATGCCATCGACCGCTTCGGCTAGTGCCATGTCGGCCTCCAGCCCCAAGTGGGAGAGCACGATCAGCAGATCCGCCTGCGGCCGAAGCGCCTCCACCTGGATCCGAGCCGTCTCGACAGGATCGCGCACCGCGATGAGCGCGCCAACCCCCGGCAAGGCCTCCGCCTCGGGCTCTGTCAGGCCGATGATGCCGATGGTGATCCCATTCCGCTCGATGATGGTGTGGCTCCCGGTGACCGCTTGCCCCTCGCTGGTAGAGAGGTTGGCGGAGAGCACGGGGAACGCCGCTTCCGCGATCCGTCGCTCAAGGATCTCTGGCCCCAGGTAGAGGTCATACTCGCCCACCGCCATGGCGTCATAGCCCATGGCATTCATGGCCTCGATCAGGATCCTGCCTTCCGACTCGATAGACGGCCAGTAACCAAAGAGCGTGCTGCCCGCATCCAACACCAGCAACGGGCCCCGTGCCGCCTCGCGTTCCTGCTTGATGAACGTGGCCCGCCGGGCCACTCCCCCTTTTGGGGTGCCTCAACCACAAGGATCCATCTGGCCAAAGACGTCGTTGGTGTGCAGGATGACCAGCGTCACGGCGCCTTCGGGGGTCGGGGTAGTCGTGGGTGGTTCCGTGGCGGTGGGCTCGGGAGTGTCGGGCAAAGTCGGCGTGGCTGTGGCGCTCAGGGCGCTGGTGGGATCAGCCACGAGGGGGAGTGTCGGGGTGGGCGCGGTGTCGCAGGCCGCCAGGAGCATGGCGCACCCCAGCGTAACGCTGAGCGCTATCGCCCACCCCATGCTGCCTGTGAGCCGCGCTGAACCGGGCCTGCCCCGCTCGGAGGACTGGGAAAGATGCCCCGGACGTAGAGCGCGTCCGCGCGTGGCCGCTGGGCGCATTAGTCCACGGCCTCCATTTCGGTTGTAGGGGTGGGCGACTGTGCCGCCACCCGATAGCGATGGATCAGCGACGCTACCTCCGGGTCGTCGGCGAACTCGGGCCCCAGCGCGATCACCTGCCAGCGGCTGGCTATCGGTCGGTTGTCCTTGTCGAGGGCGATATCGAGCCGTCCTAGATCCTCTCCCCGGGCGCCCAACTGCACAATCGTGGCGCCATTGACCATGTCGGGCGCCAGCATGCGCCGCGCGTTGCGCCCACCAATGATCACGTCGATGGCGTCGTACGTCTCGGCCAGCAGCTTGTCGTCCTGCAAGCCGATATGCGATAAAAGGACGACTAGATCGCTCTGGCTCGCGACGTCATCGAGGTAAGCGGCCAGGGTGGCGTCATAAGCCAGCACCTCATAGCCCTCGGCGTCGGGAACACCGTCTAGGGCGGTGTCCTCGGTCAACCCCAGGATGCCCACGCGCACGCCGGCCTGCTGGATGATGACGTATGGGGTAAAGGCTGGCAATCCCGTGTCGCGGCTCACCAGGTTGGCTGAGAGCACGGCAAAGCTGGCCTCATCGGCCACGCTGCGCAGGTGGGCCACGCCCAGCTCCAGATCCGCGCCTCCAACGGCCATGGCATCGTACCCCATGAGGTCCATCGCCTCTCGGGTGAGCGCCCCCCCTTGCTCATAGCTCGTGCCATAGCCCAAGAGCGCGTTGCCGGCGTCCAGCACCAGCAGCGGGGCGTCGCCGATGCTCTGCCGGATGCTCTGAAGCGCATTGGCCCGCCGGGCCAATCCCCCTCGGGGGATGCCTCAACCGCAGGGGTCTACCTCGCCACGGACGTCGTTGGTGTGCGCGATGGTGAGAACTGTCGCTCCCTCAGGAAAGGCGATAATGGTGGGGGCGGCGCTGATGGCTGGGCTAACGGTGGGGCTGGGCGTGGATGTCGGCAACGGGCCGCAGCCGCGGAACATGCCGGCCGCGATGATCACCGTCCAAACGGCCAGAAAAACCCTGCCAGAAGCTAGCATCGACTTTCCTCACAAAGCGTATCTATCCGCTCAAGTATATTCTCGCCTCCCGTGAGGTCAAAAAACGAGCATTCTCGGGGCAAGGGTGGCATGCAAACGGGCAGCGCGCGATGGCGGCTGCCCGTGATGAACGTGGATCTGTGCTACTGCAGAAAATCCCTCAGCTGCTGGCTGCGGCGCGGGTTCCGCAGGCGATCGAGGGCTTGGTGCTCGATCTGGCGGATGCGCTCGCGGGTGAGGCCGAACTTTTCACCGACCTCTTCCAGGGTATGCATATGGCCATCGCGGAGCCCAAAGCGCAGCCGCAGAATCCGTGCCTCGCGCGGGCTGAGGGCCGTCATGATCTCTTCCAGCGCTTCACGCAAGAGCTGCTGGTGCGCCAGGTCGGTAGGCGGCGGCATGTCCTCGTCCTCGATGAAATCACCGAACTCGGTGTCGCCATCGTCGCCCACGGGGCGTTCCAGCGAGACGGGGTAGCGCGAGATGCGCAACAGCTTTTCCACCTTGGAGGGAGGCATATCAGCCTCGATGGCGATCTCTTCGGGGGTGGGCCGTTTCCCCGTGTCCTGCTCTAGCTCCTCGGCGATGCGATAGATGCGGCGGATCTGGTCGCCGGCGTGGACGGGCAAGCGGATCAGGCGGCTTTGCTGGGCCAGCGCGCGGGTGATGCCTTGGCGGATCCACCAGGTGGCATAGGTGCTGAACTTGTAGCCGCGGTGGTAATCGAACTTTTCCACGGCCTTCATCAGCCCGATGTTGCCTTCCTGGATCAGGTCGAGAAAGGGGACGCCCTGGCTCATGTACTTTTTGGCGACGCTGACCACCAAGCGGGTATTGGCCTCGATCAGGCGGGCGCGGGCGCGTTCGCCGATCTGCATCGTCTCGCAGAGCTCGTCGCGTTTTTCGGGGCTCAAGCCATTGCGGTGGAGGCGCCGTCTGGCGGCCATGCCCTCTTCGATCTGGCGGGCTAGTATGACCTCTTCGGCCGCCGTCAGCAAGGGCACCTGGCCCATCTGTTTCATATAGAGGCTAATAGTGTCGTCGATCGAGATGTCGTCGAGGTCTACGCGGGTCTCGGATTCGGCCGCAGCCTCCTCGACTATGGGCTCAGAGGGTTGGCTCCCAGAGGGGCGCTGATCGGAGACACGATCCTCAACTGAACTCTGGCGGATCATAGGCTCGTGAACAGCTTCCATCGTCTTGGATCTATCCTTTGGCTCCGAATGTGCACGGATGAACCGAATGTGCCCCAGAGTGCTCTGGGTTACCGGGGAAGGATCACGAACGCTTGTCCAGGATAGGGCACCTCCTCTGGGCGGTTGGATGTAGACTGGCCGGGCCAGTAGGGCGCATGTCCCGGCTGCAACGACCAAAGAGCAACTTGGAGCTGAATGCAAAAACACTCGGGAACCCAAGGCGATGCGGGCCTTGCCGCACATGGCGCGCCGCATCCGGTTTCCGAGCGTCGCAGTCTCGCCAATGCAAACACCATGAGTCACTTCAAATGCACTAATCTGAGACCTATTATACCCTGTCTGGACGAAAGGGTCAACCCTTTTCCGGCCCTCGCGGGGCAGATTCCTCGCCCTTGGCGTCCGGAGCAACCAACCGTCGGAGGTGCTCACACCTCTGGGGGGACGCCTTGCCCCTGGGACCCGCTTCAGGCATACTCTCGCAGAGTCGTGCGGCGTCGTGGCCATAGTCGGATACAGGGGCGAGGCTGAACCCAGCGTCGCGCCGAGGAGGTACAGCGATGGGATTCGTCGGGCTGGTGTCGGATAGCACCGCAGGGTTGCCTCTTGAGGTTATCGAGCGCCATGGCGTGCGCATAGTTCCCCTCTATATCAGCTTTGGCGAGGAGGTCTATCGCGAGGGCGTGGACCTCAGCTACGAAAGTTTTTATGAGCGGCTCCCTACCGCGGATCCGCTTCCGACAACGTCGCAACCGTCGCCGGGGGATTTTGCCAAGGCATACAACGAGCTAGTTGAGGCGGGTGCCGAATCGATCATCTCGATCCATCTTTCCTCGGGGATCAGTGGCACCATCAGCTCGGCCCAACTGGCGGCCAAAGAGGTGGGGATACCGGTCTCGATTCTGGATACCCAGTGTGCGGCTGCGGTGCACCGATTGACGGTGGAGGCGACCGCCGCCAGCCTGGCTCAGGGTGGTGGACATGAGGAGGCCGTGCGCGCTGGCGAAGCGGTCATCGCCAACCATCGCACCGCCTTTGTGGTGGATACGCTCGAGTATCTGCACAAGGGTGGTCGGATCGGGGGGGCGGCAGCTCTGTTGGGCTCGATGCTCCAGCTCAAGCCGATTCTGCACTTTGTCGATGGGCAGATCACCTCGCTGGAAAAGGTGCGCAGCTCTGCCCGCGCCCTGGATCGCTTGGTGGAGATCATGGTGGAATGGATGGGCACTGAGGAGCCGCTACGGGTCATCCTAATGCAGTCCGCCTGCCCCGATCGGGCCGAGGCTTGCGCCACCATGCTCGACCAGCGGCTCAAGGTAGCCACAATCGATACAGTCTTGCTGACGCCCGTGATCGGCACCCATGTGGGCCCGGGCACCCTGGGGATCTGCTGCTGCCCGAGCCGATTGGCTCCGCGCGCGGAAAGCTAGCGCTCCAGCGTCTCGATCGCCATGTGCACGTCTGCGGGAAGAGCCAAGCCAGCGGATACCTCGATCGCTTTCAGGATCGCCGAGGGGACCGGACAGGCCGCGTGCAGACGGCAGGCTGCCGCCGCTCGGTAGACCGCCGTCTCGTTGATGGGTACCCTCAGCTCGTCGAGAACCGACACGCTGGCGATCTCTTCGCTCAGTTTGGCTACGTTGGCGCACTCGCTTTCGATAATGACGGTGGCCTGATAGGTCTCATCCACCTTGCATGTTACAATCGTGGCGAACCCACAGATGCCGGGCTTGACGTCGACTTTGGTCATGGAATCGCTTTTCCCCCTTCGACTGGCGATGATAGGCTCACATCGCTGGCTGTCAACTCGGCCCGGATGACTCTGGTATGGGTAACGACCGCGTGGTATACTGGCGCTAGAGCACTAGATGAACTCGGGAGGTGAGCTCTGGACGAACGTCAAGTGGCTGATCTGGTCGTGGAGGTGATTGCTGATCGGATGGGCAGCGACATCCTGCTGCTCGACCTGACCGATGTGACGCTGATTGCGGACTATTTTGTCGTGGCCACGGCGCAGAGCGAACGCCAGTTGGGCGCTATCGCCGACCTAGTGGCTCGCCAGCTCGAGGAGCAGCTAGCGCTGGTGGCGCACGCTACCGACGGCACGCCGGCCTCGGGCTGGATCGCCATCGATCTCGGTGGTGTGGTGGTTCACCTGTTCACAGAAGCGATGCGGGCCCGCTACCGCCTGGAAGAGTTCTGGCAGGACGCCCGGACCATCGTTCACATCGCATAGATTCTGGCGCCAAGCAAACGTCCCGCCCCCTGATGCGTCGTGGGGGCGGGACGTTGTGCTTGGGGGCTAGCTGACCCCAGCCTAGAGGCTGGCGATCGATACCACTTGGCCTGTCTCCAGGGAGCGGTTCGCCGCCAAGCAAAAGGCGAGCGATCTGCATCCATCCGCATAGTCCGAAAGGATCGGTCCCGGCTGCCCGCTGGCGACGGCCGCAATGAACGCTCCATCCTCGATCTCAAAGATGTTGTTCTCGCCCTGAATCCGCTCCTCTTCCAGCGCCGACTTGCGGATGACCACAGCGTTATCCCAGCCGGTAAACGTCGCATAGTGGTGCATGGCCACGACCGTCATGTGGACGCCCCCGCCAGCTCGGCTGGCGCACGAGCTCATCAGGTTGGCCACGGCGCCGCTCTCAAAAGTGACCGCCACGGTGCTGGCATCGTCGACGTCATAGTCGTCCATGTCGGTGACGCGGCCCCTGACGCCGCGGGCAAAGACGTCCACCGGCTCGCCCAGCAGGTAGCGCGCCAGGTCAAAGGTATGCGTGGTCTGCTCGACGATCTGGCCGCCAGAGAGGGCCTTGACGCGCCACCAGTAGACGCCGGGCGTGCCACCGATCCAGGCGCCATGGGCGAGGATGGGAGGATCGTCCTTTAGGATCTCGCGCACGCGCTGGACGCTGCGCCTATACCGGGTCATATAGCCTACGCTGGTCAGTGTGCCTGTCCGCTCAACGCCATCAAGAATCTTGCGGGCAGTAGCCAGGTCGTTCGAGATCGGCTTTTCAACCAGGAAGGGGATCCTGCGATCCAGCAGCGAGAGCTCCGCTTCCCCGTGGGCAAAGGGCGGCAGGCAGACCCAGACCGCGTCGGGCTTGGTGCGATCCAGCATTTCGGCTGGGTCGGTAAAGGCCTCTCCGCCGTATTCTTGGGCAAAGGCCGTCGAGCGCGCCAGGTCCACATCGCAAGCTCCGACAAAGGTGACGTCGGAGCGCTTGCTCAGGCCCTGGGCGTGGCTCCGGGCGATGCCGCCGGTTCCGATGAACGCAATCCTCATGTCTGCCTCCTCTACTTTGCCAGTGCCAACGTCTGACGCAGAGACGCTTCGGTCTCCAGGGTGGGCGAGTACTCCAGGCCAACGTACCGGTCGTAGCCGGCCTGATCGATGGCGCCGAACACGGCTTGGTAATCGATCTCGCCGCCTACCAACTCGTGGCGCCCAGGGACGCCCGCCGCGTGAAAGTGACCGATGAAGGGGATGTAGCGTGTCAGGTTGGCGATGAGGTTGCCTTCCTGAACCTGCTGATGGTACAGATCCATCAGGATCTTGATGGCAGGAGAGCCGACCTCTTCCACGATATCCACTGCGTGGGCCATGCGGGTCAGCCAGTAGCCGTGATGGTCTACCAACGTGTTCAGCGGCTCCAGCACCAGGGTCAGGTCGTTGTCCTCACAGATTGGCGCCAGCGCCTTGAGATGGCGCACCACCCGACGGCGAGACATCTCATAGGTCTCGTCATCCAGGGTGTTACCGGTGGTGGTGATGACCGTTGAACAGCCCAGGCGCTGGGCGACCACCGCCGTTTCGCGCATCCCGTCGACCAGTTCCTGCTCAAAGCCACGACGGATCAGCGAAAAGCCGGGCTCCAGGCAGAGGGCGGCTAGGGTGAGGCCGGTCTCGTCGAGGGCAGCCCGCATCGCGTCCAGGTCCTTGTTCTTCCAGCCCCAGAACTCGCAAGCCTGGTAGCCCAGTGGGGCCACCTTGGCGACGCGTTCATGATGGGGCTCGTCGCGCCAGAACATCTCGATGCAGACGGATAGCTTGGTCATGGTGATCCTCCGTTAGGCATTCACAGGGATGGCTCAGGACACGATGCCGCTGGCAGCGGCTGGATCCAAAAAGAGCACCGCATCGCCATGGCGCCGCATGATGGTGGCCGGGCAGCTCTCGTCGATCGGCCCGCGCAACGTCCGCGCCACGGCAGCGGCCTTGCTGGGGCCAGGCACGATGCACGCGATGTGAGCGGCGGACATCAGAGCCGGTATGGTGAGGGTGATGGCCTGCTTGGGTACCAGGTCAAGGCTGGCGAAAGCGCCGTCGTTGACTTGCTGTTGCCGACATACCTCGTCCAGGGTGACCGGCTTGACCCAGGCCGGGTCCTCAAAGTCGGCGACGTGCGGGTCGTTAAAGGCCATGTGGCCGTTCTCGCCGATGCCGGCGCAGACGATATCCAGCGGGGCGGCCCGGAGCAGGCTGGTGTAGCGCTCGCACTCGCCCGGCAGATCGGGAGCGTTGCCATCGAGATAGTGAACGTCGGCAAAGGGCAAGTCCAGGATGCGTTCGCGCAAAAAGGTGGCAAAGTGCTGCGGCGCCCCCTCGGGTAGGCCGACGTACTCGTCCATGTGAAAGGCGGTGATGCGTTCCCAGGGGATGCCCGGCGTCTCACGCAGGGCGGCCAGGAACTCGTTCTGGGAGGGAGCGGCGGCGAACACCATCCTGGCGCCATCCTGAGCGGCGAGGATGCGCTGTAGCAAGGCCGCCACGTGGGCGGCGGCGGCGCGTCCCATGGCGTCCCTGTCGGCATATACGCGGACCTGGAGCTGGTCTTGCGCGAGCTGGTGAATCGGCAATGGGGCGTGTTGGTTCATGTCGTGGCTCCCTTCTGATGCATGGTGGGCCCAGTCTAGTGTGGATCACGGGCCGGGGCAAGGGTGGGCGCGATTCGCGAGCACGCGACCGCATGCACGCCAAAGCGCCCGTGCTGCTCCTCCTGCGAGGGAGGCAACGCGGGCGCACAGCGACAGGTATCGAGGCTACCGGGTATAGTCGGGGCGATAGTCGCCTTCGATGGTGCCGGCCTCGACGAGGAGCGTCAGGGTGGCATTGCTGAACAGGATGGCGATGAGGGCCATCAGGAACAGGAACAGGGGAGCAACCAGCACCGAGCAAAGCACGATCAGAATGAGGGCGATCAGGCCGACCAGGATGGTGTACACAGGGAACCGCATGGCCAGAATGGCGCTATTGCGCCAGGCGCGTAGGATCTTGGGCTCTTCCTGGACGATCAGCATCGGCCAGAAATGGAGCTGCGTCATCAGCCATAGGCCAAAGAGAGAGGTCCAGAACCCACCGATCAGGATCACCCAGGGGCTCTGGATCAGTTGGGTGTAGAAATTGAGGTTGACCCACCACAATACCGCGGCCAGGATGTTGGCCAGGAACCAGATGATGCTGCGCCACCAGTAGGCCTTGATGCCATCCCAGAAATCACTGATGTGGAACGTCTTGCCGCGAGCCACGCTATAGGCGATCGGATACATGGCCGCGGTAGCGATCGGAAACGTGATGACAGAGAGCAAGATCGGGGCCATCACCTTGGCAATAGAGGCGGTAAAAAGGCCAGAGAACCCAATTAGAAACCAAAGAAAGTTCACCACCGCCAGCAGGAACAGATCGCCCCACGTATCCTTCAGGGCTTGCCATGTGACCTTGAACGCTTTGCCGATCATGTTCTCTCTCTCTAGCCGTCATCGGTGATCTGATGCGGGTGCCATAGCGATGTCCTGAGGCAATGGATGCGAATTAGGCAAGCCCATCGGCTTGCCGAGTGTGAAAGCGTTAGCGGAGCGTCACCTCAGGTGCGCCTAGCGGCGTTCGCGGCGTTTGCGTTCGGCCAGCGCCTGCTGGAAAGCGACCTTGAACGGGCTCTCGATCTCGACCTCGGGCTGGTCGGGCCTGGTCACCTCGGGCTCGCGGCGACGGCCTCGTCGGGCGGGACGCGACTCGCGCGGCGGCGCCGCTTCCACCTGGCCGGTACCCTTCATCGAAAGCGAGATGCGGCGGCGTTCCAGATCCACCTCCAGAACGCGCACCTCGACCTCTTGCCCGACGCTGACGGCCTCTTGGGGGTTCTCCACAAAGCCATTGCAGAACTCGGAGATATGCACCAGGCCATCGGTCTGGGCGCCGATATCCACAAAGGCGCCAAAGTCCACGATGCGCACGATGCGGCCCTTGAGAGTGTTGCCAGCCTCGATCTCTTCCAACGGCGTGCGGTTCCCCGCCATGGCGTCAGGAATGGTCAGGCTGATGCGGTTGTCATCCTTTTTGACGCGGCGTACGACGACGTCCAGCTCGTCGCCCACCTGAATGCTCTTGTCGATCCCGGCGCGACGCAGGGTAGAGATATGCGCCAACCCGTCGCGGCCTACGCCGATATCTACAAAAGCCCCAAAATCCACAATATTCCGCACCCGACCGCGAAGCTCCATGCCGGGCTCGAGGTCTTCAAGGGTGAGTTCTGTACTCTCGGTGGGCGTTTCGGAATCGGGAGAGGATTCGGGGCTAGGCTCGGTCTCAATCTGAGGATCGGTGTCTTGACTCGCAACTTGCTGAGCGGGTTGAGTGTCCTCCATCTCAACCCTGACGTCCTGATGTTCCATCCGTGGGGCTCTCCATGACTACTGGCGGCTGAAAGAATTGCGTTGATCAAAGGTCATTATCCCACAGCCTAGGGAGGGCGTCAAGTTATCGTGCTCTTTCATCTAAAATGTCACCCGGGTCTCTCAAATGAAAACGTCACCGGGGGGACAGCATGACCACAGAGAAGTTGGACCTGGAAGAACGTCTGAAAGTGTTGCGAATCCAACAAAGCGCCTATCGCAAAGCTACCCGGACTGAAAAGGGGCGGATTCTGGACGCGCTCGAGACAGCCACGGGGCTGGACCGCAAAACCATCATCCGACGGCTGAACGGCAGTTGCCAGCGGAAGCGACGCAGGAAAGAGCGAGGTCGCAGCTACGGCCCTGAAGTAGACGATGCGGTGCGCATCGTCTACCGGGCTTACGACGGTATCTGCGCCGAACGGCTAGCACCCAACTTGGCGGACTATGCCGGAAAGCTGGCACAGCATGGGCATCTGCGCGTAACACCCGCCCTGCGAGAGCAACTGGAGCGCATCAGCGTCTCGACCGTGCGGCGGATCCTGCAACGGGTCCGACAGGACGAGCCACGGCGTCAGCGCCGTCCTGGGCTCACCCACAATGGGTTATTGGCAGGGGTTCCAGCAGGGCGCATCCCCTGGGATGCCGCCACCCCTGGGCATCTAGAGGTGGACTTGGTGCACCACTGTGGCCACCGTGCGGGCGGGGAGTATGTGCACACCTTGCATCTGGTGGACGTCGCCAGCGGCTGGAGTGAGATGGCCGCGGTGCTGGGACGCAGCTATCTTGTGATGCAGGACGGTTTTCAGCGGTGTGCCCGGCGTTTGCCTTTCTCTGTGCTAGAGATCCATCCGGACAATGGCAGTGAGTTCTTCAATGCGCATCTGGTCCAGTTCTTTGGCGATCGCTTCACCGGCGCCCAGCTCTCACGCAGCCGCCCCTGGCAAAAGAACGACAACCGCTTCGTCGAGCATCGCAACGGGGCTTTGATCCGAGGCTGGATCGGTCACGATCGCCTGGACTCGGCCGAGCAGGCCCGGGCTCTCAATGCCTTCTACGAGAAGCTCCGCATCTATCATAACCTCTTTCAGCCGGTCATGCGGCTGACACACAAGACCTATGACCGTGAGACTCAACGGGTGCGACGTCACTGGGATAGGCCCCGTACCCCCTTCCAGCGTCTGCTGGCCTCGGGCACGCTGAGCGCAGCGGTAGCCGATCAGCTGCAGCGCCTCTACGACCAAACCGATCCACTGATCTTGCGCCAGGAGCTACAGGAGGACGTCCGCGCCCTCTTTGCGCTGCCGGGTGCTCAGGCAGATCGGAGCGAGGACGTGTTCGCTACGCTACTACCCGATCATCCGTTATACACAACCACACGGCGAAAGGAGGAGGTCCTGCTCTCCGGTGACGTTATCAAATGACAGAACGAGATGCCTTCGGTGACGTTTTCATTTGACTGGACACGGGGCAGGACGTAGGTGCTCGATAGCCTTGACAGACGGCAGCGGTCCCAATAGCATGGAACGGTGGATGGCATTCTCGGGAGGCTAGCGGCCGCAGGCTGGTCGGGGAGGCTCCTATGGCATGCTGGGATGAGCGGGGCAGGGGCGTATCGAGGCTCGGCTGGATCGCTCTGGGCGTCGCGCTGTTGATGCTTGTGGGCCTGGCAAGCGCCCCACCCTGTGCTGCCGATGGGGCGTCGCTGACCGTCGAGCCCGCCGCGCAACAGGTGGCGCTCTATGACACGTTCAGCGTCACCGTGGTGATCAGCGGCGTGATGGACCTGCAGAGCCTGGATCTGAGGCTGCAGTACGATCCAGCGGTGCTGCAGGTTCAGGATGCCAATCCGTCCACCCCTCAGGTTGAGATCGCTCCAGGCGATCTTTACACCAGCGCCGTATACCTCCTGAACCAAGCCGACAACGATGCGGGTCGGATCGACTATTCCGTAGCGGCGGGCGCCTCTCCGCCCTATAGCGGGACGGCCAGCCTGGCGGTGGTGACGTTCCAGGGGATCGCACCGGGAAGCAGCGCGCTGACCTTTGCCATTCATGACCTATGGAGCAGCGTTACGCAGACGATCACCCATACCGTGGGCGAGGGTTGGTATACGGTGGCTCCCCCCGTGTATCTGCCGGCCATCTGCCGGAACCATCACACCGGCTATGAGTTAATCGAGAACGGCGACTGCGAGGGCGAGGGCGGTTGGTTCTTCCGTCCCACCATGTACACGGGAGGCTATTCGTCCTTGCGGGCGCATACGGGCGCGCGCTCGTTGCGCACGGGCATCGAGGCGGGCGGGACGCAGACGTTCAGCTACTCGTCGGCCACGCAGCTAGTGGACGTGCCAGCGGCCTCGCGCTCCATGCGCCTGTCGTTCTGGGTTTCCATGGATTCGGTGGGTGACCCAACCGACAAAGATCAGCACTATGCGCTGGTGATCGATCCCTGGCTGAACTATCACTATCTGCTCTTTCGGCAGGGAGCCAGCGAGGCGCACCAACCAGAGTGGACCCAATACGTCTTTGACGAGTCCTTGCTGGACGCGTTCAAGGGCCAGCAGGTGCAGCTCCACGTGGAGACGCACAACGACGGCGTCGGTGCGCGCTCGGTGATGTACGTCGACGATGTGAGCTGGCTCTACTGGCCGTAGGTCCGATGACGGCCGTAGATACGCGGCCCAGCGCCTAGAGCGCTGGGCCGTTCGTCATGGGGGGGCTAGGCCGGGGAGATACCCTTGAGGTTGAGGGCGATGCGCTGACGATCGCGGTTCACCTCGAGGATGCGTACTGTGTCCACCCAAATGATAATGTTACCGAAGGCTGATCCATCCCTCAGAAGATAATGTTACCGAACGGCCAGGGTCTCGAGGGGCTGATACATAGCCTCATGGACATCCTCCGTGTGTTCCGATGGGATGGCTGGGGGTAGTCGCACGATCTCGCCGGCCAGTTGATTCATTTCCTGTCTTGGCGTTCTGGGATTGAGGGACGCGCGGGTCCCATCCCACCAGGCTTCCTGCTCAGAGCTGAGCACACCTCTCGCTCGCACCCGCTCGTAGGGGGTCTGGACTTGGTCGTAGATCGGTCGGACCCGTCGGTGCCCCCGACGGTCGACGACCAGACGCTTCTCCTGCTCGTTTGGTAATATGTTAGCTGAGGGAACACGACACCTTGACCATGACGCGGCGCGCCCCTACAATGCGTGCCACTCGAACAAGGAGGCAGGTATGATCGGCGATGGGTTGGCAGGGTGGCTGAGCTGGGGCCTCAGCGGAGCGACGTTGGTGGCCCTGGTGGTGACCATCGTGCTGTTCCGTCGACGTCTGGCGCGCGTGGAGGCGGCATTGTCGCGGTTGATGGGCGATAGTTCGGGCGGCTCGCTGGAAGAGGTGCTGTACGAGCATGTCGATCGCGTGCGCCACGGCGTGGCGGTGGCCGAAGAGGCCCGCGCCGAGGTGCGGGCCTTATTGCCCCAGGTGCGGTCGTCCTTCCAGCATCGGGCGCTGGTGCGCTTTGACGCCTATGGCGACGTGGGCGGTGAGCAGAGTATGGCGCTGGTGTTGGCCGATGACTGTGGCGACGGGGTGCTGCTGACCTGCCTGCACGGGCGTGAAGGCACGCGCGTGTACGGCAAG
>JAXGON010000019.1:0-35319 GCA_040767425.1 Anaerolineae bacterium | reverse complement strand
CTACTATATCGAGAACTGGTCGCCGACGCTGGATCTGCGCATCTTGCTGAGGACCGTGCCTACCGTCATCAAGGGGACCGGCGCCTACTAGCAGAGCGCCCGCTGAGGGAAGGAAGACAGCAACCGTATGGCTTTGTTCAAGTACAAGGTGGATGGCAAGGGCCTGGCCGAGTTTGCCCAGCGATTGGTGCAGACCCCTAGCCTCTCGGGGCAGGAGGGGGATCTGGCCAAGGTCCTCGCCGCAGAGCTCGATACAGCCGGGTGCGACGATGTCCGCATCGACGAGCTCGGCAATGTCGTAGGCCGGCTCGGCACGGGTGACGGGCCCATCTTGCTGCTCGAAGGGCACATGGATACGGTCGACGTGAGCAATCCCGACAGTTGGGAGCGGCCGCCCTTTGGTGGCGAGATCTCTGGCGGCGTGCTGTACGGGCGCGGGGCGGCCGATATGAAGGGCGGGCTGGCCGCCATGACCTATGCTCTCAAGACGTTGGCATCCGCCAAGGCAGAGCTGCGCGGGACCTGCTACCTGGTTGGGGTCGTGCAGGAGGAGCCGTGTGAAGGGATGGCTATCCAGCACGTGCTCGAGACCAATGCCCTGCGTCCCGATTGGGTGGTGTTGGGCGAGCCGACCAACCTCCAGATCGCGCGGGGACACCGCGGGCGCATTGCGCTAGAGATCACCGTAAGAGGTAAAGCTAGCCATGCGTCGATGCCGGACCAGGGCGTGAACGCCATCTACCAGGCGGCACGGGTGGTGGTGGGTGTCGAGCTCTTGGCCGCGCAACTGGGCGTAGATTCCTTCCTGGGCCGGGGCAGCATTGCCGTGACCGATATTCGCAGCACGGCCAGCAGCCGAAACGCGGTTCCCGATGCCTGCACGCTCTATCTCGACCGGCGCCTGACTGGCGGCGAGACGGAGGCCAAGGCCATCGCCGAGCTCCGCAGTATTGTCAGCCGCGAGGGCGTGGACGCGTCCATTCGCGTGGACGTGTACCAGGGCGCAACCTACACGGGCGCAGCGGTGCAGGCGCGCCAGGAGTATGCCGGCTGGGTCACTCCGGCCAACCATCCGTTGGTGACGACGGCCTCGACGGTGGTTGAGCGAACGCTGGGGTATCTGCCACGGGTGACGCGATGGGATTTCTCCACCGACGGCGTCTACACGGCGGGGGTGGCGGGCTTGCCGACCATCGGCTTTGGTCCGGGCGAAGAGCGGTATGCCCACACGAGCCAAGAACAGGTAAAAGTTCGGGACCTCCAGGCCGCGGCCCAGGTCTATGTGGAGCTAGCCAAGCGGCTCATCGGCGGCAACGGATAGGGACGCGCTTGCCTAGGTGCGATAGTGGGCGTTAATGTCCACATAACGGTGTGTCAGGTCGCTGGTCCACACCGTCGCCTCGCCTGCACCCAAGTGTAGGTCGATCGTGATGGTGACCTCATAGCGCGCTAGGATATCTAGCGCGCGCTCCTCGTCGATATCGTGAGGCTTTCCCTCGTGCACGATGTGCAGATCGCCCAACCAGAGGTCCACCTGGTGTGGATCTAGGTCGGCCCCGCTATACCCCGCAGCACAGAGGATACGTCCCCAGTTGGCGTCACGGCCATAGATGGCAGTCTTGACCAGCAGCGAGTTGGCGATCGCCTTGGCGACGCGCTTGGCGTCTTGAGGGCTAGCGGCGCCACGCACATCGATCTGGACCAAATGCGTGGCCCCCTCGCCATCGCGGACGATCTCTTGGGCCAGGTGTTGAGCCACGCGCTGCAGGGCCGTCACGAATACCTCGTAGAACTCGCCGGCTGGCTCGGTGATGGTTGGCGTATCGCTCTGCCCATTGGCGAGCACGAGCACGGTATCGTTGGTGCTGGTGTCACCGTCCACGGTGATGGCGTGAAAGCTGCTGTCTAGGCAGGCCCGGAGGGCAGCATCCAGGGCGGGGGCGGCCACGTTGGCGTCGGTGGTCAGCACGGCCAGCATGGTCGCCATGTTGGGGTGGATCATGCCCGACCCCTTGGCCATGCCCCCGATGGCAAAGGCCCCGGCGGCTGTATGGACGCGCACGGCATAGGATTTGGCATAGGTGTCCGTGGTCATGATGGCCTGCGCGGCGGATAGCCCCGCCTCTGAATCGCCGCTTAGGGCCGCGGTGATGGCCGGCAGGGCGGCCGCGATCTTGTCCAGCGGGAGCTGCTGGCCGATGACGCCGGTAGACATGACCAGAGCGCTGTTCTCAGCGAGGTCCAGTGCGCGTTCGGCCTGGCGGGCCATGGCTTCGGAGGCGGCCAGGCCCGGCGCGCCGGTGCAGGCGTTGGCACAGCCGCTGTTGATCAGGCAGGCATGGATAGCGCTGGTGTTGGCCTGGAGGACTTGTTGATCATAGAGGACTGGCGCCGCCTTGACTCGGTTCGTGGTGAACACGGCTGCCGCGTTGCAGGGCGCCTCGGAATACACCAGGGCCAGATCATGCGCCCCGCTGCGCTTGAGCCCAGCTGCCAGCCCGGCTGCTTGGAAGCCGGCAGGGGTGGTGATGCCGCCGTCAGGAACCTCGAGGATCTCTAGCATGGTTACGCTACTCCAGGGTGCATGGATCAGGCTGGCACGAGTATAGAGACCGCCCGGCAGGGCGTCAATAGCCGAGAATTGGGGGCTTGGTTCCGATCGGCGCCTGGGGACAAGGCTCGGTGTCCCGTCTGGTGGCGCCATGCCCGCGCTAGGCGCTGGTGCCGGGAACCAAAGTCTGGCTCAGCACCTCTTGTATCACATCGCGGGTGTCCACGTCGCGGATGCGGGCTGCCGGGCTCACGATGACGCGATGGGCCAGAACCGGCACCGCCAGCCGCTTGATGTCATCGGGCAGCACATAGTCGCGACCCTCTAGCGCGGCAAGGGCTCGCGCGGTGTTCACTAGGCCCAAGCTGCCGCGGGGGCTGGCCCCCAGGTAAATGTCGGGGTGATGCCGCGTCGCTGAGACGATGGACACGATGTACTGCTTGATGACTGGGTCGACATAGACCTCTCGGACGGCCTGCTGGGCCTCTTGCAGCTCGGCCATGGTAACCACCTGCTCGAGGGTCTCGATCGGGTGGCGGTGCTGCTGCGCGTCCATGATCGCGATCTCCTCTTCGGGCGAGGGATGCCCCAGGCTGATCCGCATCAGGAAGCGGTCGAGCTGCGCCTCCGGCAGGGGAAAGGTGCCCTCGTACTCGATCGGGTTCTGCGTGGCCAACACCAGAAAGGGATCCGGCATGGGGTAGGTGGTCTCATCCACTGTGATCTGTCGCTCCTCCATCGCCTCCAGGAGGGCGGACTGGGTCTTGGGCGTGGCCCGGTTGATCTCGTCCGTCAGCACGATCTGGGCCATGATCGGGCCTGGGCGGAACTCGAACTCGCGCGTCTTGGGGCTGTAGACCGAGACGCCGGTGATGTCGCTGGGCAAGAGGTCAGGCGTGAACTGGATGCGACTGAAGGTGGAGCCGATGGAGCGTGCGAACGACTTGGCCAGTACGGTCTTGCCGACGCCGGGCACATCCTCGATCAGCACATGCCCGCGGCAGAGCATGGCTACCAGCACAAACTGAACCTCGCGATGCTTGCCGACGATGACCTTTTCGACGTTCTCGGTGATGCGATTGCCGATCTCTGCCAAGGACGCCATGCCACACCTCGTCATGGTTGAACCCGCGTCAGCCTGAGCTTGAGAATACGTTGCGCGCAGGTGGGTGTCAACAAGAGACCAGGGTCCTGGGGCTGCGCGGAGAGGCGCTACGGAGTTACCAGCCTGGAGGGGCCTGATGCGCACGAGGTGGGCCTAATGGCTCGCCTCGTACGCTCCCTGCCGGCGTAACGTCACTGGACGGTGATCTGGGCAAAGGCTTGCTTGGCGTTGCCGTCCAAGTCCTGGGCGATAAAGCCAACCACCTAGTTGCCAGGTTTACCATGGAACTCTTGGTGGAAGGACCCGTCGCCGAGTGGGATGGCCAAGTGGTGCGCTTGGGCCAGGAGGAGGATGTCAGCTACACCGAGAGCGGCTGCCGCGTCATTCATGGCCGCCAGACAACGATCCGCCTAATCTAGCGGCTGACGCGCCTTGCCGTCGCGCGTGCAAGCGGTAGAATGGGGTTGCGGCGCGTTGCCTGAGGCATCTCGGCCGAATGGGCCGGGGGCAGAGAGAAGGATCTGGTCGATGGCCCCCCTATCCTCGCCACCCAATATCGTGATCATCTATGCCGACGACGTGGGGTTCGGCGATATCGGCTGCTATGGCGGCACCGGCGTCCCAACACCACACCTGGACGAGCTGGCGGAGCAAGGGCTGCTCTTTACCCACTGCTATGCGACCGCGGCCACCTGCACCCCTTCGCGGTACAGCCTGCTGACGGGGTCCTATCCTTGGCGAAACCCTCGCGCGGCCATCCTGGCGGGCGACGCTCCACTGATCATTGCGCCGGGGACGCAAACGTTACCAGCGATGCTCAAGCAGGCTGGGTACCACACCGGCATCGTCGGCAAGTGGCACCTTGGTTTGGGCGATGGCGCATTGGACTGGAACGGAGAGATCTCGCCCACGCCCCTCGATGTGGGCTTTGATCGCTCCTTTATCATGGCGGCCACCAACGATCGCGTCCCCTGTGTCTATGTGGATGGACGACGGGTGGCTGGGCTGGATCCAGACGATCCCATCGAGGTGTGCTACGATCCGGACAAGCCCTTCCCGGGCGTGCCCACGGGGCGCGACAATCCCGAGCTCTTGACGATGCGCTACAGCCATGGCCACGACATGGCGATTGTGAACGGGGTGAGCCGGATCGGCTACATGCGTGGCGGCACCGCGGCGCTATGGAAAGATGACCAGATGGCCGAGGTCTTTCTCTCGCAGGCCATCTCGTTCGTGCAAGAGGAGCGTAGCGGGCCCTTTTTTCTCTACTATGCCCTGCATCAGCCCCATGTGCCGCGCATCCCTGGGAAGCGGTTCGCGGGGAGCACCGGGCTGGGGCCGCGCGGCGACGTCCTGGCCGAGATGGACTGGTGCGTGGGCGAGTTGCTGGGGGCCTTGGATGCCTGCGGGTTGGCGGAGAACACGCTGGTGATCTACTCGAGCGACAACGGGCCCGTTCTTGATGACGGCTATGAGGACGGCGCGGTCGAGCTATGCGGTGCGCATCGCCCAGCGGGGCCGCTGCGCGGGGGCAAGTACAGCCTGTATGATGGTGGCACGCGGGTGCCCATGCTGTTGCGCTGGCCGGGCCGGGTGGCGCCGGGGTGCAGCGCGGCGCTGATCAGCCATGTAGATTTCCTGGCTTCGTTTGCTGACCTGGTCGGCATTCCCTTGGAGGACGACGCCGCGCCGGACTCTCTTGGGCTGCTGGGCGCGTTGTTGGGCGATACGCAGCAGGCGAGGTACGAGCTGGTGACCGAGGGGACCCAAGGAAAGACTGTGCTGCGGCAGGGGGATTGGTCCTACATTCCGCCGTACGCGGGTCCGGCGGTGAGCCCTACCACGCATATTGAGCTGGGCAACGCCGCGGAACCTCAGCTCTATGACTTGTCGCAGGATGTGGCCCAGATCAGGAACCTCGCGGCCGAGCGGGGCGATCGGGTCGAGGAGATGCATGCGCGCCTCGCAGAGATTCGGGCGAGCCGGCGAACGCGCCCGAGGCTCTAGCCGCGTCGCGGGAGAAGGGGGACTAGTGGGGTGGCCAGGCCGGGCGGCGCCGCCCCACTGCTCGGGCGATCTTGCTCGGCGCCTCTTTGCCGAGGCCTATGGCGTTGACTATGTTGAAGCGGGGGTAGGGCTGCGAATGCAGCTAGCTTCTTGAGAGATGGTGGCGGGCTTTCGCCAGATGCGGAATCTGGGCCTATGAAGGGCGCCCGACGTCGCCATCCGTTATGGTGTGCTGGCGGCTATAGCCAAGGGAGACGAGATGCCTGCGTGGCGCTATGCGATCTGCAACGAGCTGTTCGAGGGGTGGTCTCTGCGGCGGGTGGCGCAGTTCTGCCGCGAGCTTGGTTACGCGGGCCTGGAGCTGGCGCCCTATACACTGACGTCCAGCGTGTACGATCTCGGACTTGCTGAGAGGGCGGCCATCCGGCACGACATCGAGTCCGAGGGCTTGACAGTCGCCGCCCTCCATTGGTTGCTCGCTCGCACCGAGGGGCTCGGTCTGAACGCAGCCGATGCCGAGACGCGCGAACGGACGGTGGCCTATCTGCTAGCCGAGATCGACCTGTGTGCCGACCTGGGAGGTGACGCGTTGGTGCTGGGATCCCCGGCGCAGCGCAGCCCCGCGCCGGGGGTCTCGCAGGAACAGGCGTGGGGCTATACGGCGGAGGCGATGAGGCGCTGCGGCGAGCGCGCTCATGCGCGAGGCGTGGCCTTCTGTATCGAGGCGTTACCCCCTCCCGAGTGTGATTTCATCACCACCGTCGACGAGGCCGCCCGCCTGGTGCGGGAGGTGAACCATCCTGGCTTTTGTATGATGGTCGACGTCAAGGCCATGTCGCATGCGGCGCAACCGCTGGACCACCAGATCCTCTCGGTGGGCGAGCTGATCCGGCATGTCCACGTCAATGATCCCAACCTGCTGGGGCCGGGAATGGGAGCGGTGGACGTCGGCCCGGTCTTGGCGGCTTTGGCAGAGATCAGCTATGCGGGCTGGGTATCGGTGGAGGCGTTTGACGCAGACTATGGCATCGAAGCTATCGCGCGCCAGAGCATTGCCAATCTACGCAGGGCCGAGCCAACGCTGGATGAACAGGCATAGGCCAGAACGTCCTATCGTTTGCGATGACAGAGGCAAAGGAGTTACCCATGGAATATGCGACGTTGTGGGTGGAGGCGGGGTGGCACCGACGGCGATGGTGCCCGGTGACGACGCGGATCGCGCTAGAGGAACAGGTCGATCTAGGCCGCTTGGCGCTGGTCGATGCCACCAGTGGCGCTGATGTGCCCATGCAAGCCTGGCGTGAGACCGATGGCACCGTGGGCCTGGTGTGGCTGGTGGAGGCGCTGGAGCCGCACCAGAAGGCGGGCTACCGGCTGCTAGGGCGCTCAGAGGCTGCTGGTGACCAAGGTGCCGTGGTGCTGACCGAGGCGGGGCCGGGAGCGCTGCGCGTGGAGATCGATGGTGAGCTCTTTACCACCTATCACTATGGCGAGGACGTTGTGCGCCCCTACCTCTATCCAGTGCTGGCCGAGGGAGGCGTCGGCATCACCCGAGACTGGCCCATGGTCCCCGATGCACCGGGCGATAGCAGGGACCATCCTCACCACAAGGGTATCTATACGGCGCACGGCAGCGTCAATGGCGTCGACAACTGGAGCGAGGAGCCCGGCCACGGCCGGCAGATCCATCGCGCGTTCACGCGGGTGTTCAGTGGCCCGGTGGCGGGCGGGTTCACGGAGGAGCTCGACTGGGTCGACTCTCAAGGCACGCCCAACATGACCGAGACGCGTCGGATGACCTTCTACCGGACGCCCACCGGCCTGCGCCTGTTTGACTATGCCGTGACCCTGCACGCTTCGCTTGGTCAGGTGACCCTGGGCGATACCAAAGAGGGCGGGCTAATCTCGGTGCGCGTGGCAACGTGCTTGGACGCCACCGGCGAGCCCGATGGGGGCCGGTTTGTGAATAGCGTGGGCAGCGTGTTGGAAGACGAGGCGTGGGGAAAGAGAGCGTCCTGGTGTGACTATGCCGGGCCTACGACTGCGGGCTGGCGCGGGGTCTGCTTCATGGATCACATGGCGAACCCTCGCTATCCGACCTACTGGCACGTGCGCAACTATGGCTTGATGACGGCCAACTGCTTTGGGCTGCATGACTTTACGGGGGATCCCGCTCAGCGTGCCGATCTCGTCATGCCGGCGGGTCAAAGCCTGGGCTGGCGTTGGCGCGTGGTGGTGCACTCTGGCGACGCCGACGCGGCCAGCCTAGTGGAGCGCTACCAGGATTTTGTCCATCCCCCGTTGATTTCGGCTCAGCGTGGCTGAGTGCGAGACTCGACAGGAACAGATAGATAGAGGAGGCCTCATGAGCCAGGTAGTCATCGTCACCGACCGAGGGGCCGATCTGACCGTGGAGCAGCAGCGCGAGCACGGGATCACGGTGGTGCCGCTGATCGTCAGGTTCGGCAGCGAGGTCATCCTGGATGATGGCACCCTTGCTCCGGATGCGTTCTGGCGGCGGGTCTCGGCCGGTCAGGGCCTACCTGAGACGTCGCAGCCTTCGGCGGGCATGTTCGAGGAGGCCTTTGCGCCGCTGGTGGCGGCTGGGCGCCACGTCCTCTGCCCGCTGATCACGGGGCGCCTGAGCGGCACCTGTAACGCTGCGTATGCAGCCGCGCAGCGTTTCCTCGGCAAGGTCACCGTGTTTGATACTGAATCGGTGTCGGTTGGGCAAGCCTTTCAGGTGTTGGCGGCGGCCAAGGCGGCCAGAGAGGGCCTGAGCGTGGACGCGATCATCGCCAGGCTGGAAGGCATCCGCGCCCGAAGCCACATGTTGATCGCGCTGGATACGGTCGAGTTCCTCAAGCGCGGCGGTCGCGCTGGCAAGGTCATGCCCATCCTCGACCGTGTGGTCAGGGCGCTGAATATCAAGCCTTTGCTGCGCGTGTCTGGCGGCGAGCTCCAGGTGACGGGCGCGGCCAGGTCGATGGCCAAGGCGGTGCGCAAGATCACGGAAGAGTTTGTCGGGTTGGCGCCGGCCCGGATGCTGGCCGTGGCGCACACCCGGCGACCCGATGAGGCGGCTGCCTGGGCCGAGGCCCTGGCGCCCCAAGTGGGCGTCACCCTTTCAGAGACGCTGGTGGTCGAGGCTGGGCCCGCGCTCTCGACGCATGCGGGCCCGGGGGTGATGGCGGCGGCCATGGTTGCCTAGGGCCTCGCGGCGTGTTGGACGTCCCTCGTTGGCCTAGCAGTAAGCTCGCCGCTTGCTGCTAGGTCACCTTTATGGTACACTCGCTCCGCTCTAAGGAGTGATGCATGCGTATACCCAACAACGTGTACAAGCTGGCCCTGGCCTTGGTGGTGTTGCTGGTTTTGGCAGCGCCTGCGCTGGCCCAGCCGGTTCAGCAGCAAGCGACCGTTCAGATCACCTCGCCCGAGATGGGCGCAGAGGTGCGCGGTCTGGTACCCATCATCGGGTCGGCTTCGGTGGAGCCATTCCAGTTCTACAAGGTCGAGTATGGGATCGGCTCATCGCCCAGCCAATGGGCGCTGATCGGCTCGTTGCGCGAGACCCCTGTGATCAACGGGCAGCTAGAGGTGTGGGATACCAACACGGTGCCCGATGGCGTCTACACGCTGCGGCTGCAGGCGGTCAAGACTGATGGCAACTTTGAAGAGTTCACCGTGCGGGGCGTGGTAGTGGCCAACACACGGCCCACCTCGACCCCTACACCCGAGGCCACCGAGACCCCTCTGCCAGAGGAAGGGCCACAGACCGCGGCTACTGCCACGCCGCGCCTGCCCACGGCTACTCCGACGACGCGGGTGATCGCGCCCCAGGGCCCCATCGGCGGGGCGACGCCCACGCCGACGCTGAGTGTGCCCAACCAGAGCGTCCTACCCATCGACCCCGAGGGGTGGGACCAGGCCTTTTTGCTGGGCGCGGCGTCCATGGGGGCGGTGTTTGTGCTGCTCGGGCTGCTGTTTGCGATCCGTAGCCTGCTCTGAGAGAGCCGGCCCGACAACCATGCGCCCTTGAGGGGGGCTAGTCATCGCGATTAGCCCCTCCTTTGTGTTGTGAGGTCATGTCACATGCTTTTCCGTGCTTCTGATCCGGCTAGCGACCGGTGGATGATCGTCGGTCTGGGCAACCCGGGCGAACGCTACCAGGAAACCCGCCACAATGTCGGTTTCTGGTGCGTCGATCGTCTGGTCGACGAATGCGGCGCCGATCGCGAGCGACGACGGTTCCGGGCGCTGGTCCGCGAGGCCACGATGGGCACGCACCGTCTGGTTCTGCTCAAGCCGCAGACCTATATGAACGATAGCGGAGACGCCGTTGCCCCCGCGGCTCGGTGGTTCAAGATCGCTGCCAACCGGATCTTGGTGATCCATGACGATCTGGATCTGCCGATCGGCCGGGTTCGCTTTCGCCAAGGCGGCAGCAGTGGTGGGCATCGGGGTGTCGCATCGATCATGGGGCATCTCAGCGAGGCTGACTTTGTGCGGTTGCGCATCGGCATCGGGCGTCCGCCGTCCGACGAGGCGGTGGACTATGTCCTGTCACGCTTTACCCAGCGAGAGCGGGCCGTGATTGATCGGATCGTGGACGCCGTGCCCGCCATGGTGCGCTGTGTGCTCGAGGATGGCGTCGACGAGGCGATGAACCGCTACAACGGGCTGGACGCCGCGGCCGACCAAGGCGACTGATCGGTGGGGTGGTGAGATGCTGGGTGGGCTAGTCCAGATTCTGCGACGCAGCGAGGTGTACCCTCCGCTGCTGGGCGCGCTGCGAGAGCGGGCCAGGGGCGGTGAACCCCTCGCAGTCGGGGCGATCCGAGCAGCGTGGCCAGCGTTGGTCGGAGCTTTGTGCCAGGATTGGACCGCGCCCGTCGTGCTGGTTGCCGCCAACCCCGAGGAAGCGCGTCGGCTGCGGGATGAAGTGAGCCTTTGGATCGGCGACCAGCGACCCATCCTGTTGCATCCTGCCCCCGACCATCTCTTCTATGAGCCCGACGTCTGGGCACGGGACACTATCGTCGAGAGGGCAGCGGTGCTGGACAGCCTGGCCCGCGCCCCATCGGATGACGTTTCGCCCCTGGTGGTCACCTCGGCCTGGGCCGTCATGACCCGCACCGTGCCGCCAGCAGTGTTCCGCCGGGCGATCCTGCACCTCAGCGCAGGGGAGCTCTTCCCTCAGCATGAGCTCCTGGTTCGGCTGGTCGGTCTGGGATACGAGGCGGCGACGGTGGTGGAGGATCCCGGCACTTTTTGCCAGCGGGGCAGCGTGGTGGATGCCTACCCGCCCAACTGGCCCCGACCGTTGCGGATCGACTATTTCGGCGAGGAGATCGACTCGCTGCGCCTCTTTGACCCGGCGACCCAGCGCTCCGAGGAGCGGCTGCAGGATGCCGCGGTGGCGCCTGCTGCCGAGGCTCTGCCGGCGCATGGCGCCGTCGCTGCGCACGCGTTGCACAGCGCCGACCTCTCGGCCTGCGATGAGGACACGCAGGCGAACTTGGCCGAACTGGCCGATGCGTTGGCCGAAGGACGGGGTTGGCAGGGGTTGGAGCGGTACCTTGCCTACCTGTATCCCCGTCCCTCGACTCTCCTTGACCATCTGCCTGAGGACTCTTTGGTTCTGATGCCCGACGAGGCCTCCATTGGCGACGCGGTGATGAGACTCGAGACCCAGGCTCAGCTGTTGCGGGCCGAGCAGATCGCCGACGGGAAGCTGCCCAAGGGCGCACCGCTGCCGTATGTCGCCTGGGAGAGCTTGCGCCACGCGCTGCGGGATGCCGGAGCCGTCGAGTTGGGGCTGGGTACTGGGGAGAGCGTCCCTCTCCTGCCCGAGGGCGTCTTTGAGCCGGCTCCGCGCCTAGGGGGCCATCTCCGCGATATCATGGCTGCCCTCGGTGAGATGCGCCTGGATGGCAGACGGGTGGTGGCGGTTACCCGTCAAGCGAACCGCGTTTCCGAGATGCTCAAAGAGCTGGACCTTTACGTCTCGCCTGTGCAGTCGTTGGAGCAGCCGCCGGCTGCCGGCACGCTGACCCTCGTCGATGACGTCGCCGGCGAAGGTTGGAGCTTGACACCTGGGCGGACCATCCTGCTCACCGATGCCGAGCTGTTTGGCTGGGTTCGGTTACGACGCCAGGCGCCGCCGCGACCCCGCCGCACCGCCCCCGAGACTTTGTATGCCGACCTATCGCCCGGTGACCTGGTGGTGCACCTGGAGCACGGCATTGGGGTCTACCGTGGGATAGTGCGCAAGACGCTGGGCGCCGTGGAGCGCGAATACCTCGAGATCGAGTATGCCGAGGGCGATCGCCTCTATGTGCCGGTGCAGCAGACCGACCGCGTCAGCCGCTACGTGGGGGGCACCGGCTCGCCGCCAGCGTTGCACCGGTTGGGCAGCGCGGACTGGCGTGTCGCTCGCGAACGGGCCGCTCGGTCGGTGCGGGCCTTGGCCATCGATCTGTTGGAGCTCTATGCCGAGCGCGAGGTCGCCCAGGGATACGCGTTCTCCAGCGACACGGTGTGGCAGCACGAGCTGGAGGCCTCCTTTCCCTATCAGGAGACCCCTGACCAGGAGCGGGCGCTGGCCGAGGTAAAGCAGGATATGGAGCGGCCGCGGCCCATGGATCGGCTGATCTGCGGCGATGTGGGCTATGGCAAGACCGAGGTGGCCCTGCGCGCCGCCTTCAAGGCGGTGATGGACAACAAGCAGGTGGCGGTCTTGGTGCCGACCACGGTCCTGGCGCAGCAGCATTACTATACCTTCAAGCGGCGCCTACGAGCTTATCCCGTGACCGTCGAGATGTTGTCACGATTCCGCTCCAGAGCCGAGGCTCGCGAGGTGATCGATAACCTGGCCGCGGGCAAGGTGGACGTGGTCATCGGGACTCATCGTTTGCTCTCCAAGGACGTGGCCTTTGACGACTTGGGCCTGCTGATCGTTGACGAGGAGCAACGGTTTGGCGTGGGCCACAAGGAGCGGCTCAAGGAGCTCCGCCGCGAGGTGGACGTGCTTACGCTGACGGCCACACCCATCCCGCGCACGCTCCACCTCGCCCTGGGTGGCGCTCGCGATATGAGCATCATCGACACGCCGCCTGAGAATCGACTGCCCATACGGACTTATGTGGCGCCTTGGGATCGGGGCCTGGTAAAGCGGACGATCCTCCGCGAGCTCGATCGCAAGGGACAGGTCTACTATGTGCATAACCGCGTGCATGATATCTACCGGGTGGCCGCGACGCTGCGTGAGCTGGTGCCCGAGGCCAGGATTCTGATCGGGCATGGCCAGATGCCCGAGGATGACCTGGCGCGGGTGATGCTGGCCTTTGCGCAGGGCGAGGCCGACGTGCTCTTGTGCACCACGATCATCGAGAGCGGCCTGGATATTCCCAACGTCAATACGCTGATCATCGACCAGGCGGAGCGATTCGGCCTCTCACAGCTCTATCAGTTGCGAGGGCGAGTGGGACGTGGCGTCGAGCGCGCCTATGCCTACCTCTTGCATACGCCCCACCGTCCTCTGTCGGAGGTGGCCTCGGCGCGGCTGCGCACCATCCAGGAGGCGTCGGCGTTGGGTGCGGGCTTTCAGGTGGCTATGCGGGACATGGAGATCCGAGGCGTTGGCGATATCCTCGGGGCCGAGCAGCACGGCCACATCGCCGCGGTGGGCTTTGATCTGTTCGCACGGCTGCTGCGCGAGGCGGTGCGGGCCATGCGCCAAGGCGACGATAGCGGCGAGGCGTCGCTGAGCGCGCGAGCCAAGGTGGCGGTCGATGGCGTCCTGCAGGATCTGGGTCCCGCGGTGGATCTGCCTCTGTCTGGCTATCTGCCCGAGGCGTATATCGTCGATAGCTCGCTGCGGCTGCGGCTCTATCGCCGCATGGCCGAGCTGCGTGATCTGGCCGAGATCGAGGCGCTGGAACGCGAGCTGGAGGACCGATTTGGGGCGCTGCCAGAGCCGGTCAGCCACCTGGTCTATATGCTCAAGGTCAAGGCGCTGTGTCGAGATCGCGGCATCAAGGCGGTGGGGGTGGAGCGCGACCAGGTCACGCTGACCTATGAGACCCCGCTGACGCCAAGCCAGGTGAGGGCTCTCGAGGGACTGGGGCTGCCGCTGCGTGCCCAGGGCGGGCGCGTTTGGCTGACGATGACCCGTGACTGGCAGCGCAATCTGGTGCGCGTTCTGGAGCACTCGGCGGTGAGGCAGGCGCAACCCGCCCGCTAGTCGTCCCTATCGGACTGTTGCGCCACGCCGCGCAGGATCACCAGAGCGCCTACCCCGATCAGGGCCAACGGCCCCACCCAGCGAAAGATCCCCCCAAAGGCCGAGGCAAAGATCATGAAAAAGAGCAGGCCCGAGCCGCCGACGATGCTGGCCGCCACGAGCAGGCCGTCGGAGCGGTGGCCCAAAAAGTACATAGCCAGCAGACCCAAGCCGACCGCAACGGGCTCCAGCGCCCAGGTGTAGGCCCAGCTATGCCACCAGCCGGTGACGTTCTGAACCTGAAGCATCAGGCCGTTGACCAGCAGGATGATGCCCGGGATGGCCAACCCGGCCAGCTCTTTGCGTCGCTCCCACCAAACGAGGATCGGCAGTAGGAACGCCACGCCGGCCAGCACAATGATCAGTGGCCAAAAAGCCCCCCAGCCCGAATCGAATCGGGTAACGAGCCTGACCAAAGGCCCGCCGCTCTGGGCCAGTGCGAAAAAGAGGCCCAGTAGCACGAGCATGGTTCCAACATAGATCGATCCCTTGTGCCGCATCTGTGCTACCCCCTGTCGTGTCTCCGTGTCAACGTCTATACGTCAGACACGCCCCAAGGTAGCGCAGCTTACGAGGCCGTGTCTGGGGTGGCATCGCCCTCACCATCGTCCTCCCCTTGGTTGGCGGCCTCGCCCAAGACCATCGGTAGAACCTGGTCCATATGCTTCACAAAGACGAACTTGATGCCTCGGCGCAGGGCCGCGGGCACCTCGCTGGTGTCGGCGCGGTTGTCCTCGGGAAGGATCAAGGTGGTCAGTCCGGCGCGGCGGGCTGCCAGCGCCTTTTCGCGGACTCCGCCGATGGGCAGGATGTGCCCCCGAAGCGTGACCTCGCCCGTCATGGCGACGTCATGCCGGATGGGACGGTCGGTCAACGCCGAGAGCAGCGCTACCGAGATGGTCACGCCGGCTGAGGGACCGTCCTTGGGGACGGCTCCCTCGGGCACATGCAGGTGGATGTCGATCTTGTCGAAATCCAGGTCGTCAAAGCCGTATGGTTCCGCCAAGGTGCGCACATAGCTCAGAGCGGTCTGAGCTGACTCTTGCATGACGTCGCCCAGTTGGCCGGTTAGCTGGACCGTTCCCTTTCCCGGCAGGATAGAGACCTCGATGAGCAAGGTGTCTCCGCCCGCCTCCGTCCAGGCCACACCGGTGGCAACGCCGATCTGATCCTCGTCCGAAAGCAACCCCTTGGAGTAGCGCGGTGGGCCCAGGTGCCTGGTGATGGCGCGACGCGTGATTCGTTGGGGGGCCGTCTTGTGCTCGGCCACCCGCCGGGCCACCTTGCGACAGATATTGGCGATCTCGCGATCGAGGTTGCGCACGCCGGCTTCCTCGGTGTACTCGCGAATCAGCATGGTCAGCGCCCCGTCGGAGAACTGCAGTCGCTCCAATCCGTTCTGCTCCAGTTGGTGCGGAATCAGGAACTGGCGCGCGATCTGGAGCTTTTCCTCCTCCATGTACCCGGGAAAGGGGATGACTTCCATGCGGTCCTCAAGGGCCTCTGGGATGGGGGAGAGCAGGTTGGCGGTGGTGATGAACAGCACCTTGCTGAGATCGAACGGAACCTCCAGGTAGTGATCGGAAAAGGCATAGTTCTGTTCGGGATCCAGCACCTCCAGCAAGGCCGAGGCGGGGTCGCCGCGGAAATCGAGCCCCAGCTTGTCCACCTCGTCCAACATAAAGACGGGGTTCTTGGTGCCGGCGCGGCGCATCGTTTGGATGATGCGGCCCGGGAGGGCGCCCACATAGGTGCGGCGATGCCCGCGGATCTCGGCCTCGTCGCGTATGCCGCCGAGGCTGACACGCACAAAGCGCCGCCCCAACGCCTCGGCGATTGAGCGCCCGAGCGAGGTCTTGCCCGTGCCTGGGGGGCCGACAAAGCAGAGGATCGGGCTCTTTATCTTGTCGCCCGCCAGTTGGCGAACGGCCAGGTGTTCCAGGATGCGCTCCTTGGCTTTGGGCAGGCCATAATGAGAGTTGTCCAGCAGCTTGGCCGCCTTGGCGATATCGAGCTGGTCGACGGTCGCCTCTTCCCACGGGAGCTCGATCAGCCACTCTACGTACGTACGGATAACGCTGACCTCGGGAGCCGCCGAGGGCATGGCGGCTAGACGGGAGAGCTCTTTTTCCGCGCGCTCACGGACCTCGTCGGGCATCTTGGAGCCATCGATCCGCTCGCGGAGCTGATCGATGTCCTGCAGATACGGATCGTTCTCGCCCAACTCGGACTGGATGATGCGCATCTGTTCGCGCAAAAAGTACTCGCGCTGGCTGCGATCCACCTCTTGCTGGACCTGGTCGTGGATCTGGTTCTCGAGCTCGAGCACGTCCAGCTCCTCGCCGAGCAAGACGCTGATCCGCTGCAGTCGCTTGTCGCGGTCGGCGATCTCGAGCAGCTCTTGTCGCTCGCTGATCTCGATCTCCAGGATCGAGGCGATCAGATCGGCCAGCCACCCCGGCTCGTCGGCGTTCATGGCGGCGATGTAGGCATCGTCGGGCAAAGTGCGGCTATACTGGACCACCTTTTCAAAGAGGGCCAGCACCGCCCGCATCAACGCTTCGGTGGTGACGCTGTCCTCGCCGGTCTCTTCGATGGGCGCGACGGTAGCCACAAAATAGGGCTCTTCCTGGACGCGCTCGGTGATGCGCACACGCCGCTGACCCTGCACCCAGATACTGGTGGTGCCATCGGGCATCCGCAGCATGCGGCCAATCACCACCTCGGTGCCGACGTTGTAGAGGTCGTCAAAGGTGGGTTCTTCCAGATCGCCGTCCTTCTGGGCGACGACCACGACGCGCTGGTTGGTCTCCATAGCGGCGTGGATAGCGCGCACGGACGGCGTCCGTCCCACGAACAGCGGCGCCACCATGTGGGGGTAGAGCACCGTGTCTCGCAAGGGCAAGATGGGGAACTGAGCTTGTTCAAAGGACTCGCTGGGGGGGATATCCTCACCCAGCCAGTCGTCGAACAAGTTGGCGTCGGCGTGGTTTGATTCTGCCATCCGGCGTGATTGCCTCCCTAGGTAATAGTTGCCGCGTGTTGCGGCGGTGGCAAGGCGCTATTAGCGTGGGCTATAAGTGGCCCAGGTGTCGGGCGATTCCCAGACCTCGACCTCGCGCAGAGAGACTCCCTCTAGCTCGTCTACCAAGGCGTCATAGATCACCCGCGCGATGTTCTCGGCGCTGGGGTTTATCTGGTCAAAAGGAGGCACCGTGTTGAGGTGATGGTGATCGTAGCGCTCCAGGATGGCATCCAAGGCGCTCTTGACCTCGCAAAAGTCGATGGCCAGCCCTAGGTCGTTGAGCTGTTCCGCCTCTAGGCACACGACCACCTGGTAACGATGCCCGTGCACATTCTCGCACTTGCCCTGGTAACCTCGCAGGGCGTGCGCGGACTCGAAATGGCGACGGACATTGACACGGTACACGTTGCTGCTCCTCGTGCGACTCGGGTTAGGCGGCTGCATCATAGAGCACAAGGGCATCGGCTGCAAAAAAGGCTTCCAGAGGCTGCGCATTTCTGGGGCCAGAGTTGTATTCTGGGGTCTGCGAGCGGTATAATCGGCCAACGCAGCCGGATGGAGGGTGGCATGGCGACATTTGAGATCGACCTGGAACGCTATCGGGTGGTGGACCTCTCCTTTGAGGTAGTGCCGGGTGCCAGCAAAGATCGCTACTTTGAGATCGAGCCGGACCTGCTGGCCGATCGGGCGATTATGCATCACGTGCGTACCCACACCCACGTGGGCACTCATGTGGAGGTGGATGCCCATTTTTTCGAGGGTGGCCGCGATGTCACCGCCTATGACCTCTCGGCCTTTATGGGGCGCGCCGTGCTCCTGGATATCGTGGACGCCACCGAGGCGCCACTCATGACACCCGAGCTGTTGGACGATCTCATCGGCGCCAAGATGCAGACGGGCGACATTATCATCTGCCGTAACTCGGATCCGCATAGCCTCTCTGGCGCTGTGCCGCATCCGTCTTGGACGCCCGAGGGCGCTGCTTGGCTGGTGGACCATGCCGTCAAGATGGTGGGCATCGATCAGGCCTTTCGCCTGGGCGTTGACATTGAGGCCGGGAGAGAGTTGCATCGCATTTACATGGGGGCAGGTGGGACCCTGGTCGAGTTCCTGGCCAACCTCGACGCGCTGCGGCGCGATGTCTTTTACTTTATGGCGCTGCCCTATCGCTGTGCGGTCATCGATAGCGGCTGGGCGCGGGCCATCGCCATCGAGGAGATCTAGAGGAACCGCAGGCGCGGGCCGACCGTCTCTCTCGTAGCGGCGAGGACTATTACAAGGAGCGCGAATGAGGGTATCGTTGCTCTACCCGGGCATCATCGGTAAGGGTTGGGCCAGCATTGGCCAGGGCATGGATTCGGGCTGGATCAGCCACGGCCTGGCGCTTCTGAGCGCGTGCGCCAAGCGGGCGGGCCACGAGGTAAATCTGCTGGACCTACGGGCCCTTGGCGGCTGGCAGCATCTGCGCGAAGAGTTGGTCCAGCGTCAACCGCAGGTCGTGGCCGTCACCATCATGAGCGTGGATTACAATCCCGCCATTCAGGCGCTCGAAATCGTTCGCGAGATCGATCCAACCATCGTCACCATGGTCGGCGGCGCCCATGTCAGCATCCAGCCGCAAGAGTTGGTCGATAGCCCCCTGGTCGATCATGTCTTTCTGGGGGAGGCCGAGGAGACCTTTGTGCAAGCCCTGGACGCGCTGGAGCGCGGCGAGGCGGTGCCGCCCCTGCTGCCGGGGACCCATCCGGACCTGGATGCGCTGCCCTTTGCGGATAGGGACCTGTTCCTGGACGAGTGGCGGCGGCAGGGCTTTGCCACCGACTCGCCCGAGGCGCCGTTTGCCGAGGAGCTGCCCGGCCCCTTTGTCACCGTCATCGCTGGGCGAGGCTGCATCTACAACTGCAGCTACTGTCAGCCGGCCGAGCGGTGGATCTTTGGGCGCAAGGTGCGTCGACGCAGCGTGCCCAACATCATGGCCGAGCTCGAGATGCTGCGGGATGCCTACCAGTTCAATAGCCTGATGTTCCACGACGACTGCCTCACCGAGGATCGCGATTGGGTCGAGGCCTTCTGCCGAGCCTACTCGGACGCGGGGTTCACTCAGCCGTTCTTTTGCCAGAGTCGAGCCGATATCATCGTCAAGAACGAGGATATGGTGGCGCTGATGGCCGAGACGGGCCTGCGGGGCTATTTCATCGGCTTTGAGAGCGGCAGCGATCGCGTGTTGCGGTTCATCCGCAAGGGCACAACGCGCGCCCAGAATCTCGAGGCGGCGCGGATCTGCAAACGCTATGGCATCGCTATCTGGGCCAACTATATGCTCGGCCTGCCTACCGAGACCAAGGCCGAGGTGCTGGAGACGGTCTCGATGCTCAAGCGCATCGATCCAGACTATTACTCGCCCGCTTTTTACACGCCGCATCCTGGCAGTGACCTGTATGACTATTGCGTGGAGCGTGGTCTGTCGCTGATTCGTGACCACGATAGCTACCGTCGCAACCCCGACGAGGCCAAGATCAAGGGCATCGACTATGCTTGGCTGGCCGAGGCGCTGGAGGATTCGCAACGGCGAACTCTTTGGAATCAGGCCAGACGATCGGTGGGGCGGTTTTGGCGTCGCTATGCTCGCCCCAAGCGAGCCGTGGAAAAGGCCTGGGAGCTGCTGACGCGGCGAACAACACTGGCCAAAGGGGGGCACTGAATGCGCACACTTCTGGTGACGGGGGGCGCGGGCTTTATCGGGTCCAACTTTGTGCGATACATCCTTTCCACCCATCCCGAGGATCGCGTGGTGGTCTATGACAAGCTGACCTATGCGGGCAATCTGGACAACCTCAAGGACGTGGCCGACGATCCCCGCTATGCCTTTGTCAGGGGCGACATCTGCGACGCGGACCTGGTGCGGGCGACTATGCGCGAGCATGCCATCGACACGGTGGTGAACTTGGCCGCCGAGACGCATGTGGATCGATCGTTGACCGATGCAGGCAGCTTTGTGGAGACCGACGTGCGCGGCACCTGGGTGCTCCTGGAGGCCGCCAAAGAGCTGGGGGTGCAGCGGTACCATCAGGTGAGCACCGACGAGGTCTACGGCCAGGTGCTGGAGGGCGCATCGGTGGAGACCGATCCGCTGGAGGCGCGCAGCCCCTATTCCGCCAGCAAGGCGGGCGGCGACCTGATGGTGTTGGCCTACCACGCCAGCTTTGGCCTGCCCGTGACCATCACGCGCGGCTCTAACAATATCGGGCCGTACCAGTACCCCGAAAAGGTGGTGCCGCTGTTTATCACCAACGCCATCGATGACAAGCCGCTGCCCATCTATGGCGACGGCATGCAGATGCGTGACTATCAGTATGTGGTCGATCACTGCGAGGGGATCGATACCGTGCTGACCAAAGGCGCGGTCGGCGAGATCTATAACCTGGGCACGGGGGTCTCTACTCAGAACATTGTGATGGCGCGCGCCATCCTGCAGCTGCTGGACAAGCCCGAGAGCCTGCTCCAGTGGGTCACGGATCGCCCTGGGCATGATCGTCGCTATGCGCTGGACGTGTCCAAGGTGCAGGCGCTGGGGTGGCGGTCGCGTCACAGCTTTGACGAGGCCATTACCAAGACCGTTCGCTGGTACGTCGATAACGAATGGTGGTGGCGGCCCATCACCTCGGGCGAGCGCTATCGCAGCTACTATGATCGCCTGTACGGGGGCAGGGAGGTACTCTCGCGCGGGTAGGCGGACGTCAGCGGGCCTTGCGCCAGAGGACGGTCTGTTTACCCGTGAGGTAGCGCCATCCGCCCGCGGCGGCGGCGGCATTCCCAAAGAGCAGGTAGAACGGGGCCGTAAGCCACGGCACCGTTTTGTCATAGACGGCCAGGATTCCGCCCAGGGCCGCCAGGTCGTACAGGAGCCATTGGGCCCAAGCGGCCGCCAGGTAGAGCGGGTGCCGCGCCAGGGCGATGCTGGCCACCAAGAGCGGTAACCAAAGCCACGGCACCACCATCCACCGCAGGATGCGATGGGAAAAGCACTGCCACCAGGCCAGCAGGTCGGCATAGCGGGTGGGCCCGCCGAGGCGGATGATAGCCTGCCAACCTCCTGCCGCGTTTCGGGCGCGGCGCTCCCAGGCCGCACGCAGATCGGTGGGGGGCTCCTCGTAAGCGATGGCCTCGGGAGCGTGCACGACCCGCCATCCCTGTGCTACCAGTTCCATGCTGGCCGTCCAGTCATCGAGGATGGTGTCCGACGGAGGCGGCTGATACAAGCTGGCGCGAACCGCCCACAGCTCGCCAGGCACGCCCATCACCGAGCCCACGGCGCTCTCCCAGCGCTTCAGGGCGTTCTCATAGCGCCAGTAGAGACCCTCGCCGCCTTGCAGTGTGCGCTTGGCGCCGCCCACGGCCGCGATGTGGGGATCGGCCAAGGGGCGCACCAACGACGTCAGCGCGTCGGGCGCCAGCATGGCGTTGGCGTCGGTGAACACCAGTAGCTCGCTGGAGGCAGCCGCCACGGGCCGTGAGAGGGCGGCCGCTTTGCCCTGGCGTTCGGGCTGGTAGAGGACCTCGATGCGGGGATCGCGCACGCGCTCGGCCAGTTGCTCGGTGCCGTCGTCAGAGCCGTCGGCAACGACGATCACACGGAGCTTTTCGGGCGGATAGGCTAGAGCTAGGGTGTTCTCGATCTTTCGGGTGATGCAGGCGGCCTCGTTGTACGCCGCGATGATCACGGTCACCGAGGGGCAATGCTCGTCCTGGGTATAGGGCCGTGGGCGCAGCTTGGCCCAGAGCGCCATGATGGCGGGATAGCCCAGGTAAACGTAGGCGATGGTGCCTGCGCAAACCCAAAAGAGCACGACCCAGAAGGCTCGCATGGTGCTTCGGTCCCGCTAGTTAGTTGCCTGGCGCCATCGGCCGAGGGGGTGGCTACAGGACGCGCACGCCCTGTTCGGCCCGGCAGACATAGATATCGGGTTCCAGATTGGTGCGTTCTCGGTAGCGGGGCGCCACCTCGCGGGCAAACGCCGCGGCATGGTCGGCGTCCACCAGGTTCACGGTGCAGCCGCCAAAGCCGGCCCCCGTCATGCGCGCTCCCCACACGCCCGGCTGATCCCACGCCGCCTCGACCATGGCATCCAACTCGGCACAACTGACCTCATAGTCGTCGCGCAGGCTGACATGTGAGGCGTTCATCAGGGCGCCGACCCGAGCCAGATCGCCTTGTGGCAGGGCGTTGGCCGTCTCGAGCACCCGCTGGTTCTCGGTGATGACGTGCCGGCACCGCTTGAGAACGACGGGATCGAGCGATGGCGCGTGCCTAGCCAGATCGCCCGGGGTCAAGTCGCGCAGGGCAACGACGCCCATCTGGCGAGCGCCGGTCTCGCACTCTTGTCGGCGCTGGTTATAGGCCGATCCCACCAGCGCTCGGGGCTTGTTGGTGTTGCAGATGATGATCTGACAGCCGGTGGGGATCGGCACCGCCTGGTAGGTCAGGCTGCGGCAATCGATCAGGAGGGCGTGGTCGCGCTGGCCCATGGAGATCACGTACTGATCCATGATGCCGCAGCGCATGCCGACGAACTCGTTCTCGGCCTTCTGGCAGAGCTGGGCGCGCTCTACTCCATCAAGCGCCAAGCCGCTACTGACCTGAAAGGCCATGGCGGTGGCCAACTCGATGGCGGCCGATGAGCTCAATCCCGCCGCGATAGGCACGTCGCTGCTGAGAGCCACGTCCATGCCGGTGAGGTTATAGCCCGCCTGCTGCAGCGCCCACGCGACGCCCCGCTGGTAGTTGCTCCAGGGGTGCTGGTCATCTTTGGTGATCTCGCTCAGCCGAAAGCTGCTGGAGGCTTGCATGTCGCAGGCGTATAGCTGCACCAGATCGTCTTGCCGAGGACGAACCGCCATCACTACGTGCCGATCGATAGCGGCAGGCAGCACAAAGCCGTCGTTATAGTCGGTGTGCTCGCCGATCAGGTTCACTCGGCCGGGGGCTGCCACCAGTGCGCTGGGCTGGACGCCGAACGCCTCCACCAAAGCCTGGCGAACGCGCTGAACAAGACGATCGAGACGGTTGTTAGAGTTCATGAATGGCTCCGCTCTTTAGCAGGTCATAGAGGTCGCTGAGCGAGCCGCGTCCATCGGCGCCGTCATAGCTGTCGCCACGGCCTCGGTCGATCCAAAAGGTCTTGATGCCCAGCCTGGCAGCGGGCATATCCGAGGAGATGCTGTCACCGACCATGAGGCACTCGTGCGGCTCGCGGCCAAGCTCTGCCAGGACCCGCGAGAAAAAGGCAGGATGGGGTTTGCAGGCGCGCATGGTCTCGTAGGAGGTGACCATTTCATAGGCGTAGCGGTCGGTGCCCACCCCCGCCCAGGCTAGGCGTGCCTCGATGGCGATCAACGGGAACAACGGTTGCGTGGTAATGGCCACCTGGAGGCCCTGCGACTGAGCCTCGGTGACCAGGTCGCTGGCCACAGGGTCCGGCTCGGTGAGCGCGGCCAAGGTCTGGAACTCGTTGCGGTAGAACGCCTCAAAAGCGGGCAAAATCACTTCAGGATCGGCGTCCACCTGCTCGAAGAAAACCCGCTCGAACACCTCGGCGTTGGTCCCGTCCGTGCCGTCGTTGGCCTGCATGGCATGGGTGCCCTTGAGCAGTGCCGGCACAAAGGTCTCCATGGGGATGAGCGGGCTCATTCGCTGGGCCAACGCCCGAAAGTAGGGCTCCATGAACACCGACATGTCGTTGATGAGCAACGTGTCATCCAGATCGAGCAGCAGGGCTAGTATCGGCATGAGCAAGCGGTCTCCTACCCAAGATGGTTGGGCTAGCTAGATGTCGCGGCCAGGGATCAAAATGCGCGGCTGCTTCTCATTATCGTCCTTGGCGGCCGCCTCGGGCTGCGATGTGGGGGCGCCGGGTACGATGATTCCCGAGGCCCGCCGCTGACCGGGGCGCGGGCGACGCCTGGGATCGGGGGCACGTTCGCGTTGCTCCTGCGCCTCCTGGCGGCTGCGCTCTCGGAGCAGATCTCGGAGGCGCGCAGGGTCGAGATAGGGCGTTCCAGGGCCGAGCAGCCTGCGGAAGGGCTCCACCTTGTCCGAGATCAGGAACGCCTGAAAGATCGTGCCGTTGGCCTTGAAAAAGGCATCCCAGGTGGCGCCATAATGCTCCTCCTGGTAGAGGGCATAGGCGCGCCGCACATAGGAGAGCAAAGGCTCCTCCAGCGCCGTCGGGTAGATGGCGGTCATTGGTGTGAGCGTCGCGTCGCCATCGGCCTCCACATAGCGACCCAGCAACAGGTCGCCCTCGTGGGCGTTGAGGACAAGGAACCGGCTTACGACTCGTCGCTCTTGCTCGCGCAAGAGATCGAGCAGGCGCACCTGATCCTGTCCCCCCATGTCGAGGATCCGAAAGGCGCTCAAGGTTGCACTGGCCCATCCTTGCAGGACCTCGCGGGCGGCTGGCGGCGCCGAGGTGGCCTCTGCCAGGAGGAGGTCGATCACCCGATGCCCGTCATCGTCGACCACATAGTCGAGAGCGAACCATTCCAGCATGCGTCGGAACGGCTCCATACCCAAGGTTGAGGCGCTCGTCGGCGTGTAGCTGCCACCCCAGTAGCGCTGAAAGGCCTGAACCAGCTGCGGGGAAAAGCGTGGCCTGGTGGCATAGTCAAAGAGGGCGTTCATGGCCGCCGCTTCGGCGGGGGTGAGCGCGTGTTCCCGCGAGCTGGCGACCCGGTCTTGCCTGAGATGGCACTGCTTGTACTTTTTGCCGCTGCCGCACGGGCAGGGATCGTTGCGGCGTACCGCCATCGGTTCGATCCTCCTACCTGACTGATGCTCCACTCAACAGGGCGATGGTACCATAGCGCCGATTGTGGGTCAACGTGGGGCCTGTTCGGGGCGAGCGCGCTTTGACAGGGCCATGGGCTGCGCTAGACTCGTGGGAAGGATGGGTGCAACGCTCACGATGCGTCGGTGTTTGAAGCATTGCCATGGGGATAGGATGACCAACGATCGGCGGCCTGAGGATTCACAGCATACGGCGCAGCAGACCCAGGCTTTTGGGGATCTGTATGAGCAGTACGTGGATCGCATTTACAGCTATATCTACCACCGAGTGGGCAATGTACGTGATGCCGAGGACCTGACCTCGCGCACCTTTTTCCGGGCGTATGCCCACTTTGGCGAGTACGAGGACCGCGGTTTGCCGATCTCGGCCTGGCTCTATCGCATCGCGCACAACCTGGTGGCCAACCATCACCGTGACCGAGGCCGCCGACCTGTGGTGGCGCTGGACAACCTGGTGCTCCCGAGCAGGGGCGACGAGAACCCCGAGGCCGTGACCGTGCGCTCGGATGTGAACCTAGAGCTGCGGGAGGCCGTGCAGACGCTGGACAAAGATCGCCAGGAACTGCTGATGCTCAAGCATGTGGAGGGGCTGTCGAATGCAGAGATCGGCGCCGTGCTGGGACGTAGCGAGGGGGCGATCAAGTCGCTGTATCACCGGACGCTGCTCGCCCTGCGCCGCGAGTTGGATAAGCGAGGGATAGAGATCGAATGAAGCTACATCGATCCGACGTGCGACAGGCTGCCAGCGACGCCTGGGCGCGGATGCGTGATGGCGCCTTGGGGTTGCGAGTGCGCCTGTCTCCAGAAGCGGAGCCACAGGAGGATCTCGACGAGGTCGAGGGCGTCGTCAAGGACGTGTTGCGGCCCGTGGCGCCCACGGCAGACTTTCGACAGAGCCTGCGTTCGAGCCTGGATCGGGCCGAGCTAGTGCGGCGGGAGGGCATCAGCGTCAGTGACCCTCCCCCGTACCGTGAGGGCATTCTGCTAGGCCTGGGTGCCACCTTGCTTGCCATCGCGGCGACCATCACCTGGCTGATCTTTCGCTGGCGCGCCAAGGGGCGTGCGGCGAGCTAGTCATCCTGCATCCAAGCTTTGCCCGCTACCCCTGCCCAGGCTAGGCGCGATGGTAGGCACCCAGCGGCTCGTCGCGACCTCACGCCACTGCGGTGCGCAGATTCCCGATCTCTAACAATACAGGCGTCACGATGGCTTCCGCCCGGCCTAGCTGAGGCATCTAGGGGGCCAGGCTGATGTCGCACAGCCACGCGTACATGGCGGATGAAGATCGGTAGCCCTCCACATGTGGCTTGGCCAGCGTGTGAGCGATGCTATGCGTGAGGGGTACCCAGGGGGCGTCCTGGATGATGAGGCGCTCCGCCTCACGATAGAGCTCGGTACGGCGCTCAGCATCCATCTCGCCACGCGCCGCCTCTAGCAGGGCGTCGACCTGGGGATTGGCGTAGCCCCCGCGGTTCTGGGCGCTGGCGCTGTGAAACAATAGATCGAGAAAGTTCTGCGAATCTGGAAAGTCCGCGATCCACCCCGAGAGATAGATCTGGAACTTTTCCTCGTTCAGATCCTCCAAAAAGTCGGCCCACTCGATCTGCTCCACGCGAATCTCTAGGCCGAGATTCTCTTCCAGCATGGCCAAGATGGCCTCTTCCTCGGAGCTCAAGTAGGCGCTGGTCCCTGCCGTGCTTAACACCAGCTCGGGCATGGCGGTGGCGTAGCGCGAGGTCGCTAGAAGCTCACGCGCCGCTGCGGGATCATAGGGTAGCCCTTGGTAGCTGGGGTCGTGGTCGGGCAGGGCTGGTGGCAGGATGCCCCTGGCGGGGACCGCCGTGCCGCGATAGACGAGGTCGGCCAGCCGTTCTTTGTCGATGGCCATGGCGATGGCCTGGCGTACGATGGGATCATCAAACGGGGGCACCTTGGTGTTGAACCCCATATAGCGGACTGACGCCTCGGGCGCCGTGTGCAGCTCGTCATGCAGGGGGTTGCGCGGATCCAGGATGCGCTCGATCTCGTAGGGTGAGACGGCCACGATGTCGATCTCGCCACCTTCATACATGGTCATCGGATCCCCGCCAGAAAAGAGATAGGTGACGGTATCGAGACTGACAGATCGGCCCGCATAGTGGACGTTCCTTGCCAGCACGAGATGGTCACGGTCGATCTCTCGCAGCACAAAAGGCCCGCTGCAGACGGGCGATAGCATCCAAGAGGGGTTGCTGCTGATCTGGCGGCGGTCGACGACATAGGAGGTGGGATAGGTCAGCTTGGCCAAAAAATAGGCCTTGGGCGCGTCGATGACGAGACGGATGGTCTGCTCATCGATGATCTGGATGCCTTCGACCCGATCCGCCTGCCCCAAGGCAAATTCGCGGGCTCCGACGATGTCGTCGAGATAGCTCATCGCCACAGGCGAGCCCAGGGACGGAGACAGCGCTCGCTCCATAGAGTAAGCCACGTCCTTGGCCGTGATCCGCTGTCCGTCGCTAAAGCGGGCATCGGGCGACAGGTAAAAGGTATAGGTCGTGCCCCCATCGGTCACGTCCCAATCGCGAGCCAGATCGGGCACGATCTCAGCCTCTCCGTTGAGAGCCACCAGCCCGCTAAAGAGATGCACCACATACTCGGCCGAGGTGCTATCCTGCACCATGGCTGGATCCAGCGTGGGCGGCAGACCCCCAAAGAGGGTTAACGTGCCGCCGATCGAGGCTGGAGGCTGCGCTGGCCCTGGCTCGGGGCTGACGACGGACGGGGGGAGCGCGGTGGCTGGCTCGCCCAGCTCGATGCCAGGGGAGGGTCGCAGCACAAACAAGGCGGCCGCCCCTGCCACGCACAGCGTCATGAGCCCGCACAGCAACAGGATCCCCAGAATCAGCAGAATGATGGTCTGTTTAGACATGCAGAGACTCTTAATCTGGTGCCAACGTCTGGCTTAGGGATAGATGCGCCCCAGCGTCCGCGGGAACGCAATGGTTTCGCGAATGTGATGGATGCCGCAGATCCAGGTGACGGTACGCTCAACACCCAGCCCAAAGCCAGCATGGGGCACCGAGCCATATCGCCGCAGATCCAGGTACCAGGCAAAGGGCTCGCGGGGCAAGTTGTGCTCGCGCAGACGCTGCTCGAGGAGCTCAAGGCTGGCCGTACGTTGTCCGCCGCCGATGATCTCCCCATACCCCTCGGGCGCGAGGAGGTCGACCGAAAGCGACAGCCTGGGGTCGTCAGGATCGGCTTCCATATAGAACGCTTTGCACTGGGCAGGGTAACGGTGCACAAAGACGGGCTGGTCGAACTGGCTAGCCACGTGGGTCTCGTGGGGCGCGCCAAAGTCCTCGCCCCATGGCAGCGGATCCTCGCTCTTGGCGAGGAGGGCGATGGCATCGTTATAGCTGATGCGCGCAAAGGGCGGCTGGATCGCCTCCAGCGGCTGGGTATCGCGTTCCAGCGTCTTGAGTTCCTCGGCGCGCTCCTCCAGGCAGCGGCCGACGATGTAGGAGACGAACTGCTCCTCCACAGCCATAATGTCGTCCAGCGTGGCGTAGGCGATCTCTGGCTCTACCATCCAGAACTCGATCAGGTGGCGCCGCGTCTTGCTCTTTTCGGCGCGAAAGGTGGGACCAAAGCAATAGGTCTTGCCAAAGGCGGCGCAGGTGGCCTCGTTGTACAGCTGGCCGCTTTGGGTCAGATAGGCCTTTTCGCCAAAGTATTCGGTCTCAAAAAGGGTCGTCGTGCCCTCACAAGAGGATGGCGTGAGGATGGGGGCGTCCACCAAGAGAAAGCCATGGTCATCCAGCCAGTCGCGGATGGCGCGGATGACGGTGGCCCGTACGCGCAGGATGGCCCACTGCTGGGAGGAGCGCAGCCAGAGATGGCGGTTTTCCATCAGGAACTCGATGCCATGTTCCTTGGGCGTGATCGGGTAGTCCTCGGCGATCTGCACGATCTCGATGTCGCGGATGCCAAGCTCGTACCCACCAGGCGCGCGGTCGTCCTGACGGACCGTGCCCGTCACCACCAGCGCCGACTCTTGCGTCAGACGTTCGGCGTTCTCAAAGCAGGCGGCAGAGACATCCTTTTGGAAGACGACTCCCTGGATGACGCCCGTGCCATCGCGGATCTGCAAGAACTTGAGGCGGCCTTTATCGGTCTTGTTGTAGAGCCAGCCCCGCAGCGTGACCTCGGAATCCGCAAACTGGGCGATATTCTGAATCGTTGCCAACTGGGCCATCTCTTTTTCCTTTGTGGGGCGCCACTTCGATGCGGCGCGTGGGACGGCACTAGACGGAAGGGATCGGTAACCAAGCGTGCACGCGCGACCAGAGCCTATCCACGGGGAGGGCCTTGCGCAAGGTGAGCCGCTCCTGTTCGCCAAAGGCCTCCAGCTTCCACATGCCCAGGGCAAAGATGGCCAGCCCAACCACCACTCCAACCAGAGCGAAGCGGTGGGGGAGGATCGCCAGCAGGAGGGCCAGAGGCGCTGTGCAGGCCAGCGGCTTCCAGACGAGACGGAACCAAGGGGTCGGCGCCAAATGGCGATGTACGCCCCAGGCAAAAGGTATCAGCAGCGCCAGTTCCGAAGCGACCATGACATAGGATGATGCGCGGTAGCCGATCACCTCAATCAGGAGCAGATTGGCGATCACGTTAAAAGCCAGCCCGATGGCAAAGGCCCGCGTGAGAAACGAACGCTGGTCCAGGGCGATGAGCACATACTGGGTTACCGAGTTGATAAACCCAAAGGGCATATACCAGATCATCACTGCCAAGAGCGGCGTGGCCTGGAGGTAGGCGCTGCCCCCCAGCACCAGCACCAGCTCGCGCGCAAAAAAGGAGGCGATCACCGCGCTTGGCAGAGCAAAGGTGAGCAGCAGCTTGATAGAGAACTGATAGGCGCGCATGAGGGCGTCGTGCGATTCGGCCGCATAGCGGGACATGAGCGGAAAGACGGCCATGGTAAAGTAGGCTGGGATCACCCCCACCGCATCCACATACTTGTAGGCCGTGCTGTACCAGCCCACCACCCGCGGGTCGGGCACGCGCCACTTGAGCAGGATGACAGCCACCTTGAAGAACAGGGTGGCGAGCAGGTTGTTAAGCATGAGGGGGTAGGAGACGCGTAGCATCTCCTTTTGGAACGCAAACGAGATGTCGGCGTGGGGCTCAAAGAGCCAGCGTCGCAGCAGGATATAGAGCACCACCATGGTGATGAGGTTGACGCCGATCGAGACGGCTGCCAGCCCGACGTACCCCAGGCCCAGCACCAGCACGGCGGCGCCCAAAGTGACCTTGAGCAGCGTGGTAAGCGTGCTAATGGCGGCGGGCACCCCCATCCGTTCGTGACCCTGGAAAACGGCGCTGATGGTTGCTGCTACGTTGCTGGGGATCAGCGCGATGGCGAACAGCCCGATGGCCACGATGGTGGCAGGGCGTACGGGCGCGACCAGGCTCTGCAGCCCCAAAAAGGCGCCGAGTCCGACCACGGAGCCCACCCACAGTAGCATGCGGGAGACCACCCCGTTGCTGAGGTAGCGGTTGGCGTCAGCCCTGTTCTTGGCGACCTCCCGCGTGATCAGGGTGTTCAGGCCAAAGTTGGTGAGGATATCCAGCCAGCTAATCAACAAGACGGCGTAATAGTACTCACTGGCGTCGATGGGCCCCAGTAGCCGTAGCATCAACATGGCAAAGACCATGTCGATGACGCGGTTCACCAGATTCAGGGCAATGGGGGCTACCGTGTTCTTGGAGACGCGCTGGGCCTCGTCCTCCTCTTCGGTGATGCGAAACCAGCGCGACCAGACCCAGAGGGCCAGCGAGAGCAGCAGGATCATCCCCGCGATAAAGGTGACGTACAAGCCGAGCTTGACGCTATCAGGCGTGTACTTGAAGCGGATGACGTGGCGGCCAGCGGGAATGGCGACGGCGCGAAAGTTCAGATTAGCCCGCAGAATGGTGAGCTCCTGCTCCGCATTCAGCGGATCCTCAGCGTCGGCGGGGCGGATGTAGGCCTTCCAGCCTGGAGCCCACGAGTCGTTCAGCACCAGGTAGCAGTCGATGGGCGTATCGGCCAGAATGCTGATCTCGTTGGAGCCATAGCGGAGTGACTCTACTTGGCCGCTGAACGACGGCGGGACGGATGCATGGGGCTCTAGGGGCGGCGTCACCTCGAGATGCACCACCTCGCGCGGGTCCACGTTGCGCAGCGCGGCCTTGCGCTCCTCGACGTCCTCGATGTGGACGGCGTTCGCAACCAGATAGGCCCGTGGCAGATGGTCGTCGTTCCGATAGACTCGCACCTCGTCTTCATAGACCAGCGTGTAGCCTTCGGCGTGGATCTCGTCCTTGAGCGCCGTGATGACATACTTGACGTTGAGCATATCGAGCAGAGGCGACTGCAGCGCCTGCTCTTCGGTCAACGGGCTGATGCGGTTGTAGAGTAACTCGTGCTGCCCCTGCAGCGTTCGCATGTAATCGACATACTGCGCGGGGATGATGGAATCATAGCCGCTGATGTCCTGGAGATCATAGAACCAGGGGCTGTTCGCGATAAAGGGGCGCCCGCCCGTGGGCGCGTACTTGGCGATGCGGTAGGTGTCGGTGTCCTGCGCGAAAAAATCAGCTACGGGCGTGCGATAGCCTACGAGGTCGCGATCCACTGCGGGAAAGAACCCCCAGGAGATGGCGAACGCCTCGACCACGATAGCCACCACCAGCAGCGCGCCCCACACACGGGGGCTCTTGATGCGACGATGGAGCAGCAACGCGATGCCCGTCAGGAGCATCGCGACGGCCAGAATGGCAAAGTTGCGGAACATGTAGGAGACAAACATCTCGGGGCCTGAAAAGGCGTTGGGCGCCAGCGCGAGCTGGCGGATGATGCGATCAGCCAGCGGGAGCAACCGCTCCTTGAACACCAGAACCCCTGCCAAGGCGGCCGTCCCGCCAAGGGCGGCTGCCAACGTCAACCAAGGTAGGGCCTGGTGCGCGAGGCGGTCTAGCAGCCCGCCAAGCCCGCGTCCCGCGGCCTGCGTGCGGCCCTGCCAGAGGGCGTCGGCGCCCATGCCAGCCATGAGCGTGGCGCACACCGTAAAGGAAAAGATCCAGCGGAAGGGGGAATGCACCTGGTTCAGGCCCGGAAGCTTGAAGATGACGATATAGAGGGGCGAGCCAAAGGTGAATAGGAGCGACACCAACGCCATGCCAGCCAGGAATCCCAAATGGCGGCCCTTGCGGCGCAGCAGCGCTACCAGTGCTAGGATGCTGGCCGCAAAGCCGAGGTAGCCGGCCCCCTCGACATAGTTCTTGATGCCCCAGTAGGGGCTGGTGATGGGGTTCCCATAGTAGTCGCGGCTAATAGCCACCTTCTGCCACTGGTAGAGGTCAAAGTAATGATGGTGCGAAGGGTTCCCGAAAAAGTCGGGGACCAACATCGAGATGACGCGGCGCTTGGGCCAGGCCCAGCCCAACACCTCCTCAAAGGAGGCGCTGCCTTCGCGAAAGTTGGTGCGGACCAGCTCGAGTAATGGCCCCCACTGGGCGAACCCCAGGCCTGCGCCGACAAGAACCATACCCCCCAGGATGAGGACTAGCTTGCCTACCGGGCCGGCTCGTCTGGTGGCTATTGCGGTCCGCGCCAGACGGTACACCACGAACAAGCCGCACACCAAGGCGACATAATAGTACATCTCGGGGTGGCCAGCTAGGAACACCAGGCCGATGGCGATGGCGCCAACGATCGCATAGGGCAGGTAGCTCACGAGCTGCTCCTGGCCGTCGTCGGCCAGGTTGGCCAGCTTTTCGATGATGGCCAGAAGCAGAGGCAGCCAGACTGCGGCTGCCATGATCATGGGAAAGACGTGGCTCACTACCATAAAGCCTGCCAGCATAAAGGCCACGCCGGCGATACACGCCCCCAGTCGGCTGAGGCGGAACGTGCGCGCCATGATGTACATGGTCGTGCCTGCCAGGAACATGTGGAGGGCGGCAAACCAGCCATAGGCGGCTGCAAGTGGCAGGACGTAAAAGATGATGCTGAACGGGTACATGGCCGAATGCTGGCCCGCGGCCAGGAACGGCATGCCGGACAGGATGTAGGGGTTCCAGAGGGGTAGCGATCGGCCGCGGAGACTACTCAGGGCAAAGCGCTTCCAAGCATAGTTCTGGAGGTAGAGATCGCTGAGAAGGCCATTATGCGGGACGATGACGCCCGCCTCGGAGGCAAAGCTAGCCCATGGCTCCTGCACAAAGACATTGTCGGCGGGCAACAGGGTCTTGCCGCCGATGGTCTGTTGCGCAAAGAACGCCACCGAGATGACCATAAAGAGCAGCAAGATCAAGAGATCCTTGCCAAGCTCGCGTTTGCGCACGACGCCTCCTTCTGTGGGGTCACGGCCGGGCCGGGCAGATGGTCACATAGCGGTGGCGGCATGGTGACTGTTGCGAGATTATACGTTGGGCCTAGCGAGGGGTCAAAGGCGGTGCATGGCAGCTCCCCAAGCTGTTTGACAGGCTTGCCAAGCCTATGCTATACTTGGCGAAAGGCTGAGATCGGAAAAAGTAGCCGCTGAAGCGGGTTTCAGAGAGCCGGGGGCAGGTGAGAGCTCGGCAACAGCGCGGGCGGCGAATGGGTCCGGGAGCTGCACGGCCAAACGCTTGGGCTAGTAGGTCGTGACGGAGACGCCACCGTTATCAGGGCCGAGGGTATCAGGGTGCATCCATGAGCGATGCCTCTCGTACCTGCACGAGTGAGGCTGGCTGGTGAACCCTGCAATCACGCAGGGTTTTCTGCTGCCTGGCCTAATTGGGGTGGTACCGCGGGAGCAAGGGCTCTCGTCCCTTTGGAGGACGAGAGCCCTTTTTGTTTTGAAGGAGGCGAGAACGGACACGATCTGGCCGTGCAACGATCGTCGTAGGTGTCGCAACGGACGGTTCTTCTAGGAGGAAATGATGACCATGCAAACGCGCTTTACGTTGGCCCAGTCGGATCTGCCCACGCAGTGGTACAATGCCCAGGCCGATCTGGCCACGCCGCTGCCGCTCACGCTGCATCCGCAGACGTTGCAGCCGGTGGGCCCCGCCGATCTTGAGCCGATCTTTCCGATGGAGCTGATCCTCCAGGAGGTCAGCCAGGAGCGCTATATCGACATTCCCCAAGAGGTCCAGGACGTCCTGCGCTTGTGGAGACCAACGCCGCTGATCCGGGCTGCGCGCTTGGAAAAGGCCCTGGGAACCCCGGCCCACATCTATTTCAAGTACGAGGGCGAAAGCCCCTGCGGCAGCCACAAGCCGAACACGGCGGTAGCCCAGGCGTTCTACAACAAGGCAGCGGGCGTGAAAAAGCTCACGACGGAGACCGGCGCCGGGCAGTGGGGCGGTGCCCTCGCCATGGCCTGCCAGTTTCTCGGCATCTCGTGCAAGGTGTACATGGTCAAGATCAGCTACCAGCAAAAGCCCTATCGCCGCTCGGTGATGCAGCTCTTTGGGGCGGATGTCGTGGCCAGCCCTAGCGACGAGACCGAGGCCGGCCGCGCCATCTTGGCCCAGGATCCGGACTGCCCCGGCACTCTGGGCATGGCCATTAGCGAGGCCTGCGAGGTGGCCATCAAGAACGACGACATCAAGTATTCCCTAGGCTCGGTGCTAAACCACGTGCTGATGCATCAGACGGTCATCGGCGAGGAGGCGATCAAGCAGATGGATCTGGCCGGCGAGACGCACGTCGACGTGGTGATCGGCTGCGTGGGTGGCGGGTCCAACTTTGGCGGCATCGCGCTGCCGTTCTTCCGCCAGAACGTGCAGGATGGGACCAAGACGCGCCTGTTGGCCGTGGAGCCCATGGCGTGCCCCAGCATGACCAAAGGTGTCTATGCCTATGACTATGGTGACACGGCCAAGTGGGCGCCAGTGCTCAAGATGGACACGTTGGGCCATAACTTTGTGCCAGCCGGCATCCACGCCGGTGGCCTGCGCTACCATGGTGTCTCCCCTCTGCTCTCCAAGCTGCACCGCGAGGGGCAGATCGATGCCGTGGCTTATCCTCAAGTTCCGGTCTTTGAGGCGGCGCGTCTCTTTGCGCAGCACGAGGGCATCATCCCCGCGCCCGAGACCTCGCATGCCATCCGCGCGGCCATCGACGAGGCGCTGGATGCCAAGGAAAAGGGTGAGGAACGGGTCATCCTGTTCAACTTTAGCGGGCACGGATTCCTCGATCTGGGCGCTTACGACACCTTCCTTGCGGGCGATCTGGTGGACTATGCCTACCCCGAAGAAAAGGTACGCGAGGCCCAAGAGACGTTGCCCAAAGTGCAGGAATAGTGCCGACCGTTCTGAGGGGCGCTGCTCAGCGGCGCCCCTCTGTCGCTCAGAGAGGAGCTTGCCATGAAGCCACGGGTGTTGGTCGCCGAAAAGATGGCCCAAGAGGGGCTGGACCTCCTTGAGCAGGCATGCGTGGTGGACGTCGTGCCCAACCCCGAGCCCGACTCGCTGGCCGCCA
>JAXGON010000018.1:0-38937 GCA_040767425.1 Anaerolineae bacterium | reverse complement strand
CAACCCGTTTGGAGACCCCTTTGAGATGCGCGTCATCCGGCTCGCCAAAAAGGTAGCTGCCGGCGTAGATTTCATCCAGACGCAGTTCATCTATGATCTGCCGCGTTTCCGCGAGTGGATGCGGCGCATCGTCGATCTGGGGCTTGACGAAAAGGTGCACATCCTGGCTGGCGTCATGCCGCTCAAGTCGGCGGGTATGGCGCGCTATGTGGATTCCAGCGTGGCAGGCATTCGTGTCCCCGACGCGATCATCAAGCGTATGGCCGGCGCCGGCCGGGGCAAGGCCGCCCGCGAAGAGGGCGTCCGCATGTGTGCGGAGACGATCCAAGAGCTGCGCGAGATCGAGGGTGTGCACGGCGTCCATATCATGGCCGTCGAGTGGGAAGAGGCTATCCAGCCCATCGCTGAACAGGCTGGGCTTCTGCCGAGGCCGACCGTTTCCGTCGAATGACACGTCACCGGTGAGTGAGGGGGAGACTGATGGCTGATTGGAACCAGACCTATGATGCCAACTTCAAGTATGACGTCGCCGCGCGCCCAGGCGGCGACCAGATCAAGGTCTGCTTTTCCTGTGGCACCTGCACGGCCGGCTGTCCGGTTACCGACGTCGATGAGCGTTTCAGCCCTCGGCGGATCATTCGCCAGGTGCTGCTGGGGCAGCGGAAGGCTGTGCTGTCCAGCGAGCTAATCTGGTATTGCGAACGTTGCTATGCTTGCACGGCCTACTGCCCCCAGAACGTGAAATTCGGTGACATTATGGGGGTTCTGCGCGAGATGGCGGTTGAGGAGGGATACTGGCCGCCCGAGTTCATCCAGCGCATACGCGGGGTAGACCGTCTGGCGCACAGCATTCGTCTCGATCTGGTGCGTGCCGCGATTCAAGCCAGGGCCGGCGCTGAGCCGGTCTCTATCGAGGTGGCCGCGCCGATTATCGAGGACAAGATCAAGGGAACGTCCGTCTAGCCGATGCAACGTATTTAGAGGAAAGCCATGGATTCTCCGTCCGATCGGCAACCTGTAGGCGCCGTCCTCGTGGTGGGTGCGGGTATCGCTGGTATCCAGGCCTCGCTGGATCTGGCCGATTCGGGGTTCAAGGTCTATCTGGTGGAGAGCTCCCCTGCTATCGGGGGGACCATGGCTCAGCTCGACAAGACGTTCCCCACGAATGACTGCTCCATGTGCATCCTCTCGCCCAAGGTCGTCGAATGTGCCCGGCACCTGAATGTCGAGCTGATGACCTGGTCAGAGCTCGAGTCGGTCGAGGGCGAGGCTGGCGACTTTAACGTGCGTATTCGCCACAAGCCTCGTTTTGTGGATCCGGACCGCTGTACCGGCTGCATGGAATGCACCAGCGTGTGCCCCATCCAGGTACCCAGCTCCTATGATGAAGGCTTGGCCATGCGCAAGGCGATCTATCGCCCTTACCCGCAGGCGGTGCCCAACGTCACGGTGATCGATAAACGTGGGACGTCGCCGTGCAAGGCGGCTTGCCCTGCAGGTACCAGCGCGCAAGGGTACATCGCGTTGATCGCTGAGGGGCGCTATGCCGAGGCGTTGGCCCTCTCGCGCAAGGCCAATCCCTTCACCGCGATATGCGGTCGCGTGTGCTACCACCCTTGTGAGACAGCCTGCAACCGCCAGCTCATGGGAGAGGAACCCGTCTCGATCGCGGCGCTAAAGCGTTTCATGGCCGACTGGGCCCGTGAGCACGGTGATACCCAGGTCACCGCGGTGCCCGTCACGCGCAAGGAGCGCGTGGCTGTGGTGGGCGGCGGGCCTTGTGGCCTCACCGCTGCACACGATTTGGCGCATCTGGGCTATGCAGTCACCGTGTTCGAGTCTCAGCCCAAGGCTGGCGGCATGCTGCGCTATGGCATCCCCGATTATCGTCTGCCCCAGGACGTGCTGGACGAAGAGATCGCTCGAATTGCGGATCTTGGTGTGGATATCCGTACCAACGCTCCCGTTCACGACCTAGATGCGCTGCAGGCCGAGTATGACGCTGTCTTTCTGGCAGTAGGCGCCCATCGTGCGCCCAGCCTGCGCATCGAGGGCGAGGATCTCGTTGGTGTCCAGTCGGCCATCGGGTTCTTGCATGCCGTCAACGCCGGCGAGCGGCCCAACGTGGGCCAACGTGTGGTCGTGGTGGGAGGCGGCAACACTGCCATGGATGCTGCCCGTTGTGCCCGACGCCTGGGCGCCGACGTGACCATCGCCTACCGACGGTCGCGGGCCGAGATGCCCGCCTACGCCTTTGAGATTGAAGAGGCCGAGGCGGAGGGCATCGAGCTGAACCTGCTCACCAATCCGGTACGGATCCTGGGCGAGGATGGCAAGGTCACGGGGTTAGAGCTGGTACGCATGGAGCTGGGCGAGCCCGACGCCAGCGGACGGCGGCGTCCGCTGGAGGTAGAGGGGTCCAACTATACCGTGCAGGCCGATACAGTCATCCTGGCCATCGGTCAGCAGCCGGATGTCGATTTCCTCCCCCAGGACGTTCAGGTCAGTCGGTGGGGCACCATCGTCTATGACGAGGAGAGCCTGGTCACCACGCGCGAGGGCGTGTTCGCTGGTGGCGACGCCGCCACTGGACCCCGCAGCGCTATCGAAGCGGTAGGGATGGCCCACCGCGCCGCGGAGGCGATTCATCGCTATCTCTCGGGCGAAGAGATCGAGCTCTTGGAGCGGATCGAGCCCGAGAACGTCGTATTGCTCGATCACGCCGAAGTCGCCGAAAAGCTGGCCAAGGGGACCGCAGTACGGCGGCCGCGCGCGCACGTGGCCGAGCTTCCCGCGGAGGAGCGGGTTCGCAGCTTTGCCGAGGTCGCGTCCTCTTTGACGGAGGAGCAAGCGCGGGCCGAGGCCGAGCGCTGTCTCGCCTGCGGCGTCTGCTCCGAGTGCTACCGCTGCGTCGAGGCTTGCAAGCCCGACGCCATCCGCCATAGCTTGAAGGACACGTACAGCGACCTGAACGTCGGGGCCATCGTGCTAGCGACAGGGTTTGACGAGTTCGATCCATCGGTCAAACATGAGCTGGGCTATGGCCGCCACCAAGACGTCATTACGAGCATCGAGTTCGAGCGGATTCTATCGGCCTCGGGTCCATACGCGGGCCATGTGCGACGTCCATCGGACGGCAAGTCGCCCAAACGGATCGCTTTCCTGCAATGTGTTGGTTCGCGCGATGAGCAGTGCGGTAACGGTTACTGCTCCTCGGTCTGCTGCATGTATGCTATCAAGGAAGCGGTCATCGCCAAGGAGCACAGCGCTGACGTCGAGCCCACCATTTTCTTTATGGATATGCGGGCCTTTGGCAAGGATTTCGACAAGTACTATGAGCGGGCGCGCGACGAGTACGGCGTGCGCTTTGTGCGGTCACGGGTGGCGCGCATCGACAGGGCGAGATGACGCCGACCTGCTCTATGTGACCGAGGACGAGCACCATGTCCACGAGGCCTTTGACCGGGTGGTCCTCTCGGTGGGGTTGGAGCCATCCAAGGGCACCAGCGAGCTGATCCAGAAACTGGGCTTGCGCTACACCGAAGAAGGCTTTTGCTACGTGGACGAGTTCCATCCCCTGGCAAGCTCGCGGGAGGGCGTGTACGTCTGTGGCGCGGCCAGCGGCCCCAAGGATATTCCCGAGACGGTGGTGCAGGCGAGTGGCGCTGCCGCCGAGGCCGGCAAGCTGCTGGCGCCGTCGCGGAACTCGCTGACGGTCCGCAAGCAGTATCCGCCCGAGCGGGACATCACGGGCGACCCGCCGCGCGTGGGCGTGTTCGTCTGTCACTGCGGCATCAATATTGCCGGCACCGTGGACGTGGAAGAGGTCGAGGCCTATGCCGCCTCGTTGCCTTACGTCGTCTACGCTGGGCGTAACCTGTTCACCTGCTCCCAGGATACGCAGGAATCGATGAAAGACATCATCGAGGAGCACCAGATCAACCGCGTGGTGGTCTCTTCTTGTTCGCCGCGCACCCACGAGGCGCTGTTCCAAGAGACCATCCGCGAGGTGGGCCTGAACCCGTATCTGTTCGAGTTGGCGAATATCCGTGACCAGTGCTCTTGGGTGCATATGCACGAGCCGGAGCGGGCTACGGAAAAAGCCAAGGACCTTGTGCGCATGGCCGTCAGCCGGGCAGTGCACCACAAGCCGCTCTATGGGCAGCCACTGCCGGTTACCCACTCGGCGCTGGTGGTTGGTGGGGGCGTGACGGGCATGGCGGCTGCGCTGCAGATGGCCGGGCAGGGCTATCCCGTCCACCTGGTGGAGCGTGAGGCCGAGCTAGGCGGCAACGCCCGGCACATCCACGCTACCCTGAACAGCAGCCGTGTACAAGAGATGCTGGCTGCCATGGTGGCGCAGGTCCATGCCGACGAGCGTATCACCGTCCATACCCACGCCGAGCTAGGGCAGGTGGATGGGTTTGTCGGAAACTTCCGGAGCGTGATCTTGCATCGCGGCAACGGCAGCGGTCCCAGCGAGGTGACGGTGGATCACGGCGTGCTGATCGTCGCCACCGGCGCTGAGGAGCGCAAGACCAGCCAGTATCTGTATGGCCAGGACCCCCGGGTGGTTACCCAGCGAGAGCTGGAGGAGGCGCTGGCAAGGGGCGACCTGCCGACCGAGGCGACGCGCACCGTGGCGATGATCCAGTGTGTGGAATCGCGCACGCCCGAGCATCCGTACTGCAGCCGCGTCTGCTGCTCACAGGCGCTCAAGAACGCCATTGCGCTGAAGCGGCGCGATCCGGCGTCCAACGTGATCGTCTTTTACCGGGATATCCGCAGCTATGGCTTGCGCGAGCGTTTCTATCGAGAGGCGCGCGAGCTGGGCGTCCTATTTGTGCGCTACGATCTCGAAAGCCCGCCGCTGGTGGAACGACGCGATGGGCGGTTGGTGGTGGAGGCCTTTGACCCGGCGCTCCAGGAACAGTTGACCATCGAGGCTGACACGTTGGTGCTTTCCGTGGGGATCGGGCCGCGGTCCGACGCCGAGCATCTGGCTGCCATGCTCAAGGTGCCGCTTAACGCCGAGCAGTTCTTCCTGGAAGCGCACATGAAGCTGCGGCCGGTCGAGTTCGCTACCGAGGGTATCTTTTTGGCGGGCATGGCCCATGGCCCCAAGTTTATCGAAGAGTCCATCGCGCAGGCGGCGGCGGCCGTGTCGCGGGCGTGCACAGTGCTCTCGCGCGATGAGATCGTCTCCAGCGGCAGCGTGGCCCATGTGAATCAGCTCATGTGTGTGGCCTGTGGCGATTGCGTCAAGATCTGCCCCTACCAGGCGATTGAGCTGGTCACCAAGGAGGTCACGCGACGCAACATCAAAGAGTGTGCTCAGGTGAACCCGGCCCTGTGCAAGGGGTGTGGCGCCTGCGTGGCGGGCTGCCGCTCTGGGTGTATCACGCTGGACGGCTTTGATGATGTACAGATCATGGCACAGATCTCGGCGCTAGTGGCGCCGTTCTAGTGAGCTGGTTGTGAGAGGACGGTCATGACCGAAGCAACCGAATCGACTACCTGGGAGCCCAAGATCTTGGCTTTTCTATGTAACTGGTGCTCCTATGCCGGCGCCGATCTGGCCGGGACCTCGCGCATTCAATACCCGCCCAACGTGCGGGTGATCCGTGTGCCCTGCTCAGGCCGGGTAAACCCGTTGCATATCGTGTCGGCGTTGCGGCAGGGAGCTGACGGCGTCCTGGTCTCGGGGTGCCACCCTGGTGATTGTCACTATCTGGCCGGAAACATGTACGCGCGGCGGCGGTTTGCGTTGTTACAACGATACCTAACGTATCTGGGCATTGAACCTGGGCGGGTGCAGTTCTCGTGGGTGTCAGCGTCCGAGGGCGGGCGGTTCGCCGAGGTGGTGACCGAGGTCACCGAGACGGTGCGGGCGCTGGGCCCGGCCAAGCGGCTGAATGTGCGCGCCGAGTCGATAGCTGCACCGATGGAGTGGTCATAATCATGCTCCCTGACGAGATTCGCGCAACCATCGGCGAGTGGCTGGCTTCTGGCGAGGTGGACCTGTTTATCGGCTGGGAGCCTGGCACGGTGCCGTTGACGGCGACGCCCGCCTTTGTGCGGCGACCGGAAGAGGTGGATCGGCTGATCTGGGACGCTACCTGCGAGCACAACCTGGCTCGGTTTGTGCGGCCCTATCGTGACAAGACGGTGGGCATCATGGTCAAGGGCTGCGATGCGCGCGCTCTGGTAGGCCTGATGCAAGAGGCGCAACTCAAGCGGGAGCGGCTACGGATCGTAGGCATCGGCTGCGACGGGGTAATCGACCCGCGCCGCGTCTGCCAGCGCGTGGGGGTAGAGAGCGTCGAGCAGTTAGATGGGGCGCATCTCGATGGGGATGAGGTGGTGTTCGGCGACACACGCATCCCAGTGCAAGAGGTGCTGTTTGCTGGCTGCGAAACGTGCCATCAGCGTGACCCAAAGGTCTTTGACGTGTACATGGGGCCGGAGCATGAAGACATCCATCCTGAGGATCGTTATGCTCACGTTCGGGCTATGGAGGCCCTGAGCACCGATGAACGGTGGGAGCGGTTCAGCAGCGAGGTTGCCAAGTGCAACCTGTGCTATGCTTGCCGCAATGCGTGTCCTTTCTGTTACTGTAACGTCTGTTTTGCCGAGCAGACCAACCCGCAGTGGCTTACGCCCACCGCCCACGACGCGGACGTGGCGTTCTTTCAGATCATTCGCACGTTTCATCTGGCCGGACGCTGTGTCGCCTGTGGCGCCTGCACCCGCGCTTGCCCGCAGGGGGTGGACCTGCGCCTGATGCTGGACAAGCTCTGCGCCGACGTGGCCGAGCTGTATGACTATGTGGCGGGCGAGGACCCAGAGGCCAAGCCGCCTCTCACGACCTATCGTCAGGATGATTACAATGACTTTGTCTTGTGAGGCCCCCGTGGTCGCCGGGATGATCTCGCGGCAGGCGTTGGAGGAGGCGCTGCGCGGGTGGATGCAGGACTGGCGAGTCATCGCGCCGGTGCGGCAAGGCGGCGAGGTGCGATTCCAGCCGCTGGACCAGCCCTCCGCCGTGGCCTGGGACTATGCCAACTCGAAACGTTCGGCCAAGGACGTGTACCTGCCTCAGGTGGAGCGGCTGCTCACGTACGCGCGGAGCCGTGATGATCTGAATCAGGTCAAAGCGGCCGATCCGCCCACAGGGCCGACGATTCTATTTGGGCTACGCCCGTGTGATGCGCGCGCTAGGCTCCTGGTGGACCGCGTGATGATAGATGGGGTGTGTCGCGATCGCTATTATGCTGCGCGACGCGACGGCACGGTGGTGGTGGGCCTGGCTTGTGAGCGCCCCCGTAGCACCTGCTTTTGTGGGGCGTTCGACAGCGGACCGTATGACGCTACCGGCTCGGATCTGCTGCTGCGGCCTGCCGGCGACATGTATCTGGTGGACGTCGTGACTGAGCGGGGCGCCGAGCTTGCCAAGGACCTGGCCCTTGAGCTGGCGGACGACCAGCATAGCCAGCAGGCCGAGCGGGCCCAAGCCGAGGCTGAGGGGGCGCTGCGCCCCATGGAGCGCCTGGTCGGCATCGAGGCGGCCCTCGAAGGGCTGTGGGATGATCCGCTGTGGCAAGAGATCTCGGCCAAGTGCCTGGCGTGCGGCACCTGCACCTACCTGTGCCCCGCCTGCTACTGCTTTGCTGTGGAGGATCGCGCGCTGGGAGATGGGGGCGAGCGGGTGCGCGCGTGGGACTCGTGCATGTATGCCGGCTTTACCGTCCACGCTTCGGGCCATAATCCCCGTCCTGACCAGGCCTCACGCTGGCGGCAGCGTGTGATGCACAAGTTTAGCTACTTGCCAGAGAACGTGGACGCCTACGGCTGCGTGGGCTGCGGTCGTTGCGTGGTGAGCTGCCCGGTGAATCTCGATATTCGACAGGTGCTCGCCCGCGTATGGGAGGCGTCGCGTGTGCAGGCTGAGGAGAGTGAATCGTGACCGAAGCCCATCCCCACATTTGCCACTGCGCTGAGAACGCCTATCTGCCGCGCAGCATGAAGATTCTGCGCGTCATCACCGAGACTGACGACCGCGAGATCAAGAGCTTTGATCTGGTGCCGGTGGAGGGGGGAGAGCCCTTCCGTTTTGTACCGGGCCAGTTCTGCGAGCTTTCCATCGTGGGCGAGGGCGAGGCGCCGTTCGGCATCGCCTCTGCGCCGGTGGAGGAGAGCTTTGTGCGCTTTTCCATCAAGCGCATCGGGCGGGTGACCACCAGGCTGCACAGCCTGACGCCGGGCACCGTGATCGGGATGCGCGGCCCCTTGGGCAATGGGTTCCCCATGGAGGCCTTTGCCGGCAAGAACCTAGTCGTCATCGGTGGCGGGTTTGCGTTTACCACGCTGCGTTCGCTGCTGGTTCAGATTCTACAGGGCGGTGAACGCGACCGGTTCGGCCAGCTCCAGGTGGTCTATGGCGTTCGCGAGCCCGGCCTGTTTCTCTACCGTGAGGACTTGGCGGCCTGGCAGGCTCGCGACGATATCCAGGTGGTCCAGACGATTGACATGCCCGTGGATGGCTGGCATGGGCAGGTGGGATTTGTGCCGCAAGCGGTCCAAGAGCTGGCGCCTTCCGCCGACAATACCGTGGCGGTGATATGTGGCCCTCCCGTCATGATTCGGTTCACCCTGCCGGTCTTGCTCGAGCTGGGGTTCGGTCGTGAGGCCATTTATACGTCGTTGGAGAACCGGATGCAGTGCGGCATCGGCAAGTGCGGCCGCTGTAACGTGGGCTCCAAGTACGTCTGTGTGGATGGGCCCGTGTTCAGCATGGCCGAGCTCGACGAACTGCCGCCAGAGTACTAGGCCGCTGTATCAGATTGAGGAGCGAGACGCATGTTCACCGAGCTACCAGTAAACGAGTTTCTGGAAGCGTTGGCCTCCCAAGAGCCGGTGCCTGGTGGTGGGTCGGCAGCGGCTCTGGCGGGCGGCTTGGGCGCCGCTTTGGTTAGCATGGTCTGCAACCTAACCATCGGGAAAAAGAACTATGAGCAGGCTTGGGAGCCGCTGACCGAGCTGCGCGGGCGCTCGGAGGCGTTGCGGGCCCGCATGGTCGAGCTGCTGGAGGCTGATACGCAGGCGTATGCCAAGGTGATGGAGACGTACCGTCTGCCGCGCGACACAGCCGAGGCCAAGGCCGCTCGCAAAAAAGCCCAGCAGGCGGCGTTGCGGCGTGCGGCCGATGTGCCGCTTCAGATTGCCGAGGCTTGCCGTGAGGTGGTCGATCTAGCCTTGCCGGCTGCTGAGCTGGGTAATCGCTGGGCCGTCAGCGACGCGGGTGTGGGGGCGCTGCTGGCCGAGGCGGCCATGCACGCGGCCCTGCTCAATGTCGAGATCAACCTGGCCAGCATCGACGATCAGAGCTTTGTCGATGCGGTGCGCCAACGTATCGAGTTGATGACGCGTGAGTGCACGCAGACCAAGGATCGGGTGCAAGAGTTGGTGGCCCAGGCGATCAAGGGCTAGCCGCGAGCTCGTTACCAAGGAGTGTTAGCTGATGGCTGCCGAGAAACTGGACGGACGGGCGATTGCCAAGACGATCGAGGCCGAGCTCAAGGCCGAGATCGCGACGCTTCAGAATGACGCGGACTTGTCGCCCGCTCTGGCAGTCGTCCAGGTAGGGGACGATCCAGCGTCGGCGTGGTACGTGGGGCAGATCCGCAAGAGCTGCAAGCGCGTCGGCGCGCTGTTCCAACTGCTGACCCTGCCGAAGGATGCCACGGAGGCGGACCTCGCGCAGACGATTCAGGGCCTCAATCAAGACGCGAACGTTCATGGCATCATTGTGCAGATGCCTCTCCCGCGCCATTTGAGCCAAGATATCGTCACTGACGCGCTCGATCCTCGCAAGGACGTGGACGGCATCCACCCCACCAATGCGGGTAGGCTGTTCCAGGGCAGTGGCGACTATTTCGCGCCGGCCACGCCGGCTGGCGGCATGGAGCTGCTGCGACGCTATGGCATAGAGCTGCAAGGCAAGCGGGCGGTGATGGTGGGGCGTAGCAACATCGTGGGTCGCCCCATGGCCATGCTAATGCTGCATCAGCACGCCAGCGTGATGGTCTGCCACTCCCGTACGCCCGATCTGGGCGCAGAGACCCGTCGCGCCGATGTGCTGGTCGCGGCGGTGGGGCGGCCGGGGATCATCACGGGCGATATGATCCGTCCAGGCGCCGTGGTGATCGACTTTGGCGCCAATGTGGTCGAGGATATGTTAGTGGGCGATGTAGACACCGACGCCGCCATGGAGGTGGCTTCGTATGTTACGCCAGTGCCCGGTGGCACCGGCCCCATGACCAACGCCATGCTGATGGGGAATCTGGTGTCGGCGGCCAAACGGCAGCGCGGTCTTTAGACCGCAAGCCGTCTGGTGGGCGTGTATCGTCCTGAGGGCAGGGTGACGACGATTAGTAGAGCAGAGGAGGGACTCGTGAAGACAGATTTGCAGATTGCCCAGGAAGCCGAACTCGTTCCGATTCTCGATATCGCCCAGAGCGTTGGCCTGACCAAGGACGATCTCGAGCCGTACGGATGGTACAAGGCCAAGGTGCACCTGGATGTGGCGCAGCGGTTGAAAGACAAGCCCAATGCCAAGTACATCGATGTGACCGCCATCACGCCGACCCCTCTGGGCGAGGGCAAGACCACCACCACGGTGGGGTTGAGCCAGGCGCTGGGCAGCCAGATGGGGAAAAAGGTGTTCACCTGCATCCGCCAGCCGTCCATGGGCCCCACCTTTGGCATCAAGGGTGGCGCTGCGGGTGGCGGCTACTCGCAGATCATCCCCATGGAGGATTTCAACCTCCATTTCACTGGCGATATTCACGCTGTGGGTGTGGCGCACAACCTGGCCGTGGCGGCTACCGACAGCCGCATGATGCATGAGCGCCTGCTGAGCGACAAGGCACTGGAGCTGATCAACCTGCGCCGCCTGGATATCGATCCCTACTCTGTTATGGCCAACCGTGTGGTGGACGTCGAAGACGCCGCCATGCGCGAGATCATCATTGGGCTGGGCGGCAAGCGCAACGGCGTTATCCGCGAGACGGGGTTTGACATTACCGTCGCCAGCGAGGTGATGGCGATCCTCGCCCTGGCGACGAGCTGGGGCGACCTACGGGAGCGCCTGGGTCGCATGGTAATGGCGACCGATAACAGCGGGAACCCGATCACCACTGAGGATCTGGGTGTAGCCGGGGCCATGGCTGTGCTCATGCGCGACGCTCTGATGCCGAACCTGATGCAGACCCTCGAAAAGACGCCCGCGTTTGTGCACGCAGGGCCGTTCGCCAACATCGCCCACGGTAACTCGTCAGCGATCGCCGATCAGATCGCCGTCAAGCTGGCGGACTATGTGGTGACCGAGTCCGGCTTTGGTGCCGATATCGGCATGGAAAAGTTCTTTGACATCAAGTGCCGCACCACCGGCCTGATCCCCAACTGTGTCGTCCTGGTGGCCACGGTGCGCGCGCTCAAGATGCACGGTGGGCTCGGGCGCGTGGTGGCGGGCAAGCCGCTCCCCAAAGAGCTGACAGAGGAGAATCTCGAGTATCTCGAAAAGGGATGCGAGAACCTCAAGGCGCATATCCGCATCGCGCGGCAGTACGGCGTGCCGGTGGTGGTGGCGATCAACCGCTTCACCCCGGATACCGACGCCGAGATCGAACTGGTGCGCAAGATCGCCCAGGAGGCCGGTGCCGAGGATGCCGTGCCCTCTGAGCACTGGGCCAAAGGTGGCGCCGGCGCGCGCGACCTGGCCAAGGCCGTGATGGCTGCCTGCGAAAAGCCCAGCGATTTCAAGTTCCTGTATCCGCTCGATACGTCCATCAAGGACAAGATCGAGACCATCGCCACCAAGGTCTATGGTGCCGACGGTGTAGATTACCTGCCCGAGGCTGAGGCCAAGATCAAGCAGTACACGTCGTTCGGCTATGACAACCTGCCGATTTGCATGGCCAAGACCCATCTGTCTCTCAGCCATGATCCGGCGCTCAAGGGCGTCCCCAAGGGCTGGCGTCTGCCGATCCGCGATATTCGTGCCAGCGTCGGCGCTGGATTCCTCTACCCGCTCTGCGGCGAGATGAAGACGATGCCGGGCCTGCCGCGCCGTCCCGTCTTTATGGACATCGATATGGACGAGAACGGCGTGATCCGCGGCCTGTCGTGATCTGATCCCGTCATGTGTCTTGGGAGCGTCGGCGCCTGCCGGCTGACGCTCCTTTTTCGTCGGGAGGCGTGCAGATGCTCTGGTTTTCACCCCTCCTTAACGCAGTCCAGCGTGTCAGGATGTATGCTGTAGACGTTGGGCATGAGCAGATCGTAGCCATGTCCCCGCTGAAGAGGAGCCTCGCGGGTCGGCGCTTGCTCGGCGTGACGAACCTGCGTACCTTTCGGACGTCCTCGCTCCGCGACGCCCGAGAGCGGCTCCTCTTCTTGCTGTCCATCTTTGCTCTTGTTGGCCTAGCCCTCGTCGTTGCGCTATCTGGAGGGGACGCTCTTTCGCCTCCTGAGGCGCGGGCGGCTCCGGCTGCGACGGGTTCTGTACCGCTTGCCTCGCCGGCCGACCAAGAGCACCTCGTGATCCGAACCTATGCCGGCGTCATGACCTCGACCTACCGCATCACCCCCAAGCTGCCCATGGGCGACGTGAAGCCATATGCAGCGGTGAACTACTCCCAGACTGTGGATGACCATCAGCCCGGCTATACCCTGGTGCAGGTGGTGACCCGCAGCGAGCTCGATAGCGACGCCCCCTATCCGCTGCTGGACCCAGCTAGCCTGCCACCGGAGGTACGAATGGAGCTCCTCCCCCAGCCTGGTTGGATCCAGTCCGATGCAGAGGTTGTGGTGGACAAGGCTAAGGAGCTGGTGGAGGACGCGACCAGCCAGACCGAGGCGGTGGCCGAGATCCTGGCGTGGGTGCGAGCGAATACTCAGCTGGTGCCCACCTGCACCGCGAACGATGCCCTCAGCGTATTGGAGTCCGGTAAGGCCACCTTTGATGGCTTTGTGACCCTGAGCTGCGCGTTGCTCCGGGCGGCGGGCATTCCGGCACGGACTGTGTCTGGCATCGTACTGCCCGGACAGGTCATGGAATGGGACTGGGGCGAGCGAGTTAACCTGTGGCACGCGTGGATCGAGGTGTACTACCCGGGTTGCGGATGGGTGCCATCGGATCCGCAGGCTACCATCAACTGGATCGACAGCGCGCATATCCACTCGGGGTTCACCGGCGTGAGCACTCCCACCGTGGAGAGGGTATCTCACGTCATGGAAATGAGCTACCTTGGCGATAGGGTCACCGAACACGCGGTTGCGCATGACGCCCGGATGCTGTGGGCGGCCAACACCGATGGCGACGTGGTCTACCCGCTGCGCACTGATCTGGCCAGGGTATACCAAGTCAGCCAGGACGCGCCGGTGCGTGAGGTCCAGGGATATGTGGCTAGCGACCGCCTCTGTGGCGATGCTTGGGAGCTACGGGTCGAAGCGCCGTGGTTGAGCATCACGCCCTCGTCGGGGCGGGGTCTGGTGGATGTGACGCTGCGGCTGGATGCGGCCGCGCTGGGTGTCGGGCGTCATGGTGCCCAGGTGAGCCTGGTCGGGTTGCCGGACGATGGTTGTCAGCCGCCGGCCCCGGCGCTGACCCACACCTTTACCATCGAGCTCGACGTCAGAGGGCGGCCCAGAAGCCATCTACCCCTGGTTCGGCGCTAGCTGGCAGCCTCCTCTTGAGGCGGCATCCCTCTCGGCCTAGAATGGCTGATGGAGGGATCATGGATCTGCCATCGCAAGCTTGGGACGCTCACCTAGCTGCTTTGCTGGCCCGTGTGGGCCTGGCGGACGGCGGGCGCCTGCTGCTGGCGCTCTCGGGCGGGCCCGATTCGCTCTGCCTGGCGCACCTGCTATGGACCAGACGAGAGCTGCTGCGGCTGGAGCTTCGGGCGGCCCACCTGGATCACGGCATCCGTCCGAGCAGCGCTGATGAGGCAAAGGCGGTGCGGCGCATCTGTGAGGGTTGGGGGCTGCCCTGCGATACGACGCGCCGGGATGTGCCGGCCTTGGCCTCTCGTGAGGAGATCTCGCTAGAGGTTGCCGCGCGCCGGGCCCGCTATGGGTACCTGGCCGAGGTGGCCCGGCAATATGGTTGTCGTGTCATCGCCCTGGCGCACCACGCCGACGACCAGGTGGAGACGGTGCTGTGGCGGCTGATCCGTGGGGCCGGGACGGGCGGGCTGCGCGGCATCCGTCCGGTGGCGACGCTGGATCCCGACCTCGATCCGGGTGTCGCACAGGGCCATGCCCCCCTCATGCTGCTCCGGCCGCTGCTCTCCGTGACGCGGGACCAGATCGAGGCCTACTGCCGCCTACACGGGCTGGCGCCGATCATGGATGCCAGCAACGCCGACGAGACCATCCCCCGCAACTGGCTGCGACACACCGTGGTGCCAATGCTGCGGTCGCGAGCTCCGCATCTGGCGGCCAGCATCGGGCGCACGACAGAGGTGCTCTCCGCTGAAGACGACCTGCTGCAGAGCCTGGCCGAGGAGGCGTGGCAGGCTTGCGACCGGGAGCTGGTTGACGGCGCCGTTCGGCTAGGCCTAGCGTCGCTGCAGAATCAGCATCCTGCTCTCTTGAGGCGCGTGTTGCGGCGGGCCTACGCCCTGGTGGCTGGCTCGCTGCGGGACCTAGGTTGGCAACATGTTCGCGATCTGGAGGGGATGATCCAGGAGGGCACCGTCGGGGCAGCCGTGAGTTTGCCTGGAGCGTTGCGAGCCGAGTTGGGATACCAGTGGTTGACCATCGGCCGAGGCGACGCCTTTGCCCCCAGTTGGCGCCCCCGCATGGCCGCCGGTGAGGCCGTGGAGGTGGCCTGGCCGGGCAGTTGGCGTCCCTCCGGGGCAGACTGGCGACTGACCATGCGGCTGATGGCGCGACACCAGCTGCCCGAGGGCTGGAGGGACGCTCGGCACCCCTACCTGGCCTACTTTGATGTCGACGGTCTGCCCGCCGCCCTGTGGCTGCGGACGCGGCGGCCCGGAGATCGGTTGCGACCGCTCGGCATGGCGGGCAGCCAGTCGCTTCAAGACCTCTTTGTGGACCGGCGCGTGCCCCGTGGCGAGCGTGATCAGGTGCCGCTGGTAATGGCGGGCGAGCGGATCCTCTGGGTGGTGGGCTGCCGTCAGTCCAGCGATGCCGCCGTCATATCAGAGACCGTACGAGTGTTGGAGCTGCGAATCGTGGCAGACGAGGAGGCCGATGTGTAGCTTGGGGGCTACTGTTATCCTAAAGCCAGGTCGAGACAAGAGCGTGCGTAACCGGCATCCGTGGGTCTTTTCGGGAGCCATCGCTCGGGTGGAGGGCGATGCAGAGCCCGGTGGCCTGGTCAACGTGCGCGATCATCGGGGCGGCTTTTTGGGGTACGGGTCCTACAGCCCACGCTCGCAGATTCGCGTACGCCTGCTGAGCTGGGACGAGGAACGCTATCCCGATGATGCGTTCTGGCGGCAACGGCTCGAGACCTGCATCGCTCGGCGGGCGAGTTTGTGGGCCAGTGGGGAGACGACGGCTGCTCGGCTGGCGTATGGCGAGTCTGACGGCCTCCCCGGGCTGATTCTCGATCGCTATGGTGACTGGTTGGTCTTCCAGGCCCTGACGGCGGGGGTAGACCGGCGAAAGCAGGCCCTGGCCGAGGTCGCGTTGGGCCTGACCGGCGCGCGCGGCGTGTACGAGCGGAGCGATGTCGATGTGCGGCGGCACGAGGGGTTGCCAGAGACCGTCGGCCCCTTGCTGGGCGAGGAGCCGCCGGAGCGCATCACCATCGTCGAACATGGGGTGCGCTGGCTGGTGGATCTGCGTCATGGCCACAAAACCGGCTTTTACCTGGACCAGCGGGCCAATCGCCTCCGGCTGCGGGCGTATGCCGATGGGACGCGGGTGCTCAACCTCTTTGCCTATACCGGTGGCTTTGGCGTGGTGGCGGCCTGTGGGGGGGCGCGCGAGGTAGTGCACGTCGACAGCTCGGCCGACGCGCTGGCGATGGCCGCGGAGAATGTGGCGTTGAACGACCTGAACGGTGAGGCGCATCGGTTCGTGGTGGGTGATGCGTTTCGCGTGCTGCGGGAGATGCGCGATGCGGAGGAAGCATTCGATCTGGTGATTGTGGATCCACCCAAGTTTGCCCACTCGCAGCGCGACGTGCCGGCCGCCGCCCGCGGATACAAGGACATCAACATGCTGGCGATGGCATTGACGCGACCGGGCGGTACGTTGGTTACGTTCTCGTGCAGTGGCCGCGTCTCCGAGGACCTCTTTCAGAAGGTGCTGTTTGGCGCCAGCATCGACGCCGAGCGCGAGGTGCGCATCCTGGAGCGGCTGCACCAAGCGCCAGATCATCCGGTACTGTTGACGTTCCCCGAAGGGGCCTATCTTAAAGGCATCGTCGCGCGGGTGGACCCATAGGGCGTGGCTAGGAGTGGTAGGTTGTTCTCTGCTGGTTGAGGGGCACTCGAGACTGCGCGCCTCCGAATGGCGGTAGAAGACGATCCCCTCTATGGATCTGTCCCGTAGGCCAAGTCTGCCATAATCGCCTCGCCTCCTGGTGGAGAATGCCGTATCCTCCTTTTACCAGAGAGGGGCCAGACTTGGCCACTATCTCGTCTAACACCTGGTAACGATCTCCTGGCGCAGCAACAGCTCGGATTTGACGGAGGCACTGTCTGTGGTATACTTGCTTTCCGGCTGACTTGACCACTCTTCCCGCTGAGCTATAATGTTCCGAGCCTGTGTGCCGACGTAGCTCAACCGGCAGAGCAGCGGTTTTGTAAACCGCCGGTTGTGGGTTCAAGTCCCTCCGTCGGCTTTTGTGTGCGTCGGAGGCGCGGACGGGGCGTTTTCGGTAGCGTTACAAACATGGGCAGGTACCCAAGCGGCCAAAGGGGACTGACTGTAAATCAGTTGGCTACGCCTTCGGAGGTTCGAATCCTTCCCTGCCCACTCGCTCGGTCGTTAGAGATGGCCGGCAAGCGCCCACGTAGCTCAGACGGTAGAGCACGTTCTTGGTAAGGACGTGGTCACGGGTTCAATTCCCGTCGTGGGCTCAACTAGATAGGTGGGCGCGGCCCATCTCGATTGCGGAACGCGAAGGAGGTTCTTGGTCATGGGCAAGCAGGTCTTTGAGCGCACCAAGCCGCATGTGAACGTGGGGACGATTGGCCATGTGGACCATGGCAAGACGACGTTGACGGCGGCGATCACCAAGGTGCTGTCCTTGAGTGGTGGGGCGAATTTCCTGGCGTACGATCAGATCGACAACGCGCCGGAGGAAAAGGCGCGTGGTCTGACGATCTCGATCTCGCACGTGGAGTACGAGACAGAGAATCGCCACTATGCGCACGTGGACTGCCCGGGCCACGCCGACTATATCAAGAACATGATCACGGGTGCGGCGCAGATGGACGGCGCCATCCTGGTGGTGAGCGCGCCGGACGGTCCCATGCCGCAGACGCGGGAGCACATCTTGTTGGCGCGCCAGGTAGAGGTGCCGGCGATGGTGGTGTTCCTGAACAAGTGCGACATGATGGAGGACGAGGAGCTGTTGGAGCTGGTGGAGCTGGAGCTGCGCGAGCTGCTGACAGAGAATCGGTTCCCGGGCGACGACATTCCCATCGTGCGAGGGTCGGCGTTGGCGGCGCTGGAGAGCGACTCGACGGACCCGAACGCGCCCGAGTATCAGCCGATTTGGGAGCTGATGCGGGCGGTGGATAGCTACATTCCGACGCCGCAGCGCGAGATAGATCGTCCGTTCCTGATGCCGGTGGAGGACGTATTTGGCATCAAGGGGCGCGGGACGGTGGTGACGGGCCGTATCGAGCGCGGTGTGGTCAAAGTTGGCGACCAAGTCGAGATCGTGGGATTGCGGGATGAGAAGCGGACCACGGTGGTGACGGGCGTGGAGATGTTCCGGAAGACGCTGACCGAGGGTCAGGCGGGCGACAATGTTGGCTGTCTGCTGCGGGGCATCGATCGGGACGAGGTAGAGCGCGGGATGGTGTTGGCCAAGCCGGGCTCGATCACGCCGCACACGACCTTCCGGGGCGAGGTCTACGTGCTCAAGAAGGAAGAGGGTGGTCGGCACACGCCGTTCTTTGACGGGTATCGTCCGCAGTTCTTTATTCGGACGATGGACGTGACCGGCGAGATCAAGCTGGACGAGGGCGTCGAGATGGTGATGCCGGGCGACAATGCGAACCTGACGGTCAAGCTGATCGTGCCGGTGGCGCTGGAAGTGGGATCGCACTTTGCCATCCGCGAGGGTGGCCGCACGGTGGGCGCCGGCGTTCTCACCGATATCATCGAATAGATGTTGTGCTTTCGCCCAAGAGAGCGGAAAGCACCAGTTACTTGAGCTAGGCGGATAGATGGCCAAGAAAGCAGACCGGTTAGTCATTACCCTCTCTTGCACCGAGTGTAAAGAGCGGAACTATACGACGCAAAAGAACCGGCGCAACGACGCGGGGCGTATCAGCTTGAAGAAATACTGCCCCCGTTGCAAGGCGCATACGGAACATCGCGAGGAGCGCTAGACGCGGGCTGGCCCGCGTTCGTAGGCGAGTAGCTCAATTGGCAGAGCAACGGTCTCCAAAACCGTAGGTTGCGGGTTCGATTCCTGCCTCGCCTGCCTGATCACCCACAACACCGCTCCGGTCTTGCGGATCCCAGGCGCGTCGCCAGGTTGGGAGGTATCGGGCCGGCAGTCGGTGTTCTTTCTGCCAAGAGATCCGTGCCGACCGAGTGCGGCGGCTCTTTTGGTTCAGTGAGGTCGCCATGGCGCAAAAGCAAAAGCAGGCGCGGAAAAAAGAGAATCGGTTTGTGCGCTATTTTCGAGAGACGCGTGCTGAGATCAGCAAGGTCGTCTGGCCGACGCGCAAACAGACCATCCACCTTACCGCCATCGTCTTTGCCGTTACGGCCGCCATGAGCGTGCTGTTGGGCTTTCTAGACTGGGTGTTTGCGCGGCTCTTTGGGCTGTTGATTCGCTAGGCGCTCATCGCCCGTTAGGACATGATGGTTTCACAGGATCAGGATCGACCCGTAACTGAAGAGGACTTGGCTGAGGCTGGGCTGTCTGAGCCCGATTTTGATGCCGAGGCCGAGCCACTGCTTGACGCGCCTCAGGGCGAAGCTGTTCCCAGCGACGTTCAGGAGGAGCCAGAAGAGCAGGCTGAGGACGAGAACCGCAAGTGGTATGTGGTGCATAGCTATTCTGGCTATGAGAACAAGGTCAAGCGGAACCTCGAACAGCGGATCGAGTCGATGGGCATGCAGGACCGGATCTTTCGCGTGGTCGTGCCCACTGAGGAAGAGGTCGAGATTCGCGACGGTCAACGAAAGACTAGTCGCAAGCGCGTCTTCCCTGGTTACATCCTTGTGGAAATGATCATCGACGAAGAGTCGTGGTATGTCGTCCGCAACACGCCAGGGGTGACGGGTTTCGTGGGATCGGGCACTGAGCCGACGCCGCTTACGCCGGACGAGGTCGAGAACATACTCAGCCGGATGGAGGCGGAGCAGCCTCGTATCAAGGTGAGCTTTCGCGTCGGCGAGACGGTGCGCATTACCGAGGGCCCCTTTGCCGAGTTCATGGCTGTGGTGGACGAGATCTATGCGGATCGGGGCAAGGTACGCGTGTTGGTCTCATTCTTTGGGCGCGAGACCCCCGTCGAGATGGATTTCCTACAGGTGGAAAAGATTTAGCCTGCCACTGGGTTGCCAGAACGGCTGGCTTGCTGCGTCAGAAAGTGAGGGACGGTATCCATGGCGAAAAAGGTCATCGCAAAGATCAAACTGGCGATCGAGGCGGGCAAGGCCAACCCGGCACCCCCGGTCGGTCCGGCGCTAGGCCAGCACGGCGTCAATATCATGCAGTTCTGCAAAGAGTACAACGCGCGCACCGCTTCTCAGGCTGGCATCACCGTGCCGGTCGAGATCACAGTGTTTGCTGACCGTTCCTTTTCTTTCGAGACCAAGACGCCGCCTGCCAAGGATCTGTTGCTCCGGGCGGCTGGTGCTCCCAAAGGGTCTGGCGAACCCAACACAGTCAAGGTCGGAACGGTGACGCGTGCCCAGGTGCGCGAGATCGCCCAGATGAAGATGAAGGATCTCAACGCCGTCGACATCGAGGGAGCGATGCTCCAGATCGAGGGGACCGCGCGCAGCATGGGGATCATTGTGGCCGATTAGCGCTCACCCGACGAGCGCCTAGCGTGGGAGGGGGCTCGGCTCCCGTATGCACCACAAGGAGTCAATGACAATATGGGCAAGCGTGGCAAGAGGTATCTAGCGCTTCGCGAAAAGGTCGATCGTACGCGTGAGTATGAGCCGCGCGAGGCGCTCGAGGTGGTCAAGGAGACTGCGTCGGCCAAGTTTGACGAGACGGTCGAGCTGCATCTCAAGTTGAATGTGGATCCGCGTCGAGCGGATCAGGCTCTGCGCGGCGTTGTGAGCCTGCCGGAGGGCACCGGCAAGAAAGTGACCATCTTGGTGTTCGCTGAGGGCGAGGAAGCTGCCGTGGCTCGTCAGGCGGGCGCCGACTTTGTCGGAAGCGATGACCTGATCCAAAAGATCCAGGATGGGTGGACCGACTTTGACATTGCCGTGGCAGTGCCGCAGATCATGGGCAAGATCGGCCGCCTGGGCCGGGTGCTCGGTCCGCGTGGCTTGATGCCCAGCCCCAAGTCGGGGACATTGGTGCAGCCGGACGACATTGCGGACACCATCACCCAGCTGCGGCAGGGCCGCGTTGAGTATCGTGTCGATCGGGCAGCCAACCTGCACATTCCCATCGGCAAGGCCAGCTTTGAGACCGATCAGTTGATGAACAACCTGGCTGCCGTCGTGGATGCGATCTGGAGGGCGCGACCTGCCACCGTCAAGGGGCAGTATGTGCGCCGTGCTACCCTCTGCACCACCATGGGACCTGGGGTGCGGGTGGGGGTTCGGTCTCTGGCCGACCTGCGCGCCGGATAAGGATTCCCTTACAAGCGAATACATGCTAAAGACAGCAGGTGCGCTCTTGCGCTTAATGTATCGCCTGCCGAGGCAGTGAGGATCGAATGGTCATCGACGCCAGGTGCGTGTGACGATCCGGGCTCTTGTCTCTGCAGGCAAGGGCCCGGTTTTTGTTGGGTAAGGAGGTAGGTTCCTTGGCACTATCAAAGGCGAGAAAAGAAGAGCTCCTGGCACAGTACCAGGAGGAGCTGGCCCAGGCGGAGGCCCTGATCTGGGGGCATAACCGGGGTATGAGTGTGGTCGATGCGGAGAAACTTCGCCAGGATCTCCGAGAAGTGGGCGCAAAGGCCATGGTGGTCAAGAACACGCTCATGCGCCTCGCGCTGGAAGAGCAGGGTTCACCGTGGGATCCGGAGATGATGCAAGGGGCCAACGTAGTGACCTTTGTTTCGGGGGATCTCGGACGGGCGACCAAGGCGGTGGTCGAGTTTGCGCGGACCCATGAGCGCGTGTTTGCGATCAAAGGTGGCATGATCTCGGGCGCGATCATCGACGTTGATGGGGTTCGGGCACTTTCCGAGCTGCCTTCGCGAGAGCAGCTTCTGGCGCAGGTGGTCGGTGGCATGCAGGCACCTCTCACAGGTCTCGTGGGTGTGCTGTCGGGAGTCATGCGTGGTCTGGTAACGGTGCTGCATGGGCGCCAGGAACAGCTTGAGGGTTCTGCAAGCTAAGCCTTTGCGAGCGATGTTGCGAATCAACGTGCGTAAAAGAAATATGGAGGACGTAAGGTGACAAAGGAAGAACTGATCGAGGCCATCAGCAACATGACGGTTCTCGAGCTGGCCGAGTTGGTCAAGGCTCTCGAGGAAAAGTTCGGCGTTAGCGCTGCCGCGCCCGTGGCGATGGCTGCTGTGGCCGCCGCTCCTGACGCCGCCGCCGAGGAAGAGGAAGAGCAGACCGAGTTCACAGTGGTGCTCGAAGAGGTGGGCGACCAGAAGATCCAGGTGATCAAGGCCGTCCGCGAGCTGACCACGCTGGGGCTGCGCGAGGCCAAGGAAGTGGTCGACAGCGCTCCATCCGAGATCATGAAGGATGTTTCCAAGGAGCAGGCTGACGCTGCCAAGGAAAAGATCGAGGCGGCTGGCGCCAAGGTTACCATCAAGTAGCAGTTGGCCAAGCACGCGAAAGGGGGATCGCCATCGGCGCTCCCCCTTTTTTCATGGTGGGCAGGATAGGACTCGAACCTACGGCCTCCACGATGTCAACGTGGCGCTCTAACCAGCTGGGCTACCTGCCCCCGTGCGCCCTATTATAGTGGATCGGCCTGGTGGCGCAAGTTGGGTGCGCGGGAGGGGGTGGAATAAGGGCTGTTCGAAGGAGGGATAGCTGCACTTGTGCATTTGACCGATTATGCAGCTATCGGCGGCATCCTAGGACTTCTCCTATATGTGGCCCGGGGGCCGGTTCTGGGCCTACAGGGGGGCCAGAGAGGCGTCCAGAGCGCGTTCCCTCGCCCGCTAGGCGCACTACGCCTAGGCCCCCAATGCCATCACCGGTATGACCGGCTCCGCCCGTCGTCCCTTGGCCTGGGGACGGAAGGTCACCCCGGTGAGCAGCTTGACCACCCGTTTGCAATTGCGGACCATAAAGGTCAGCAGGGCTTGAACTCGGTGGCGCCCCAAGCCCAGATAGCGGCAACGCCCGAAGCCGTGCCAGCGCTTTACGTCCCCAAAGGGCTGTTCCACCCTTCCTTCGTCCTCCAGCATATCCCCTCTGTCCTCTCAGCGCCACCTCCTACGGGTTTTCAACACTCTTGCCCTATCATGGTTCGTCAGACTGTGGCCGATCGGCTACAATGAACCTCGCGTTCGCTTCCAAGCGGCTGAACGGATGCCGAACGTCGTCCCAGGGGCGCCCTGTATCTGTACACTATCCTAGCACGGTGCCCAGCGATGGATAAGCACTTGGCGGACATGAAGGGAGTCTTTATGGTGGGCCAGCCCAATATTCTGCTCATCTTGATCGACGACTTGGGATGGCGCGATCTGTCGTGCTATGGAAGCACGTTCTACGAGACACCCAACCTGGATCGCCTTGGTCGGCAGGGCATGCGGTTCACCAACGCCTATGCTGCCTGCCCCGTTTGCTCGCCGACGCGCGCCAGCCTACTGACGGGCCGCTATCCCGCGCGCGTTGGCGTCACCGACTGGATCGGCGCCCACTCGCAGGGGCGCCTGCTAGAGGTGCCGTATGTGGATCACCTGCCGCTGAGCGAACACAGCCTGGCCCGTGCGCTCAAGGATGGCGGGTACAACACGTGGCACGTGGGCAAATGGCATCTCGGCATCGAGGACTATTACCCTGAGCGGCATGGGTTTGACGTGAACGTCGGCGGCTGTGACTGGGGCGCGCCAGCCCACGGGTATTTCAGCCCCTGGGGGCTGCCCACGCTATCTGACAGCCCAGATGGCACCTATCTCACCGATCGTCTCACCGATGAGGCCATCGCGCTGATCCGACAGGGCGACGGCAGGCCTTTTTTCCTGAACTTGTGGTACTATGCGGTGCATACGCCCATCCAGGCCAAGCCCGAGATCGTGGCCAAGTACAGGGCCAAGGCGCAGGCGTTGGGGCTGGATCAGCTTCAGGCCTTTGAGGAGGGCGAACACTTTCCATCGGAGCACAAGCGGCATCTGCGCGTCATGCGTAGGCTGATCCAGTCGGATCCCGTGTATGCCGCCATGATCGAGAGCCTGGACGAGAACATCGGGCGTTTGTTGGGCACACTGGATGACCTCGGCATCGCCGCTGATACCTTGGTACTGTTCACATCGGACAACGGCGGCCTGGCAACCTCCGAGGGCTCGCCCACCTGCAACGCGCCCCTTTCCGAGGGCAAGGGGTGGATGTATGAAGGGGGCACCCGCGAGCCGTGGATCGTCCGCTGGCCGGGTGTCGTGGAGGCTGGGAGCGTCTGCCACGCGCCCGTCAGCAGCCCCGACGTCTATCCCACCTTTCTCGAAGCCGCCGGTCTGGATCCACTGCCACACCAACACGTCGACGGGGTGAGCTTGATGGATCTGCTGGCTGGCGATGACCGCCTGTCGCGCGAGGCCATCTACTGGCACTATCCCCATTACGGCAACCAGGGAGGCACGCCGGGCTCCTCGTTGCGCGTGGATCGCTACAAACTGATCCAGTTCTACGAAGATAACCGGCTGGAGCTTTATGACCTGGAGACCGATCTGAGCGAGGATCACAACCTGGCCGAGGAGCAGCCCAAGCTCGCTAGGGAGCTACACGCCATGCTGGCGGCTTGGCGGGAGGAGGTGCGGGCCATCGTGCCGCAACCGAACCCGCGCTGGCCCGCAAGCTAGCTGCCGCCTCGGCCTCTTGTCGCTCTCTACGATGGCCCTATCAGGGTGCCGGATCACACATCAGATGGCGCCAGAAGAAGGCCTCGACCATCTTTTCTATCTCGGGTGTGTGCCACGGGATGTCGGTGGGGCGGCGTAGGTACGAGAGGTGTGCGCCGCCGTGTACCACGTGCAGCCGCACATCGGCGCCCTCCTGCCACAGGGCCTCGTACAGGGCCACGCTCTGGCTCAGCGGGACCTCGCGATCCACGTCCCCATGCATGATGAGAAATGGGGCGGCGTCAGCGCTGGCATAGCTGACCGGGCTGGCGGCGCGGGCTGCGTCAGGATGCTGGCTAGGCGGGGCGCCGATGAACTGGGCCACGAAGGACTCGGGATCGTTCGGGTCCACCGGCATCCTGGTGAGGTCGGCTACGCCGTACCAGTCGCAGACGGCCTGCACCTGGCTGGAAACGCCGGGCGTCCCGCTCTCGCCCTCCAGCTCGGGGCGATCTCCGGTGACCCCCAGCATGGCCGCCAGGTGGCCGCCGGCCGAGTCTCCCCAGGCGGCGATGCGGTCGCCTAGGATGCCGTACTCGTCAGCGTGGGCGCGCAGCCAGCGGACTGCCGCCTTGCAGTCATGCAGTTGGGCGGGAAAGGTGGCCTGAGGCACCAGTCGGTAGTTGATGCTGGCGACGGCGTATTCCAGATCGAGAAAGCGCATGGGGTAGGGGCACCATCCCTTGTCCAGCGCGCGCCATCCTCCGCCATGGATATACAGGATGAGGGGCACGCTGCGGATGGGATGCCGCGGCAGGTACAGATCCAGGGTCAGATCTGTCCCGTCCGCATGCCCATAGACCAGATCCCGATGCGCTACATGGCCACTGTGCATGGATTTCTCCTCCGGAAGGCCAGGGCCTAGCGTCCGTGCCGCTCCCAATGGGCGCCGAAAAGGGCCTCCTCATCGGGCACCACCGGCTCGATCGGCATGGCCACCCAGGTGACGTTCAGAAAGTGTCGCCAGTGGACGTTCTCGGTGGTGATGTTGCCGCCCCACGTCCCGCAGCCCAGGGTCATGCTGAACGGCATGCCGTTATCATAGTTGCCGCTGTTGGCATAGCATTGGGGCTGGCGGACCATCACGCGGCTCACGCGCACCTTGGTGGCGAGCTGCTCGATGCGATCGCGGCGGGTGGTGTGGATGCCGCACGAGTGTCCCCGTCCGTTGTACCCGGTGATGCGCTGGACCAGCTCCACGGCCTCGTCAAACTCCGAGTAGCGCCACAGCGTCAGCACGGGCGACAGCTTTTCGGCGCAGAACGGATCCTCGGGGCCGACGGCCTGGCCCACTACCATCAGGAACGTGGTGCCATCGGGTACATCCAGGTTGCCGAGTTTGGCGATGGTTGAGACCGGCTGGGCGACGATCGCCTTGTTCAGGTGGACGCCATCGGGCCAGAGGGTCCGTTTGAGCTGCTCGCGACCCTGGGCGTGGCAGAGAAAGCCCCCGTTGGTGGCCAGGGCGGCGATCATGTCATCCCAGATGCTCTCGTGGATGACGGCCGAGTTCTCAGACGAGCAAGAGGTGGCATTGTCAAAGGTCTTGCTCAAAAAGATCTTGTGAGCGGCATCGTCAATGTCGGCCGTTTCGTCCACGACGGTGACGGCGTTGCCGGTGCCGACGCCATAGGCGGGCGTGCCGCTGGCATAGGCGGCTTTGACCATGCCGGCGCCTCCCGTGGCCACCACCAGATCCACCGCGGCCATCAGATCCTGCGAGAGCTGCACGGTCGGCTCCTCGATGGTCTGGACGAGGTCCTCTGGGGCGCCGACCTGGTGGAGCCCCTCGCGGATGTAGCGCACCGTCAAGGCGGCGCTGCGTTTGGCGCGCGGGTGTGGCGCAAAAATCACGGCATTGCGCGTCTTGAGGATCGGCAGCACGTTGCCGGCGGGCGTGGAGGTGGGGTTGGTGACGGGCGTCAACGCCCCGATGACGCCAACCGGCTTGGCGATCTTGAGTAGGCCCTTGGCAGGATCCTCCTCGATGATGCCGACCGTCTTGACGCCAGCCAGGTCGCGGAGCGTGCCCAAGACCTTTTTGCGGTGCTTGAGCAGCTTGTCCTCATACACGCCCATGCCGGTCTCTTCGTAGGCCAGGCGGGCGCAGGCGACGGCGTTCTCTTCCTTGTAGAGCTGCCACCCTACCGCGGCCACCATTTCGTCCACCCGATCCTGGGGCCAGAACTCGATGACGGCTTGTGCTGCTCGGGCTTTGGCCAGCATCTGGTCGAGTTGCTCTGCCATGCTTGCTCCTTACTGCGTAGCGGTGACGCCGCCATCCACAAAGATGTTTTGGCCGGTGATAAAAGAGGAGGCATCCGAGGCCAAGAAGAGAGCAATGCCGGCGAGATCCTCGGTCTCACAGACGCGGCCCATGGGGATGCGCTCGACCAGGGCGTTGTAGAAAGAAGGATCGTTCAGGTAATCGCTCACCAACGGCGTCCGGGTAAAGGTGGGCGCGATGCCGTTGACGCGGATCTGGTACTTGGCCCACTCGGTGGCGAGCTGTTTGATGAGCAGCGCCAACCCGCCCTTGCTGGCCACATAGCTGGCATAGCCACGGCGGATGCCAAGCCCGCTACGGACCGAGGTCACGTGGATGATGCTCCCGCCGCTGCCGCGGGCGATCATCGATCGTGCCGCCGCCTGCGAGAGGATGAATCCGCCCTTGAGGTTGACGGCCAGCACCTTGTCCCAACTGGCGATGTCATACTCCTCGGCGGGCTTTTCGATGTGGATGCCGGCGGCGTTGATCATGATGTCGAGGGGGCCGAGCGCCTCCTCGGCTTGGCGCACCGCGTCCGCGGTGGAATCAACGTCGGTGATATCCACGGCGACGCTGGTGGAGTTGGCGCCAGACTGGGCGATCTCGTCGGCGATTCTGGCTGCGGCATCGATCGAGAGATCGGCCAGGGCAACCTTGGCGCCATAGTCGGCACAGGCGCGGGCCATCTCGGCGCCGATGGCTCCGCCGCCGCCCGCCACAAAGGCGACTTTGCCCTCTAGGCTGAACAGCCTCTTGTATGTCATTGGTTCCCCCTTTTTGGGTGCGACGTTGGTGGTTGGATCAGGACTCGAGCACGTTCCAGCCGATCTCGGCAAACTGGGTGAGCGTGCGTTGCGTGACGCCGTAGGTGATAAACTCTTTTGGGGTCATGCCGTCGGGCGCGTAGGCGCGACGGAAATCGGGGATCGTCTCCAGCCGGGCGATGGAGTCGGCCGGGACGGGGCGGTCGATGCGGCACTCGCGCGGGACGCCCGGCTGAAAGACCATGGCCTGCGTCTTGGGATGGATCGACATGATCATGTCCGAACCGGCCAGTTCCGTGATGTGGTAGACACCGCGCTGGGCCGCGATCAGCAGCCTGGCCTCATAGCCGCGCTCCTGGTAGAGGCTGTAGGCGCGTTTGGTGACGGCCAGGCCAGCCCAACGGATGTCCTCCTCGGTGACGTCGGCGCCTTGGTCGTGGGCTATGTCCCGCAAATAGTCATCCAGCCGCCCGATCATGATGACGGCAAAGCAGTGCCCTGGCTCGATGCCTGCCTCTCGGGCACGGGCGATGCCAGCGCGATGGCGCTCGGCGATAGCCAGCACCTGGGGCACCGTGAAACTTACGGTGGCGGTGATGGTGATCCCCTCGGCGATGCACTCTTCCAGGACGTCAAGACCGGCCGCGGTGACCGGCAGTTTCACGGCGATATTGGGGGCAAAGGCGGCGAAACGCCGCGCCATGGCCAGCATCACGTCACGGTCGCCAGCCTTGTTGGGGTTGACCTGGGCGCAGACATAGCCCTGGGCCCCCTCGGTACGGCGGTAGACCGGCTCCAGCTCGCGGGCGCAGTGGGTCACGACGATGCGGGTGCGGGCCTCGGCCCGCTGCTCGGGCGGCAGGTCGCTGTTGATGGCGTCGATCTCGGGCTCCCACCCGGCAGGCCGCGCGGCGATGGCCCGGGCGCTGAGAACGGGGTTCGTAGTGACGCCCGTGGCCAAGTGCTCCAGCCCAACGGCTAACTCGGCGGGCTCGCCTGAATCGTGCCACCAGGTGGTAGGCGTCTCACGCACCAGCCACTGGAGATAACTCTGGTCGGTCATGGCTCTCCTCTGTTGCTGCTTTGTCCTGCAAACGGGCCCTAGCGGCTCCAGGGCACAGGAAGGCTCGCTCGAGCGTATCATAGGCCAGTTGGGCGTGGGCGATGGGCTCATAGTCATCCCGCCGCTGGACCATGACGCTGACCTCAGCCACCACAAACCCGCCGTAACCTGCTTTATGCATGGCCTTCAGATAGTGCTCAAAGTCAAAAGGCCCCTCGCCAGGCGTGAGGAACTCGTGCTTGGGCCAGAGGCCACGCTGGTCCTTTACATGGGTATGGACGGCATAGGGCGCCATGATCGGCACGCATTCGTCGATGCCGATGCCCATGACGTCCATATGGCTGATGTCGAAATTCAGCTTGACCGCTGGATGCGCGACCTGGTCTAGTAGCCAAGTAGTTTTGTCAGGTAGATCAAGCGCCGTGCCCGAGTGCGGCTCCACGGCCAAGATGACGCCCTGGTCCTGCGCGTACTCGCCTAGGGCGCGGATGCGCTCAGCCAGCAGCTCTTTGCGGCCCTCCCAGTCATCGGGGGCTCCGCCCACCAGGCTGGCGACGATGGGCTGCTCTCCTGGCTGAGCCAGCTCGGCGGCCAGGTCTATGGACATGCGCAGGTACGCGATGCTGGCCTGGGCTACCTGCTCGTCGAGGTCGCACAGGTTCTGATGCGCGGCCACGGCCGAGAGCACCAGGCCGGTGTCATCCAGCAGGTGCGCGATCTTGGCGCGGTAAGGGCCGTCAAGCGCGGCCAGCTCGGTGTTCCAACCCTGCCGGACCGATAGCTCGACGCCCTGGTAGCCCATGGCTGCCAGCGCGGGCAACGACTCTTCCACGGGCACCTGCGGCATGCCCCACAAACTATATCCAATGCGCATGGTATGCACCTTTCTAAAAGTACCAAGGAGGCGTCTCTTCGTTCTCCCAACCCAGTCTCGCCAGCGCCTCGATGAGAGGTGGGTGGTCAGCTTTCATATCTTCCAGCATGTCGACGACTGGTACCCCATAGGGGCAGCGAATCTCACACTCGCGGCAACCGGTGCAAGCCGACAGCTTGTCCAGCCTCGCGCGGAAATGCCGCTCGAACAGCTTGCGCGCGCCCGGGTGCCAGGGCGCTGCGAGGAATGCCTCCAGCCCCATGTTCCGGTACAGATTGTACCAGACGTCGTGGTAGATCATCGAAGGGATGTCAATACCTGCAGGGCATGGGCTGCAGAACCCATCACAGATGCGGCAGGTGATGGGATCGACACGCTGACGCACCGCCTCGATCTGTACCTCCTCTTCCTGGGTCAGCAGCATGGAGGGGCGGTCCAGCACGCGCGCGTCCAGCTCGAGTTGCTCGAGCGAGCTCACCCCCGGCACCATGGTGTGAATAGGTTGGTTGGCCAGCCACGGAAGGGCTTGTTCGGCCGGGAGCATACCCACGGACACCGGCTTCATGACGACCAGGCCTACGTCGTATTCCTGAGCCAAGGGAATGAGGCTATTCAACGCCTCTCGGCGGACGATGTTCAGCGGAAAGATGATAACGTCCACGATGCCGGTACGGATGCCGTCCTCAAGGACGGTCAAGTCACCGTGGGCTGCCATGCCGATGAACCGGACCTTGCCCTGCTCTCTGGCCTTCAGGACGCCATCAAAGGCGCCGTTGGGCGCCAGGTGGTCGGCCAGCATCGCGTGCGAGTAGGTTCGCAGGAGAAAGATGTCGATATAGTCGGTGCCGAGCTCGACTAGCTCCTCCTCCACCCGACGCGCGACGCCGCTGGCGCCGGTCTCGCGGGTCTTGGTTGCTACCACACACTGCTCACGATGGTCGCGCAGCAGCGGTGCCAGCTTATAGTTGCTATCTCCGTACCTCCCGTCGAAATAGTTGACGCCCAGCTCAAACGCTCGCCGGTAGATCTGCTCGCCGGTCGGCCGATCGAGCACAGCGAGGTAGCCGGCGCCCACGCCCAGAAGTGAGACCTGCAATCCTGTACGGCCCAAACGTCTGTATTCCAAGATGTGACCTCATGGTTGTGACTAGCTGCCCATCTCGAGCTGGCCCTGCTGGCGCAACGTGGCGCCCCAGGACTCTAGCTCCTGGCGCTCTTGCCGCGAAAGGCTCTGACGTTCCGACAAGGCACGTGCGACTTGGGTATAGATCGCCAGGTCTCGCAAGCCCATGATGCTCACGTGCACGTCGAGGTGCCCCAGCACGTAGCGGTAGAACGCCTCGGGCGGTGGCGAGCCCTCAGGAGCAAAGAGCTTGTCGTTGCGCCCGGCGTTCATGATCACGACCCCGACCTGCTGCTGACGCGCAACGGGAAAGAGGATCTCCTCAGGCTCGCGGTAGGCGGCGTTGTACCAGCAGAGGACGGTGTCAAAGGCGCCGGTCGCCAAGGCGGGCGCCAACGCCTCCCAGCTGTGACCAGTGATGCCGATGTAGCGAATCAGGCCTTGTTCTCGGGCACGGACAGCGGCCTCGAGGGCGCCGCCGGGCCCCAGGATCTTTTCGCGGTCCTCGGTGGTGTTGACGTAATGTAACTGCCAGATGTCCACCCAATCGGTGCGCAGGGCCCGCAGGCTGGTCTCCAGCTCCTGACGGGCACCCTCGGCGTCTCGTTGCACGCTCTTGGTGGCCAGGACGATCCCCTCGCGGCGGCCCTGCAACGCCTCGCCGACCTGTTCCTCGTCCAGGCCGTCCTTGTATCCCCGGGCGGTGTCCAGGTAGGTGACGCCTAGGTCCAGAGCGGCCCGATAGTCATCGGCTCCCTTTCCGTAGGCGCCGCCGATCCCCAGGCGGGTGACGGTCAGTCCTGTACGACCTAGTTTGGTGGTGGGCAAGGCGAGCACGGGCACCTCTTTTGCGCTACGTCAATCCCCAGTGGGCGTTGATATCGGCCTCGTAGCTGGCGGCTGTTCCAGAGATCACCTCGTCCAGGCGGACGGGCCGATCCACCAAGCCCGATTCTAGCGCGGCATAGCAGAGCGCCAAGGCCTGGCGGCCCTCCACGCCATCGACCTCGGGCTGGCGGCCGTGCAGCACGCATGCGGCAAACTCGTGGATCTCGATGGCCAGCAGGGAGCGATCGGCTACGGGGAAAGGAACGTCGTAGGAGGCTAGGCGCTCGCCTCCAAAGAGCCGGGCCGTCAGCTCGTCCAGGCGATGGTCGGGCACGAGCGCGAGCAGGTCGTCGCCGCTGATCTCGTCGCCGTCATCGCGTCGCAGCGTGGGCGACCGGCCGGATCGCGCGCCACCCGGGCGTAGCGACCCTTCGCTGCCGTAGATGCCGCCCTGGCCGAACCCTTGGCCACGAGCGCCATAACACGAGGTCCATTGGCCCTGGGCGCCACTCTCAAAGTCCATCAACGCGATGATCGAGTCTTCGGCCGTAGCTTCGATCTGCTCAGGGATCTCTGCGGCCCACCGGGCGTAAAAGCCGGTCAGGTTGCCGGCGTTGTCATCGCGGTAGCGAATCGGCTCCCAACGACGGGTACGGGCATAGACCTGGCGCACCGGCCCCAAATAGTACTGCATCAGATCGGCGTTGTGCACGCCGGCGTCGAGCAGGATGCCGCCCACGTTGCGATCATGGCGCCAAGGGAGGATGATAATGCGGTTGCCGCCGCCCACGCTGATGTCAAAGAGCATGCGTGGCTCGCCGATGGCGCCGGCATCGATGAGCGCCTTGTTGAGACGGCAGATGGGATCGCGACGATAGTTCTCGGCAACACTCAATAGCCGACCGGCTTGGTCGGCCGCCGCCAGGATGCGGTTGGCGGCCCGCATGGTCACCGCGAGCGGTTTTTCGCAGAGGACATGCAGACCCAGCTCAAAGGCGGGCTCAGCGACACGGTGATGGGCGCCGACGTCAGTGGTGATATCCACGGCGCGGATCTCTGGCTGTTGGCGGACCATGGCTTCAAGGTCACCGTACGCGCACGGACGATAGCCGAGCAGTTCGGCAGCGTCGTCGGCCAACGCCTCGGCGTTCTCGCGGCGGAGGTCGCAGACGGCCGCCAAGGTCACATTGTTCAAGCCGCTTTCGGCCAGGGCCTTGAGTCCCAGCAGGTGCCGGCCACCCATCCCACCACAGCCCACGATCCCCAGCGCAAGCGTTTCCATAGCGTCCCCTCTGCTGTGCTACTCTTCGATGATGGCCACGGCGCGAATGGGCGCAGCGGTGGCGCCGCGCAGCCGAATGGGCAGCGCCGATACGGTGAAACCAAAAGGCATAGGGATCTGATCCAGGTTGATCAGATTCTCGATGTGATAGTACTCGCGCTCTCGCATCACGCGATGCGCTTCCCATAGTTTGTTACGTTTCCACATGTACTCTACCGGCGGGTCAAACCCGATGGCGTCGATACCGATCAGCTTGACGCCCTGATCCAGCAGCCAGAGGGTGCCCTCACGGGTCATGCCTGGGTGGTCGGTGAGATAACGTTTCTCATCGCGGTACTGGCTGGCGTCGGTGCGGATCAGGACGATATCCAGTGGCTTGATGGTGTAGCCGATCTTGGCGACGGCCTCCGAGAGGTCGTCCACCGTGATCTCATCGCCGGGGCCCTTGTGCGTGAGGTCGAGCACCACCCCATCGCCATAGCAATACTCGATGGGAATGGCCTCGGCGCCGCCGGGCGCATCGGGGTTGGCGTGCCACCACGAGTCCACGTGGGTGCCGACATGGTCCCCCATGATGATGATGCCGGTATTGCAGTGGTCGATACCGAGCTTGTCGGTGCCGGTGATCCGGGCATAGTCCTTGTGATCGTGAACCTGCGAGATAAACGGCGGCGTGACGCCACCGTAGACCACCATCTCCTTGTGGACTTCCATGCTGAGATCGATCAGTTTGCGAGCCATGGTTACTCCTTGGGCGTTGTCCGGTCTTGCCGTTAGCGGCGCTGCTTTGTGGGGTGACGAACCGGTGTGAGCATGCACACGGAGCGCGCCGACGGTCGCCGACGCGCTCCGCTCGCTCCTTGCCGAGCGCATTACCCGAGGAACCAGCCCCCGTCACATTGGAGCACTGCTCCGGTCACAAAGCTGGCCTCGTCGGATGCGAGAAACAGCGCTGCATTGGCCAGCTCCCGATGTTCGCCCATGCGGCCGAACACGCTCTTGTTGGTGAGAACCTCTTTGGTACCCTCATAGTCACCCGAGTCAATCATCGATTGTTCGAGCAGCGGTGTCAAGAACGCGCCCGGCACGAGGGCGTTGCTGCGGATGTTGTACTGGGCAAGGTCCAACGCCATGCTCTTGGAAAGATGGATGGCGCCAGCCTTGGCTGCGCAGTAGGCGGCGCGCTCGGGGATCACGCCCAGTCCGAGAACAGAGGTGACATTGACGATAGAGCCTCCGCCGACCTTGATCATCTCTGGTGCGGCGAACTTGCTGCACAAAAAGATGCCCTTGAGGTCCACGCTCAGCATGGTGTCCCATTCCTCGCTGGTGAGCGTGAGGACGCCCCCGCGGATCTCGATGCCCGCGTTGTTGACCAGGATGTCTACGCGGCCCCAGTTGTCGAGAGCGGCCTGGGTGAGGGCTTGAGCTCCCTCTTCGGAGGCGACGCTGGCGACGCAGAGGACGGCCTGGCCCCCGGCGTCCTTGATCTGCTGCACCGTCTCCTCACCGCCGGCAACATTCTTGTAGGCGTTCACCACGACCTTGGCGCCCTCTTCGGCGAACCGCGTGGCGATGGCACGTCCCAACCCGCTGGACGACCCCGTGACGATGGCTACTTTGTCTTTCAGTCGCATGGCATCCCCCTCTTCTGATGTGTGACTCGCTCTTTGTAGCTAAATGAAATCCTCGCGCGGGGGCGCAAAGGCATCTAGCACGACGGTATCCACCTCTGCCGCTGCCGCATGGGACACGTTTGGTGGCACACAGATGCTGTCGCCCGGCTTGAGCAGAAAGGTCTCGTCGCCCACGGTAAGCAGGAGCTCGCCCGCAATCACGTACGTGACCTGCTCATGGGGATGAGCGTGGGCAGCCAATGAGGCGCCGGCGGCAAAGGTATTGCGGGTGAGCATCGCTCGTTCCCCATAGGCCAGCGTCTCGCGGATGACGCCCGGAAAGGGCTGGGCCGCGACCGTCTTGTTCGAGCGTACGACCTTCATGATGACAGCCTCACTTGCGCCACGCAACGCGGTCACCGAGCAGTTCCTGGAGGTACTGCTTGCTCAGGGCGGCGGCCTCCCGCGGGCTGCGGGGCGCTTGCGGCGTCCCGTCCAGCTCGACCATCACCCAACCGTCAAACTCGGCCTCCTCCAGCACCTGGAAGATGCCCGGCATATCCACCACGCCCTGGCCGACGGCCTCATAGCCCACATAACCGGTCTCGCGTCCGCCGCCATAGTCCTTCAGGTGGACGTGCCAGAGCTGCGGCTTGTGTTTGCGCAGAACCTCGACGGGGTCCGAACCCCCCTTGAGGATCTGGCCCGTGTCGGGCGCAAAGCCGACCAGCGTCGGATCGACGGCTCCCAAGATGATATCGATCTCCTCGCCGGTCTCGATCAGCGTGCCAGTATGGGGGTGGATCGCCGCGCGCAGGCCCAGGCGAGCCACCTGGCGGCCGATCTCGTTGAACACCGCAGCCATCCCCTCAAAGAAAGGATACGGCTGCTCCTTGCGCTGCCCTCCCTGGAGGACGATCGTCTCCGCGCCGAGTTCGGCGGCCAAGTTGGCCCATCGGACGCAGTTCTCGATGTCCTTGCCAGCGTCGGCGGGGTCGTAAAAGTCGGTGGGGCAGTAGGCTGCCGCAAGGGGAATATCGTACTTGGCCAACAGGGCGCCAAAGCCCCCGGGCTGATCTTGGAACTGCTCGATGATGAACCCAAAGGTCTCATAGGCTAGGTAGCCTAGCTCGGCGGTGTCACGCACGGCGAGCAGTGCGTCCTCTTTGCTGAATCCCCATAGGATGCCTGTATGGCCGATGCGGAATGTGACCATTGCCAACTATCCCTCCTCGTCGACGGAGCCGACTTTAAGCTGCAGACGGAAACCATGATACTCGTCGCTGGCCCACGCCGCAAGGGTCTGGATGGTTCAGTCCCGCTTCGGGCTGACGGTGACCTGACAAACGGGTGCCAACTCCGGGGCGGCGATGAGGGAACCGATCTCTCGTTAGCGACGTCCAAGGCAGAGAGCCATCGCTCAGCAACAAGGAGGGCCGCATGCGTTGGATATCTAGTCTGTTGATAGTGGCGCTAATGCTACCCTTGGTCTCGGCGTGCGCACTGCCCCCAGGCGCTGCCACCGTCAGCGCCAGCACCTCTCGCGAGCTGGAGCCAGAGGCCGGGGACGCCGAGATCGCCTCCGTTGCCGCGGCTGTCAACGGGTTCGGCCTGGATCTGTATCGTGCCCTGGCGGCAGAGCGCGACGGCAACCTGTTCTTTTCGCCCTATAGCATCGCTTTGGCACTGACGATGACCTATGCCGGAGCTCGCGGACAGACGGCTGAAGAGATGGCCGCGGTGCTTGGCCTGGCACTGCCCGACGAGCAGGTGCATCCGGCCATGAACGCTCTCGATTTGGCGCTGCACGCCGGGGAGGATCAGGGACTCGATTCGTACGAGCCCCCTATCTTTCGCAGCGCCAACGCCTTGTGGGGACAAGACGGGCTGGGCTTTGAGGAGGCGTTCCTCGAGACGCTGGCGGCCAACTATGGTGCCGGCATGCGCGTGACCGACTTTGCCAAGAGCGAGGAGGCGCGGGCGGCCATCAACGCCTGGGTGGAGGAACAGACCGAGGAGCGGATCAAGGACTTGATCAAGCCCGGCATGCTCAGCGCTTTGACGCGCCTGGTGCTGACCAACGCCGTCTACTTCAAGGCGCAGTGGCAGAATCCATTCCTGGAGAGCGCAACCGAGGACGGGACCTTCCACCAATGGGACGGCACCGACGTCACGGTGCCGATGATGCGGCAGACTGAGAGCCTGGGCTACTATGCTGCCGATGGGATCCAAGTCGTTGAGCTGCCCTATGCTGGACAGAGCCATAGCATGCTGATCTTGCTGCCAGAGGAGGGGCAGTTGGCCGACTTGGCGGCAGGGCTGGATGAGGCCCGTCTGCGAGAGCTGGTGGGTGGGTTGAAGCGCCAGACTGTCGCCCTGACGATGCCTCGGTTCGAGTATGAGGCCGAGTTCGAACTGGGCGAGGTGTTGGCCGGTATGGGGATGCCGACAGCGTTTGGTGAAGGAGCCGATTTTTCGGGCATGACGACTGAGGCAGACCTCTATATTAGCGAGGTGGTGCACAAAGCCTGGGTGGCGGTGGACGAAAAGGGCACTGAGGCGGCGGCCGCCACCGCCGTGATCATGGTGGAAGCGGCCATACCCATGGAGCCGGTGGAGATGGTAGTGGACCGGCCATTCCTCTTTGCCATCCGGCATCGGAGTACCGGGGCCCTGCTGTTTGTGGGGCAGGTGGCGGAGCTGGAGTGAGCGGAGCGTCCAGGTTCTCGCGGGTGTGGCGACGCTAGCGGGGTCTGACCTAGGCCTTGAGCAGACGCGCCACGTAGAACGGCGGGCCCCCAACACATTGGGGGGCCGCCGTTAGCCGTCTTGCAGAAATGGTTACGCGTAGAGCGCGATCGGGTCGCCCTGAACCGGCGGCAGCGGGTTCGGGCGCACCAGGATGCCGCCCTGCTCGTAGGACTCCATGGCGGCCCAGGTGTACTCGAGCGTGGCCAAGGCATCGCGGCCCGAGGCCCGCAGCTTGTCCTTGGCGACGCCGTTGGTCACGTCCTCCAAAAAGGCGTGGATGCGGTTCGGGAAGGTCTCGTTAAAGTCCGAGATGCCCGATTCGGTGACGATCGGCTCGGCCGATTGCCCCAGCTTGAGCGCGGCTGGATCAGCGGCGTCCTTGGGACGGGGGCCGGGCCAGTAGGTCAGCTTCTCGATGCAGTTCTCGATGCAGAACGTTCCGCGGGTGCCGCCGAGCTCAAAGCTCCACCAGCCGCCCAGGCCAAAGGTGGCATCGCCGCGCTGGCTCAAAAGATAGCCGATGGCGCCGCTGGCAAAGCGCACGCTGATGCCATTGATGGAGAGCATCACGTCGCCAGCCCGACGGCGAAAGCTCGGTTGGGTCACAAACGCCTGGACGTGGGTGATGTCGCCACCAAAGTGGCGCATCAGGCTGAACGGGTGGGCCAGGAAGGCCTTCATGTGAAAGTAGGGAAAGCCGTGCGAGCGCGGGGCCTCGGAATACTGGTAGCTCTCTTCGCCGCCGGGGAATCCCATCTTGTGCAGGATGTACACCACCTCGCCGATCTCGCCGTCTTTCATGTACTGCATGGCGCGATCCGCCGGCGGTGTAAAATAGTGGTTGAGGTTGACCCCCAGGTAGAGGTCCAGCTCGTTGGCGGCGGCCACCATGTCGCGCGCCTCCTCGATATTGTTCGAGATCGGCTTTTCGCACAGCACGTGCTTGCCCGCCTCCAGGGCCTGCATGGTCGGCTCATAGTGCCAGCTACCGTTCTCATAGCCGCCCGTGGTCACGTCGACGATGTCGAGGTCGGGTTCGGCGTCGAGCAGGTCATCCAGGCTATAGTAGGCCTTGACGCCATAGCGCTCGGCGGCCTTGTCGGCGCGCTCCTTGATGATGTCGCATACGCCGACGAGCTCGGACAGATCATCCTTCTTGTGGCAGCTGGCATGTTGGTTGCCGATGCCGCCCATACCTACCACTCCAACCTTCAGAGCCATGATAATGATCCTCCTTTGGGGCGCCGAGGCGCCGCTGTGATCCCATGGTGTGATAGTATCTCCTGTGCAGAGGCTGTCAACCCCCGCAGCGTGTGGTTGCTAGGTGGCTGCGGTCCCCCGTCTTTGACCACGCTGGGAGCTTTCGCTATGATGCTAGAGGTATCTGCCTCGGGTGCGCGGGAGCGATGCGTGATCAAGCCGAAACGTGGGGGCCGACTGCTAGAGTGGGTGATCGTCACGCTCTTGTTGACGTTGGCGACCTATGCGGTGCTGCAGGTCATTGGCCCCCATGTGGAGGTCTGGATCGAGCGCGCGGCAGAGTGGTTGCGGCAGTTTGGGGGCGCTGCGTGAGCTGGCCCGAGGGTGTGGAATAATGGCTGTTCGAAGGGGGGATAGCTGCACTTGGATGCATTTGACCGATTATGCAGCTATCGGAGGCATTCTAGGACTTCTGGCTCCTCCTATATGCGGCCCGAGGGCCAGTTCTGGGCCTGCAGGCGGGCCAGAGAGGCATCCAGAGCGCGTTCCCTCGCCCGCTAGGCGCACTACGCCTAGGCCCCCATCGCCATCACCGGTGTGACCGGCTCCGCCCGTCGCCCTTTGGCCTGGGGACGGAAGGTCACCCCGGTGAGCAGCTTGACCACCCGTTTGCAGTTGCGGACCATAAAGGTCAGCAGGGCTTGAACTCGGTAGCGAT
>JAXGON010000017.1:0-40960 GCA_040767425.1 Anaerolineae bacterium | reverse complement strand
TGTAGCTATATTAGCACACGCACCCACCACAAGCAACGCGCCCTCCTCCGCGCGCAGAGGCGTGCACCTAGTGCGGGGATGGTCTATAATCAGTATATGGTGGATACGCATGAGACGGTGACCGTTCCTCGTCGCGCTCCTTGGCTCCCCCTGCAGAGAGCCTTGCTGTTGCTCCTGCTGACAGCCTTGCTGTCTCTGGCTGCCTTTGGGGGCCTGGCGCTCGCCTATCAGGCTGCCCACGCCCAGCGCTACTATCGCGGATTGAGCATTCACGGCACCCCCGTCGGCGGGCTCACAAGAGCGGACGCCCGTCAGCTCCTACAAGAGCAATATTCGGCCAGCCAGATGCCCTATGTGACCCTAGAGGGCGTCGGCGCCAAGTGGACCCTGTCGCTGGAGGCGCTGGGAGGCGTCTTCGATTGGGATACCGCTCTGGACCAAGCCTGGGCCATCGGTCGCACGGGCTCCTGGCAAGCGCGCCTGCGTGCGCAAGCTCGCGCCATCTGGTATGGCTATGACGTCGTGGCGCCGCTGGAAGTTTCGCAGGGGCTCTCACTCGAACCGCTGCGTCGCATCGCCCGCCAGTCGGCTCAGCCCGCCACCTCTGCCAACGTGGACCTCGCTGGTCTCTCGGTAGTAGCCCAGACCTCTGAGGCTGGCTATGAGCTCGATCTCGCCGCCACTCGTCAGGCCATCGAGCGCGCCATCGCAAAAGCCCTGGGGGGATCGGGCTGGGGAAAGCAGCCCCGCCTGCTGGCCCTGGGTAGATGGAATCTCTCCACCACGCCGCTCCTGCTCCCCGAGCCCGTGGCTGTGCCGCTGGTCTTTCGCGACGTGCAAGCCTCGCTATCAGGGCTCGCCGATGCCCAGGCCAAGCTGGATGCCTTGATGGCCTCCCCGCTCATCCTGGAGATGTCCGTAGCCGAGATCGCCGCCGATGGCAGCCTTCAGCGCACAGCGCGCCACTGGGCCATCGACCAAGCCACCCTAGCATCCTGGGTCACCATCAGCGCCGCCGCTTCGGCCGCAGGGCCGCAGCTCGTCATCACGCTGGACGAGGCCCAAATCGATGCGTACCTGAGCCAACTGGGGCAATCGATCGCCCGCCCACCCCGAGAGGGCAGGTTCCTCTACGATGAGACCTCACAGGAGATCGAGATCGTGGATCCTGGCCAGATGGGGGTCGCGCTAGATCTGGCAGGCGCGCGTCAAGCGATCCTGAAGGCCGCCTTTGGGCCCGACCACACCGTGCAGCTGCCCATCCACCAAGCGGCGCCGCTGGTTACGGCAGAAGACCTGCGCGCTATGCTGCCGCTGGATCTGCTAGCAACGGGCGAGAGCAGCTTTGCGGGATCCACACCAGAGCGAGCGCAGAACATCCGAGTCGCCTCCGAACGCTTTCACGGCATCGTCATCCCGCCAGGCGCCGAATTCTCCTTCCTGCATTACCTCGGGCCCGTGAACGCATCCACGGGCTATGCCGAGTCGTGGGTCATCATGAGCGACCAGACGGTGCTGGGGGCGGGTGGCGGCGTGTGCCAGGTCAGCACCACCTGTTTTCGAGCCGCCTTCTGGGGCGGCTACCCGATCACAGCCCGCTCGCCGCACGCCTACCGCGTGAGCTGGTACGAGCCGCCGCTGGGCCTGGATGCTGCCGTCTATGCCCCCACCACGGATTTTCGCTTTCGCAACGACGATGATACGCCGATCTTGATTATGACCACGGTGGACGAGTCAGTCGGGGCACTCGTCTTTTCCTTCTATGGCCGCTCGCGCGGGCGCGAGGTCACGCTCGTGGGCCCCACCATCGAGGGTACCCATCAGCCTGGGCCCGCGGTAGAAGAGATCGACATGACCCTTCCCGCAGGCACCCGCATCCTGGCCGAGAGAGCCCGTGAGGGGCTAGACGTGGTGATTCTCCGCATCGTGGAGCAGGGCGGCGCGATCCTCTCCGAGGACGAGTTCATCAGCCGCTACCAGGCCTGGCCCGCCCGCTATCGCGTGGGCCCGTCCACCGACGCGACCCAACCATGAGACCAAAAAGGCGGCTAGCATCATGTCACTTCAGCTAGGACTGGTTGGCCTGCCCAACGTCGGAAAGTCCACGCTCTTTAACGCCCTGACCAACGCGGGCGCCACCGTCGCCAGCTATCCTTTCACCACCATCGACCCCAACATCGGCGTGGTGCCCGTTCCCGATCAGCGGCTGGGTCGCCTGCAAGAGATCATCGCGCCCGAGCGCCTCGTGCCCACCACCTTGCGCGTCGTCGACATCGCGGGGCTGGTCAAAGGCGCCAGCCAAGGCGAGGGACTCGGGAACCAGTTCCTCTCGCACGTGCGCGCCGTCGATGCCATGGCCATGGTGGTCCGATGCTTTGAGAACCCCGATATCGCCCACGTGACGGCAGAGCTGGATCCTCTGGGCGATATCGAGACGATCGATCTGGAGCTGGCCCTTTCTGACCTGGCGGTGCTGGAGCGGCACCAGCAAAAGCTGGCGGGCCTTGCCAAGGCCAACCCACGCGAGTATCGCACCGAGGTAGAGACCGTCGCCATGGCGATGGAGGGCCTGAGCGCTGGCACCGCTATCCGCGACCTGGACCTCACCCCCGATCAGCGGGCGCTGCTGGCGCCAATCCCCCTCCTTACCGCCATGCCGCGCATGTTCGTGGCCAACGTGGGGGAGGAGGATCTGCCAGACGGAGGACCGCTCGCGGCAGCCGTGCGCGAGAGAGCCAAGCGCGAGGGAGCGCCCGTAATCGCGCTCTGCGCCGAGCTAGAGGCCGAGCTGCAGGAACTCCCCCAGGACGAGGCGCGCGAGTATCTGGCCTCGTATGGACTCGACCGCCCTGGCCTGGATCGCGTGATCGCCGCTGGTTACGCGCTCTTGCAGCTCATCACCTTTTTCACCACCACAGGAGGCAAAGAGGTGCGAGCCTGGACCCTCCGCAATGGGCAGACGGCCCTCGACGCGGCGGGAACCGTCCACACCGACATGGCCCGCGGGTTCATCCGTGCCGAGGTCGTGGCCTTTGAGGACCTGGATCGTGCCGGCTCGATCGCTCGCGCGCGCGAGGCCGGCCAGGTGCGCTTGGAGGGACGGGACTATCAGGTAGCCGATGGCGACGTGATCCACATCAGATTCGCCGTATAGGCGCCATTCCAGCGGTTGCTTGAGCAGTCACCGGCGCCTATGATGGGTGTGTGCGTGTCGGAACATGACGCGATGAGGAGGTAATTGTGTCCCCGGCCAAACTCGGTATCGGCATTCTGTCACTCGCTCACGGCCACGTGAGCTCCTATGCCAACATGATCAAGGACTTTGACGACGCCAAGATGGTGGCCTTCTGGGACCACGACGTCGCCCGAGGCCAGGGCGCCGCCGAGCGCTTTGGCGTCGATTTCGAGCCACACCTCGAGGACATCCTGGCGCGCAAAGACATCGATTGCCTGGTGATCGGCAGCGAGACCAACCGCCACGCCGACCTAGCGGTGGCGGCGCTCGAGGCGGGCAAGCCCGTGCTCCTGCAAAAGCCCATGGCCACCACGCTCGAGGGCTGCGATCGCATCATCGACGCAGTGAACCGAACGGGCCAGTGGTTCAGCATGGCGTTCCAGATGCGCTGCGATCCGCAGAACATTGCCATGCGGAACCTGGTCCGCGAGGGCGCGATCGGTCGTGTTGGCTTTGTGCGGCGGCGCCATTGTATCGGCGTGCTGTTCAGCCAGCAGTTCATCGAGGGCCCGTCCAAGTGGCACATCTCCGCCGAGGCGAACGTGGGCATGTTCTTTGATGACGCCACCCACGCCCTGGACTGGCTCTACTGGACGATGGGTTCCAAGCCTGTTTCGGTCATGGCCGAGATCGACAACGTGCTCACCAATGTCGCCCCCGACGACACGGGCACATCCATCTTTCGCTTTGCCGATGGCACGTTTGCCACCATCACCAATACCAGCGTGTGTCGCGCTGGGGAGAACACCGTCGAGATCTATGGCGACCAGGGCGTCCTGATCCAGAACCACGGCGACGGGCCGTCCGCGGCCATCAAGCCGCCGCACCCCATCGGTGTCAAGCTCTATCAGCAAGACAAGGCCGAGCTGGGATGGCAGGATCTTGGCCTGCCCATGGTGAACAGCCAAGGCGAGCGCATCGCGGGGGTGGCGCGCCCATTTATCGACGCGTTCAAGTCCGGCGTGCCCATGTGCACGGCCGAGGAAGGCCGTGTGTCCGTCGAGATGGTCCTGGCCTGCTACCGCTCCGCGGCGACTGGCCAGCGCATCACCTTCCCCTTCGAGGGCTAAGCCAGCCCGGGCGTACGTCAAAACGCCCCCGCCACTGTTGGCGGGGGCGTTTTCTCACGTGGCAAGCCTTCACTCGCCCGGCAGGGCCGCTCCGTCCCCTTCGCCGCCACTCACCTGCCCCAGACGATCGATGGTCAGGAAAAAAGAAAGAGTCTCGGCCAGCGACGCCTCGGGCAGCGACGGCCTCTTGACGGCATACACGCCCACGGCCGAGAGGATCGTGATGGCCAGCGCGACGAATACGGGCGAGAGGCCGCTGGTGCGGGAGGCGGGCATCGGCTGAGGGGGCAACAGCACCGCCGAGCGGTCCCAGGGCTGCTCGAGTGCCACCGCCGGCCCGGTGGGATAGTGCACCAGGGCAAACGGCAGCGTGCCCTGCGCGCCTTGGCGAGCAGCGGCTCGCTGCAGCACCCTCCGAAAACGCTCCGGCCGCCGACCAGCCAGCCGAGCGATTCGGCGACGCCCACCCACAGCGCCCAGCATCTGGCCGCCCACCAGCACCGTCTCACCCGGACGCATCCGATGGTGACAGCGCCGCAGCGCCGCTAGCCGAGAGTCCGCCGCACCCACAGGCCAGGATGGAATCGCACGCAGGCCATGGTCGTCCGCAACCCAAACCCCATAGCCCGGCGGCAACAAGGCCGTCAGATCCAAGCCCGCCAGCACGGCGCCGCAATACGACCACGCCCCATCGGCGCCAGCCGCTTTGCCAAGGGTCTCGCGGAGCATCGGCTCCACGTCCAAGCGCAGCGAGCCATAGTAGCGCTCGGCAGCCTGCGTGACCTCTGGCATCTCTTCGGCCCCACCAGGGACTAGCAAGAGCCATCCCATGCGCTGGCGCTCGAGGGCCGTACTGCCCTCAAAGGCCGGCAAAGCGCCGTGGAGCGTCACCCAGAGGCCGAGCGGAGTTCTGGCCGTCTGCATATACCCCTACCGCCAACCTGCTCCAGGAACCAGCATCACGCCTTCTATTATAGGCACCGCCGGCAGGCGCCGCAACACAATGTGCCATCATTCGCGCGATACACCCGATTTGACCTCACCAGGGGCCATAGGTAGAATATGGTCGTCACCACATAAGGAGGAGGTCTCATGCCATTCGGCAAGGTCGGTGTCTGGGAACTGCTGATCGTTCTGCTGATCGTGATTGCCGTCTTTGGGGCGGGCAAGATCGCGAGCCTCGGCGGCGCGCTCGGCAAAGGCGTGAGCGATTTCCGCAAGGCTATAGGTAGCGACGAGAAGAACAAGGAGACCGACGACAAGAAGGACTCCGCGGCGGCGAATGCTGCTACAGGCGATGCCGCAGGTGCTCAGAACGAGGCCAAGAGCGAGGACTTCTAGAGGCGTACGGCTCGGAAGGAGTAACCGTGCAAACTCTAGGTCCGATGGAACTGCTGATCATTCTGCTGATCGCTGTGGCGGTTTTTGGGACGGGCAAGCTGGCGGATCTGGGCGGCTCTCTGGGCAAAGGCATTAAAGAGTTCAGGGATGCCACCAAAGGGCTTGAGGAGGCCTCCGAAGACGTCAAGGAGGTCATCGATGAGGTCTCTGAGGAAGCCGATTAGGCTTGTTCTTGCCCGGTGAGAGGCTCCCTGCATTGCGCACGCGGCCCGGCAGTGCAACCCATCGCGGTTGCCGCCGGGCTTGCGTTGTTTCTGAGGACTTGCCAGGATCGACAACTCTTGAGGAGGCTTGAGCATGTTCAAACTGACCGGATTCGCTGACGAGATCTCGCCCGATCTCGAGGTCCAGCTGGACGTCTTGGCGTCGCTCAACATCGGCTACCTAGAACTCCGGGGCGTCTGGGGCAAGAACGTGCTCGAGCTCACCGATGACGAGGTGGCGCGCGTCAAGGCGTTGCTGGGGCAACGTGGCATTCGCGTCTCGGCCATTGGCTCGCCCATCGGCAAGATCGGCATCGAGGAGCCGATGGAGCCTCATCTGGAGCAGTTCTGGCACGCCCTTGACCTCGCCGAGGAGTTCGAGGCCCCCTATATCCGCATTTTCTCCTTCTTTGTGCCCGAGGGACAGGCCGATGCGTACCGCGACGAGGTCATGCGCCGCCTGAGCCTCCTCCTGGATGATGCGGCGGGGCGTCCCGTGGTGCTCTTGCACGAGAACGAGAGCCACATCTACGGAGACATTCCCCGGCGATGCCGTGATATCCACCAGACGTTGAACGTACCGCAGCTGCGAATGACCTTTGACCCGGCCAACTTTGTAATGAACGACGTGCATCCCTTTGACGATGCCTTCCCCATGCTGGTCGACTGGATCGAATACCTCCACATCAAAGACGGCATCATGGCCGAAAAGCGCGTGGTGCCGGCGGGTGAGGGTGATGGGCAGGTCAAGGAGGTGCTGGCGGCGCTGGCAGCACGCGGCTATGATGGATTCGCATCGCTAGAGCCGCACCTAGCACATGCCGGCACATTCCAGGGCTTTTCGGGGCCCGAGCTGTTCGGGGTAGCCGCCGCGGCGCTACGAAAGCTGATCCGCGACATTGAGGCCTGAGGGCAGGGCGCCAGCAAAAGGGGGTAGCGTGGGCGAAAGAACCATCGTCAAGGGTGTCATCCCCGTGGCAGGCATGGGCACGCGGCTTTTGCCCGCCACCAAATCGCAGCCAAAGGAGATGCTCCCCGTCGGCCGACGGCCCGTCGTGCAGTATGTGGTCGAAGAGCTACAGGGAGCCGGGCTCGATCAGCTGCTCTTTGTGACCGGCCGAAAAAAGACCGCCATCGAGGATCATTTCGATCCCGACCCAGAGCTGGTTCGCACTCTCTCCACTGGTGGCGGCTATGCGCTCCTGGAAGAGCTAGCCTTTACCGAGACCAACACCCGCTTTTTCTACACGCGGCAGAGCACCCCTCGCGGCCTGGGCGACGCCGTCAACCACGCCCGCGAGTTTGTGGGTGATGAGCACTTTGTGGTAGCCCTGGGCGATTCCATCATCCAGGATCATGACGACTCTGCCTACCTGCGCGCCCTCATAGAGGCGCACATCGATGCCGACGCCGCGTGCACGGTGGCGGTGGAAGAGGTGGCCCGCGAGGACGTCTATCGCTACGGTGTGGTCAAGCCCGCTGGCGAGGTCAGGAACGGGGCCTTTGAGGTAGTCGATCTGGTGGAAAAGCCCCGCGTGGAGGCGGCCCCCAGCAACCTCGCCATCGCGGCCCGCTATGCGTTCAGCCCGGCGATCTTTGACGCCCTAGCGCGAACGGCGCCGGACCGCAACGGCGAGCTACAACTCACCGATGCGATCAAGCTGCTCTTGCAGCTCGGGCATCGCGTCATCGCGGTCCCTCTGCGCCAAGGTGAGCGACGGTACGATATCGGCAACTTTGAGAGCTACTTTCTGGCCTTTATCGATTTCGCCTTGGCGGACGAAAAGTATGGCTACATGGTGCGCCAGTATCTCAAGCGCAAGGCCAGGGAGTTCTGAGTGGGCGAGGGGGTACACTGCTCGGCTCCGGGGCGTTGCGGCATCATTGGCAACCCCACAGACATGTACGGCGGCACGGTGATCTCGTGCTCGATTCCGTTTCGAGCGCACGCTCAGGTTGAGCCCGCCGGTCGCCTGGAGGTCGCCGTGGCCGGCCAGGAGCTGGTCGTTCGCGATATCGACGATCTGGCGCTGAACGGCGATTACTTTGATATCACCCGAGCGGTTCTGGACTATATGCGAGATAGCGAGCTTTGCTGCCGCATCTCGTACTGGACCGATATTCCCGTCAAGGCCGGCGTGGCCGGCTCCACGGCGCTCACGGTGGCGATCCTGGCCGCGCTGCTACGCTACAAAGGGGTTGCGCGCCATCGTTACCAGGTCGCCGAACTGGCGCGGCATATCGAGCTCAACCACCTGAGGGTAGTCTGCGGCTACCAGGACGCCTACATGTGCACCTTTGGCGGCCTGAACTATATGGATTTCCGCGGCAAAGAGTTCTACCGCTCGGCTAGCGAAGAGCTGTACGGTACCGTCGAGCCGCTGCAGGGGTTCGTGGACGAGCTGCCGTTTCTGCTGGCGCATACGGGCATCACCCATTCATCGGATGCAGTCCACAAGCCGTTACGTGAACGCTGGCTGGAGGGCGACCCAGAGATCCGTCAGGGTTACGAAGAGATCGCCAGCCTGGCCCGTGAGGGCAAGCGCGCCCTCTTGAGTAGGGACTGGCCCCGCCTGGGCGTTCTGATGAACCGAAACCACGCCATCCAACGAGACCTGGGCGGCTCCGGTGAGGCCAACGAGCGGCTCATCAAGACGGCTCTGGACGCCGGAGCCCTCGGGGCCAAGCTCGCAGGAGCCGGCGACGGCGGGACCATCATCGCCCTGGCACCCGATCCTGCGCCGGTCCGGGCCGCCTTGGAGGCGGCTGGGTCAGAGCTGCTGTTCACGCCAGTGATTGCCCCGGGCGTATGCGAAGAGGATCGGGTGGATACGCCGCCCGTCGGCCCATAGGGCTCCTGACCCAAAGGAACGGGCTCGGTCATTGGCGCCAGCTTGACACAACGCGCCTGGCATAGCTATAATCTAACGACGTGTTTTGCATGAATCCTGCTTGCAGGAGGAGATATTCCCATGGTCAAGAGAACGTGGCAACCGAAAAAGCGGCGTCGTATGCGCGTGCACGGGTTCCGCCAGCGTATGTCCACCCAGGGCGGACGTAAGGTGCTCAAATCTCGCCGCGCCAAGGGGCGCCAGCAGTTGACGGTTACGCGCAAGGGCAAGGGTACGCTGAGATAGCGATAGAAGGTGTTGCCTCGGCAGTGTCGGTTGGTTCGCGCCAATGACTTTCGGCAGGTACACCAGCACGGCCGCTCGGTCGCGAATGCGCTCCTAGTCCTCCGTTACCATCCTAACCATCTTGAATGGAGCCGTTTTGGCTTTTCGATTAGCCGACGGGTTGGCAAGGCGGTCGTACGGAACCGCGTGCGGCGACGTCTGCGTGAGATAGTGCGCGAGTTGCTGGACCTGACCGCACCAGGATGGGACGTGGTCTTGATCGCGCGCCAGGGCTGCGCCGAGGCCGATTATGACGCCATCGCATCAGCGACAGTGCATCTGCTTCATCGGTCTGGGTTGCTAGCCCTGGAGGGCACATCGGAGGACGTAGTAGACCGTGTCTCTTCCACAACGGATAGTCCTGGGCCTTCTGGCCTTCTATAGGCGGTTCATTTCCCCGGCTCTGCCGCCGGCCTGCCGTTTCACCCCTACCTGTTCCGCATACACCTATGAGGCAGTAACTCGATATGGCGCTCTGCGCGGGCTGTGGCTGGGCGTGAAGCGAATCTCTCGTTGCCATCCCTTTAACCCCGGAGGCTATGATCCGGTGCCCGATGATGCGTTTCCGCCGCGCCGCCCCAAGGGCGGGCGCGTGCATAGCATATGAGGAGGTCTGGGTTGCACGCATTCAAGAGGTGGTGGCCGGTGGCGACTGCCGCGTTGCTGCTGGTAGTCAGCCTGACTGGCTGCGCCCCCGGTGGCATCACCGATCCGGGCTGGACAGTCGTCGCAGCCACCGAGGACCGCGTCTATGCCGTCTTGCCTGCAGGGCAGGTGTTGGCGCTGGACGCTGAGAGAGGCGAGATCATCTGGCAGTACCCGCCCCCCAGCGAGCGTTCCGGCCTGGGTGGGCTCTTTGCTGGCGGCAATGCCGATCAGGCCATGCCACTGGGAGCCGTCTATGGCGTGCCCACGCTGGTGGATGATCTGATGATCGTCGGCACGTATGCCGGGAAGCTCGTTTCCTTTGAGACCGAGACCGGCCTGCGGCGTTGGGAGCTCCAGGTGTCCGATGACGCCATCATCGGCGGCGTGGCCGCCCACGAGGGCGTGCTCTATTTCGGGAGCGCGGATAACCGCGTGATGGCGGTTGATCTGATGACGGGCGAACCGATCTGGTCATCGCCCGTAGAGACAGGCAACCGCGTGTGGGGCCGCCCCGCCGTGGATGACCGCTACGTCTATGTGGGATCGATGGATCACAACGTCTATGCCATCGATCAGCATACTGGCACGGTGGTATGGCAGACCAATGTGGGCGGCGCTGTGCCTGGCGATGTCAGCCTGGCCAACGGCATGGTTATCGTCGGGAGCCTCGACAAGCAGGTGCATGCGTTGGACGCCGCCACGGGTGACCCGATGTGGAGCGTTGCCACGGGCGCCTGGGTGTGGGGCGAGGCCCTGGTGACCGATGGCGTTATCTATGTGGGCGACCTGAATGGTCGGCTCCATGCCTTGTCGATAGCCAACGGCACGCCCGTCTGGTCGAGCGAGGTGGTTCTCGATGGAACGGTTCGGGCGGGGCCAGCTCTCTATGATGGCTCGCTGATCGTTGGCACCGAGAGCGGCACGCTTTACCGCGTGGAACGCGATTCGGGCCTCACAGCGACCCTGTACAAAGGCGATGGGGCCATCCTGTCGACCCCTGCCGTCGTAGGCGATCGCATCTATGTGGGAACCGCGGCGGGCTCTGTGATCGCCCTGGAGATGACAGATCGAGGCCCTTGGGAGCTGTGGGTCTACCCACCGCCCAAGTCGTAGAAAGAGGAGACGCCTCGTGACGCAAGCAGCCAATCGACCGAACGTCGACCCAGCCCAGGTGCGCAAATCGCTGATCACCTGGGGGATCATCATCGCCGTGGTGATCGCCGTCACCCAGATCGGGTGGAGCAACATCTGGCGCGAGGTCTTTATTCGTCCGTTTCTGAACGCATTGTTGGTTCTGTACGCCTATCTGGGTGAGAGCTTTGTGGTGGCCATCGCCGCCTTTACGGTGCTCCTGCGCCTGCTGACCATGCCGCTCCAGGTGAAACAGATCCTGATGACGCGGCGGATGGGCGAGCTCCAACCCAAGCTCCAAGAGATCCAGAAAAAGTACAGCGGCGACAAGCAGCGTCTGGCCCTTGAGCAGCAAAAGCTCTACAAAGAGGCTGGGGTAAACCCATTGGGGGGATGCCTGCCCACGTTGATACAGATGCCGATCTGGTTTGCCCTCTACTCGGCCATCAACACCATCCTGGCAGACACACCTGTCGAGTTGATGAAGCTGGGGCAGCAAGCCTATGCTGGCTTCGCTCGGCTAGCCGAGATCGTTCCACTGCAGAGCCACTTTCTCTGGCTGAACTTGGCTCGCCCAGATTCGTCATCGTTCCCCTACCTGCTGCCGATTCTCGTAGGTGGCACCATGTGGCTCCAGCAAAAGCTCATGACGCAGCCATCGACCGATCCGCAACAGGCTCAGATGAACCAGACCATGCAGCTCATGATGCCGGTCATGTTCGGCTTTTTCACCCTGCAGTTTTCTTCGGGATTGGCGATCTACTTTATCATCTCGAACGTGGTTGGTATTCTCATGCAGCTGCTGATTGACCGCATCTGGGGAAAGCCAAGAGCTGCGTCAGCGCAAGCCTAGACACGAGGGCGGGAGAGAATGATGGGGCAAGACAAGACAAAAGAGTTCACGGGCAAGACTGTTCGCGAGGCCATCGAGGCGGCTGCTGCCGCCCTGGGCGTCGCGGAGGATAGCCTCGAGTATCAGGTCGTACGCGAGCCCGAGCGCTCCCTATTTGGGCTGATGCGCACGGGCGAGGCCTGCATCCGCGTGGTGGTTCCGAGCTCTGCCCCCTCGCAGGGCGCGGAAACCCGGGATGAGGGCGACGAGGACGAGGCTTGGGACGAGGGTGACGACGAGGCTCAGGCCGATTGGGACGATAGCGGGGCCGAGCAGGCTCCCGTCGCACAGCCTGCGCCAGAGGCGCCACGCGATCCGCGCCTCAAGCACAACCCGCCCAACCTGTGCCGCGTGGCCGAGGATGTCGTCACCACCCTACTCGATTACCTCGGGGTGCTGGCTGCCGTCGAGGTAGTGGATGCTGGCGGGCGCATCGATGAAGAGACCGGCGAAGCCGTCCCGCTGCAGCTCAACGTCGTGGGCGACGACCTCGGGATCCTGATCGGGCGCGGCGGCGAGACCCTGCGCGACTTTCAGTTCATCTCGCGCCTGATCATCTCGCGCCAGATCGGCGTGTGGCCCAACCTCGTCCTGGACGTGGAGGGCTACAAAGAGCGACGCGCCGAAACGCTGGAGAGCCTGGCCAAGCGCATGGCCGACCAGGTTCGCGAGACGGGGCGCCCCCTCTCCCTCGAACCGATGCCGCCCAATGAGCGCCGCGCGGTGCACATGGCGCTGAGGGATGACCCCGATGTGTACACCGAGAGCAGCGGTGAAGAGCCTCGCCGCAAGGTGCGGATCTACCCGCGAGACTAGCGAGGACGTTTTGAACCCGACACCAGACTATGTGGTGGTCGGCCATGTGACGCGCGACCTGGACGCACAAGGTGGCTGGCGCGCTGGCGGCACGGCAACCTATGCGGCGTTGACGGCCGCGCGTCTTGGCGTGCGCGTGGGCGTGCTAACGGCGGCCATTCCTGGTACAATCGGGCTAGAGGGTCAGGATCGCATCGAGGTGTCTCTGTGCTCGAGCCCAGAGAGCACGACCTTTGAGAACCTATATCTCGACGGCCACCGCGAGCAGTACGTGCGCGCCGTGGCCACGCCGCTGGTTCCCGAACAGCTTCCAGCCGCGTGGCTCCAGGCTCCCGTGGTCCACCTGGGCCCCATCGCCCAGGAAGTCGACATCCGCTTCCTGGAGGCTTTTGACGAGGCACTGGTGGGAGTGACGCCCCAGGGCTGGCTCCGTGCGTGGGATGCGGACGGCCGCGTGCGCGCCGCTCCCTTTGCCTACGAGGAGCAGCTGCTACAGCGGGCCGATGTCATTATCCTCAGCCTGGAGGATCTCGGTGGCGACCGCGGCTGGCTGGAGCGCCTGGCGAGGGTTGCCTCGCTCCTGGTGGAGACGCGGGACCGTGAGGGAGCCGTCGTCTTTGAGCGTGGCGTGGCCACCCATGTGCCCGCTTTCTGGGCCCAAGAGGTGGATCCCACGGGAGCTGGTGACGTCTTTGCAGCCGCCTTTATGCTACGGTATTGCGAGTGTCGCGATCCCGTCGATGCGGCGCGCTTTGCCAACTGCGTAGCATCGTTCGTCGTGGAGGCGCCTGGCGCTGCCAACCTTCCCACCAGGCCCCAGGTATCTCGGCGGCTGCTGACGGGTCGAGTACGCGTGTGAACGGCCTCGTCGTGAGTGGAGCCTAGGATGGGTAGGGTGTACGCGCTCGCCAACCAAAAAGGGGGCGTCGGCAAGACCACAACGGCGGTCAATCTGGCGGCCTATCTAGCAGAGCTCGGCAAGCGCGTGCTCTTGGTGGATGTGGATCCCCAGGCCAACGCCACCAGCAGCTTGGGCGTTGACAAGCAGACGCTGGTACGCTCTGTCTACGATCTGCTCGTGGGATCGGAACCCGCCTCCAGCCTGCTCACCCTAACCGCCCAGGCGAGGCTGGACCTGATTCCCGCCGCGCCCGCCCTGGCTGGCGCCGAGGTCGAGCTGGTGGAGATGAACGGGCGAGAGCTGCGGCTTCGCATGGCGCTGGCCCCAATCCGCAGCAAGTACGACTATGTGCTGATCGACACCCCCCCTAGCCTGGGCATGCTCACCGTCAACGCTCTCGCCGCCGCCGACGGTGTGGTCATCCCGATTCAATGCGAGTACCTGCCGCTGGAGGGGCTAACACAACTCTTGCACACCATCGAGCTGGTGCGCCAAAGCCTCAATCCTGACCTCGTTCTGCGGGGGCTGGTGATGACCATGTACGACCCACGCACCAACCTGGCGCGACAGGTGGTGGAAGATGTGCAGCGGCACTTTGCGGCCGCGGTCTTTCGCACCATCATCCCGCGTAGCGTCAAGCTGAGCGAGGCCCCCAGCTATGGAGAGCCCATCGCCACCTATGCCCCCGATTCAGCGGGGGGCCAGGCCTATGCGGCGCTCAGCAGAGAGATGCTAGCCACGGAATGAGCTATCTCGTCCGCAACGGTGACGGGTAGGAGGGGAGCCATGGGACGGGGACCGCGAACGGGCTTGGGACGAGGTCTGGATGCGCTGATTCCGCAAGGCAGCCAGGCGGGTGGCCTCAAGCGTGTGAGTATTGACGCCATCAGCCCCAACCCACACCAGCCTCGCACCGTCTTTGACCCCGAGGCCCTCCAGGAGTTGGCCGATTCCATCCGTGAGATGGGGCTGATCCAGCCCTTGATCGTGCAAGAGGCCGCCGAGGGGGAAGCGGGGGGCGCTCGCTACCGCCTGATCACAGGCGAGCGTCGGTGGCGCGCGGCCCGCATGGCGGGATTGCAGCACGTCGAAGTCATCGTCAAGGACGCCAGCCCGCAAGAGATGCTCGAGCTGGCGCTGGTGGAAAACATCCAGCGAGCCGACCTGAATCCGTTGGAAGAGGCCGAGGCCTACCGCCAACTGGCCGACGACTTTGGGATGACGCAGGAGCGCATCGCTGAGCGGGTGGGCCGCAGCCGCGTGAGCGTGACCAACAGCCTGCGCCTCCTCAAGCTGCCCGACGAGATCAAGCAAGCTCTGATGGCAGGGCGCATTACAGAGGGTCATGCGCGCGCCCTGCTCATGCTTGAGGACGCCAGCGCGCAGATTGAGGCGCTCGAGGCGGTCCTCAAGAAAGAGCTCTCGGTTCGTCAGGCTGAGGAGCTGGCACGCCGTCGCAACCGCGCGGCTGGCGAGACGGGGAGAGCCCGCACCCGCGCCCCCGAGACCGTGGCGCTAGAGCAAGAGTTCCGCGAAGCGCTGGGCACCAAGGTGGATCTCGTCCGCACAAGCAAAGGCGGGCGCCTGGTCGTGCACTTTTACTCTGAAGAGGATCTGGAGGCTCTGTACGAGCGTTTCGTCGCGCATTAGCTTGCCGCGTCTATCAGGCGGAGCCACGCTGCTGGGGCAGGCTCCGCCTTTGCTATGGGGCCAACCAGGATAGGAAGGATGGGCCGACATGTTCGAACGATTGGATCAGATTCTCGAGCGGTATGACGAACTGACACGCCTCATGGCCACGCCCGAGATCTCGCAGGACCATATCAAGATCCGAGAGTATGCTCAGGAAAGGTCCGAGCTGGAAGAGGTGGTGCAGGCGTATCGCGCCTATCGCGATGCATCTGCCGAGCTAGAGGCGACGCGCGAGATGCAGGGTGAGAGCGACCTGGGCGCCGAGATGCGCGAGCTGATCGCCGCCGAGATCGACGAGCTGGAGGAGCGCCTGGCCGAGCTCGAACACCGTCTGCGTTTGCTGCTGTTGCCCAAGGATCCCCGCGACGAGCGCAACGTTATCGTCGAGATTCGCGCGGGAACTGGAGGCGACGAAGCCGCCCTCTTTGCGGCCGATCTCTTTGCCATGTACAGCCAGTATGCATCCGCCCACCGTTGGCAGGTAGAGATCCTTTCCACCAACGAGACGGGCATCGGCGGCTACAAGGAGATCGTATTCGAGGTGCGCGGCCACGGCGCCTATTCCCGCCTCAAGTACGAGAGCGGTGTTCACCGCGTTCAGCGGGTGCCCAGCACCGAGACCAGTGGGCGCATCCATACCTCCACGGCAACGGTGGCGGTCCTGCCCGAAGCCGACGAGGTCGAGGTCGAGATCCACGAGAACGATCTGCGCGTGGATGTCTATCGATCGGGAGGAAAGGGCGGCCAGAGCGTGAACACCACCGATTCGGCGGTGCGGATCACCCACCTGCCCACGGGGTTGGTGGTGCAGTGTCAGGATGAGCGCTCCCAGCTTCAGAACCGCGCTCGGGCCATGTCGATCCTGCGGGCACGGCTGTACGACCTCGAATACAACCGCCAGGCAGCAGAGCTGGAGAGCGCCCGACGGGTCCAGGTGGGAACGGGCGAACGAAGCGAAAAGATCCGCACCTACAACTTTCCGCAAAACCGCGTGACCGATCACCGCATCGGCATGACGGTGCACCAGCTCGAGTCGGTGCTAAGTGGCGAGATCGATCAGTTCATCGACGAACTCGCGGCGCAGGAGCAGGCCGCGCTGTTGGCGGGAGCCGCCGCCTAGTTGACGAGCCAGAGACCAAGGCGAACGATGATGGGCGACAGTGAACTCTGCGCTGGAACCAGTGTGGGCGAGGCGCGTCGCTGGGCCACAGGCCTGCTGGCCACTTCCAGCGAGACGCCGCGCCTAGACGCTGAGGTGCTGTTGGCTCACGTCCTGGGGGTGGGGCGCACCGCCCTGGTGGCCGACCGCGCCCGCTGCCTATCCCCAGCGCAGGCAGAGCAGTTCACAGAGATGGTGAGACGCCGGCTAAAGGGTGAGCCCGTCGCGTACCTCGTGGGACGTCGCGCCTTCTATGACGTGGAACTGTCGGTGGACGCGCGGGTGTTGGTTCCGCGCCCCGAGACCGAGCTGCTGGTGGAGGCCGCCCTGTCCTGGGCGCGCTCGACCGCAGTGGGGCCGCTGCGGGTCGTCGACGTAGGGACGGGCAGCGGCGCCCTGGCCATCGTGTTGGCGAGGCATCTGCCAGGGGCCTCGGTCATCGCCACGGACTTGTCTGGCCAGGCCCTGGAGGTGGCGGCCTCTAATCTGGCCACGCTCGGGTTGAGCGACCGCATCACGCTGGTGCGGTGCGACCTGCTGACCTGCCTTGGCGGCCCAATCGAGCTGATCGTCTCCAACCCGCCCTATGTGCCCCGCGACCGTCTCCCCACCCTGCCCGCCGACGTCCGCCTCTACGAGCCACGCTGCGCCCTGGACGGCGGCGATGCTGGCCTAGAGCTGATCTCACGGCTGTTACATCAGGCCGCGAGTCGCCTGGCGAGGCCAGGCCTGCTCTTGGCAGAGATCGACGAGACACAGGGGCCAGCTTGTCACGCCCTCGCTACGACTCTCTGGCCCCCAGCCACGGTGTCCGTTCTACGAGATCTAGCGGGCCTGGATCGCGTGCTGCGAGTCGAGCTCGCGGGCTAACGCACTCTAGTCGATGCGATAGTGACAACCCGCGCTCTCGCGATTCTCCCAGGCGGCGCGCGCCACAATGATGGCCGCCAGGGCGGCGTTGCGCAGCTCGATGATGGCCGTGTCGATGCGGTTGACGCGGTAGAACGCATCGATGTCATGGCGCAGGTTGGCCAGGTCGCGCAGGGCGCGATCCAGCCGCCGCTGGCTCCGCACCAACCCCGCATAGTACCACATGGTGTGCTTGATGGTGGCCATGTCGTGGGAGATGAGCGCGGGATCGGCCGGCTCGGCGTCTCTGGGCGACTCCCAGTCGGGGATGTAACGGGGATCGATTCGTGCCCATCCTTCTATGCCACGCTGGATATCACGCGCGGCACGATCGCCCCAGACCAAGCCCTCCAGCAAGGATGCGCTGCCCAGCCGGTTGGCCCCATGGACGCCGGTGCAGGTCACCTCTCCCGCCGCATAGAGCCGCTCCAGGTTGGTGCGGCCCCAGGCATCCACCCAGACGCCGCCGCAAGCATAGTGCGCCGCTGGCACGACGGGTATGCGATCCTTGGTGGGATCGATGCCAAACTCTTGGCAACGCTCACAGATGGTGGGGAATCGCGAGCGTATCTCGTCGGGCGCCATCATCGAGGCAATGTCCAGGTACATACAGGGGCTGTCGGTTCGCAACATCTCTTCGTGGATGCTGCGCGCCACCACATCCCGGGGCGCCAGCTCTTTCCATTGGGGCGCGTACCGCTCCATAAAGCGCTCGCCGGCGGCGTTGAGCAGCAGAGCGCCCTCGCCACGCAAGGCTTCACTGATCAGGAAGCGGGCCTCGCCGCGAAAGTAGAATGCGGTGGGATGGAACTGCACGTACTCGGCGTTGACAATGCGGGCGCCAGCGCGGTCGGCCATGGCCATACCATCGCCCGTGGCCCCGTCAGGGTTGGTGGTGTGCAGGAACACCTGGCCCAGGCCTCCGGCCGCCAACACGGTGGCGCGCGCCAGGATCGTCAACACGCGGTCGCCATCACGGTCATACACATAGGCGCCCACGCACGAGAGTGGCTGGTAGACATGCCGCTTGTCCGTCGAGTGGTGGGCCGGTGTGAGCAGGTCGATCGCCACATGCTTGGTGAGCAGATGGATGTTGGGCTTGGCAAGCAGCGCGGCCGAAAGCTTTTCCTGAATGGCCCGGCCGGTGGCGTCGTGCACATGCAGGATGCGACTGGTAGAGTGGGCAGCCTCGCGCGTGAACTCGAGGTGGTTAAAAGCGTCAACGGTGAACGGAACCTGGTACTTTTCAATCAGGAGCTCTCGCACGAGCTGCGGACCCTCGGTTGCCAGGATGTGGACGGCCTCGGGATTGTTGAGCTGGTCACCCGCCCGGTTGAGGTCCTCGGCCAACTGCTCAGGAGAATCCTCATCACCCCGGTAGATGATGCCCCCCTGAGCATAGTAGGTGTTGGTCTCTAGGATCGAGTCCACTTTGGTGACCAGCGTGATCTGACAGTTGGGATCCTCGGCCAGCCGCAAGGCGGCGGTGGCGCCCGCGATGCCGCAGCCGATGATCAGGACGTCGGTCTCGATGCGATTGCCAGGTTCCGCCATGGGACTAGTGTGCCTCCAACATACGTTCCAGCGCCAGCCGCGCGCCGGCGATGGTCTCGGCATCCAGAGTGACCACGTGCTCTGGCCGCCCGGTGACGATGCTCTGCAAGGCTGCCAGCAAAGCCTCGGGCGTCGTGCGGCTCATGGCCTCGCACTGCTGATCTCGCAATGGCACGATGGTCTTGTCGGGATGCTCTTGCGCCAGCCGACGCACCAGGTGAACCTCGGTGCCAATGACAAAGGTCGCGCCGGCCTGCGCAGCATTCACCCACTTGATGATCGCCGCGGTGGAGCCGCTGCTATCGGCAAGCTGCACCACCTCCTCGCGGCACTCGGGGTGCACGATCACCTGCGCCTCTGGATAGCGCTCTCGGGCTGCCCGCACGTCATCAGGAGACATGACCGCGTGCACATAACAGAACCCAGGCCAAACCACCACCTGCTTGTCTCGCAGTGGTAAAGGATCATCGGCCATGTCCAGCGTCCATTTCCCGATGCGCCCGAGGGGAATCCCCATGGCCAAGGCGGTGTTCGTACCCAAGTGCTGATCAGGCACGAAAAGCAGGTGACTCTTGTGCTCTAGCGCCCACCGGAACAGCGCCCCAGCGTTGGATGACGTGCAGACGGCACCGCCGTGTTCGCCCACAAAGGCCTTGACCTCGGCGGTGGCGTTCTGGTACGTGATCGGAAGCAGGTCGCCGTCCCACATGGCCGCGAGCTGATCCCACGCCTCGCTCAGCGTGGGGCGATCCACCATGCGCGCCATCGGGCAGAGAGCGTCGCGCACAGGCTGGACGACCACCTGGTCGGGCTGGCAGAGCACGGCGGCGGTCTCGGCCATAAAGTAGACCCCGCAAAAGACGATATAGGGGGATATGGCCTCCGCAGCCAGGCGTGATAGCTCCAGCGAGTCGCCACGATGGTCGGCGTGGACGATCACCTCGTCACGCTGATAGTGATGCCCGAGGATGGTGACCCGCGAGCCCAGTTGGCGGCGGAGCGCCGCGATCTCGGCCTGCAAAGAGTGGTCAGCGTGCTCCTGGCTGGTCATGCGTCTCCTCACCTACAGCGTTGCGTCCGCGATGTTCAGGTCTAGGCTAATATCCATGGCCACCACCGAGTGCGTCAGCGCCCCCACGGAGATAAAGTCGACACCCGTCTCGGCGACCGAACGGATGGTCTCAAGCGTGATGCCGCCCGACGCCTCCAGCTCGGCAGCGCCATTGGTGATGGCCACCGCGCGACGCATGGTGGCCACGTCCATATTATCCAGCATGATGCGATCGACACCTTGGGCCAACGCCTCTGCCAGTTGGTCGAGATTCTCTACCTCGACCTCGATGGCCAGCCCATGGGCGGCCGGGTGGCGGCGCACCTGTTCGACAGCGGCGGCGATCCCCCCGGCGGCGATAATGTGGTTGTCCTTGATCAGCACCATATCGTAAAGGCCAGTGCGGTGGTTGGCCCCGCCGCCCAGGCGGACGGCCAGCTTGTCCAGCAGGCGCAGCCCCGGCACCGTCTTGCGGGTATCCAGCACGACGGCATTTGTGCCGGCGACGGCGTCCTGGTAGCGGCGGGTGGCCGTGGCAATGCCCGACATGCGCTGCAGGAAATTCAGCGCCACCCGCTCGCCCGTGAGCAAGCTGGGACCGCGGCCCCGCACGCGCGCGATGATGGTGCCCGCGTCGACCGCGTCGCCATCCTCCACCAGGGTCTCCATCGTGATGGCTGGATCCACCTGCGCAAAGACCTGGCGGGCGACGAACAGGCCCGCCACCACGCCCGGCTCCTTGGCCAGCATCTGGCCAGAGAGGGGCCGGTCGGGAGCGATGGTGGCGATGCTGGTGACATCACCTGGGCCCACGTCCTCCTCGAGCGCGTTGGCCACCAGGCGAGCCAGGTATCCTTGGGGTAGCGTGCTGGCTGGGTCGATCACCCTCTTACCTCCCGGATCAAGCGCTGATGGCCATTCTACAGCCGACGCACCGCAGCGGCAAAGCACCTCTGTGCAACGAGGGCCAGCACACCACGGCGCCGGCCCTCGTCAAACGGCAGGCCCCTAGTCGGCTGAGACCGGCGTTAACCATCCGTGGCGATCTGGCGCCTTTCCCGAGACGATATCAAAGAAAGCGGACTGAATCTGGCCTGTGATGGGGCCACGACGTCCAGGGCCGATGATGATCCCGTCCACCGAGCGAATGGGTGTGATTTCGGCCGCCGTGCCCGTAAAGAACAGCTCATCGGCTAGATAGAGCTGCTCGCGGGTCATGGTCGCCTCGCGCACCTCGTAGCCGAGCTCCTTTGCCAACGTCAACACGCACGACCGCGTGATGCCGCCCAGGATAGAGCCCGAAAGCGGCGGCGTGTATAGGATCCCGTCACGCACCAAGAACAGGTTCTCGCCGCTGCCCTCGCTCACATAGCCAAAGACGTCCAGCGCGATGCTCTCGGCATAGCCGTGGTGCAGGGCCTCCAGCTTCATGAGCTGCGAGTTAGTATAGTGCCCGCCCGCCTTGACCGCTGCGGGGAACGTGTCGGGCGCCATGCGTCGCCACGACGACACGCCCACCTCGACGCCCTGCTCCAGCGCCTCGGGACCGAGATAGGCGCCCCACTCCCAGGTGGCGATGATCACCTGCACGGGACACTGCAACGGGGAGACGCCCACCTCGCCATAGCCGCGAAACACCAGCGGCCGGATATAGCACGAGGAGAGCCGGTTGGCACGGATGGTCTCCAGCACCGCGTCAGCCAGGGCGTCTTGCGTAAAGGGGATCTCCATGCGATAGACGCGGCAGGAATCGACCATGCGGCGCATATGCTGCGAGAGGCAGAACACGGCTGGACCAGCGTTGGTCTCATAGCAGCGAATCCCCTCAAACACGCTGCTCCCATAGTGTAGGACGTGCGATAGCACGTGCACCTGGGCCTCAGCCCAGGGGACAAGCTTGCCATCGAACCAGATGAACTCGGACTCTGTGATCGGCATGATGTGACTCCTTCAGCTGCTGGTTGAGGGTGACTCTAGATGCGCTCCGCCACGAGGCCGCCCATCTGCTGCGTGCCCACGGTCGGTTCGCCCGGCCGGGCGATATCGACGGTGCGGTAACCGTCGCGGAGAACCTGACGCACGGCGTCTTCGACGGCTTGAGCCTCACGCTCCAGCCCTAGCGAATGCCGCAAGAGCAAGGCCGCGCTGAGAATGGCCGCCAAGGGGTTGGCCACGTCCTGCCCGGCAATGTCGGGCGCGGTGCCATGGATCGGCTCATAGAGACCCAGCGAGCCCTCGGCCAGCGAGGCGGAGGGCAGCATGCCCATGGACCCGCTAAGCATGGAAGCCTCGTCGGTGAGGATATCACCAAACATGTTACCAGTTACGATGACGTCAAAGCTACTGGGCTTGCGGATCAGATGCATGGAGCATGCATCCACCAGAAGCTCATCGAAGGCGATCTCGGGGTGCTCGGCGGCCACACGACGAGCCACCTCACGCCACAGGCGGGAGCTCTCCAGCACGTTGGCCTTGTCCACCGAGGTGACTTTGCGCCGGCGACCGGCCGCAAGTCTAAAGGCCACGCGGACCACCCGCTCGACCTCGGCCTCAGAATAGATCATGGTGTCAAAGGCCGTCTTGCCCCCATCGCGGCGACCGCGCTCCCCAAAATAGATGCCGCCCGTGAGCTCGCGTACCACCAGCAGGTCGGTCCCTTCCAGCACCTCGCGCTTGATGGTCGAAGCGTCGATCAGTTCGGGATAAAGGGTAACGGGGCGCAGGTTAGCATAGAGCCCCAGCGCCTTGCGGATGCCCAGCAAGCCCTGCTCGGGTCGCACCGCCGCGGTGGGATCGTCCCACTTGGGGCCGCCCACGGCGCCGAGAAGCACCGCATCGGATGCCTGGCAAAGGGCCACGGTCTCGTCGGGCAGGGCCACGCCCGTCTCATCGATGGCGATCCCGCCCAGCAGCCCATCCTCAAAAAGGAAGCTGTGCCCAAAGCGGGATGCGGTCGCCTCAAGCACGCGGCGCGCCTGAGCCGTCACCTCGGGGCCGATGCCATCGCCGGCCAGCACTGCGATCTTGGCTTGCATGAGTTCCCTCGCAATCATGTTGGGTTGGTTGCTGCGGCAGCCTAGTCGGCCTCACCTGCGATGCGGTGGTTGGCCGCCCGCCGATAGGAGCCGAATACGCGCAAGAACGTGGTCATCTCGGTGAGATGGTCGATGGCTCGGCGGCAACGCTCATCCTCCAGCGAGCCGCAGAAATCCAGGTAAAAGACATATTGCCAGGGCACGCCACGGATGGGCCGCGACTCGATCTTGGTCAGGTCGATGTCGCGTAGGGCAAAGGCGCTCAAGCAGCGAAAGAGCAACCCAGGCTCGTTCTTACCCGCAAAGCAGATCGAGGTCTTGCTGGGGCCATCGGGCGTGATCGGCTCGCGCGCCAGCACCGCAAAGCGCGTATAGTTGCTCTTTTCGTCCTCGAGATCGCGCTCCAGGACGGCCATGCCGTACAGATCGGCGGCCAGTTCGCTGGCGATGGCCGCCGCATCGCGTAGGCCCTGGTCGCGGATCATCCGCACGCTACCAGCCGTATCATGGCTGACGATGGCCTGCGGGATGCCCAGGGCCTCAATGGAGCGGGCGCACTGGGCCAGAGCCTGGGGATGCGAGTAGACGCGCGTGACCTCCTCTAGGGTGACCCCTGGATGGGTGATGAGGCAGTGTGAGATGCGCTCGACGTGCTCGCCGATGATATGGAGCTGATGCTCGAGCAGCAAGTCATAGTTCTGGTGGATGCTGCCTGCCAGCGAGTTTTCCAGAGGGATGACGCCCAGGTCGGCGCGACCTTGTTCCACCGCCTCAAAGACCTCGCCAAAGGTGGGGCAGGCCAGGGTGACGATTTCGGCGCCGCAGACGGCGCGTGCGGCTATCTCGCTATAGGCGCCGTGCTCGCCCTGGAACGCGACGACCTTTGGGCGCGCATCCCCCTCACCCATGCGCCGCCCCTTGCAGCCGTTGCCGCGTGTACGGGATCAAGCCGCCAGCCTCGATGATCCCCAGCATGAACGCTGGGTAAGGCGTCGCCTGGTACTGCTGATTCAGGGTCAGGTTGCGGATAGCCCCAGCCGCCAGGTCGATCTCTAGCTCGTGGCCACTCTCGGCGGCGCGGGCCGCCTCGGGGCATTCCAAGATCGGCAGGCCGATATTGATGGCGTTACGGAAAAAGATGCGCGCAAAGCTCTCGGCCACCACACACTGCACGCCCGCGGCCTTGATAGCGACGGGGGCGTGCTCGCGCGACGAACCACACCCAAAGTTGGCCCCCGCCACGATCATGTCCCCTGGCCGCACGTTGCTCGCAAAGGTCGCGTCCAGATCCTCCATGCAGTGAGCGGCCAGCTCTTTCTCATCCGACGTGTTCAGGTAGCGGGCAGCGATGATGGCGTCGGTATCCACGTTGTCGCCGTACTTCCAGACCTTGCCCGTGATGCTCACGCTTGTTGCTCCTTGATGCAAGCTTGCTAGCTATCGCCCAAGCGCTCCGCGATGGCCGCCTTGACGGCCGAGGCGTCGGCGGGCAGCTCTAGCGGCGGATTGCGGCGCAGGCACTCGGCATCGGCCAGGGTGCCCGCGTGATAGTCTACTTTGAACTGGGTGAATTTCAGGCCGTTGGCCGTCGAGATGACGATGGTACGATCGGTGCCCTTGATGACGCCGCTCTCGACGAGCTTGATCAGGGCCGCCAACGCGACGCCCGTATGTGGGCAGGCGTACATCCCCGTCAGGTCGGCGCGGGCGGCGGCCTCTGCGAGCTCTGACTCGCTGGCTTGCACCACCACCCCATCGAACTGCTGCAGCACCTTGACGGCCTTTTCATAGCTAACGGGGTTGCCGATCTGAATGGCGCTGGCGGCCGTCCGCCGCGCCTTGACGGGCACCAGCTCCTTGAACCCCGCCTGGTAGCTCAGGTAGAAAGGATTGGCGCGCTCGGCTTGAGCGGCCACTAACCTGGGAAGCCGATCGATCAGGCCCAAGTCGCGCATCTGGAGGAGCCCCTTGCCCAGGGCGCTGATGTTTCCCAGGTTGCCCACCGGGATGATGATCCAGTCGGGCGGCTCCCAGTCGAACTGCTGGACGATCTCGATGCCCACCGTCTTTTGGCCCTCGACGCGCAGCGAGTTCATCGAGTTGGCCAGGTAGATCGACTGATCCTTGGTGACATCCTTGACGATGGCCATGCATCCGTCGAAATCGGTGGCCAGCGAGAGCACCAGCGCGCCGTTGGCGATGGGCTGGATGAGCTGCGCCGTCGAGACCTTGTCCCTGGGCAGAAAGACGATAGACGGGATGCCCGCCGCCGCGCAGTAGGCCGCCAGCGATGCCGACGTGTCGCCAGTAGACGCGCAGGCGACGGCTCGCACCGAAGAACCGTTGGCGATCATCTGCCGCACCACGCTGACGAGCACGGTCATGCCCAGGTCTTTGAACGAGCCTGTGTGGCTGTTGCCGCACAGCTTGACCCACAGGTCCTCCAGGCCAAGCTCGGCGCCGAACCGTTGCGCCCAGTAGAGGTTGGTATGTCCCTCGTACATGGAGACGACCAGCCCGTCATCCACTTCTGGGCAGACCCATTCCTTTTTGCCCCACACGCCGCTGCCGTAGGGCCATTCGTTGGTATGGGTGCGCTCCTCAAAGAGCCCCTTCCACTCGGCGGCTGATCGCTGTTTGAGAGCATCGAGGTCATGCTGCACCTCGAGCAGGCCGCCGCAAGTGGGGCAGTGGTAGATCACGTCAAAGATCGAGTACCGCCCAGGACAGCCACGCGCGCAGGCGAACCAGCAACGCTCCGATGCTCTCATCTCGGGCTACTCCAGATCATCGGGGCCGCCGATTCGCCCCAACACCGCGCTGGCGGCGGCCACTGCGGGGCTGGCCAGGTATACCTCGCTCTCGGGGTGTCCCATCCTCCCGACGAAATTGCGGTTCGTAGTAGAAACGCAGCGCTCCCCAGCGGCTAGCACGCCCATGTGCCCACCCAAACAAGGCCCACAGGTGGGCGTGCTAAAGGCGGCGCCCGCCTCGACAAAGGCCTCGGCCAGGCCCTCGCGCACGGCTTGCAGATAGATCTCTTGCGTGCCAGGGATCACGATGCAGCGCACGGAGGGCGCCACTTGCCGCCCGCGCAAGAGATCTGCCGCGACGACGAGATCCTCCCAGCGGCCGTTAGTGCACGACCCGATGACCACCTGGTCGATGGGCACGTCGCCCACCTCGCTGAGGCCCCGCACATTGCTGGGCAGGTGGGGAAAGGCGATCTGCGGCTCGATGCTGCTCACATCGATTTCGATCTCGCGCGCATAAGCGGCGCCACCATCGGGCAAGAACACTTGGTACGGGCGCTGGGCGCGCTGGTTCACATAGGCCAGGGTGGCCTCGTCTACAGCGAATAGCCCCGCCTTGGCGCCCGCCTCAATGGCCATGTTGGCCATGGTGAAACGGCCGTCCATGCTCAGAGCATCGATGGCCGACCCCACAAACTCGATGGCCTGATAGAGCGCTCCATCAACGCCGATCTGCCCGATGGTGTAGAGAATCAGATCCTTGCCGCCCACATAGGGGCAAAGCTCGCCCTGGTAGGTGATGCGAATGGTCTCGGGCACGCGCATCCAGGCTCGCCCCGTGGCCATGGCCACGGCAATGTCGGTGGAGCCCATGCCCGTGGCGAACGCACCCACCGCCCCATAGGTGCAGGTGTGCGAATCCGCGCCAACGACCACATCGCCAGGCAGCACTAGCCCCTGTTCGGGCAAGAGGGCATGCTCGATGCCCATGCGCCCAACCTCGAAATAGTTGGTGATGCCGTGCTGGTGCGCGAAATCGCGCAGCAGCTTGGCCTGGGTCGCCGACTTGATGTCTTTGTTGGGAGTGAAATGGTCAGGTACCAGGGCGATACGTTCGGCGTCAAAGACGCCTACGCCCAGCTTGGCAAACTCCTGGATCGCGATGGGCGCGGTGATGTCGTTCGCCAACACCATGTCCACGCGCACGTCCAGCAGATCACCAGGCTGCGGCGCAGCCGCATCGCAATGGGCCGCAAGGATCTTTTGCGCCATGGTCATGGCGGGCTTGGTCTCAGGGTTCATGAGGCGCTGCTCTCCTCTGTTGAGATGCCGTGGGTACGTCGGATGGCGATCAGCTTGTTCAGCGCGTTCATATAGGCGCGGGCGCTAGCCACGATGATATCCGTGGAGGCGCCATGCCCGCCAAAGACGCGCGTCATCGTCTCGGTCTGGGGGTTCACGGGCAAGCTCGTATCGCCCTCGATCTCGGATGTGATCCGCACGGTCACCTCCCCCACGGCGTCGATCCCCTCGGTGACCGAGGTAACCGAGAACTCGATCAGCTCGTTGGGTTCGCCGACGATGCGATTGATGGCGTTGTAGAGAGCATCCACTGGGCCAGTGCCGTGGGCTGAATCGACCAGGAGGCTGCCATCGGGAGCCCGCAGCCTGACCGTAGCGGTTGGGATCGACTGGTCGCCACAGCAGACCTGGATCTGCTCGAGCCGAAACACCTCGGCGGGCTGAAAGACCTCGTCCGATACCAACGCCTCGATGTCGCGGTCCGTCACCACCTTTTTCTTGTCGGCCAGCTCTTTGAACCGAGCAAAGGCACGGTTGAGCTGATCACCGTCCAGATGATACCCGAGTTGTTCCAATCTGTCAGCAAAGGCGTGGCGACCCGAATGCTTGCCCAGCACCAGGCGGCTCTCGCTGACGCCCACCGTAGCGGCATCCATGATCTCATAGGTGAGGCGATTCTTCAGGATGCCATCTTGATGGATGCCCGCTTCGTGGGCAAAGGCGTTGGCTCCCACGATGGCCTTGTTCGCCTGGACTGACAGCCCCGTATAGTTGGCCACCATGCGACTGGTGGGATAGAGTTCGTCGGTCTTGATGTTGGTGTTGACGCCATAGTACTGACCTCTGACAAAGAGGGCCATGACGATCTCTTCCAAAGCGGCGTTGCCCGCGCGTTCACCCAGACCGTTGATGGTGCACTCGACCTGGCGAGCCCCGTTCTCTACGCCCGCCAGGCTGTTGGCGACGGCCAGCCCCAGATCATTGTGGCAATGCACCGAGATGATGGCCTGATCGATGCCAGGTGTGTTGTCGGCGATGCCCTTGATCAGCGCTCCGAACTCGAGCGGGACGGTATAGCCAACGGTGTCGGGGATGTTGAGCGTCGTCGCGCCCTCGGCGATAGCGGCGCCAAGTACCTGGTAGAGGAACTCGGGATCGGAGCGACCCGCATCCTCTGGCGAGAACTCGATATCCTCGCAGAGCGAACGGGCGTACGCCACCATGCGCTTGGTGGCATCCAGCACCTGCTCGCGGGTCATGCGCAGCTTGTGCTGCATATGAATATCGGACGTGGCGATAAAGACGTGAATGCGGGGTTTGGCCGCCTCGCGCACGGCCTCCCAGGCAGCATCGATGTCTCTGGCGACGCAGCGCGCCAAGCCGCAGATGGTGGGGCCCTCTACCTGCTGTGCAATGCGCCGCACGGCGTCCAGATCGCCTGGCGAAGCAGCGGGAAAGCCCGCCTCGATGATATCGACCTGCAGACGGGCCAGCTGATGGGCGATCGCCAGCTTTTCGTCGGTATGCAGCGTAGCCCCAGGCGACTGCTCGCCATCTCGCAACGTGGTATCGAATATCCGAACGGTATCCATGGTCAGTGCGTTTCTCCCTGCTCTGTTCGACGGCCACTCCAGTGTCGGTATCGGCGCTCGTGTGGGCTAGGCCACAGCGGTCTTCCCCGTCAGAAGGGATCTCCCTAGTGACTGGCTCTGGAAGACCGCCCAAGTAGAGCGAGCTCGAGGCTATCCACCAAGGCGGTCGTGCTGGCCTCGATGATATTGACCGAGCAGCCCACGGTGGTCCACGTCTCGTTCCCATCGCTGGCATCGACCAACACCCGCGTAAGGGCGGCCGTCGCCGACTGAGGATCGACGATACGCACCTTATAGTCGGTGAGATGGACCCCCTCCAACCACGGGTAGGTGGGGAGCAGCGCCTTGCGCATGGCGCGGTCCAGGGCGTTGACGGGGCCATCGCCATCGGAGGCGGTGTGCATCATCTGGTCACCCACGCGCATCTTGACCGTGGCCTCGGAGAGCATGGGGTTGTCGTTGCGCTTCTCAGCCAGCACCAAAGCATCCTGCACCTCGAACGGGGGGGCATAACCTGGCAGCATCCGTCGCACCATCAGCTCAAAAGAGCCATCGGCGCCCTCGAACTGGTACCCCTGGCTTTCCAGCTCTTTGAGGCGTTGAGCGAGGGCGCGAACCTGGTCGGAGCTCAGCTCATCCTCTAGGCCCATCTCGCGTAGCTTGTGGGCCACGTTAGCCCGCCCCGAAAGCTCGGAGATCAGGACGCGCATCTCGTTGCCAACCAAGGCGGGATCCACATGCTGATAGCTATCGGGTACGCGTTGCAGGGCGCTGACGTGCAGCCCCGCTTTGTGGGCAAAAGCGCTGGAGCCCACATAAGGCGCATGGGGATTAGGGTTCAAGTTGGCGACCTCGGACACGAACCGCGATGTCTCCGTGAGGCGGGCCAGGCTGCCGTTGGCCAGCGCCCGCCGCCCCATCTTGAGCTCTAGATTGGGAATGATGGTGCACAGGTCGGCATTGCCGCATCGCTCGCCATAGCCGTTCATGGTGCCCTGAACGTGGGTGGCGCCCGCCTCGACGGCCATGATCGTATTGGCGTCGGCCATGCCGTTGTCATTGTGCGCGTGCATCCCTACCGCGACCTGCGGCAGATGCTGTCGCACCTCTCCCACGATGCTCGCGACCTCGGATGGGAGGCTCCCTCCATTCGTGTCGCACAGCACCACATAGGCAGCCCCCGCGTCAGCGGCTACCTGAAGCGTCTGCAGCGCATAGTCGCGATCGAGCTTGTGCCCGTCGAAATAGTGCTCAGCGTCAAAGAGAACCTCAAGGCCGCGCTCCACCAGGTACGCGATGCTCTCGCGAATCATGACCAAGTTCTGTTCTTTGGAGATGCCCAGCACCTGCTCCACGTGCATGGCCGACGACTTGCCGACCATGACGGCCGTACGCACCCCCGCATCCAGCACCGCCCGAAGGTTGCGGTCCTCGGCAACCTTGGCGCTGTGGTGGCGCGTACTGCAAAAGGCAGCGACGCGGGCATGCTTGAGGCGTAGATGCCTGGCACGGGCAAAAAACTCGACGTCCTTGGGGTTAGAGCCAGGCCACCCGCCCTCGATATAGGTAACGCCCAGGTCATCCAGCCGTTGCGCAATCCGAATCTTGTCGCTCGCGGAAAACGAGATACCTTCGCGCTGCGCCCCATCGCGCAGGGTCGTATCCAGGATGGTGATGCGTTCGGTCATGGGTCGCAGCCTTCCTCGCTGGCCTCCAGGACACAACCGCAGCCGTGCCCTGGAGGCCGCGACGATCTATTTCGCGTCCAGCCAGGGCATCATCTGGCGCAGCTTGCGTCCGACGCGCTCGATGAGCAGGTTCTGCTCACGCTTGCGGATCAGATTAAAGCTGGGCCGATTAGCCTGGTTCTCCAGGATCCACTCGCGGGCATAGGTACCATCCTGGATGTCAGCCAGCAACTTGCGCATGGCAGCCCGCGTCTCGTCGGTGACGATCTTGGGCCCCGCATAATAGTCGCCATGCTCGGCCGTGTCGCTGATCGAGTAGCGCATGTACGAGAGGCCGCCTTGGTAGATCAAGTCGACGATCAGCTTCATCTCGTTGACGCACTCAAAGTAGGCGATCTCAGGCTGGTAGCCAGCGTCGACCAGTGTGTCAAAGCCAGCCTTCATGAGCGCGGTGATGCCACCACAGAGAACCGCCTGCTCGCCAAAGAGGTCGGTCTCGGTCTCTTCCTCAAAGGTAGTCTCGATCACGCCCGCTCGCGCGCAGCCGATTCCCTTGGCATAGGCCAGCGCTAGCGCTTTGGCGTTGCCCGTGGCGTCTTGGTAAATCGCCAACAGCCCGGGCACGCCCTGGCCCTCGGGATAGATCTCGCGCACGCGATGACCCGGCGCCTTGGGGGCGATCATGGTGACGTCCACATCCTCAGGCGGCACGACTTGCCCATAGTGAATGCTAAAGCCGTGGGCAAACATCAGCATGTTGCCCTTTGCTAGATTCGGAGCAACATCCTGCTCATAGATGGTCGGAATCAGCGTATCAGGAGCCAGCATCATCACGATATCGGCCGCGGCCACAGCGTCGGCGGTAGCCATCACCGTCAAGCCATCGGACTCGGCCTTGGCCCAAGACTTGCTGCTGGGATAGAGCCCCACCACCACGTCGCAGCCGCTGTCCCGCAGGTTCAGGGCGTGTGCATGCCCCTGGCTGCCATACCCGATCACCGCGATGCGCTTGCCCTTGAGTAGGCCTAGGTCCGCATCCTGCTCATAGTAGATCGTCGCCACGTTTGTACCTCCTGTCGATGAATCGCCTCTGTCGTTCGCCCACACTCGGCGGAAAGAGCGACGCCCTAACCGCCGTTGCCGCTCGTGCCACGCACCATAGCCACCCGACCTGTTCGCGTGAGCTCCTTGATGCCCATGGGGCGCAACACGTGGATCAACGAATCAACCTTGTCCTCTGTGCCCGTGATCTCGATGGTCAGCGAGTCCGGCGCCACGTCAATGATCTGAGCGCGAAAGATATCGGCCAGCTGCTTGATCTCGCTGCGCTTGGAGGCGGGCGCGTGCACGCGCACCAGCGCCAACTCGCGGATCACAGCCACGTCATCGGTGATGTCGGTCACCTTGGTGACGGGGATCAGCTTATAGAGCTGCTTGATCACCTGCTCAACCACGGCGTCATCACCGCGCACGACCACGGTCATCCGCGACATGCCGGCGGTCTCGCTATGCCCGACGGTCAAACTCTCGATGTTATAGTTGCGCCGTCGGAACAGGTTCACAACCTGACTGAGGACGCCGGGCTTGTCCTCGACCAAGACGATGAGCGTGTGCCGCGGGAGGACCTCTTGCATCGCTGTGCCCATGCTACACCTCCGACTCCCGCGTGGAGCGGCCGTTGGGCAACGGGGCCTCCATGCCCTCTTCTGGGCGGCGGATCATCTCATGGATCGCCCCACCAACCGGCACCATCGGGAATACATTGTGCTCCCGTTCGATCTGGAAATCGATCAGGGCGGGGCCGTCATGGGCCATGGCGCGCTTGATAGCCGGCATGATCCCCTCATGGTCTTTGACGGTCTGGCCCATCACGCCACAGGCCTCGGCCAGCTTGGCAAAGTCGGGTCCGAGGATCGGAGTCCCCGAATAGTTCCCCTCAAAGAACAGCTCCTGCCACTGGCGGACCATCCCCAGGTAGCCGTTGTTCAGCACGGCAATCTTGATGGGGAGGCGTTCCTGGACGGCGGTCACCATCTCCTGAAAGGTCATCTGAAAGCCGCCGTCGCCCGCCACCACCCATACGGGCAGATCGGGACAACCCACCGCCACGCCGATGGCAGCCGGCAGGGCAAACCCCATGGTGCCCAAGCCTCCCGACGTGATCAGCCCGCGCGCGCGCTGATGGCGATAGTACTGGGCCTCCCACATCTGGTTCTGCCCCACGTCGCTGACCATCATGGCCTGCCCCTGGGTAGCCTGATCGATAGCCCGCACCACATGGGCCGGCAACAGGGCATGAGGGGCGCGGTTGGCCACGTCGCGGCCCTCGGTATCCGAGCGCCACGCCTGAATGGCCTGCTTCCATGAGCTATGGGACGCCGCGTCCACCATGGGGACTAGATCGCGCAACACGTATAGAGCGTCGCCCACGACGGGCAAATCCACGCGGATGCGCTTGCCGATCTCGGCGGGGTCGATATCGACGTGGATGATCTTGGCGCGGGGTGCGAACGTGTGGGCCGTGCTGGTGAAGCGATCATCCAAGCGAGAGCCAATGGCCAGGATCAGATCGGCGTTCTGCAAGGCATGGTTGACGAACGATTCGCCGTGCATGCCGCCCATACCGAGGCAGAGCGGATGCGTTTCAGGCAGGGCGCTCTTGCCCAACAATGTAGTCACCACGGGAATGTCCGCCTTTTCGGCCAACTCGCGTAGCAGGTCCCACGCCCCCGCGATCAGCACCCCTCGGCCAGCCACGATGAGGGGGCGCTCTGCCTCGGCCAGCATCTGGGCCGCCTGCTTGACCTGGCGCCGGTTCCCGGTGAGATGCGGCCGAAAGCCCGGCAGATCCACCTCGTCGGGGTAGACATACTCTGCCGTATCCGTCTGGGCGTTGACCGCAATGTCAATCAAGACGGCGCCAGGGCGCCCAGTGCGCGCGATGTGAAACGCCTCTTTGATGGCCACAGGCAGATCGACGACATCGGTAATCAAGTAGTTGTGCTTGACGATGGGCATGGTGATGCCGGTGATATCAACCTCTTGGAACGAATCCAGGCCGAGATCCGACCGCGACACCTGGCCGGTAATGGCCACCAGCGGCACCGAGTCCATCTGGGCATTGGCGATTCCCGTCACCAGGTTGGTCGCGCCGGGCCCCGAAGTCGCGACGCACACGCCCACCTTGCCGGTCGCCCGTGCGTAGCCATCAGCGGCGTGCGCCGCCGCCTGCTCATGCCGCATGGTCACCTGGCGGATAGGGTAGCGCGTTAACTCATGATAGAGAGGGATCACCTTGCCGCCGGTGATGCCAAAGAACACATCCACGCCTTCGCGAACTAACGATTCCCAGACCATCTGGGCCCCGTTCAGTCTCATGCTGTGTACCTCCGATGTGTGGCTGCCTCAGCCAGCCGTCCTCGCCTGGCGACATGCGAACCGTCTAGCCGAACACTGCCCCCGTGCTTGCCGATGTCACCAGTTGCGCATAGCGCCGCAGATAGCCGGTCTTGACCTTGGGCTCAAAGGGCGGCAATGCCTTGAGACGCTCGGCCAGCTCCTCTTCTGAGAGCTCCACGGTCAGCGATCGGCCAGGGATATCGATAGAGACCACGTCGCCATCCCGCAGCGCGGCGATCGGCCCTCGAGCCGCCGCCTCGGCTGAGACGTGCCCGATGGCGGCCCCGCGCGTGGCGCCGGAAAAGCGCCCATCAGTGATCAGCGCCACCTTGTCGTCCATGCCCATGCCTGAGAGCAGCGAGGTGGGCGTCAGCATCTCGCGCATGCCCGGCCCGCCCTTGGGGCCTTCATAGCGAATCACCAACACGTCGCCGGGCTGGAACTGGTGGGCCAGGATGGCCTCGGTGGCCTCTTCCTCCGAGTCAAAGACTCTGGCCGGGCCACGGTGCTGCATCATGCGGGGGGCCACAGCCGCGGCCTTGACCACCGCGCCCTCGGGAGCCAGGTTCCCAAACAAGATGGCCAGGCCGCCCGTCTCGGAGTAGGGATCATTGGCACTGCGGATAACCGAGCGGTCGATGCGAGCCGCGTCAGGGGCCCAACGAGAGCCCGGGGCCAGGTTGTCGGCGATGGTGCCCCCCGTCGCGGTGATGCAGTCGGTATTCAGCAGGCCGCGCTCGGCCAGCTCGAGCATGATGCCCTCGATGCCCCCGGCATAGTAGAGATCCTCTAGGTGCTGCTCGCTAGCGGGCGAAAGCTTGCAGAGATGGGGCGTCCGCTGACTGATGGCATCGATCTCGTGCAGGTCAAAGTCAAGGCCAGCCTCGTGAGCGATGGCCGTCAGGTGCAATACCGAGTTGGTTGAGCCGCCCATCGCCATGTCGACGGTATAGGCGTTGATGAACGCATCTCGGGTGAACACGTCATGGGGTCGAATATCGCGACGCAGCATCTCCATGACATGCATCCCAGCCTCTTTGCCCAGCGCGATTCTACGCGACGACACCGCCGGCGTGGTGCCATTCCCGGGCAACCCAAGGCCCAGAGGCTCGCACAAGCAGCTCATGGTGTTGGCGGTGAACATGCCCGAGCAAGAGCCACAGCCAGGGCAGCAGGCCATCTCGATGCGGCGAGCCTGCTCCTCGTCCATGGTGCCAGCCGAGACCTCGCCCACCGCCATAAAGGCGCTGTTCAGGTCCAGCACGTCCTTCCCCAGGCGCCCGGCCAGCATGGGGCCGCCGGTAACCACCACCGCGGGAAGGTCCAGCCGGGCGGCCGCCATCAGCATCCCTGGGATGATCTTGTCGCAAGAGGGGACCAAGACGATGGCATCAAAGGCGTGGGCCGCCACCACCGCCTCGACCGAGTCCGCGATCAGCTCGCGAGAGGCCAGCGAGTATTTCATGCCGTCATGCCCCATGGCGATGCCGTCACAGATCGCGATGGTGTTGGCCTCAAAGGGCGTGCCGCCAGCCATGCGAACGCCTGCCTTGACGCCGTCCGCCAGGTTGCGAAGGTGCAGATGCCCAGGCACGATCTCGCTGTAGGAGTTAATGACGCCCACAAAGGGACGGTCCATCTCTTCCTGGGTGCATCCCAACGCCCAGAGTAGCGAACGGTGGGGGGTACGCTTGAGCCCAGTCTTGACTTGGTCGCTGTTCACTTGTCAATCTCCTCGAGTGTATTAGGCGGCTCTAGAAAAAAAAGCTCCACGGCTCGTGCGCCCGATGGTGCACGAGCTGTGGCTTCCTTGCGTGTCGGGGAGCATTCCCCGTGGCCCTCAGGGCTCGATTGTCCGAGATACGAAAGGCCTCACCCTGTTGGGTGAGGCCCTGGTGTCACTGTGTACGCTTGCGTTGCCTAGTCCAGCCCTCGCCCAACCAGTGATAGCTCCCCAATAACGAGGAGCTCGACTAGGACCAGAATGCTGTTGGCGGACTGTGGCGTTGACACGAGACTTGCCCAAACCTTTCTGATGATAGAGCAAGCATATCACAGGCGTGGGGGAATGTCAAGCCGAGGGCGGAAAGGGTTCAGGGCTGACCCCACGCCACAAGCCACCAGCTCCGGGGCTCAGATCATGGCATCGGTCGCTCCCGTGCTCTGCCCCTCCGCAGCTAGCTCATGGACCGCTGGCCGTCGCGGTGCTATAATCGCGTCTGTTACTCTTGTGCCGCGCCGCTTGATCGGATCTCGGAGAAAGGATGCAAACATGGCCGACATCCTAATGTCCTTTGAGGTGGGCCCCGACCAGCTCCGCAAGCAGATCGCCCCATTGCGCTTCTCATGGAAATCCACCGAGGAGCTAGCGCCCCTAGAGACCATCATTGGCCAAGATCGGGCCGTCGACGCCATCGGGTTCGGTGTGGATATCACATCGGAGGGGTACAACATCTTTGCCGTCGGCCCCGCTGGCTCGGGCCGCACCACGGCCATTCGCCAATACCTAGTTCGGCGGGCAGCCGAGCGCGAGCAGCCCGACGAATGGTGCTATGTGCACAACTTTGAGGATCCGCGCCGCCCCAGAGCCCTGAGCCTCGCGCCTGGGCGGGCCACGGCGTTGCGAGATGGGATGGTTGAGGTCATCGAGCAGCTAGAACAAGAGATCCCGCGCGCGTTCGAGGGCGAGTTCTATGAGCAGAGGCGGCGCGAGATCCTGCTGAGCTTTCAGCAGCGCCAACAAGAGCTGTTGTCTCAACTCGAGCAATACCTGAATGAACGCAACTTTGCGCTTATTCGTAGCCAAATGGGGCTCGCCATCGCCCCTGTGGTGGACGGCCAGGTGCTGAGCGCGGAAGAGTACGAACAGCTCGATCCCGAGCAAAAGCGCGCCTTTGAGGCCCATCGGCCGCAGCTCCAGGAGCAATACGACAAGACCATGCGCCAGACGCGCGAGATGGATCGGGAGCGGCGACGGAGCATCGAGAACCTCAAGACCGAGATGGCTGGCTTTGTGGTCGATCAGGTCATGGAAGACCTGCATGAGGCCTTTGCCGACGACGCCGCTGTGGCGGCCTATCTCCGCTCGGTGCGAGACGATATCGTCCAACATGCCGACGAGTTCATGCCGCAAGACGAGCAGGATCCCCAGGCACTACTCTTGCGGCAAATGGGCGGTGGCCCCAGCAGGCGTACCCGCTACACGGTGAACGTGCTGACGGCCGACTGCGCCGACGGCTGCGCTCCCATCGTGATCGAGGACAACCCCACCTACCAGAACCTGGTGGGAAGGATCGAGCACCGTAGCCAGTTTGGCACCATGTTCACCGACTTTACCCAGATCCGTGCGGGAGCCCTGCATCGAGCCAACGGCGGCTATCTGGTGGCCGAGGCCAAGAACGTGCTCTCCAATCCGCTGGCCTGGGAGGCCCTCAAGCGCGCCCTGCGCAACAAGCACATCAAGATCGAAGAGATGGCCCAATACTATGGGCTGGTGGCCTCGGTGACGCTCGAACCCGAGCCCATCCCGCTGGATATCAAGGTGGTCCTGATTGGCGATGAACGCCTGTACCAGTTGCTGTCCGCCCTGGACGAGGATTTCCGCGAGCTCTTCAAAGTCAAAGCCGAGTTCACCACCCGCACCGATCTGGACGATGATCTGACAGAGTCGTACGCTCGGTTCATCGGCGACCTGTGCCGACGCGAGAGCTTGCCGCCCTACGGCCCCGATGCTGCCGCCCAGGTGATCGAGGAGGCCTCCCGCTACGCCGAGGATCAGGAAAAGGCGACCGTGCGCATGGCCGAGGTGGCCGATATGGTGCGCGAGGCGGCCTACTGGGCCACGCAGGCTGGCGCAGACCTGGTCACCGCCGAGCATGTGCGCAAGGCCATTGCTCAGCGCACCATCCGCCAAGAGGCCGCCGCCGAACGCTACCGCGAGTCCATCGCCGAGGGCTCGATCTTTATCGATACCCAAGGCGCGGTGGTGGGCCAGATTAATGGTCTCTCGGTGATCCAGGCGGGCAACTATACCTTTGGCATCCCCTCCAGGGTCACCGCCCGAACCTTCATGGGGCGGTCGGGCATCGCCAGCATCGACCGTGAGGTCAAGATATCGGGCCCCATCCACGACAAGGGCCAGCTGATCTTATCGTCGTACCTCGCCAGCCACTTTGCGCAGGAGCATCCCCTGACGCTCTCGGCCAGTCTCACGTTTGAGCAGCTCTACTCGGGCGTCGAGGGCGACAGCGCCTCCAGCACCGAGCTCTATGCGCTGCTATCCAGCCTGTCCGATGTGCCCATCAAGCAGAACCTGGCCGTCACAGGTTCCGTAAATCAGCTGGGGCAGATCCAGCCCATCGGCGGAGCCAACGCCAAGATCGAGGGGTTCTTTGATGTCTGCCGCGAGATGGGGCTGACGGGCGACCAGGGTGTGCTGATTCCCCGCGCAAACCTACGTAACCTGATGCTGCGTGAGGATGTGGTGGAGGCGGTGCGGCAGGGCCAGTTCCACGTCTATGCCGTGTCGCGCATCGAGGAGGGCATCGAGCTGCTCACGGGCATTCCAGCAGGCGAGCGCGGTGATGACGGCGAGTATCCCGAAGGCACAATCTATGCTGCTGTCCGCGCCAAGCTCAAGCAGTATGCGGCCAGCAGCAAAAAGAACGGCAACGACAAAGAGGCCCAGAACCATCTGGCTGGTGACGAGACCGAGGAGGTTGCGGCGCCGCCGTCAGACGAGGTGTGAGCAGCCAGCGCGCCCGCGTGGGGAGCGCCGATGACGCTCCCCACGACGTCATCGCCCAGCTAGGCCTTGACCTCGGCCGCCTGCGCGATACGCTGCACATGGTACGCAATGTCATAAAAGTCGGCGCTGCCGATCACCGCTAGCTGGTCGTTCACAAAGACAAGCGGATACAGACGCCGCGCCTCCGGAACCTGCGCCAGCAGGCCCGCGTATGGCTCCAGGGCCGACGGTTCGGCCGCATCCACATAGCTCACGCTCACGGCATCACCCATGGTACGGCGAAAGAGCTGTCGTGTGATCTCGGCGGTCTCCTCCGAAGACCTACGCGGGCCTCAACCGTGACGGCAGATCTCGCCCTCGCTATTGCCCATCACCAGGACACGGATCGTCTGCTGTTCCACGCTACCCCCCTGTACTATCACGATATACCCCCACTGGGTATCTGAAATATAGCTGCAATCCCCGCCGCTGTCAAAGGGCCTGACCATGACGCTTGCTCCCGAACCGATTTGCGCCGACATCGGCTCTGCCCTACAATGATGGAGCCGATGACTGTCACAGCATCGAGCTATGCGCCAGGTACAATTCGTCGCTTGGATCGCCAGTCGACCGAGACGACCAGGTTTCCCCGAGGATGGGTGCGCCCTGTGTCGATCGGACGACACAGGGCTTTTTGTGTGAGGCGGTCTCATGTCCCCTCCGCTGATCGAAATCGAGAACCTATCGTTTGCCTACCAAACCCAGGGTGGTGACGCGGTGCAGGCTCTGTCCAACGTCTCCGCAACGGTCAACGAAGGCACCTATCTGACCATCCTGGGGCCTAACGGATCTGGCAAGTCGACCCTGGCCAAGTGCCTCAACGGCCTCCTGCTGCCCAACGAGGGCCTTGTGCGGGTGATGGGCCTGGATACCCGCGACCGCCCCCAGCAGCTCAGGATCCGCAGCTTGGTCGCCATGGCCTTTCAGAACCCTGACAACCAGTTCGTCGCCACCACGGTGGAAGAAGAAGTGGCCTTTGGCCCAGAGAACCTGGGCATCCCGCATCCCGAGCTGGAGCAGAGGGTACGGTCGGCGCTGGGCGATACCGATCTGGCCCACCGCGCCCAGGACAATCCGCGACTGCTCTCTGCGGGCGAAAAGGCCCGCCTGGCCGTGGCCAGCCTCCTCGCCATGCAGCCCCGCTGCCTGGTCCTGGATGAATCCACCGCCATGCTGGACCCCGTCAGTCGCGCGCGCATGCGGGAGCTGCTCACTCGTCTCCATCGTCAGGGCCTGACCATCATCTTGATCACCCACTATATGGACGAGGCCGCCGATGCCGAGCAAATGCTGGTGCTCCACCAGGGCCGTGTCGCCCTGCGAGGCTCGCCCGACGAGGTATTCGCGCAGGAGGAGCTCTTGCGGGAGGTAGGGCTCTCGGGGCCTCCAGCCCGCCTGCTGAGCAGCGGGCTGGCCCGTCGCGGACTGCCGATCCAACCCGTCTTGACCGTCGACGACCTGGTAGAGACGCTGCTCGCGCCAAACGAGGCCAGCCATGGCTGAGCCGCTGATCGCCATCACCGCATTACGACACACCTATCTGCCAGGCACGCCCATGCAGACCGAGGCGCTCAAGGATGTGGATTTCGCGCTTTACGAGGGCGAGATCGTAGCGCTAGTGGGCCCCAGCGGCGCAGGCAAGTCCACCTTGGCGCACCACATGAATGCCCTGTTGCGACCCGAGATGACGGGCCACGTGCGGGTTCTGGGCCAGGATACCGCCTCACGCACCTGTGACGTCCGCCTCCTCCGTCGCCAGGTCGGCCTGGTGTTTCAGCACCCTCATCAGCAGATGCTCGAACAGCTCGTCGGAGACGACATCGCCCACGGACCTGCTCAGCTCGGCCTGGACGGCGCAGCCCTGCGCGAGCGGGTCCGCGAGGCCATGGACGCGGTAGGTCTGCCCTTTGCGCGCTATGTGGACCGCCAGACCTTTGCGCTCAGCGGGGGAGAGATGCGCCGCGTGGCCCTCGCAGGTGTGCTGGCTGTTCACCCGCGCGTGCTGGTCATGGATGAGGCGACCACGGGCTTGGATCCAGCCGGCAAGGAACAGGTGCTGGACGTAGTCCGCCGACTGCACGGGGAACTCGGCCTGGGCATCGTCATCATCTCCAACGACATGGACGAGGTCGCCGGCATCGCCGACAGGGTGACCGTGCTGTTCGAGGGCCGCACCGTGGCCACAGGCCCCACGCGCGAAATCCTGGGGCCGAACTTTGCCTTGTCCGACTATGGGCTCTTGAGGCCCACCGCCGGGCAGATCGTCGATCGCTTGGCAGATCGAGGCCTGGACCTAGACCGGTCCGCCATCACCCTGGCCGAGGCTGAGGAGGCCGTGTGGCAAGCTATCAGGCGCTAAGGCACGTCAGCATCGGCCAGTACATCCCAACGGGCTCGGTGATCCACCGGCTGGATCCACGCATCAAGCTGGTATGCTTTGGCCTCTTGCTGGCCTGCACCGTGATCGTCAGCTCGTACAGCGGCAGCCTGGCGATCCTTTTGATCATCACCGCCGCCACGCTGATCGCGCGCTTGCCCCTGGGATATCTGTTCCGGAGCATTCGGCC
>JAXGON010000016.1:0-51375 GCA_040767425.1 Anaerolineae bacterium | reverse complement strand
ACCAACGCCACCATCCGATCGGCCACCACCGCATCATCAATCAGGCGGACGGATCGTGGCTTTTGCACCACCAGCGGAAGCACCGTCATGGGAAAGACGACGGTATTCTTGAGAGGCAGAACGGGCATCTCCCGCGGGAGCTCCCGATCACCCTCCTCATGGCCAGGCGCAGCCGCATCAGGAAGCCCTTGCCCCTTGGTCTTGACTATACCCAGCAGATCCATCGCCGATTCGCCCACCATCTCCCACTTCATGCGTTCAGCACCCCATCGCTACTCTTCGGCCGGCACGACGCGTACTCGAACGCGCCGCTGCACCTTGGGCAGGCGCACATGCAAAAAGCCGTGCTCGTACACCGCATCGACCGCATCGGGATCGACGGCCCAGCCCAGCTCCAGCTCGGATACAAAGGCCCCATAGCGGATCTCCATGTTCTGGTACCCGCGCTTGGCCCCAGGGTCGCGCCGCACCCCCGAGATCGACAGTCGGCGACCACGCAGCTGGATGGCAAAGTCATCCTCCTGCATACCCGCCACCTCGACCCTGACCACGATATGGTCATCGGTCTCGTAGACGTCGGTCGGGGGCCGCCAACAACGTCGCCGGCCGCTCATTGACCACCCATCGTCCTGCAGGCGCATATAGAACGCCTGCCCGAGATCATCATCGCCCATACCACTTCCAGACGCGCGCTGTTCTTGGCCGCCACTCATCGGAACCCCTCATTGCAGCCTAACTTGACCCACAGCCTTCTTACGATTTTACCACAGTGGATCAACTCGCTCAAATATCTGACGGCGCTCCCCACGCATCTCATCACCAGGGAGCGCCGCCCCAACGCTCCTCATAGCAAGCCGCCGCCAGCCAGCCCCTCATTCGGCTATGCCCAAGGCAGGTAGCAGATCTTGAATGCCTCTCCTGCCTCTAGCAGGTGAACGCCCTCGGCATAGCGTGACAAAGGTAGCTGGACGCTCGCCAGCGGACGCAGATCCAGCAGATCCTTGGCGATCAGATCCATGGCATACTGTGCCGCACGGATGTGATGGAACTGGTAGCCAAAGAGCCTCAGCCCGGCATGCCGAACGCCATAGACATAGTCCTCCCGCTGCACTCCAAAGAGGGCTAACGTCTCGGTTGTGTGGTCCATCATAAAATGAACCGAGGAGGCCAGCCCAACACAGTCGATGCTGGTCTCAAAGGCTCCGGGCTGACGCCGCAGCGGTGGGAGCTGCTCTGCGGCACCCGTCGGGTCGAACGCGGCGTCCACATCGCCCGCATCCAGCGCCGCCCGGCGGCGAGCCGCGTTGGGCTCCGAACCCACCACCTTTGCGGCGCCCTCGGCCTTGAGCATCTGTGCCGCCACCCGTCCAGCAGGCCCGAGGCCGCCCACGCCCACCTTGCGGCCCTGAATGCTTCCCCAGGCCTTGAGCTCCAAGATGCTGACCCCTACACACATGGCCAGCTCGAGCGAGACGACCTTGTCCAGGTCGACGTGGTCGGGTACCTTGAGGAGATTCGCTCGCTCGGCTAGGGCGTACTGGGCATAGCATCCTTGCCGGTCATGGCCCTGATCACGCCACATGGCCACCCGATCGCCCACCTGCAGGTCATCCACGCCCTGGCCCAGGGCATAGACCTCGCCCGCCGCCTCATGGCCGGGCTGGCCAGCGGTGTATGGGTACTGAATGGGCCCGCTCCCGGCAAACATCGGCTTGCCGTGGTAGATGTGCAGGTCCCAGTGCGGACAGGTATTCACCGCCAACACCTTGATGACCACCTGGCCGGGGCCGGGCTCGGGAATCGGTAGCTCCACCACCTCGGCCAGGCCGGGCGCCTTGATCTGCAACGAACGCATCATTCCCATGTCAGAATCACCCCCAAAGTCTCGGTACGATGCGACACGATCTGTTGCCACGCATCGGCCACACGCTCCGCCGGGAACCGATGCGTGATCAACGACTCGGTATCCAGCCAACCCGCGGCCAACAACGCCAACGTCTCATCCATGCGCCTGCGCGTCCACCCACTGGGGCAATGGAGGGCAATCTCACCCAGGCGCAGCTTCTGTATGTCGATACGGCCTTCAGTTCCGCAAAAGCCCGCCGAGACGATGTGCCCGTTATGCTTGAGCGTGGGCAAGAGCGCCTCTACTGCGGGAACGCTGCCGGCCGTATCGACGAGCACAGCCACCTTGCCTTGGGCCACCCGCTGCACGGCCTCCAGGGCTGGCTCGTGGGTAGTGTTCACAGCCACCGAGCCAGCGGCGACCAGGCGCTCAAGCCGCGGCGCATGGTGCCCCAGCATGACGACGCGGGCGCCCCGCCAGGCCAGCGTCTGGGCAGCCCAGTGCCCCACCAGTCCATCACCGATCACCACGGCCCACTCACCGATCGACACCGGCGCTCTCGTACCGCAGTTATAGCCAACCTGCACGAGCACCAGCCCGCTAGCGGCCTCTGGCGACAGCCCGTCGGGCAGCTTCCAGATCTGATCTTGTGGCGTCACTGCCGGCGACACATGGCCGCCCATGGCATCGAGGCCATACTGCACGCGGCTGACGGATGAGAACACCCAGTCGCCCACGGCCACACCTGTGACCCGCTCGCCCACCGAGCGGACCACACCGGTCTTCTGATAGCCGGGCACCCGGGGAAAGGGCCAAGGATCGCCGGGCACGTACGGGGTGTCTCCGGCCGTGCGCTCGCCTCGTAGGAAGGAACCCTCGGTGCCAGGGCTGATCCAGGAATACCGCACATCCACCACCACATCGTCCGGGCCGGGCTCTGGCACCTCGACGGTGCCCCAATCCACCCGGTTGGCGTCCACAAACCGAACCGCCCGTCCTTGCACATGGCCTCCTAGCTTGAGAGCCTGCTACCAGGCAGTATACCCGCCGTCGACAACCAGAACCGAGCCAGTAACATAGCTCGACGCCCTGGACGCGAGATAGACGGCCGCGCCCGCCAATTCCTCCGGCTGTCCGGGGCGGCCCATGGGAATGGCCTGCATCCAACGCCTACCGTAAGCCGGATCGTCGAAAAAGGGCTGGGCCATGGGTGTAGCCATATAGCCCGGCGCGATAGCGTTCACCCGGATGCTATCGGGAGCCCACTCGCAGGCCAGCGACCGCGTCAGGTGGATCACCGCCGCCTTGCTGGTGTTGTACGAGGCCTGCTTTTGCGGGTCGTTCACGATCAGGCCGGACATGGAGGCGATATTGATGATCCGCCCCCCGCCCGCGTTCTTCATCGGGCCATGCACCGCCTGGCAACAGTAGAACAACCCATCAAGGTTGACGGCCATGACCTCACGCCAGTCACGCTCCGAGATCTCTTCGGCCGGAGCCCACTTGGTGATGCCGGCGTTGTTCATAAGGAAATCGATCCGTCCAAAGGCCTCCAATGTCTGTTCGACCATGGCGGCCACGCTTACCTTGCTGGTGACATCGGTCTCTACAAAGAGGCCCCGTCGCCCCAGCGCCTCGATCCGGCCCACCGTCACGGGCCCGGTGGCCGGGTTCCGCTCCGCCACCACGACATCCGCCCCCGCCTCGGCAAAAGCCTGGCAGAACGCCTGGCCCAGCCCTTGGCCACCGCCGGTCACGATGCCAACCTGTCCTTCCAGCGAGAACATATCCCTGATCATCTGCCTGCTCCTCAGTCGGGCTCGACTCGTGCCGATACGCCGATGCTATTCAGCCTGGAGGCGGCTGTCAACGCACCAGGCACCGTGGCCATGGCAGAGATCCCGTATAGGGCGACGCGTGGCGAGATCCCGCCGGCCGCCCCCAGGCGCATAGTCCCGGCGAGACGGCGTCGCAGAGGCAGCGCAAGCTCGGCGCCCCATGGCAGAAAACCCTCCTCACCACTGCCTCAGCGGTGCGAAGGGTTCCCTCACAAGCCTATGCGGTCTAGCTCCTCGGGCTGGACTCGAACCAACAACCAACCGGTTAACAGCCGGTCGCTCTACCATTGAGCTACCGAGGAACGTCCCTGAAGACGATGGCTATTCTAGCCGGAACACCCCGTCCGGTCAAATGCGCGCCCCAACCTGCGCTAGCTGAGATAATCGCGCAGGCGCCGACTGCGGGTGGGATGTCGCAGCTTGCGCAAAGCCTTGGCCTCGATCTGACGAATGCGCTCGCGCGTCACGCCGAACTCTTGGCCGACCTCCTCTAGGGTGCGGGGCTGCCCATCCTCCAGCCCAAAGCGCAGCGTCAGCACCTGCCGCTCTCGGTCCGTCAGCGAATCGAGCACGTCATGCATCTGCTCCTTGAGCAGCTCTTTGGTGGTCTCCTCCGCTGGGCCAGCTAGCGTTTCGTCGGGGATGAAATCGCCGAGCTCGCTGTTCTCCTCAGAGCCCACCGGCATCTCTAGCGACATGGGCTCCTGCGCGATCCGCACATAGTGCCGCACCTTGTCGGCGGCCCGTCGTAGGCTGCGGGCCACATGATCCGGCAAGGGGGTGCCGTCTCTCGCCGCCGCCTCGATGGCCCGCCGCTCGGCATCGGTGACCAGGTTCATATGCACAGCGATCTCTTCGGGCGTGGGCTCGCGCCCCAGCTCCTGCTGGAGGCTGCGCATGGCCCGCGTCACCCGGTTGATCGTCTCCACCATGTGCACCGGGACGCGGATGGTCCGCGCTTGATCAGCAATAGCGCGGCTAATCGCCTGGCGGATCCACCACGTCGCATAGGTGCTGAACTTGTAGCCCTTGTGATAGTCAAACTTTTCCACGCCGCGCAGCAGCCCCAGGTTACCTTCCTGGATCAGATCCAGAAGCGACAGGCCCCGCCCCGTGTAGCGCTTGGCGACGCTCACCACCAAGCGCAGGTTCGCCTCGGCCATGCGTCGCTGCGCCAGCTCACCCCGCAGCCTCCTGAGCTCGAGACGGTGTCGCTCCCGCGAGGAGAGCTCGTTCTCGCGAGCCTCCAGCTCCTCGGCCGCTTGGTTGCCCTCCTCGATCGCCTTGGCCAGGCGCACCTCTTCCTCGGCCGTCAGCAGGTCGACCCGGCCGATCTCGCGCAGGTACATACGCACCGGATCGCTGATCGCCTCCAGGTCGAGCAGCTCACCGCCAACATCATCATCGGGCTCACCGTCGATTGGCGGAGCCTCATCGTCCTCCAGGCCAAAGATGGGGACGTCCATATCGGTGAGGACATCCACCAGTGCACGCAGGCGCTCCGGATGCTGGTCAATATCGGGGATGGCGTCCAGCAGATCCTTGCGGGTGAGGTGCTCCTGCCGAATGCCCTTGGCCAGCAGATTATCGATGCGGGCGTGATAGTCCGCATCGCTATCGCGGCTGGCCCGAGGCTGGTCCTCACGCCACTGACGCTCGGCGTCATCCTGAAGAGGCACGTCCGGCGATTGGTCGTTGTTGCGATTACCGTTCGAGACGTCGCTTGGCATACTTGCCTCTGGTGCGCGCGTCAACGTCGACTGGAGCCGATCAGGCTCAGCTCGTAGGCCCGCTGGTGCAAGAGCCGCAGCTCCGTCCTCCCACGGTTGATCAGGTCGCTGATGCGCGCCACACCCTCTGGCTCGGAAGACGCAACGGCGTCGTCGAGCAAGAACTGCAGCTCGCGCATCGTCCGCGACAGGGATCGCTCACGCAGGCGAATGGTGGATTTGATCAGGTCCTCGCGAACCATCTCCGGGGACAAGGGCGGGCCACCCTGGAGTCTAGAGTGGAGCGATTCTACATGAGCCCCGACGCTGGTGTCAAGATGCGCCAAGACGCGCTCGAGGGCATCCTCGCCGGGCCCGATCTCGGGTGCGACCTGGCACAAAGCATCCCAGATCAGCCGATGGCGCGAATCTGCGAACGACTCGCCTAGCGCTTGAGGGCTCAGTTCGGTCTTTTCCAGCACCTGCCACCCCACGTCCGGGTAGCGCACCAGCAGCGCCACGGCGCGGCTCTCCAGGTCCATGGGCACGTCGCGCGATGCCGCTGCCGCCTGGGTGCCAGCCTCGTCCGAGGCCGTGCCCCGCCGCCGTGCACCCCGCCGAAGGCGTCGGGCCTCGTCGGCCAGAGTGCGCTCGTCGATGCGGATGGCCTGAGCGAGCCGCTGGGTATAGTGCTGCCGCTCCAGTGGGTTCGCTAGCTCGTTGATGATCGGCAGCACCTTGTCCACCACCTGGCGCTTGCCACGCGCCGTCGAGACGTCGGCCTCGGCCACAGCCAGTCCGATCAGATGCTCCACGACGGGCTTGGCCTCGTCCACCAACCGGTCCCAGCGCTCCCGGTCCTGCAACACCAGCTCGTCGGGGTCCAGGCCATCGGGCAAGGTGAGGACGCGGATATCGGCCTTGAGGCGCGATTCGTACCGCACCAGGCCAGACGCCGTCGGGACGGGAACGGTCTCGCGCGGCATGGCGTCCTGGGCAACCTCGACGCCGCGCTCGGTGGCCCGGATGCCGGCGGCATCGGGGTCGAGGGCAAAGATCAGGCGCTCGACGATGGGCTGCAACAAGGCGACATGATCCTCGGTGAGCGCAGTCCCCATGACAGCCACCAGGTTGCGCACGCCTTCCTGGTACGGCCCGATCACGTCCATGTAGCCCTCGACGACGATGGCCGTCCCAGTCTGCCGAATGGCCTCGCGGGCCAGATCGAACCCGTAAAGCAGGCGCCCCTTGTCGAACAGCGGCGTCTGCGGCGTGTTCAGGTACTTGGGCTCGCCCTGCCCCAAGACGCGGCCGGCAAAGCCCACCACGTGCCCGCGAGGATCGCGGATGGGAAACATCACCCGATCGCGAAAGCGGTCATACACATTCCCGCGATCGTTCTGGGCCAAGAGCCCGGCCTCCACCAGCAGATCCTGGTCATACCCCGCACCCTGCAAGGCTTGCTCACAAGCATGCCAATCATCGGGCGCATAACCAAGCTGGAACGTCTGTAGGGTGGCATCCGTCAGGCCGCGCTGGCGCAGGTATGCCAACGCTGATGCGCCCATGTCGGTAGCCATGAGCGTACGATGGAAAAAGCGAGCGGCCTCGGCGTTCGCCGCCCGCAAGCGATCGGTCAGCTCGCGTCGCGCCTGGCCCTCTTCGTCCAGAGGCTCCAGTATCACGCCAGCACGGTCCGCTAGCTGTCGCAGCGCCTCGCCAAACTCGACGCCCTCCATCTGCATCACGAACGTGAATACGTCTCCGCCCGTGTTGCAGGCCCCAAAGCAGTGCCAAGTCTGCGTCTCTGGGAACACGACAAAGGAGGGCGTCTTTTCGCTATGGAACGGACAGAGCCCCTTGTAGTTCTGCCCTGCCTTTTGCAGGCGCACGCGCGATCCGATCAGATCGACGATGTCGACGCGCTGCTTGACCTCATCAACCACGCTCATCGTGATTCGTCCGCGAAACCATAGGCCCAGAGCTGACCGTCATCGTCTGACAGGAAGACGGTGCCGGTGGCCAGATCCATGGCCAGCGCCCCGGGCGCGCCATAGCCGGCCCCCGCCGCTTCACCGAGCTCCTCCAAGGTCGCGCCATTCAGCACGCGCAGGCCCCCCGCCTCGCGCAGGATCACCTGATCGCGGGCAGCATCGATGACCAGGGCGTTGGCTCCCTGCAGCGGACGCTCCGGATTGCCCCAGACCGTCCGGATCACCGTGGCCGCCTCACCATCCACCATCGAGATCCCGCCATAGTGCGCGGAGAGGGCATGGGTCGCATAGACCCGTCCAGACGTGTCCGACGCGACCAGCTCAGAGACCAGGCCCACCCCACCCAGAGCCACCAGCCCTTGCGGTTCGAGGGAGGCGACGTCCAGGACCATCAGAGACCCCGTCTCGTACAGCGTGACGTACAATCGGCCAGCCGATGCCACCACCGCCATCGGCCCGGGCGTGCCCGGCAACCGTAGGCGATGCACCACCTCAAGCGTGGCTGCATCCAGCACCGCCAGACTCCCGGCGTCCGCCTCCGCCACCCAGAGGCGCCCGCCCAGAAGCAGCAGCTCGGTAGGACGGCCCAAGCCCTGCGCCACGGCCACCAGCTCGCCGTTCGGGGATAGGCGATGCACTTCGCCCCGGCTGGGCACGCTGGCATAGATGCTTCCATCGGTCGGCGCAACCGCCAGGCGGTAGGCGAGAGACGGCAGACGCCGTACCCAAACTTGCTGGCGCGCTGAGACGTCCCAGACCAACACGCGGCTGCCCGAAGCGGTGACCAAACGCCCTCGGCCAGCATCGTAGGCCACGTCGGCGGCTGGATCACCCTCACCTTGCAGCGTCACCTCGCTGAATGGCACCAGCACACGGTCGCCACGATCACCAAGCTCGCCTGCCACCGGCTCGACCGCGACCTCAACCGGCACCACTAGACCTCGCGCCGCCCCCTGAGAGTGTCGTGACAGATAGGGCAGGTACGCCTGCCGGTCTCCCTGAGGTGGCACGGCCGCCCCACAAACGCGCAGCGACGCATCGTCTACGATCATGGCGGTGCGCAGCCCGGCGTCGACATTGCCTTGGGCGTTGTAGGCGCCAAAACGCAAGGTGATGGTCTGCCCCGCATAGCGCGTCAGATCGTAGCGTGCCTGCTTCCAGGCCTGGGCGTTGCTGCGCTCCCACATGAGATACTCGATCGCCACGCCCTGGTCGTTCAGGATAGCCACATATTGTAACCCAGCCGTGTCCGATTCGGCCACGGGCCAATACCAGAACTCGAGCAGGACGCTCTGGTTGGTCTGTGGTATCCGCACGGTTTGCTGCCCCGACGAGTAGCTGACGACCGGCGCCCCGTCGAGGATGCCAGTCTGCAACGCCCGCTGCCCCCCACGAACCACAGAGGTAGTGTAGCGCGCCGTGTAGGCCGTCTGTATCAGTTGCCAGCCGGACCCCTCAAAGCCGCCGTCCTGAAGCAGCTCGGCACAGTCGCCGGGTGGAACTGGCGTGGGCGTAGGAGTGACCTTGACCGTCACAGGCGCAACGTTGGCCCGCGACACGCTGCCCAGGTTGCTGGTCGTAGCTGAGACAGAGCTGGCAAAGGTTCCGGCGGTCGCCCCCGCCCTGGCACGAAAGCGCAGCGTCACCGTCCGGGGAACCGTGGCCGTCGATTTGCCCATGGCCCGCACCGCGTCGTACTGTTGGTGGCCGAGCCAGTCCCAGACGGCCCATGCGCCATGTGGATCCTTTAGCTGGTAGGGGCAGACGCCGCGAACCTCCGGCCAGAGCCTCCACCAGTCGCGGTAGGCTTGCACCATATAGTCAGCGCGACTGGCCTCGTTGATCTGCGGCAGGCCATAGATGCCGCAAAAGTCGCAGGCGCCCAGGGCATAGCCCGTCTCGGTGACAAGCACGTCGACGCCCACGCGCCCATGGGCTGCCAAGCGTTCCAACTCTAGCTGGTAGCTATCGATGGCTAGCTCGCGATAGCCGCTGACGTTGCCCGCGTGCAGGTTCTGGTTCGGCGGCCGGTTGCCGGGGTATACGTGCGCCGCCCAGACGTCAAAAGCCTGTAGCGCGCCCGGCACCGTCGCCATGCCGTCGATGAACCCCAGCCAGTCGTACCCGCCACCGGCCGAGTAAGCCACGCCCGGAGAGAGCCCACCGTTCATCAGCACGATACGCGGATCGCCCAGAGATCGGATGGCCGACGCGGCAGCCACCAGGAACTCGCCATACTCGACGGGATTGGCCTGTCCGCCCCACTCCAGGTCCAGGTTGGGCTCATTCCAGATCTCGATATAGAGCAGATGCCCGTCCCGGCGGGGAAGCCCGGCCACGACTCGCTTGAAGGCCTCAGCCATGTCGCTATAAGGGGGGGAGGGCTTGACCCAGTGCCCCGGCCCGCCATCGTAGACGCCGGCCAGGCGGATCACCGGCACCAGCCCGCGATCGTAGCAACCGTTCACAAAGTTGACCCAGGCCGCCTCAGGCCCCGACGTTGCCGTGGTGATGCGATAGCAAAGCTGCTTGACATAAGCCCCCGGCCCCATCAGCTCGCGCACGCGATCCAGCTGGTAGCCGGTGTCAGACCACTTGTCCTGGACAAAGGTGTGCATCCCATAGAAGCTGCCGGTCCGCGCCCCGGGCAGCGCAGGGAGGTTCCATTGGAGGCGTTGGCCACTCTGAGAGGGATTAGAGATCGGAGCCGAGACACCATCGTACGCGAGGCGAGCCGAAGCGGTCACATAGCTAAACCCGGCCGGAAGGGTCACCTCCACGCGCGGCGAGGAGCCATCGCGCCAATCACTGTTGGTTAGCCTGACGGTGTAGACGATCTCCCCGCCCGCATCCACTTGCGTTGGCTCGGCGGCCAGCTCCAGGCTCAACGCCGAGCTCTGGGCACTTGTCGGCTGGATGCGCGGCCAAAGCATCGCGCCGAGCAGCGCCATCAGCAGAACGAACAGGATGATGCATGTACGTCTCATCGTCGGGGCGCTAGCGGTCATTCAGATCCTACTCCTCTATGGTGGAGCAAGGATATCGGCAGGGCTGGCTCCTGTCAACGCAACCTGGTGAGAAAGGCAAGCCGGAGCCAGGCTCACAAGCCCGACTCCGGCAGAGGTGCGAAACGACGGCGACCTTATTTCCGGTTACGGATGGTCGCCTGCGCCGCCGCCACCCGCGCCACCGGCACGCGATATGGCGAGCAGCTCACATACTTGAGCCCGACGCGGTGGAAAAAGTCGATCGAGTCCGGATCACCGCCATGTTCGCCACAGATGCCCAGCTCGATATCCGGGCGCACGCTCCGACCGCCCTCGACGGCTGCGGCCACCAGCTTGCCCACACCATCCTGGTCCAGCGTCTGGAACGGGTTGGCGGGCAGGATCTTGCGCTCTATGTACTGGCGAAGGAACTTGCCCTCGGCGTCATCGCGCGAGTAGCCAAAGCTCATCTGCGTCAGGTCGTTGGTGCCAAAGCTAAAGAACTCGGCATACTCGGCCAGCTCAGCAGCCGTCAGGGCCGCGCGCGGCGTCTCGATCATGGTGCCAAACCTATAGTCCAGCTCCACGCCTTCCTCGGCCATGACCGTCTTGGCAACGGCCTCAAGCGATTCTCGCTGGTTCTTGAGCTCGTTCACATGCGAGACCAGCGGGATCATGATCTCGACGTGCACGTCCACGCCCTTTTTGGCCTGGCGACAGCCCGCCTCAAAGATCGCTCGAACCTGCATCTCGGTGAGGCCCGTCTTGATGAGGCCGGCGCGGCATCCGCGCAGACCCATCATGGGGTTGATCTCGCTCATGTCGTTCACGGTATCCAGCAGCTCGGCTAGTTCCTTCAGCTTTTCGGGGTCATTGCCCAGGCAACGCAGCCGCGTGACCTCTTCGATCAGGCTGTCTCGGCTGGGCAGGAACTCGTGCATGGGCGCATCCAGCAGCCGGATGATGACGGGTAGCCCGTCCATAGCGGCAAAGATGCCCTCAAAGTCCTCTCGCTGATAGGGCAGGATCTGGTCCAGGTAGCGCTGACGCTCGGCCTCGTCCTTGGCCAGAATCATCTTGACGACGGCCGGCCGGCGCTCTTCCTCAAAGAACATATGCTCCGTGCGGCAGAGGCCGATACCCTCGGCCCCGAGAGCCCGCGCACGCTTGGCGTCACGCGGATAGTCGGCATTGGTATAGACGCCCAGCGTCCTGATCTCGTCGGCCCAGCTCAGGAGCGTGGCCAGTTCCTGCTCCTTGGCAAAGTCCACGTCCAGCGTCTGCACGGCGCCAGCAAACACCTCGCCGGTGCTGCCATCGATCGAGATCACATCGCCTTCGTTGATGACGCGCCCGTCCACCGTAAAGCGGCGGCCTTCGGGGTCCACGTTGATCTCTTCACAGCCCGTCACGCACGGCAGGTTGTTACCGCGAGCAACCACCGCCGCGTGCGAGGTCGCACCGCCGTGCTGCGTGAGCACACCCTTGGAGGTGAGCATGCCGCCGACGTCGTCGGGCGACGTCTCGGGGCGCACCAGGATGACGTCCTCGCCCTCTTCGGCCCGGGCCATGGCCCGATCCGAATCAAACACGGCCACGCCGGTCGCGGCGCCAGGCGACGCATTCAGACCCTTGGCGATGAGGTTGCCGCTCTCAATGGCACGGCGCTTGGCATCCGGGTCAAAGCGGGGGTGTAGCATCACGTCCACTTGGTCGGGCGTGATCCGGCCGACCGCCTCTTCTTTGGTGATCAGCCCCTCTTTGGCCTGATCCACCGCGATCTTGATGGCGGCGCGAGCCGTGCGCTTGCCCGTCCTAGTCTGCAGCATCCACAGCTTGCCACGCTCGATGGTGAACTCGAGATCCTGCATGTCACGATAGTGCCGTTCGAGGTTCTCTGCTACCTCGACAAACTGCTGATAGATCTCGGGGTTGGCGTTAGCGAGCTCTTGGATGGTAAGCGGCGTGCGGATGCCAGCCACCACATCCTCGCCCTGGGCATTGGGCAGGTACTCGCCATAGAGCTCTTTGCTGCCGTCGCTGGGGTTCCGTGTAAAGGCGACGCCGGTGCCAGAATCCTCGCCCATATTGCCAAACACCATGGTGCAGACGTTGACCGCCGTGCCCCAGGTGTCAGGAAGCTTGTTGATACGACGATAGGTGGTAGCGTTGGGGCCGAACCAGGAGTCAAACACGGCCTCCACAGCCTGCCGTAGCTGCTCCCACACGTCATCGGGGAACTCTTCGCCTAGTTGCTCGCGATAGATGGCCTTGTACTCGGCCACGATCTCCTTGAGCATCTCGACAGTCAGGTCGGTATCCCGTCGGCCTTCGGTCTGCTCCTTGTAGCGGTCCAGCACCTCCTCAAAAAGCTGCCCCGGGATACCCTTGACGATACGGCCATAGGCCGAGATCAGACGCCGGTAGGAATCATAAGCGAAACGCTCGTTCCCCGAGAGCTTGGCCAGGCCCTGCAGCGTCTCTGGGTTCAGACCCACGTTGAGGACGGTATCCATCATGCCCGGCATCGACAGCCGCGATCCCGAACGCACCGAGACGAGCAGTGGGTTGTCCTTGTCTCCAAAGACCTTGCCCGTCTGCTGCTCTATCGTCTTGAACGCCTCAACGACCTGATCCCACAGGCCCTCTGGAAACTGCTTGCCGCGATCAAAATAGGCTAGGCAGGCCTCGGTGGTAATGGTAAAGCCAGGCGGGACTGGCAACCCAGCGTTGGTCATCTCTGCCAGGCCAGCACCCTTGCCGCCAAGTAGGTCGCGCATATCCTTGTTCCCCTCAGAGAACAGGTACACCCATTTCTGCGCCATTGTTTTATGATCCTCCCTTGCATCCGCTAGGTTTGTATTTCTGAGCCATTATAGTGGCCGCAGGGCCAATAAGCAAGTTGCCACCAGACCAACAGAGATGCAACCTCCGAGGCCCACCTGCGTAGAGTACGTGATCGCAGAAAGAGGAGGTAAGCTATGTATCTGTTGCTGAACTTGATCTGGTTCATCCTGGGGGGCGTGCTCGTGTTCTTTTGCTACCTGATAGGCGGGCTGGTCCTGTGCCTCACCATCGTGGGCATCCCGTTCGGCATCCAGCTGCTAAAGCTGTCGCTGCTGGGCGCGGCGCCCTTTGGCAAAGAGGTAGACACCCACAACTCTGCGGGGAGCATTCCCAACATCCTGCTGAACGTGCTCTGGTGGGTCTTTGGCGGGGTGGAGGTAGCGCTGATCCACCTGGTGCTGGCCCTGGTCTTTGCCGTCACCATCGTCGGGTTGCCCTTTGCCAAGCAGCACCTCAAGCTGCTCAAGCTAGCCCTCGTCCCCTTTGGCGCTCAAGCCCGTGGCTGATAGCAAAAAAGGGGCGGCGGATGATCCGCCGCCCCCTCGTCCTCTAGAACCCCTCGAGCCGCGATAGGTCCGCGATCCCCTTGGGCAGAGCCGCGATCCGTTGCAGCAGGCCCAAGCGTGTCTCGCGTAAAGCACTATCCTCGACCATCACCAGCACGTCATCAAAGTACCGTGCGATCACCGGTTGCAGCGCAGAGAGCTGCTCGACCAGCGTGTCTACATCGCCAGCGCTAGCTAGGGCCTCCTCGGCAGCCTGGCAAGCTTGGTACAGCTCGGCCTCCACGGGCTCGACAAAGCGCGCTCTGTCGATCTGGTAGATATCCGCCTGGTCACGCACGATGCGCACGCACCGGGCATAGTTGTCCAGAACAAGCTCCCAGCCGGGTTGCTGCGTCCAGGCGGCCAACGACCGGGCAGCGGTATAGGCGCGATAGGGGATGGACGCCTGCTCCGACAGCACCGCTGCCGCCACGTCATGTCCGATGCCCATGTCTCGCAGCACGCCCTCCAAACGGGTGGCCAGGAACGCCTCTAGCTCCTCAAGCGTAACAACCGATACCTCGATCGGCAGCCCTTCTGCCGCAGCAGCGAGAACGGGCTCCAGGTCAAGCTCCAGCTCGAGCGAGATCAGAATCTGATGAACGGCCAACGCCATCCGACGCAGTCCCCAGGGATCGGCCGCGCCCGTGGGCCGCACACCGGCGGCGAACAGGCCCACCAGGCTATCGACCCGGTCCGCCAGGCCCACCACGACCCCGGGCAGGCTCTGAGGCAGCCGGTCGCCGGCGTACCGCGGCAGATAGTGCTCCTCGATAGCCCTCGCCACGGCGTCGGACTCGCCCGATAGCCGGGCATAGTGCGCCCCCATGACCCCCTGCAGCGAGGTGTACTCGACCACCATGTTGGTAGCGAGGTCGCTCTTGCAGAGGGAAGCCGCACGCGCCACCGCCCGCTGATCCGCCTCCGCAAGGCTCAGCATCTCGCCGATTCGCGGCGCCAGGCGCTCGATTCTCCGCACCTTGTCGAGCACAGAGCCCAGGTGTTCCTCAAAGGTCAACGTGGCCAGCTTTTCCGCAAAGCTCTCCAGGCTCTGGCGGGTGTCGGCATCGTAAAAGAACCCAGCGTCGGCGTAACGCGCGCGCAGCACCTCCTCGTTGCCGTGACGCACAGCGTCGACGTCGAGCTCGCGCCCGTTGGCCACGGCCACAAAGTAAGGCAGTAACTCGCCATCTTGCATCACCGGCAGATACCGCTGATGCTTTTTCATCACCGCCAGCAACACCTGGCTGGGAAGCCGCAGATAGGCCCTATCGAAGCTGCCCAACAGGGGCAAGGGATGCTCCACCAGATCCGCCACCTCGGTGAGCAGCCCCTCGTCCTCTGGAACGGTGCCGCCAACCTCGGCTGCCAGCTCAGCAGCACGTCGTCGGATCGCGTCACGCCGCTCGTCCGAAGATAGGATCACCCCGACAGCGGTCATGGTCTCCAGGTAGGCATCAGCGTCAGGAATAACCACATCGGGCGAACCCTCGGGTCGGATACCGTGGCTGACGCGTCCGCTGGTCACTTGGGCATAGGCGCAGGGGATCACACGGTCGCCCAAAAGCGCCACCACCCAGCGTAGTGGCCGAGAAAAGGCTACGCCGCTGTCGTTCCAGCGCATGCTCTTGGCGAAACGCAACGATCCCAGCACCTCGGTGAGGAGGTCAGGCAATAGTTGGATGGCCGGCAAGCCCCTTTCCAGCACCACCGCCACCGTATAGTCCTTGCCGTCGATCGACCGCACCTGCAGCGCCGAGACGTCGACGCCGCGCGATCGGGCAAATCCCTGCGCCGCCTTGGTCGGAGTCCCGTCTTGGTCGTAGGCAATCTGCGCCGCGGGCCCCCTGAACGCGATCTCGCGGTCCTCCTGTGCCGGCGCAAGCTCCTCCACGAGAGCGACGATGCGACGGGGCGTCCCCATGACCCGCAGCGCGCCGTGGTCGAGCCGGGACTCGTCCAACGCACGAGTCAGATGCTGCTCCAGCTGCGCGCAGGCCGCCGCCAGGTCGCTTACGGGCAGCTCCTCACAGCCGATCTCGAGCAGCATCGTGCGCGGTCCCTCGGGCGCCTTCGTATCGGGCTCGGAGACATCGGCCGGCACCTCCTTGGTCGGGGCCACCTTGGCAAAGGGGTACCCCATCTCCTCCCGTTGCTGCACATAAGTCTGGGCCACCCGGCGCGCCAAGTCGCGCATCCGCACAAAGAACCGAGCCCGCTCGGTGACGCCCACGGCCCCGCGAGCGTCCAGAACGTTAAAGAGGTGCGAGCACTTGAGCACATAGTCGTGCGCCGGCATGACCAGCCCCGCCTCCAGGGCTCGCTGCGCCTCGGCCTCACACAGCTCAAACATCCGCCGCACGCCATCGACGTCAGCAACCTCAAAGTTGTAGGTGCAATGCTCCACCTCGCCGCGTAGGTGAAGGTCACCGTAGGTCAGATCGCCGCGCCACCGGATATCCGGAATGGCCCGTACTCCCTGCAACACCATGACGATCCGCTCCAGGCCGTAGGTGATCTCCACCGAGACGGGATCGAGGTCCAGGCCGCCCGCCTGCTGGAAGTAGGTATATTGGCTGATCTCCTGGCCATCCAGCCAAACCTCCCAGCCCAGCCCCCAGGCGCCCAAAGCTGGTGACTCCCAGTTGTCCTCCACAAAGCGGACATCGTGCTGCGCCACGTCGATGCCCAGCGCCGCCAGGCTCTGAAGATACAACTCCTGTGGGTTGCCAGGATCCGGCTTGAGGATGACCTGATACTGGTAGAACTGTTGCCAGCGGTTGGGGTTCTGGCCATACCGTCCATCGGCCGGGCGCACCGAGGGCTCGGGATAGGCCACGTTCCACGGCTCGGGTCCCAAGACTCGCAGCGCCGTGGCCGGGTTGAGCGTTCCCGCGCCGACCTGCACGTTGTACGGCTGCCACAGCACACAGCCTTGATCGGCCCAGAATTGGTTGAGCCGCATGATCACCGTCTGGAAATCCATACATCCCCCTGCCTTGGTGCTGTATCGGCGATAACGATCAGTTAAGCGAGAGCCTAAAAGGATGGCCGTCCCCTGCGCTGGCAGCCGACTCGATCTGGCGCAGCTCTAGCTCCAGCCGATCCATGAAACCTACGCTGTTGAGCTCGCGCTCCAGCACCTGCTGCAGGTACCCGCGCAAGAGCGCCCTGACCTCGCTGCTAGTCGCGTCGCTCAGTCGCAGCCTGGCAATGTCCGCATCGGGGCGCCGCGCCATGAATCGCAGCACCTTTTGCGCGGCCAGCGACACGGTGCCCAAACCTGGCTGCTCGGCGGCGCAGCGGGGGCAGACCATGCCTCCCTCGTCGGCCGACCAGGCGTTCCGTCGGGGCTCGATCTCGGCCCCGCAGATGACGCACCGATAGAGCTCCAGCCAGAACCCTGACACGCCCAGCAGTCGCACCTCAAAGCGGCGCGTCCATAGCTCCAGGTCGGCGGTTTCACAGAGCCGAGCCAGCGTATCCGCCAGCAGGCCATAGAGCGATCGGCATTCTTCTTGGTGCTGGGAGAACGCGGTGGCGAGTTCGCCCACGTAGCAAGCATGTGAAAAGCGCCGCAGATCGCGCCCCAAGGCCACATGCGTCTCCATGGCCTCGGCCTGGGTGACCACATCAAGGCTCTTGCCCCGCGCCAGCATCAGCTGCACACGGGCAAATAGGCCGATATGGCCAGATTTGCGGCTCGTGGCCCGTCGTACGCCCTTGACGATCACGTCCAGGCGGCCTTGCGGAGTCAGCAGACGCAGAATGCGGTCTGCCTCGCCATAGTCCTGCTGATGGAGAACGATGGCCTCGGTCCGATAGACCCGCGATCGCTCCGCACCTGGCTCGGTCACACGTGCCCCAACCGCCTCAATACCTCGGTCGTCACCTCGGCCACCAGCTCGGCCAGTGTCGGCTCGTCTGGCTCTTGCGCAGCGGCGACTGCCTCACGTTCCAGCGCCTTTTCGGCCTGCGCCACGGTAGCCGCCAAGTGATCGCGCCGCTTTTGCGCCAGCAAGGCCACCTCGTCAGCGGGTAGTTCCTGGACGTGACCGAGGAGGTGCGCCAGCAGCACCACCCACGCGGTGTTCTCTACTTTGGCCATCTTGCCAAAGGCATCCATGGCGCTCTGCCCCACCGTCACCGCGCCGTGGCGATCCAGCACCAGGGCGTCGTGATCGCGAATCAGCTCGCGCACCACCTCGGGACCCTGCGCCGAGGTCGGCGTCGCATAGGCCGTGGTAGCGATGATGCCCGTGTAGACCAGCGACTCGGGCAGCACGGGCACGTCCAGCGGCCGCTTGGCTACCGAGAACGCGGTGGTGATGGGAGGATGAGCGTGCACCACGGCCCGCACATCGGGTCGTTGGCGATAGATCTCGAGATGGAGTCGCAGCTCGGCCGATGGTCGTAGCCCATTCAGCGGCGAGATCTCTTCCGGGGCCAACACCCCCGAGAGATCGGTTACCACCAGGTCGGACGGCGCCAACTGGCCCTTGAACATCCCGCTGGGCGTGGTGATCAGGTGGTCCTGGCCCCACCGTACCGAGACGTTGCCGTCCAGCGGCGCGATCAGATCCTTCTCATAGAGCAGGCGGCAAGCCTGGCAGATCTCGGCTCGGATAGCTCGTTCCTGGGCCCGTAGCTCTCGGCTGACCTGCGAGGTCGCAGGGCCTCTCCGCTCACTCATGTGCACCTCGCACGATGGCGATGCCAGCGCTGGCCCCCAGCCGCGTTGCCCCCGCCGCCACCATAGCGATGGCTTGCTCATAGGTGCGAATGCCGCCGGCCGCCTTGACGCCGATATCGGGCCCCACGGCATGTCGCATCAACGCCACGTCCTCCACCGTCGCCCCACCAGCGTTCATCCCCGTGGACGTCTTGACATAGTCCGCCCCCGCCTCGACGGCCAGCAGGCTGGCGACTACCTTTTCCAGGTCGTCCAGTAGGCACGTCTCCAGGATAACCTTGAGCTTGGCGCCACTGTCGACGCATACCCGAGCCACGGCGGCAATGTCATCCGAGACCAAGGCATAGTCCTCCGCCTTGAGGGCGCCCACGTTCATAACCATGTCGATCTCGGTGGCGCCGTCCTCAATCGCGCGAGCGGCCTCCAACGCCTTGATCTCCGATACGTTCGCGCCCAATGGAAATCCCGCCACCGAGCAAACCGCCACGTCCGTCCCCTCGAGAGCAGCGGCGCAACGCCGCACATGCACCGGATTGACGCACACGCTGGCAAAGCGATGCTCGGCCGCCTCGGCGCAGAGTTGATCGACCATAGCAGGCGTAGCTTCTGGCTTGAGCAGGGTGTGATCGATCATGCCCGCCAGCGCTCGGCGTCCCACGGGTTTGGCGGCAAGCCCGCTCACGTCGGGTCGGGTCGCGAGGACTCGCTCCGCCCGGGCCGCCACATCGTCGGCGCGGCGGTGGCTGTCTGTTCCCTCTCTCATGGCATCCCCCTACTCTGACGACGATTCGTCAGATTCACCCCCGTGCAAACGGGTTCGCAGGCTCTGCCGTGGAAAGCCATGCGGCAAGAGCTCGGCCCCCGAGAGCACCCAGACGTCACCCATCAGGTTGGCAACCAAGACGGGGATGTCGGTCGCAAACTCGGCCAGCACCTGACGGCACGCGCCACAGGGCGTAGCCCCCACATCAGTCACCACAGCCAGCGCCTCGAACGCCCGCTCCCCTTCAGAGACCGCCTTCCACAGCGCCACCCGCTCCGCGCAGACCGTCAGCCCCGAGGAGGCGTTCTCGATATTGGCGCCCGTGAACACGCGCCCGCCCTCGGTGCGCACGGCAGCGCCCACAGCAAAGCAAGAGTAAGGCGCGTAGGCCCGCTCGCGAGCACCTTTGGCGGCCTCGATCAGTTCGCGCCAGGCCTCGGGCAGGCGCTCAACGCGGGCCAGGTCGCCCTCAGGGCTGCTCATCGTCCTCCCCCTTTTCCCGCTGACGTGCAGGCACGCCATAGGCCAGCGCGCCATCGGGAATGTCGTGGGTCACCACGGATCCGGCGCCGATACGGGCGTTCACCCCCACCGACACGGGGGCCACCAGCATGGTGCCACTTCCGATGAATGCCCCTCGGCCCACCTCGGTACGATGTTTGCGCTCACCGTCATAGTTGCACGTCACCGTGCCGGCGCCGATATTCACATCCGGGCCGATCTCGGCGTCGCCAACGTAGGAAAAGTGGCCCATCTTGGCGCCGGGGCCGAGGTGGGCGTTCTTGACCTCGCCAAAGTTGCCCATGTGCACTCCCTCGCCCAGATGGGCGCCCCGGCGCAGATGCCCGAACGGGCCGATCTCGCTACCGAGGTCCATCTGTGCCCCCTCTACCACCGACGCCAGCACGCGGCAGTCGTCGCCGATGACACTATCGCGGATGATGCTGTTGGGGCCAATCTCGCACCGCGCACCGATTATCGTCCGGCCCTGAAGGTGGGTGTTCGGCTGGATGACCGTGTCTCGCCCAACCTGCACACCCGCCTCAACATAGGTGGTGTCAGGATCGACCAGGGTGACCCCCTGGCTCATCAGCTCCGCATTCACCCGACTGCGCAGGATGCCCTCAGCGCGCGCCAGATGGGCTCGCGTGTTGATACCCTGCACCTCGGAGACGTCGTCGATGGTGTGCGCCACGACGGGCAGGCCATCCGCCACGGCCAGGCCGACCATATCCGTAAGGTAGTACTCGTTCTTGGGCGGCGTGAGTTGCACGCGAGGCAGGTATTCCCAGAGGAACTGGGCGTCAAAGCAATAGATCCCGCAGTTGAGCTCGCGCAAAGCCAGGATCTCGGGCGTAGCGACGGCCTCTTCCACGATGGCAACGGGTTGGTCCCGCTCATCGCGCACGATGCGCCCGAACCCCATCGAGTCATCAGACTTTACCGTGAGAAGAGCCACCGCCGCCTGGCTGCTACGTTGCAGCTCCACCAGGGCAGCCAGGGTCTCGGCCCGCACGGTAGGCATATCGCCATAGAGCACCAATACCGCTCTGCTCGCGCCTAGCAAGGTATCTCGCGCCTGGAGAGTCGCGTGCCCTGTGCCCAGCTGCTGTGCCTGCACGGCGTACGTGGCCGACTCGCCGACGACCTTGCGCACGGCCTCGCTCCCCACGCCCACGACGAGCACAATGCCCTCGGCCCCCGCGCGCCTGGCCACGTCAATGGACCAGAGCACCATTGGGCGCCCCAAGACCGGGTGCAGCACTTTGGGATAATCGGAGACCATGCGAGTCCCCTGGCCCGCAGCGAGGATGACGGCAGCGAGATCGATCATGTGGAGCCTCCAACAAAAAAAGGGGCCAGCCGCGTCCTCGCCTTGCATGCGAGAGTGACCCGACGTGGCCCTTGTACCAGCGCGCCAAGGCTTTTGGTGCTATCTGGACGCCTAGCTGGGGCGGAAGGATTCGAACCTCCGAATGGCGGCTCCAAAGGCCGCTGCCTTACCGCTTGGCGACGCCCCATCTCGAACAGCGGGCGCTATTGTACCACAAAAAGAACCCCCCGGCCAAGCGGGGGTAGTAGGCTAGGATAGACGTGGGGCTGGGAATCCAAAAGCGAGATCCTTGGCAATGACCTACTCTCCCACCCCGTCACCAGGGAAGTACCATCGGCGCTGGAGAGCTTAACTGCCGGGTTCGGGATGTGTCCGGGTGTGTCCTCTCCGCCCCTATCACCAAGAATCTCGCTTGTTGGCGTATCCGCCTTGTTAACCAAGCACCCTAAAAACTGAACAGAAGTACCTTCGATCCCAAGATGCACGATCAAGCCCTCGACCATTAGTACGGCTTTGCTAAGGACATCGCTGCCCGTACACATGCCGCCTATCTACCTGGTGGTCTGCCAGGGGTCTTACCTCCTTCTCGGAGCGGGTGACCTTATCTCGAGGCGGGCTTCCCACTTAGATGCTTTCAGCGGTTATCCCTGCCAAACGTGGCTACCCAGCGGTGCACCGGGCGGTACAACTGGCTCACCAGAGGTTTGTCCATTCCGGTCCTCTCGTACTAGGAACAGCTCCCCTCAAGTCACCTGCGCCCACAGCGGATAGAGACCGAACTGTCTCACGACGTTCTGAACCCAGCTCGCGTACCGCTTTAATGGGCGAACAGCCCAACCCTTGGGAGCTTCTCCACCCCCAGGATGCGACGAGCCGACATCGAGGTGCCGAACCTTGCCGTCGATGTGAACTCTTGGGCAAGACTAGCCTGTTATCCCCGGGGTAGCTTTTGTCCGTTAAGCCACGACCCTTCCACTCGGCGTCGTGGGATCACTAAGCCCGACTTTCGTCCCTGCTCGACTTGTTGGTCTCGCAGTCAAGCTCCCTTGTGCCTTTACACTCTTCGGCTGGTTTCCATTCAGCCTGAGGGAACCTTTGGGCGCCTCCGTTACTCTTTGGGAGGCGACCGCCCCAGTCAAACTGCCCACCTGAAACTGTCCCTCGACCGGATTACGGCTCGAGGTTAGGGCCAAAACGCGGTCAGGGTGGTATTTCAACGCCGACTCCACCGAGGCTGGCGCCCCAGTTTCCCAGTCTCCCACCTATCCTACACAGACCGAGCCCTAGCTCAATATCAGGCTACAGTAAAGCTCCACGGGGTCTTTTTGTCCTGCTGCGGGTAAGACGCATCTTTACGCCTACTTCAATTTCGCCGGGTCCCCTGTTGAGACAGTGCCCCACTTGTTACACCATTCGTGCGGGTCGGAACTTACCCGACAAGGAATTTCGCTACCTTAGGACCGTTATAGTTACGGCCGCCGTTCACCGGGGCTTCAGTTCTAAGCTTTGACCTTCCAGTCTAACTCTTCCCTTTAACCTTCCGGCACTGGGCAGGTGTCAGCCCCTATACTTCAGCTTGCGCTTTCGCAGAGACCTGTGTTTTTGTTAAACAGTCAGTAGGGCCGTTTCTCTGCAGCCTGGCTACGCTCCGCAGGCTCGCTGCTTCACCCAGCCAGGCACCCCTTCTCCCAAAGTTACGGGGTCATTTTGCCTAGTTCCTTAACAGAGGTTCTCCCGATCGCCTTGGTATTCTCTACCCGTCCACCTGTGTCGGTTTGCGGTACGGTCACGCCGAGACTCGCTAGAGGCTTTTCTCGTCAGCTTGGGATCGACCACTTCTGGGCTCTTGGGCCCCGCCTTTACCCCTCAACCTCCAGATGCGGATTTCCCTGCATCTATCACCGGCCTACAGGCTTGGCACCTGAATCCATTCACAGGCTGGCCTACCCTCCTGCGTCACCCCTTCGCTCAAACGCCTCGTACGTGGTACGGGAATATTAACCCGTTGTCCATCGCCTACGGCTCTCGCCCTCGGCTTAGGACCGACTAACCCGACGCGGAACGACCTTCCGTCGGAAACCTCGGACTTGCGGCGAACATGGTTCTCACATGTTTCTCGCTACTCATGCCAGCATTCTCGCTTCTGAGCGCTCCAACCAGCCTCACGGCTCGCCTTCTCCGCCCTCAGAACGTTCCCCTACCAACGCGCTCGCGCGCGCCCCGCAGCTTCGGTGCCGAGCTTAGCCCCGTTATATTATCGGCGCAGAATCACTCGACCAGTGAGCTATTACGCACTCTTTAAAGGATGGCTGCCTCTAAGCCAACCTCCTGGCTGTCTGAGTAACTCCACTTCCTTTTCCACTTGGCTCGAACTTGAGGACCTTAGCTGGCGGTCTGGGCTCTTTCCCTCTCGACGATGAAGCTCATCCCCCACCGTCCGACTGCTGGGGTCTCTAATGATGGCATTCGGAGTTTGATATGGTTCGGTAAGCTATACGCCCCCTCGCCAAGTCAGTGCTCTACCTCCATCATTCATCCCCCAACGCTAGCCCTAAAGCTATTTCGGGGAAAACAAGCTATCTCCAGGTTCGTTTGGCATTTCACCCCTACCCACAGTTCATCGCTCACTTTTGCAACAGTGAAGCGTTCGGCCTTCCACGAGGTCTTACCCTCGCTTCATCCTGACCATGGGTAGCTCACCTGGTTTCGTGTCTACTCCCTGCGACTCTGCCCCTCCTAAAAGAGGCCTCGCCCTCTTCAGACTCGCTTTCGCTGCGGCTCCGGGTGTTCGCCCCCTTAACCTCGCCACAGAGAGTAACTCGCTGGCTCATTCTCCAAAAGGCACGCGGTCAGTAGACTCTCGCCTACCTCCCACTGCTTGTAAGCACACGGTTTCAGGTTCTATTTCACTCCGGTTACCCCGGTCCTTTTCACCTTTCCCTCACGGTACTGGTTCACTATCGGTCGCCTTGAGTGTTTAGCCTTGGAGGTTGGTCCCCCCTGCTTCCCACAGGATTAGCGTGCCCCGTGGTACTCAAGCTATCGGCCAAGAGTCGCTGGCTTTTCGGGTACGGGACTCTCACCCTCTACGGTCGGCCTTCCCAGTGCCGTTCCCCTAAGTCAACGTTTTCTTACTCTTGTGTCTCGGTGCAACAAGACCCGCCGATGCTTTCAACCCCAACCACGCAACGCTTGCACGCTTACACGTAGTCGGTTTAGGCTCTTTCCCTTTCGCTCGCCACTACTCGGGAAATGCTCTCTTTTCCTGAGGGTACTAAGATGTTTCAGTTCCCCTCGTTCCCCCCACGTAGCCTATGTGTTCAGCTACGGGTACCCAGGCTTTCCCCTGGGTGGGTTCCCCCATTCGGATATCTCCGGATCAGCGCCTGCTGACGGCTCCCCGAAGCTTTTCGCAGTCTACCACGTCCTTCATCGGCTCAAGGCGCCAAGGCATCCACCATGTGCTCTTTGTAGCTTGATGTCGTGCTACCTTTGAAATCGAAATTGGCGCTTCTGTTCAGTTTTTAAGGTGCTTGGACTAGCTGTCTCATCAGCTAGCCCCTGACCCTTACTCCCCGTAAGACTCAGGGGCTAGCCCACCTCCCCTGTGGAGATGAGGGGATTCGAACCCCTGCCCTCCTCCGTGCAAGGGAGGCGCTCTCCCATCTGAGCTACATCCCCCCTACCCTGTGGGCCTTTCTGGACTCGAACCAGAGACCTCTCCCTTATCAGAGGAACGCTCTAACCAGCTGAGCTAAAGGCCCCCTTAACAACTAATGAGTGATAGAGAGTCACAGACTGCCTTCCGAGCAGGCACCGCTACCTGCCCCATTCTCTCCCTAGAAAGGAGGTGATCCAGCCGCACCTTCCGGTACGGCTACCTTGTTACGACTTCGTCCCAGTCACTAGCCCTACCCTAGGCAGCTGCCTCCTTCCGGTTGGCTCGCCGACTTTAGGTATTGCCAGCTCCCATGACGTGACGGGCGGTGTGTACAAGGCCCGGGAACGTATTCACCGCAGTATGGCTGACCTGCGGTTACTAGCAACTCCGACTTCATGCAGGCGGGTTGCAGCCTGCAATCTGAACTGAGACCGGCTTTAAGGATTCGCTCCGCCTCACGACTTTGCTGCCCTCTGTACCGACCATTGTAGCGTGTGTGTAGCCCTGGATATAAAGGCCATGCTGACTTGACGTCATCCCCACCTTCCTCCGGTTATATGCCGGCAGTCTCGCCAGAAAGATTTAACTGGCAATAGGGGTTGCGCTCGTTGCAGGACTTAACCTAACACCTCACGGCACGAGCTGACGACAGCCATGCAGCACCTGTGCACACTCTCCGAAGAGTCGGTCCTCTTCGACTCCCTACTATGTGCATGTCAAACCCAGGCAAGGTTCTTCGTGTTGCATCGAATTAAACCACACGCTCCGCTGCTTGTGCGGGCCCCCGTCAATTCCTTTGAGTTTTAACCTTTGCGGCCGTAGTCCCCAGGCGGGATACTTAACGCGTTGGCTTCGGCACTGAAGGCACAGCCAGCCCCCAATACCCAGTATCCACCGTTTACAGCTAGGACTACCGGGGTATTCTAAGCCCGTTCGCTCCCCTAGCTTTCGCCTCTCAGCGTCAGGTGCAGACCAGAAAGCCGCCTTCGCCACCGGTGTTCCTCCTAGTATCTGGAGCATTCACCGCTACACTAGAATCCCGCTTTCCTCTCCTGCCCTCAAGTTGCCTAGTTTTGAACGTCCTCCCCTAGTTAAGCCAGAGATTGTCACGCCCAACTTGAGCAACCGCCTACTTGCCCTTTACGCCCAGTGAATCCGATAACGCTCGTCTCCTACGTGTTACCGCGGCTGCTGGCACGTAGTTAGCCGAGACTTGTTCCTGTGGTACCGTCCTTCCTCGTCCCACAGAAAAGAGCTTTACAACCCGAAGGCCTTCTTCGCTCACGCGGCGTTGCTGCATCAGGGTTCCCCCATTGTGCAATATCCCTTACTGCTGCCCCCCGTAGGAGTTCAACGTTCCAGTTCCAGTGTGGCTGATCATCCTCTCGGGACCAGTCTACCGATCGTCGCCTTGGTAGCCTTTACCCTGCCAACTAGCCACGACCGGCCGCAGGCTCATCTCAAGGCGGTCGAAACCTTTCATCCCAAAGATCTTATGCGGTATTGAAGGACCTTCGATCAGTTGTCCCCCACCTCGAGGTAGATTACCTACGTGTTACTCACCCGTCCGCCACTGGACCAAGTATTCGTTGGTCCACCCTCACCAACCCCCTTGTACGCCCGTACGCCAAGGCCTCCGAGGTCTCCCCGCTGAACTCGGCCCGTTCGACTTGCATGCATTAAGCACGCCGCCAGCGTTCATCCTGAGCCAGGATCAAACCCTCCACAATATAAAAAGCTGCCCTCTCGAACAGCTCCATACCTTGTCAACGGATTGCCCGTTCCTCTCTATCACTCTTTTGAAGAAACAAGGTGCTCGCCCCGGTCTCCCGCGGCAAGAGGAGAGCAGTCTACCATGAACCATCCGGCCTGTCAACTTGCTCCCTGAAGCCGTGTCGCGATCCCTCGCGCCTGCATTCCTGGGCGTTGGCTGGGCGGCTCGTGCCGTCCCCGCCGAATGCCGCGCTGGTAAGGTGCCGTCCTTTCGGACGCAACGACGCGTGAGTATACCACCTCTCACGCCTCCTGCAAAATCGGCTATCTCGGCAGTAACGGACGCCGTCCGACCAGCGCTTCAGCCAAGGTGACCTCATCGGCGTACTCGAGGTCGCCACCACGGGGCAGCCCCAGCGCCAACCGCGATATAACCACCCCAAACGACGACAGCCGATCCGCCAAGAAGCGCGCGGTCGCATCGCCCTCCATGGTCGGGTTCATGGCGAGGATCACCTCCCGCACCGTCCCGGCTTCAAGCCGCCGCACCAGCTCCTCGATGCAGAGATCCTCGGGCCCAATCCGGTCCATGGGCGAGATGTGCCCATGCAGCACGTGAAAGCGCCCACGGTACTGGCGCGTGCGCTCGATAGCTCCCACATCCAGTGGCTCTTCCACCACGCAGAGCAGATCGGCATCGCGACTCTCGTCGACGCAGATCGAGCACGGATCGCTCTCGCTGATATTGCAGCAGACTGAGCAACGCACCGTATCGCGATGCAGGCCTACCAGCGCCTCGGCCAGGCTCTCGGCCTCTTCCGGCGACGTCCGCAGCAAATAGTAGGCCAGTCGCGAGGCCGTCTTGCTCCCGATCCCGGGCAGACGCGATAGGGCCTCTACGAGGCGATCGATGGCCTTGGCGCCGCCGGCCACTAGAGCAGCCCGGGCACGTCCAGCCCACCGGTCAACGGCCCCATACGCTCCGTCACCAGCTGCTGCACCTTGTCCTGCGCCTCTTTGAACGCGGCCAGGATCAGGTCCTGCAGCATCTCCACATCGTCTGGATCCACGACCTCGGGCGCGATGGTAATACTCTTGAGCACCTGCGCGCCCGTCATCTCCACGGTCACCGCCCCACCACCAGCGGTGGCGGTCACCACCTCGTCCTCTAGCGTAGCCTGCGCCTCCTCCATCTGGCTCTGGAGATCGGCTAGTTGCTTCATGATATTGCCCTGGGGCGCCCCAGGACGCTGGAAGCGGCGCTTGCCCTTGCTCGCCATCTTAGCCCTCCCTCTGTCCATTCGTGCTCAGCTGAATACCCTGAACCTGTCCCCCCTGCCGTTCGAGCTCCTTGACGATGGGGTGATTCCGGAGATAGTTTTCTGCATCCACCTGGCCGTCGCTGGCCGCGAACAGGCTGCCGTTCTCTACCGCGGAGGCACCCTCAGTTGACCCGTCCTGGCCCGCCCGGAGCGCCGCCTCCGGATCCAGGGTGCACGTGATCCGGCACGGACTTCCCAACACATCGGCGAGTAGTGTCTCCACATAGTTACGCTTCCTGTCTTCCATGAGTTGCTTACGATGGAAATCCCCGCCGCACCCCAGCACGATCTCATCGGCCGCCAACCGGATCGGATAGGCCGATCGCAAGAGCGCGCCGACCCGCGGATCGTGGACCATCGCCTTGTTCTGCACCCGCCTCCAGTTGCCCCGCACCCAGTCGAGGCTCAGCGGCGTTGTCGCTGTAGGCTTCTCACTCTCCAAAGAGGGCTCTGGCTCAACAGCCGCATCCGGCGCGCCCGGCACCGGCTTGGCCAGAGCAGCCGGCGGGTCCTGAGGCGCCTCCTCGCGCACCCTATGCCTAGGCGGGGCTGCCTCGGCGGAAGCGCTGCCATGGGGGCGCTCCGCACGCCGCCGCTCCGTCTGCGACACCGGCCCGGCCTGGGCTGGGGCCGGCCCAGCAACGCTGTTCGCCCCCGTGTCGCCATCGTCGATGGCCAAGGCTGACTCGACATAGGCCAGCTCAATAGGCAACTCGGGCTGCGACGCCGCCCGTATCTGCGAGGCTGCGTCGGCAAAGCGTCGCAACGACGCCACCACATGCTCCAGCCGCGCCTGGCCCGAACTCACCAGCCGCTGCAGACGCACCCGGTCAGCGTCCGCAAGCGAGACCGCATCGTCGCCGCGGCCCACCATGATCAGCATCAAGCCACGCAGGGCCTCTACCACCTCGGCAAGCAACTGCCGCGGCTCGGCCCCCTGGTCCATGGCGCCGGCGATGGCGGCCAGCCCCGTGCCGACGTCGCCTCGCATCAAGCCCTCGATCAACCCTAGCACCAGGTCAGTCTCGACGGTGCCAAGGACCGCCTGGACCTGCTCCTCGGTGATCTCGTCGACGCCGAACGAAGAAAGCTGATCCAACAAGCTCTCCGCGTCACGAAAGCTGCCCGTAGCCCGCCGCGCCACCAGCATCAAGGCCCTATCCGAGATGGCGATGCCCTCGCGATCGCAGATGCGTCGCAGCTTGGCCGAGATGGTGGCCACCGAGCCCCGCCGAAAGTCAAACCGCTGACAGCGAGACAAAACAGTATCAGGCAACCGGTGCGGTTCGGTGGTGCAGAGGATAAAGATCACATGAGCCGGAGGTTCTTCCAGCGTCTTGAGCAAGGCGTTGAACGCCTCGTTCGTCAGCATGTGAACTTCGTCGATCACATACACCTTGAAGCGACCCTCGGAAGGCGAAAAGGCCACGTTCTCCCGTAAAGCGCGGATCTCGTCGATACCCCGGTTGGAGGCACCATCGATCTCGAACAGGTCGGTCGAGCGCCCCTCGGTGATAGAGCGGCACACGGGACAGAGGTTACAGGGGGGCGTATCGGTCTCACCCACGCAGTTTACCGCCTTGGCCATGATGCGAGCCGTCGAGGTCTTGCCGGTTCCGCGCAGGCCCGTGAACAGGTACGCGTGGGCGATGCGTCCCGCGCGGATCTGGTTTTGCAGCGTGCGAGTAATATGCTCCTGCCCGAGGATGTCGGCAAACGTCTGACTTCGCCACCGGTTATAGAGCGCGCCTCTAGCCATCGCAGCCCATCCTTGCCACAGCTCGAAACCTGCCCATCATCAGCTTGAGATCCAGTCTATCACTGGAGCGGACTCTGAGCAAGGTCGCCCTACCGGTCACACGGCACCAGCCCGGGAACGCAGGCCGCTAGCGCGGCGAACGGCGTCTGACCAGCACGCAGCATCCGGGGAGGAACGCTGGAGAGGTCGACCACACTGGAGGCCACGCCTTGGGGACTGGGCCCGCCATCCAGCAGCACCGCCACGTGGCCCTCCAGCGCCTGCTGAGCCGCCACCGCATCCACGGCCGGCGGCTCTCCCGAGCGGTTGGCGCTGGTAGCAGCCAGACAGCCTCCCAGGGCCTGGGCCAAGGCGCGCGGGGCAGGATGATCGGGGAGGCGCACGGCGATGGTGTCGCCGCCAGCACAGAGGATCGGGGGCACTCTGCTCTGGCGAGGCACCACGATGGTGAGCCCCCCCGGCCAGAAGCGCGCGGCGAGCTGACAGAACCCTGGCGGCAAGCACCGCGCGACCTTGCCGGCCGCCTCGGCAGAGGCGAGAAGGACCGGAATGGCCATGCCTGCCGGGCGCTGCTTGGCGGCATACAGCCGCGCGATGGCCTCAGCGTTCCAGGGGTCGCAGCCAACCCCGTAGACCGTGTCAGTGGGAAAGGCGATCAGCTCGCCGCGCCCTAGCGCCGCCGCCGCCTGCTCCAAACCCTCGGGGTCAGTCGCAGCAAACACCAAAGTGCGCATCTTCCCATCTCCTCCAGATAGCAAAAGAGCCGCAGATGCTTGACCCGCGGCTCTTGCTGTCGGGGCGAGAGGATTTGAACCTCCGACCTCACGGACCCGAACCGTGCGCGCTTCCGGTCTGCGCTACGCCCCGAACGCACGCAGTATACGTGCACACCATCCTAGCTGCAAATGCTGGCTCCCGTCCGTCGACTAGCTGAACCAAGCCGCGTTGAGCGCAAAGGATAGTTCCCCAAAGAGCCCGGTCACCAGGGCGAATCCCATCAGGATCAACAGCACGCCGCCCACCACCGAGAACGCCTGCGCGTGTCGCCCGATACGCTTGAGGCGCGGCATGACCACATCCAGCAAGGCCCCCACCAGGATAAAGGGGATGCCCAATCCCGCCGCAAACACTGCCAGCAGCAAAGCGCCGCGCCAAGCCGTTGCCGTCTGCATCGCCAGCAGCAGGATGGCCGTCAGCACCGGACCCACACAGGGCGTCCAGCCCGCCGCAAAGATCATGCCGATCAACAGCGACCGCAGGTAGCCAGCGCCAACGCCTAGTCGCCCTTCCCAGCGCTTCTCGGCGTACAGGGCGGGAATCCGCAACACCCCCGCCATCTGGAGGCCCAAGATGACTAGAACCACGCCGCCAAGCCGCGTCAGGGTCGGCAGAGCGGCATTGAGCGCTTGACCCAGCAGGCCCACCGCTGCGCCCAGTAGCGCAAAGACCACGCTGAACCCCAAAACAAACACCAAGGCATGGGTGACCACGGCACGTTTGGCGGCGCTGGAGGTGCGCCCCACCGCCACACCCGAGATATAGCCGAGATACACCGGCACCAGCGGCAACACACAGGGCGAAAAGAAGGCCAGCAAGCCGCCGATCAGCGCGGCGCCGGCCGACACCCTAGGATCCATCGGCCCGCTCCGGCAGATGCCGCGCCAGCGTGGCGCGCGCCTCCTGATGCACCTCGGCCATGCCCTCCTCCAGGTAGGGGTAGACCAACAGGATGCAGGCCAACGCAAAGGCGCCGCCGGTCACCAGGCGGCTGACTACCGAGCTCTCCCACAGACCGAAAAGCTGGCCAAAGCCATCGATCGCCATGGGCATACAAAGGGCCACAAACGCCTTGATACCGATCGGCCGCACACGCTTCCGCACCAGCGCGAACAGCAGCCCTAACAGGAACATGCCCCCATAGATCGCCACGCAACGCTCGCAGATCGCCATCTTGTAGCCGATCTCCACCCCACCGATGGCCCGTTGCGCTACCACCCCTCCCGTCAGCGCCTGAAGCTCCTCCAGCGTATAGGTGAGCTGAGGTCCAAAGAGGAAGAATGACCGCTCCGGCAACTGGTGGCAGAGCGGCCGATAGATCAGATAGAGCAGGTTGGATGCCCGACTGAAGCCACGATAGGCCAGCCATGGCGCCAGTGCCGGCAATCCCACATAAAGCGCCAGGGCGCCGTTGGCCACCAGAAGCCAATGCCTCCCCAACCACTGGAGCAAGTGCGCCATCAGCCGGGTGATCCGCTCCGATGCGATCTGCTGTCGCGTTGATGCTTCCAAGAGGCGACCTCTCTCACGCCAACCAACCGTACATTGCCACCGGTCTCTACGTGTCCTCTTCAAGCAGGGTCTCGACCTGCTCGCGAAGCAACGCCTCGGTCAACACGCCGACGTGGACCATCCGCACCACACCGTCCTGGTCCACCAGGACACTGGTGGGTATGCCGCGCACAGCATAGCTTTGCGCCACGCGCATATCCCGGTCTAGCAACACAGGAAACGCCATCTCCATCGATTCGACGAACGGGGTGACGGCCTCGTCCCCCTCGCCCACGTTGACGGCTAGGATCTCAAACCCCAGATCGCTCAGTTCGTCTCTGGCCCGTGATAGCTCCGGAATTTCGTAGCGGCAGGGGCCACACCAGGTCGCCCAGAAGTGGACCAACACCACCCGCCCGCGATAGTCCGCCAGTGATACCTCGTCGCCCTGCAGCGTCTCTAGCGCGATCGCGGGCGCCACGCTCCCCTCGCTGGGAGACGAGACCTGGCGTGGCGTCGGCAAGGGCGTTGGAAGCTGCCCCACAGCGGCTGGCGACGCAACGGGCGCCTGCCTTGGGGCTGGATCGTACGAGCGAAGCGCAGCCCAGACGGCCAGCGCCACGATGGCCGCGGCGATCAGCCCCCAATCCTTGGAGCGTCGCATACGCCCCCGCCCCGCCGTCAGCCTGCCTTGGGTGGATACCCAGCGTCCACCAACGCCTGCCTTGCTCGTCCTGTGGCGCTGGCGTCGTCGACAACGAACCGAACCGTCTTGCTTTCGACGTCCACAGAGACGTCCGATACGCCTGCCACCTCGGCCAACGCCTTACGGATCCGCATCGCGCAGTGCCCACACGAGATATCGGGGGCAACCCAGGTTACTCGCTCAGCCATACGGTCTCCTCTGCGCCGCGGTCGGCGCGCTATCACATACCCCATATGGGTATATGATAGCATCCAACCACGCTCGGATCAAGCTCTGATCCTATTTGGCATACTCGACCGCCCGCGTCTCACGGATGACGGTGACCTTGATCTGCCCAGGGTACTGGAGGCTCTCTTCAATCTTGGCAGCGATATCGCGCGATAGCCGCATGGACTCGACGTCGTCTACCTGCTCAGGGCGCACGATAATGCGAACCTCGCGGCCCGCCTGGATGGCGAACACCTCATCGACGCCCTGGAATTCTCGTGCGACCTGCTCCAGCGCTCGGATACGCTTCACATAGCTCTCTAGAGACTCACGCCGGGCCCCAGGGCGAGCGCTCGAGATGGCGTCGGCGGCCTGTACCAGCACCGCCTCGATTGAGGCCTGCTCCATCTCCGCATGGTGGCTACCGATAGCGTTGGCCACCGGTTCTGGAACGCCGTACCGCTTGGCCAGCTCGTACCCAATCAACGCATGCGGGCCATCCACCTCATGGTCCACGGCCTTGCCAATATCGTGCAGCAAGCCTGCCATCTTGGCCATCTGAACGTCAGCTCCCAACTCGGCCGCCATCATCGCCGCCAACTGGGCCGTCTCTATCGAGTGTGCTAACGCGTTCTGCCCGTAGCTGGTGCGGTAGCGCAGCCGTCCAATGAGCTTGATGATCTCCGGATGCAGACCGTGGATGCCCAGATCCAGGGCAGCTTCCTCGCCCGCCTCGCGGATGGCGATGTTGACCTCTTCCTGGGCAATCTCGACCATCTTTTCGATACGGGCGGGGTGAATACGCCCGTCCACGATCAGCCGACTCAACGCAATCCGAGCCACCTCGCGGCGCACGGGATCGAAACTGGAAAGGACCACGGCCTCGGGCGTGTCATCGATGATCAGATCGACGCCCGTCAGCCCCTCGATGGTGCGGATGTTTCGTCCGCCACGCCCAATGATACGCCCCTTCATGTCATCGCTCGGCAGCTCTACGGTAGACACGGTGGTCTCAGCCACTTGGTCGGAAGCCACACGCTGAATCGCGGTCGTGATGATCTCGCGCGCGCGACGATCAGCTTCTTCGAACGCCTCGGCCTCGATCTGTCGTACGATCCGCCCCGCATCGACCCGCGCCTCGGCTTCGATCTCCGCCAACAGCGTATCGCGGGCCTGCTCTTGGGTCATCGCTGCTATACGTTCCAGCTCGGACATGCGCGATGCCCACGCCTCGTCCAGCTCGGCCTGCCGCTTCTCGACCGCCTTTCGCTGCTCCTCGATCTTGCGTTCTCGCGCCTCCATCGTATCCATGCGATGGTCCAGGTTATCACGGCGCTTTCGCAACTGAGCTTCTTCTTGCGCGATCTCCTGCAAGCGCTGCTTGTTCTCGGCCTCAGCTTCGCTAATCAGCTTTAGCGCTTTATCGCGGGCTTCCAGCTCGATCTCCATCGCTTTGGTGCGGGCATCTGCTAGCCGTTTCTCCGCTTCTTCTTCCGCTGCCGTCACCCTGCGGCCAGCCAGCTTGGTCTGGGCGTGGTAGCCGACCAGGTACCCAACCACGGCCATAATCACCGCAACAATCCAGCCCAACCATTCATACCACATCGTCCGCTTCCTTTCTCACTCTCCGCTCTCCCCGAGATCCGTTCAAACAGGCTCGTTCTCCTCCGAGCCATAGCAATCCCAGAGATCATCGACAACGTGGCGCGCGATCCCATAGCCGAAACCCCTGCGCGCCAGGTATGCTAGCAACCGCTTTCGAAAGGTATCCTCATCATAGCGCGCCAACTGCTGCGCCTTGCGGTCGGCCGCGCGCCGCGCGCTCGCTTCCTCGTCCAGGCCCTCGGTGGCCTGCTCCGCCAGCTGAGACGGAACCCCCTTTTGCCGGAGCTCCATCTGCAGGGCAAACCCGCTCCGCGGGCGAAACGCCTCGCGATTCTCGACCCACTGCCGCGCAAAAGCTGCGTCATCCAACAGGCCCGCGCGCTCCAGGCGCTCGATAACCTGCTCGACAGCCTCAGGCGCGACCTCTTTGCGAGCCAGGTAGCGCCGCACTTCCTCGGTGCTGCGCGCGCGATAGCTCAGATAGCGCAGCGACCGCTCATAGGCCAACTCGGTGGCGTCCTCCGCCTGGAGGGCCTGAATCTCTTTTGCGGTCAGCGTCTGACCGATCCGCAACCGCGCCGCCACGATCTTTTGGAGGCTAAAGGCGTACTCGCCATCCAGGTACACGTTGGCGCGGTCTCGGCGCCGCTTTTGCTGTTTCAGCGCTGTGACCTCGCCCTGCACCTGCCCCCCTAACGCAAAAGGGCCGCGACACTTGGCGTCGCAGCCCTGAAAGCCGATGCTATGTGCTTGGCCGTTCGCCCTCGCTCCCAAGGAGCAAGAGGCGAGCGCGGGCCACCGTGGGTGGTCCCTCTCCGCTTACGCGCTTCTCACATGTATGAGCCGGTCAGCCAGTTCACCGGACGCGTCGGAAAGCAGCAAGGCTTTCAGGCTGTCGCCTTCGGTTAAACCGGCAGGAAAGAGCCTACTCGTCGTTCTGCGGGTCCTCGTCGGCATCATCGGCCTCCGAATGGGTGGCCATCAAGCCGACACCCTCGCGGATCTTGGCCTCGATCTCGGCGGCCACGTCCGCATTATCCCGCAAAAAGTCCTTGGCGTTCTCGCGCCCCTGCCCGAGCCGTGTATCGCCGTAAGAGTAATATGAGCCACGCTTTTCGATGACGCCCGCATCGACGCCCACGTCCAGCAGGCAACCCTCCTTGGCAATCCCTCGGTCGAACATGATATCGAACTCGGCCGTACGGAACGGCGGCGCCACCTTGTTCTTTTTCACGCGCACACGCACGCGATTGCCGATGACATCCCCGCCCTTTTTGATGGACTCCATGCGGCGCATGTCCAGCCGCACGGCTGCGTAGAACTTGAGGGCATTACCGCCACTCGTCGTCTCTGGATTCCCAAAGAGCACGCCAATCTTCATCCGCAACTGGTTGGTGAAGACGATGGAGGCGTTGCTCCGCTTGATAGCGCCCGTCAGCTTGCGCAGCGCCTGCGACATCAGCCGCGCCTGCAAGCCCATGTGGGCGTCCCCCATATCTCCCTCGATCTCGGCCTGCGGCACTAGAGCCGCCACCGAGTCGATCACGACCACATCCACCGCGCCGCTACGTACCAGCGCCTCGGTGATCTCCAGAGCCTGTTCTCCCGTGTCTGGCTGTGAGATATAGAGGTCGTCGATGTTGACGCCACACTTTTGGGCATAGCTCGGATCCAGCGCGTGTTCTACGTCCACAAAGGCCGCGATCCCGCCCAGTCTCTGACATTCGGCAATGATATGCTGGCACAGGGTCGTCTTGCCTGAGGACTCGGGCCCATAGACCTCGGTGATGCGACCGCGGGGGATGCCACCGATGCCCAACGCCATATCCAGCGCCAAGCAACCCGTTGGAATCGCCTCCACGTTCAGGCTGGACGTATCACCCAGCCGCATGATCGAACCATCACCGAAGCGTTTCTTGATATGCGCGACCGCAGTCTCAAGGGCCTTGTCCTTACCGTCCATGCGTCAGCGCTATCCTCTCAGCTAGTCCTGCCGATAGCAAGAGTGTACAATATCCGCGAACGGATGGCAAGCGCTTCTTCGGGAGGCGATGCCAGGTCACATCAACGACTCGCCCACGGCGCAACGGACCATGCCCAGGAGGATCTGTATGTTCGAGAGCCTACCACGCTTCCCGCTGGCGGCCCTGCCCACCCCCATCCAGCGCCTGCCGAACCTGGAACGCCGCTTGAAGGGACCGGAGCTCTGGGTCAAGCGAGACGATCTCACAGGCCTGGGGGGCGGCGGAAATAAAGTCCGCAAGCTCGAGCTGCTCGTAGCCGATGCCCTAGCTCAGGAGGCCCAGACGCTCATCACCACCGGGGCCCAGCAATCCAACCACGCGCGCCAGACGGCCGCTGCAGCCGCCAAAGCTGGGCTGGGCGCCGTCTTGGTCCTCGCGCCCATGGCGCCGCCACAAATCACCGGCAACCTGTTGATCGACCACCTGGTGGGTGCGCGCATCCGCTGGACCGGAGACCGCGATCGGTACGAAGTGATGCAAGAGATCGCTGAAGAAGAAAGGGCCGCGGGCCGCCCACCGTACATCATCCCCTATGGCGGCTCCAATGCCATCGGGGCGGCCGCCTATGCCCTCGCCATGGAAGAACTGGTCCAGCAAGAAAAAGAGATGGATCTGGCCTTTACCCACCTGGTCTTTGCCACCTCGTCCGGCGGGACGCAGGCCGGCATGGTGGTGGGCAAGCTGGCGGCGGGCTGGGAGGGGGCGCTGCTCGGCATCAGCGTCGACAAGCCGGCTGACGAGCTGGGGCCCATGGTGCTCGAGCTGGCGCGCCTGACGGCCACCTATGTCGGGCTGGACCAGGCCTCAGCGCGAGGCGACATTCACATCAACGATGACTATCTCGGCGGTGGCTATGCCGTCATGGGCGCCCCAGAGCGCGAGGCGATCCACCTTGTGGCCGAGACCGAAGGTCTCCTGCTAGATCCCGTCTATACGGGCCGTGCCATGGCCGGCCTGATCGACCTAATCCGTCAGGGCACCTTTGGCGCGGGCGATCGGATCCTCTTCTGGCATACGGGCGGCATGCCGGCCCTCTTTGCCTACGCGGCCGAGCTCCTCTGAGCAGAACCCATTGCCCTCACCAGCCACCAAGCAGAACGGGCGGGCCTCGACGTGAGACCCGCCCGGTGCCGCCATGAACGGCTCAACGCTCATGCCAGAGCCGCCAACGCAGCTTGATCAGCTCGCGAAACGCACGAAAGATTACATCGGGCCGGGCACCCGTCTGACTGCCAGCCTTGCGAGGATAATGGCTCACCGGCTCCTCGACGATGGTGAACCCCGCCCGCTTGGCGCGAGCCAAGAACTCGGCGCTGAATGTCGCGCCAGTGGACTCCACATGCACCCGCTCGATCACCTGGCGCGAGAACAGCTTGAAGGCGCAATCCACATCGCGGGCCACATACCCAAACAGCAGGTTGACCAGCCAACTCCACCCATACCCAAACAGGCGTCGGTGCCAGGGGTCGCTGCGGGCGTGGCGATAGCCGATCACCATGTCGGCCGAATCGACTCTGGCCGCCAGGCGCGCCAGCTCGCCCAGATCAAACTGCCGGTCGGAATCGGTGAAAAAGACATAGGCTTTGCTCGCAGCCCAGATGCCATCACGAACGGCGGCCCCATAGCCCAGATTGGTCGGATGCTCGATCACCCGCAGGCGATGGTCCTCGGCAGCCATGCGCTGGAGGATCTCCCCCGTCCCGTCAGCGCTGCCATCATTGACCACGATGACCTCGAGGTCGCCCGCCAAGGGCGCCACCTTGTCAAAGACCTCTTCGACCATCGCCTCGATGTTGGCGGCCTCGTTGTAGGCCGGCAGCGCGACAGTGAGGCTCTCGATCATGCTACTCCTTCTGCCCTCGGCGGTGACCCAGGCCGCCCAGCAAGATGTCCCGCCAGGTGATGGCCGGGATCTCGGATTGACGGCTCTGGGACTCTGCCGCCAGCCAACGCTCGCGGGCATCAGCCGATGCCGCCATCAGCGCCTCGACGCCCTCCACGTCACCCGCCAACAACCGCTCGCGCAGCTCCTCCAGCGCGCCGGCCAGCTCCCCCAGCCATACCGCCAGCGGCTCGGCGTTGGCGACCATCATCTCGGCCCATCCGTCGCGGTCGCCTTCTAGCAAGTAGGTGGCCCCCGCATAGGCTCCGCCCAGGGCGAGCTTTCGATCCCGCCATCCTGCTGGCGTCATCGCCACCCGCCACAGCGCCCAAGCCGCCGCGATAGGAAGCTGTGAGCCCACCGCGGCCAACCCATCGTGCTCGGCGGCCGACGTGAAGCAAACTTCCGCGCCCACCACCTCGGCCAGCCCGGCTGCGCGATCCAGCGCCTCGGAAGCCGTGCCTTGCGTCGGCGCCAGGAAAAAGCGAGCGTTGGCGAGGGTAGCGGTGGCGGGCTCGCTCGCACCCTCCAGGAGCGCCGGCGCCACCAGATGCCCGCCGACAAAACCGCTCGAATCGGCCAGCAGCGCGCGAGCCTGCTCCAACAATGGCGATAACACATCGCCCAAAGCCATCACCAGCGCGCCTCGCGGCATCGTCTCTCCCAACACCTCCAGAGCCTGGCGCACCCCGGCCGGTGGCAGATCGATCACCACCACGTCCGCCTGTTCGCACGCCCGCACCACATCGCCGTCGAGACGATCCACGGCCCCCAGCTGCTTGGCTCTAGCGCTGCGTTCGCGGTGCGGGTCGTGCCCCACCACCGTGATATCCCTGCCGGCGCCCCGCAGCGCCAGCCCCATCGACGTAGCCGCTGTTCTGAGGCCCACCAGGACAACCAGCATCGTGTTCCCTCCCTCTGCTAACAGGCATCATCGGCGCGGCGCAGGGCGTCCAGCCAGGCTCGGAACTCTTGTGACAGGTCGCCGGGGGGATCTGTCGTATCGTGGAGGGCTACCAAGCGGCAGACCTCCTGGTTCAGGCCAGCCGAAGCGCACAGCTCGGCCCCCACGGCGGCATGCGCCTCCAGAGTGACCAGTCCCTCGGCGTGTCGCCAACGGCGCAGCCTTTGTCCCCACCCTGCCGGAGCATACCGCAAAAGAACGTGCGCGGCCCGGTGCCACAGCCGAATACGTCCCACCGACTTGCCCACATCGTGCAGCAACCCCGCCTGCCGCACCACCAGAAGAGCTTGCGCTAGGCACGCATACACACACAAGGCGTGCTCCTGCTCGGCTCGAGGCATCGCCTGGAACAGCTCCCAGGCTTCTGGCGGCAGCGCTTGCTGCGCAACGGAGGTATCCAGGGGCCGCAGAACGACCGTTACCCGCCGGAACGTTTGCCTCAGCCGGTACCAAAGCCGCACCCCGTCCTCCGCGCCCTGCGCCGTCAGCGCAGCCCCGTGATCAGCCCGAGCAGCCACCTGGCAGGCGGCAACAAGATCCACCCCAGGATGTTGACCCGGAAAAGGCCACCGACCACCAGAATGCCGATCAGCACCATGCCGCCATAGCGCGCCAGGCCCGACAGCGTATTCTGCACGGTCCAGGCCCAGCGCGCCTTGAACAGGCTAAGGAGGCCGATGAGCACCGCGAATCCATCCAGCGGAGGCAGCGGCAGGAGATTAAAGACCGCCAGGATGACGTTCGTCTGGATGATCGCCAGCAACACCTGTAACAGCCAGAACGGCCCGCCCAAGGCAGCGCGAAAGGCCACCCCCAGCAATCCTGCCAAGAGCAGATTAGCGGCTGGCCCGGCCAAGGAGACCAGCGCTCCGCCGCGCTTGGAGCCGTAGCGCAACCGATGCGGCGACACGGGCACCGGTTTGCCCCATCCGATGCCAGTGCCGGTCACCGCGGTGACCGCCATCATCATGGTGCCAGCCGGATCCAGATGCACCAGCGGGTTGAGCGATACCCGCCCCAGATAGCGCGCGGTCGGATCCCCCAACCGATCCGCCGCCCAGGCGTGGGCGCACTCGTGAACTGTAACCCCCAGCACCAAGCTAACCACGATGGATACGAAAGCCAGCGGCCCGAGCCGCCACAGGCCGTAGGCCACAAAAACCAGCCCGACCACGATCCAGAAAATCTGGCCCTGCTGCAGACCCGGTCCGTTCGTTCGCTGTTGTGTTTGCATAGTTGAGCTATTATAGCACAAGCCCCGGCACGGCAGCATATAGCCGCGTGACTGTGCCCGGCTTGGCTAGATTGACAACCTCCTGAGCCGCTGCTATACTCCCCGCGCTGGTGGAGAGCCGCCATCCAACACGCACGGAGGGATGGCAGAGTGGTCTATCGCGGCGGTCTTGAAAACCGTTGATCGCAAGATCCGGGGGTTCGAATCCCTCTCCCTCCGCCTCAGCATGACGATGTGGGCCCCGGGGAGGTGCCGGAGTGGACGATCGGGGCCGCCTGCTAAGCGGTTGTAGGGTCATAAAGCTCTACCCAGGGTTCGAATCCCTGCCTCCCCGCCTCGCCAACGAGCGTGCCCTGGCAACCGAGCCGCCTCGGGGTTTGCCAGCTCGGCATGATCGTGGTAAGATGCGAACCGTCGCGTACATGCGCCCGTACCTCAATTGGATAGAGGACCGGTCTACGGAACCGATTGTTGGGCGTTCGAGTCGCCCCGGGCGCACAGCGGGCACCACCCTACAAGTGGTGCCTTTCTGTTCCAGGCGATCATCAAAGCCGAGGTGCACCCATGCTACGTGACATCATGAATACCGATGACATCAACTGGTTCATGGTTCTCGGCTCGCTCGGCCTCAACTATGTGTTCTTCAAGACCACCGAGATCCTGGGGCTCCTGCTCCTCTCCAGCGAGCAGCTTTTCTCCTTCTACGATCTCTTGATCACGCTAACGGCGTTTCTGGCGGGCCTCCTGGCCGGGTTCATCACGGCCAAGTTCGCGCCCGATCGCCCCTTCAAGTACGCCATCTGGGGCATCCCCGGCATCCTGGCCCCATTTCTCTACCGGGCGGTGCAGACCAGGAGCATCCTGCCCGTCATCCTTGGCCTGGTGGGCGCCATGGGCACCTTTAACGGCGGGATCCTGGGCACCGGCAAGCCCAAGCATGTCGGCTAGGTTGCGCGATTACCGCTCGATTTGCGGCTGCCGCTGGCGCGTGGTATAGTTTGTGGCCGTGCCCCCTTAGCTCAGATGGATAGAGCACTGGCCTCCGGAGCCAGGTGGAGGCGTTCGAGTCGCCTAGGGGGTACCAGAAAGGGACGAAGCTTGGCTCCGTCCCTTTGCTCGTTACCGGCCCAGCCTAGCGACCCGTGATAGCCGCCACGCAGGCGTCGATCTCCTCAGCCCCATCCAGGACGCCTACCTCCACATGGTAGCTGCGCTCCTCGCCCGGCTCTAGGAATTGCAGCAGGCCCTCGGCGCGATCCTTGGCGCGCCCCTCGACGCCGCAGTTGGCCGGCTCGAGGCCGGTGACATACTCCCCAGCGCCAACCATCTTCCACTGGGTAAAGCGCGGCAGCTCTGCCTGGCGGTAGCGCACGTACACACCCAGGCCTCGCCCCCCGTCAAAGCTGCGATTCACCAGGGCTACCGTCACATAGCCATCGGCATCGGTCTGCATGTCATGGTAAAAGACTTGTTCCTCGTATCCAGCCACGGGCGCCTCGTAGACATTGTGCCGATCCAGGCCTGGCGCCGCCACCTCGTCGCGCGGCTGCACCTTGGCCGAGGGAGCCACCAGCTCGGTCCCCTCTGCCAGCAGCGGGAACCCAAAGTTCAGATGGTACAGCAACTGGTGCGGCGTGGTGCGGTATCCCTCGTTGGCCACCACATCGCGGATCTCAAACCGGGACTCGCCCAGACGGGCGTCGATGCGTCTGGTTAGCGTCAGGTTCTCGCCGAACACCACCGCCTCGCGCATCCTGCCGCGGACCCACATCTCATAGCTGTCTCCGCGCCACATGCCGTCCGACCACACGTTGCTGGCCGGCGTATGCGAGATGCGCCCGTGCAGACCCAGCGCTTCGCCCTGATCAACATTCGGCGCGCCCACATAGGTCAGCCCACAGGTGGCCAGCAGCCCGCCATGAAAAGTACGCAGCCAGCCTAGCCCCACGGGATCATAGTAGGCTGGGTTGGCCGGGCCCGGGGCCGCCTCCCACACCAGCGAAGCCCCCCGATAGCGCGCGACGCCGATATCCATGCCGCGATCCAGTAGCACCGTGAACTGCAGCCCCGAGCCCGTGTCGAACTCGGCCACGCGCACGCCCGCGGCGCGCCCCTCGGTGAGCGTCTTTTGCGTCACGCCGCCCAGTTGCGAACCCAGCCCCGTGTAGCGCTGCAGCTCCTCCCGCGACCACTCGCGTCCATACAGCTTGACCATACCCACCTCCCTGTGTGCTCTTCAGAAAAGCAGGCGAGCGGCCGAGTTCGCCCAGCCGCCCGCCATGTCCGCATCCTAGACCCCTCGGCGGCTCATGCCAGCAACAGGTAGGGGTTTTCGACGTAGCGCACGATCGCCTGCAAGAACCGCGCGGCGGGGGCGCCATCGACCAAGCGATGGTCCACCGTCAGGCCCAAGCCCATGCGTGATCGGATAGCGATCTGCCCATCCACCACGGCCGGCTCCTCGCGAATCCGACCGACGCTCAGGATGGCCGCCTCGGGCAGGTTGATTATGGCCGTGAAAAAGTCCACGCCATACATGCCCAGGTTCGTGATGGTAAAGGTGCCGCCCGAGAGATCGTCAGGCTGCGATCGCCCTTCCCTCGCCCGCGCCACCAGCTCCCGAAACGCGACCGCCAGCTCCTTGACCGTCATCTTGTCGGCGCTGCGCAGCACCGGCACCAGTAGCCCGCGCTCGCTATCGACGGCCATGCCGATATTCACCTCTGGCAGGTAGCGGATGCCCCCCTCTTCGAGCCGCACGTTCATGTACGGGAACTCGCGGAGGCAGCGCGCCACGATATAGGCCAAGATGTCATTGTACCCGATGCTGAACCCGAGCTCTTTGGCAAAGGCATCCTTGAGCTGGGTGCGCAGTTCGACGAACGCGGTGGCGTCCACCTCGGAAAAGAGGCTGATGGGCGCCGTCTCGTCATGCGACTGGGCCATGCGCTGGGCGATGATAGCGCGGATGCCCTTGAGGGGCACCAGCTCGCCTGCCGTCGGGGCGGGAGCCGCCGCAGCTGGAGCAGGCGTGGCGGCCGCAGCGCGAACGTCCTCGGCCCGAACGCGCGGGCCAGCCGCCTCGACCGCATCCAACGATACGCCCAACTGCTCGGCCGTGCGCCGGGCCAACGGCGTAGCGGCAGGCTGGCTGGCCATGAATGCCAATACATCCTTTTCCACCACGCGTCCGCCCGGACCACTCCCCTCCACAAAGGCCAGATCCACGTCCTTTTCGCGGGCCACGCGGCGCGCCCGTGGCGATGCGATCACCCGCTCGCCTGGACCACGCACAGGTTCGGCCGGAGCAGGAGCCACCTCCTCGGCCGGCGCGCTGGCCGCCTTTGCTTGGGAGGGCGCTTCGGCGGGCGTCGCAGCGCTGGCCGGGGAGGCCCCCGCCAACTCGGCCTCCGCCTCCGCCACGATACCCGAGATATCCTCGTCAGGATCACCGATGATGCCGACGGGCGCCATCACCGGGACCGTCACGCCGGGCTGGAGCAGGATCTTGCGGAGGACGCCCTTGTTCCGCGCCTCTACCTCCAGCACGGCCTTGTCCGATTCCAGCGTGAACAACACGTCGCCGCGGTTGATCTCGTCGCCCTCTTGCTTGATCCACTCGACGATCGAGCCTTCCTCCATCGTCTGCCCAAGCTTGGGCAGGATTATCTTTTTCGCCATGGTTTCTCCTCAACCTCAGTGAAGGCAGCTCGCAACGTCACCGCAACACCTCGCGCACGCCCTCGATGATGCGCGCCGTATTGGGGATGGCGGCATCCTCCAACGTCTCGGCCATCGGCACCGGCACATCCAGCGCCGCCACCCGCACCATGGGGGCATCTAGCCAATCAAAGGCCGTCTCGTTGATCAGCGTGAACAGCTCGCTGATGACGGACTGCGTCTTGTATGCCTCGGTCACACCCACCACACGGCCGGTCTTGCGTACCGACTGCACGACGGTCTCCAGATCCAGCGGCTTGATGGTTCGCAAATCCACCACCTCTGCGCTGATTCCCTCTTTGGCGAGCTCTTCGGCCGCCTCCAGCGCCCGAAGCACCATCCGCGAGTAGCTGATGATGGTCACATCGGTGCCCTCGCGCTTGACGTCCGCCAAGCCGAGAGGGATCACATAGTCCTCTTCGGGAACCGGACCTTTGGTGCCATAGAGCATCTTGTGCTCGATGAACATGATCGGGTTATCGCTACGGATAGCCGTCTTGAGCAGTCCCTTGGCGTCATAAGGCGTTGCCGGCATCACCACATAGATGCCTGGGAAGTGGTTCCACAGCGCCTCGAGGCTCTGCGAGTGGTGCGCCGCGATGCTGCGGCCAGCGCCACCCTCGGTGCGGACCACCATGGGCACGCGGGTCTTGCCGCCGAACATGTAGCGGTTCTTGGCTCCCTGGTTGGCGATCTGGTCCATGGCCAGCGGGGTAAAGTCCACATACATGATCTCAGCCACCGGCCGCAGCCCCGTCATGGCCGCGCCCACGGCCGCCCCGCCAATCAACGCCTCAGAGATGGGCGTGTCCTTGACCCGTTCGGGGCCAAACTCTTCATAGAGCCCACGGGTCGCACCATAGGCACCGCCGTACAGCCCCACGTCCTCACCCATGATGAACACGCTGGGATCGCGCAGCATCTCTTCGCGCATGGCATCGCGCAGCGCCTCACCATAGGTCTGGATGGGCATGCTCTTGTCGGTACGAACCCGCTCGGCCAGGCGCCGCTCAGCCTCGATGGCACTGGGCGTCACCGGCTCGAGGACATAGACATCCTCCTCCACCTCGGCAGGATCCGGCATGGGCGATTCGAGCGCGAACTTGGTGGCCTTCTCCAGAGCCGCCTCGGCGGCCTTTTCCTGGGCGTCCACCTCATCCTGGGTGGCGATGCCCGCCTCGATCAGACGCTTGGCAAACGTCACCAGCGGGTCGCGAGCACGCCAGGCTTGCTCCTCTTCTTTGGTACGATACGCCCGAGGATCGGAGCGCGAATGACCATACCAACGGTAGGTCTTGCACTCGACCAACGTGGGGCCATCGCCGCTGCGGGCGCGTTCCAGCGCCGCCGAGACGGCCTCACGCACGGCGATGGGATCCATGCCGTCCACCACCACGCCGGGCATATCATAGGCGGAGGCGCGCGCCGCGATATCGGGCGTGGCGCTGACGCTATCGAACGGCACCGACATGCCGTACATGTTGTTCTCTACCACATAGACCACCGGCAGGCGCCAGGCCGACGCCATGTTCAGCGACTCGTGAAAGTTGCCCGTGTTGCTGGCACCGTCTCCGAAAAAGCAGACCGTGACCGTGTCCTTGCCCTGCATCTTGAACGAGAGCGCCGCGCCCGTGGCCACAGGGATGTTCCCGCCGACGATACCAGTGGCACCCAAGTTGCCGCGCTGAACGTCGGCAATGTGCATCGAGCCGCCACGCCCCCGGCAGTAGCCCGTGGAGCGGCCGCACAGCTCGGCCATCATCTTGTTGAGGTGCTCCTGGCGCTCTTCCTCACTGGTGGTGAGGGTGACGCCCCGCGCATGGCAATGGCCGTGCCCGCGGTGAGTGCTGGTGATCACGTCGTCGTCGCGCATCGCCGAGACGGTGCCAACTGGCACGGCCTCCTGCCCCGCCGAGAGGTGGGAGGCGCCCTTGATAATGTTCTGCCCCAGCAGATCGTACACCGTGTCCTCAAAGATGCGGATTTCCCACATCTGCCTGAGGAGGTCTAGCAGTTCCTCCTTGCCGAGGCCGCCCATCAACGCCTTGTCTGTCATGTCCTACCTTCTTCCTGATGCCGCTCGTCAGACCCATCGGCCAAAGGCACGCCGGGCCACAACCCAACCACTCGTATCATGATGGCGCTCCGCTAGGGACCGCCCAAAGAGTCTATCGCTACCTGGGCCAGGACTTTTTCCACCAGTCTGCGACTGGGCATTGCCGAGCCGTCGAGCATGGCCGCTGCGGTGCCGCAGGCCACCGCCCAGCGCACTCGCTCCGCTGGCGGCAGACGTCGGATCCAGGCACAAATCCACCCCGCCAGCAGCGCGTCGCCGGCGCCCACGGCGCTGGCCTCGGTGATGCGGGGCGCCCGGGCCCACAAGGTCACGCCATCCTCATAGGAGACAGCTCCCTGCGCACCCATAGAGAGCAGCACCCGCTCAGCTCCCAAGCCGTGCAGCGCCAAGAGCGCCTCTCTCCAGGCGACGCCACCTTCGAGGCTGCGACCCAAGAGGTCGCCCGCCTCGGCCAGGTTTGGCTTGATCAAGTGCGGCCTCGCCGCCACGCCTTGCCGCAAGGGCTCGCCAGACGCATCCAGCACCACGAACGCACCCTGATCGCGCAACTGTGTCACCAGTTGTGCATAAGTCCGGTCCGGCGCACCTGGCGGCAGGCTCCCCGACAGGACGCACAGATCGCCCAGCCCGATGCCATCGGTCATGCCCATCAACCGGTCTAGTTCCGCCTCGGTGACCGCCGGCCCGGGCTCGTTCAGCTTGGTGGTGCGCCCGCATCCATCCTCTAGGAGGGTCAGATTCGACCGCGTCTCCCCAGCCACCTCACAGAAGGCGCAGTCGTAACCCTGCGCAGTGAGCCCCTCGTCAAGGTGCCGCCCCGCCGCCCCGCCCACCAGGCCGAGCAGCACGCTACGCACCCCTAGCTGCCCCAGGGCAACCGAGACGTTCACCCCCTTGCCCGCCAGATCCGTGGTGACCGAGGTGGCCCGGTTGAGGCCACCCACCTCCAGTCGATCCAGATGCAGCGTGCGGTCGATCGATGGGTTCAGGGTGAACGTATAGATCATGCCTCAAGCCGGGCCCGCATCAAGGCCGCATGCTCGCGCAACACCATCGCGCCCAACGGCTCCCCAGCCCGAATCCCGCAGACCGCTTCCATCACCTGGGGCAACCCCTCGTCCCCAATTCGTCGGGACAGACGGGTAGCCATGGGATCATCGGGTTGGTCATAGGCCAACGCCGCGGCGATTCCCTTGGCTAGGTGCACCGGCGCCAGGCCAGCTTGCTCGGCCAGACGGGCCGCACCCACCAAGCGGTCCTCAGGCGCCAACTTGCGCAGGGGATCCCGCGCCAGCCGGATGATAGGATCCTGCAGAACCCGATTGTCGAACCGCCGCAGCAGGTCATCGACGTGAGCCTGTAGCCAGGCGGGATCGGCTCCATAGCAAGCCGCGATGCCCCGCGCCGACTCTGAAAGCGCCCCCTCCAAAACCGGCCGCACCTCTGGGTCAGCCAAGGCCTCGTAGCCGTACTCGTGCCCACGCTGGTAACCGAGATAGCCAAGGATGGCGTGTCCGGCATTATGAAGGTACAGCTTGCGCGCTGTAAAGAGGGCGAACCCCTCGTGAGCCTCCATGCCCACGATACGAGGCACGGGGCCAATGAACCCCTCAGCGTCCACCGGCAACTCTTTGTACGGCTCGGCGATGATCAAGCTTGGGTTCTCGGCCCGCAACGACGCCGGCAGCTCGGGCACCATGCGCCCGATCACCGTGTTGACAAAGCCCACGTGGCCCTCCAGGTACGCCTGCTGCGTCGCATCCAGATGCTCGGCCACCAAGCCACGCAGGATGCCCGCCGCGCCCTTGAGGTTTTCGCACACGATGATGTTGAGTGGCTCAGCGACCCCACGCTCTTGGCGCCGCGCCACGCCGGCCGCCAGGGTCGGGGCGATATGCACAAGCGCACGCGCGCCCACCGCCGTGGCCGCGATACTGGCCTCGGCCAGCGCGTCAGCCACGGCCTCGGTATCGGTGGCCAGCAAGCCCGTCACCGGAGCGATGGTCAGGTCTTGCTGGCCGTCATTGTCCACCAGTCGGAGCGTATAGCGCTCATCAGCCGCCAAAGCGCCGATGAGAGTCTCATCGATATCCACAAAGACCACCCGGTAGCCCGACTCGGCAAAAAGCTGCCCAAGGAATCCTCGGCCAACATTGCCGGCGCCAAACATGACCGCCTGCTTGCGGCCGCTCGCCCCCTCGTGACTCACCTAGCGCATCTCCTGCCCGCCAGTGACATTGATCGCCTGGCCCGTCATGTACGACGAAGCGTCGCTCGCCAAAAAGACCATCACGTTGGCCACGTCATCATAGGTGCAGCCACGCTTCATGGGCACCTGATCGATATACTTTTGCCGGACCTCTTCTTCGGTAATGCCCTGGTTCCTCGCGTACTGCTTGAACAGGCTATCCACCCACAGGGGCGAATCCAGCAAGTTACCGGGGCAGATGGCGTTCACGCGGATGCCTTCCTCGGCCAGCTCGAGCGCCAGGCTCTGGGTGAGGCCGATGCCGCCGAACTTGCTGGCAGCATAGGCCGAGTTCTTATAGCTGCCCTTTTTGCCAGATTTGCTGTTGATCTGGATGATCACGCCGCTCTGCTGGCGCTTCATCACCGGGACGACCGCGCGCGCTATGTTGAAATAGCCCACCAGGTTCACCTCGATGGTTAGCCGCCAGCGCGCCGGGTCGATCTCATCAACGGGGCCACTGAACAGGACCCCCGCGTTCGAGACCAGGATGTCGATGCGCCCCATGGTCTCAACGGCCTGCGCGACCGCCGCCTCGCACTGGGCCAAGTTGGTCACGTCGGCGTGCACGGCCATCGCCCGCACGCCATGCTGGGAGGCGATCTCCTCAGCCACGCCCTGCGCCTGGTCGTCCTTGATGTCGGCCACCACGACGTCAGCGCCCTCGCGCCCCAGTCGATGGGCCAAAGCGGCTCCCAACCCTTGGCCGGCTCCCGTCACCAGAGCAACCTTGCCCACGAACGCACCACAACCCGTCATGGGAGCATCTCCTTCAGAAACTCGGCCTCGGCCTCGCCCGTCCAGCTCTCGTTGGGTCCCAGCTTGGCATAGACGCTAGGCAGGACCGTCTTGAGATCAGCTAGCGTGGTGAGCGGGAACTCGAGAATGCTTGGATAGACGACGCACTTGCCCTCAAAGGCCTGGTTCATGACGCCCTCGATACCCTTGCGAGCGTCGAACAGACCAGAGATGGCGTCTACCGACAGGTTGGTGTTGAGCCGCTGTCCTTCGGTGTACTCGAGCATGCTGCGCAGGTCGTTGATGCCCGAGCCACTGGTCCCACGGAAGCGAATGCCCCGCTCGACCACCACGCGCAGATCGATCGGCGCGCGCGTGCCGCGAGTCAGCCCAGCAAAGATATTCATGGCCCCGCCATCAGCCAGCAAGTCCACGGCTCCGGCCACCACACGGGCGCTAGGCGCCATCACGGCCACGTCATCGTAGCCGCGGCCGCCGGTCATCGCCTTGAGCTGAGCGTTGAACGCATCCGGCGCCATGTCACCGGGCACACAAAGCTTCAGATCAATGATGTCCTTTTTCTGCTCGATGAGCTCCGAGAACTTTTCTCGGATCACCTCCAGACGAGCCTGCAAGAGATCGGTCGCCACCAGGAGTCTGGGCGGCTCTTCGGCCTCTAGCGCTCTCTGGACGTGCATCTGGCCCATGGGACCAGCAGCCCCCAGAAAGGCCGCCTGTCCGCCCGGCACCAAGTCAGTGCGCACCGGCTCGTAGGCCTGCGAGAGGTCTTTGCTAGCCGTGCCCACCAGGAGCAGGCCGTCATAGTGGATGCGACCCACGTCAACTTGGGCCTTGTCCGTCAAGCCTTGGGCCCCGACCAGATTCAGCACACAGCCCACCGCCGCCTTGGGCTCGATCAACTCGTACAGCGCGGCATCGGCCCCCAGGAAGACGATATCGTCCAGCCCCCCCTTGCCGGCGGCCGCCAGGGCCTCATCGAGCATAGCGGCACTGGGAGCCCCAAGCTCGATCAGCTCGAACCCATCGGCTGCGGCGCGGGCGCGGAGCTCATCCGCCAGCGACCCATCGACGCCCAGGGTGATCACCTTGGCCGGCGGCTGCCCACCGGCATAGGGCGTACCCAGGCTGTAGCCCTCCTCCGCCGCCGGCCCCTTGGCGATCAGCGCCACGCCGCCGGGCTTCCAGCCAGTGCGATACACCACATCATAGGAAGCCGTCACACAGGCCCACGGCTCAGTCAATGCCGCCTGGGCATAGCCCGTCTCGGGCCGCACCGGGATCAGGTAGCAACCATCGTCGCCAGCCAGGATCTCTTTGCCGATCACATTGTACTGCGAGAGCCCGCCCTGCAGCTCGTAGCCATAGGCCATGCCGACGCCTTGGTAATAGATGTCGGCCTGCACGATAAAGCGGTCGCCACGCTTGTACTGGTCGCGCAGGTTCTCGCCAACTTGGATCACAGTCAAGGCGACCTCGTGCCCCAAGACGACCGGATCCTTCTCCATGTCGCGGCCAAAGATGCGGGGATGCTCTGGGCCCGACTTTATGACCTTGACGTCCGAAAAGCACAGCCCCACGGCATCATGCCGTATCAGCAGCTCGTCGGGGCCGCATGTCGGCATCGGCACCTGAATCGGCTTGCCATCGCGGCCCAGGTTCTCGATGCCCGCCCCATAGAGAGGCCACAGCCAGTAAGAGTCTGGGAGCTCGACGCGGCCCTCGCGAAAGGCGGCGAGCTTTTGCTCTTTGCTTATATCACTCATCTCAATCCTTCTCCTATACTCGTCACCAGCGAGCCGCTCCAGCAGGGGCCACCCTGCGCTCGCGTCAGCCTTGCCCTAACTCACGTCGCCGGTAGAGCTCATCCGGACGTGTGTGGATGCGCCGCACGTTGGCCGGCGTCAGGTAACGAGGGCCGCCAAACGCCATCGTCCCGGCCAGGACGCGGCACGTCTTGACAAACATGGCGGTGATATTGTCCACCTCTTTGGCCGATCCGCCCAGCGCAATCAAGCCGTGGTTCTGCATCACGATCGCCTTGGGAAGCTGACCCCACCGGTCCGCATAGCGATACATGGCATCCTGAACCGCCAGCGCCAGCGGAGGGCCGGGGTCCACATAGGGCACATACGCCGGCGCCGGCCCACAGACGACGATCTCGTCGGGGAAC
>JAXGON010000015.1:0-52140 GCA_040767425.1 Anaerolineae bacterium | reverse complement strand
CGTCAACGCTACGTATCCAGTCAAATGAAAACGTCACCGAAGGCGATCCATCCCTCAGAAGATAATGTTACCGAACGGCCAGGGTCTCGAGCGGCTAATATATGGTCTCATGGACATCCTCCGTGTGTTCCGATGGGATGCCTGGCGATAGCGTCCTCGCATCCGCTGCAGGTACTCGCGCCGAGACTCGAGAGACATCTGTTTTTCCACCTCATGACTCCCCCAGTAACATGATCATCTGAGGGAATCATACTCGTTCGGTAACATGTTAGCTGAGGGAACACGCGGCCCAGGGGGTGGCTCCAGCTCGCGATCAGCCACCCTAATCTGTTGTTCATTGACGCCGGAGGCGACGTGAGATAGGCTCTGTCCGCCGAGAGAGACGATTCCGATGCGTGGCGAGACACTCTGGCCGCCAATGCAGGCGCCCTCGCCGTGCGGGCCTAGGAGACTGAGCGATGCGCGACGCCCACCGGCAGCCTTTCCACTGGCAACCGTTAGCCACCCACCTCGCGCTGTTGTGCCTGGGCGCAACCTATCTGGCCCTCGGCATCCGACGTCCACTCAACGTCTACGACGAAGGGCTCATCCTTCATGGCGCGGAGCGCATTCTGCTGGGTGAGATCCCCTACCGCGGCTTTTGGACCGTCTACGCGCCCGCACAGTACTATGTGCTAGCGGGCCTGTTTCGCCTGTTCGGGGCCCGCGTGCTCGTCGCCCGTGTCTACGACACCCTCGTGAGGGCCGCTCTGGCTCTGGCTGCGTACCGGCTCGCGGACACGCTCACCAACAGGGCAGGCGCGCTGCTGGTCTGGCTCTTTGAGATCGCCTGGCTAGGGTTCTTTGAATTCTACCTCTACCCGGCCTACCCGGCTCTCTTGTTCTGCCTTGCAACGGTGCTGGCCCTGCAAAAGGCCACTCGGAGTAACCAGGGTAGCCGCAGCCTATACTGGTGGATTGCAGGCGCCTGTATCGGGGCAACCGCCCTGTTCCGGCATGACTTTGCCGCCTATCAACTGGCCGTGATCGTATCGGTGGCCGCGGGTTGGTACTGGCGCTCGACTAGGGAGCGGCCACTGCCAGTCATCTGGCAGGCCTGGTGGCGCCTGGCCGCCGGCACGGCGCTGGTCGCGGGGCCACCCTACCTTGCGCTGATCTCTGCAGCCGGCATAGGCACCATGTGGGAGCAGCTGATCCGCTTCCCAGCCACGACGTTCCCCGAGGTCCGCGCCATGCCGTTCCCGCGACCAACCGCGCCGCCGCTGTCCCCAGCCTTTTGGGAGCAGACCTTGGCGTATCTCCCGTACTATCTGCCGATAGCCCTCGCCGGCCTGGGTGTCCTGGTGGCGCTCCGAGACGCCGGCCGGCGCCGCGAGTTGCCGTCGACCTGGGCGGTCTGTAGCGCCCTTGCCCTCTTGTCGCTGCTGTTATTCCAACAAGCGCGCGTTCGTTCAGACCTCGTGCACAACGTTCAGATGCTGACCTTGATGCCAGTGCTACTGGCGGGCTTGGTGGGCGAATCCCCTCAGGGCGCAGGCATGCTGCGATACTGGCGTCAGGGGCTCGCGGTGTTGCTCTTGGGGCTGCTGCTAGCCCACCCATGGCGCGAGGCGACGCAACGATGGAGGTCCGGCTTTCCCTGGCCCAACACGCCGCCTAGCAGGATCGCCAAAGCCTATCCGGTGCCGGTGGAAGCGCAGCTCGAGCAGGTGGCCCTCCGACTGGAGAGCCTCACATCGCCTGGGGAACCGATCTATGTGGGCGTGGGCACCCACCATCGGATCTTTGTAAACGAGCCGCTGATCTACTTTCTGGCCGATCGCCCGGCAGCAACGCGATACCACGAGCTCCACCCAGGGCAAGCCACCACGCGGGCCGTTCAGCAAGAGATCATTGCCGATCTGGAGCGAGAGCAGGTGCGGTGGATCGTCATCTCGACGCGCTACGATGGCGTGCGTGAGCCCAATGCCAGCGCCGTCTCAAGCGGCGTCACCGACCTCGACCGGTACATCGCCGCCCAGTTCCGGACGTTCGCGCAGATCGGCCCCTATACCATCCTTTCGCGACGCCCGGGCACAACATAAGGACGTGGCTGCCCTGCGGGCAGCCACGTCCCTTTGGTGATATTAGAAATGACCTGCGCTGATCCCGGGAAAGCAAAACCCTCTAGCTAAAGTATCGGCTGTACTTTTCGAGCGCTTGGCAGATCGCCTCGACATTCTCCAGCGGTACGTCGGGGCCGATCTCGGCCTTGAGCCAAAGCCCGCCCTCGGGGGCGCCGAGCGTCTCGACCGCCTCCCTCACGTGAGCGTCGATGTCGTCGGGCGTGCAGAAGGGGAACATCTGTCGATCCAGGTCGAGATCCACGCACACGCGGCCCTTGCACACCTCTGCCAGCGCCTCAAGGCCGTTGGCGCCCACCTGTGGGTTGATCACACTCACGCCACAATCGACCAGATCGGGGATGATCTCGACAATGTGGCCATCGGTGTGCATATAGACATACCGACCCGAATCGACGACCGGCTTGTAGATGGCGGCGAAACAGGGCTTCAGATACTTGCGCCACTTGGCCGGGCTCATGGGAAGGCTGGTCTGCATGCCCAGATCGTCACCAAAGTAGACGATGCGGTCCTTTTCGCCCAACTTTTCGAGCTTTTTGGCTACCTGACGCAGGTTGTACTCCAACACAATATCAATCAGCATCTGGAGCTCGGGAGGCTCCTCGGCAAAGTCCAGCATGATCTCCTCAAAGCCTCGCAGGTCGGCCAGCCGCAGGTACATGAACCCATGCGGCATGCCGTCGTCTTCCTCCGGCGGCTTGAGCCGGTGCACGTCCTCACGCGTGGGCACCGGATGCTGCTTGACGATCGATTCCATCCCATGGGCGACATTTTCCCACACACACCCCCACGCATCTATGTGGCTGCCGGCCACGTAGGTGCCAGACACCGCGTCATAGTCTCGCTTGTCTCTACTCTCATGGCCAAAGATGAGTGGATGCCTATCCACGATCGCCTGCAGCGCATCGCGGTGCTTGATCCACGCCGCGGGCAGGATGCTCACTCCGATAGGAATCGTCTCGGGGTGGTCGAACCTGAGCGCCTTGATGCGATCCTCATACAATCCCATTCGGTCCTCCAAAGATGCTGTGTGTCTCCGTCGATGTAGGAGGCCCTATCGCTACCCCTTGATTCCCGTCATCGTGATGCCCTGGATAAAGCTCTTTTGGGCAAAAAAGAACAAGATGATGACCGGCATCACCATCATGGTGGAGGCAGCCATCAGCATGCCCCACTCTGAACCGTGGCTGCTGACGAACACCTGGAGCCCCAACGATAGGGTGTACTGGTCTCGGTTCCCAAGTAGATCAGGGGACCCATATAGTCATTCCAGGCGCCCATGAACGCAAACACTGCCACCGTCGCCAAAGCCGGCTTGGCCAGGGGCAACATGATGCTATACCAGATACGGAAGCGCCCACACCCATCGATCAGGGCCGCGTCCTCGAGCTCGATTGGTATGGTCATAAAGAACTGTCGCAACAAAAAGATGTAGAACGGGCTCCCGAGCAGGACCGGCACAATCAAGGGGCGAAAGGTTCCCACCCACCCGATCTTGGAAAAGATGATGTAGAGAGGGATCAGCGTCACGATGCCTGGCAGCATCATGGTCGCCAACAGAACTCCGAACATCAGGTCACGGCCCGGAGCCCTCACCCTGGCAAACGCATACGCAGCCAATGCTGATGGCAAGGTTGCCCCAAAGACGGCGGGTACGACCACCCTCAATGTGTTGATAAAGTACTTTTGCATGGGGACATAGAAGAACACGTCAGGATAGTTTCTCCAGATCCAGGGATCCGGAATAAGCTCTGGCGGGAACTTGGCGATCTGCCTAGATGCCTTTAGCGACGTCGAAACCATGAAAACCAGTGGCATCACAAAGAACAGGGCCCCGATCAGGAGAACCAGGTGGGCGAAGACCCTACGGATTATCTTGCCAGCCGGTAGCTTGGGGTGCTGCGAAGTCATCATCCAGCAGGCTTCCTTTCCCCCTCATAGTAGACCCAGTACGAAGCGGTCTTGAACTGCACGAGTGTCAAGATGAGTATCAAAATGAACAACACCCACGCCATAGCGCATGTGTATCCCATCTTGAAGGATACAAAAGCCTTCCGGTATAGGTAGATCAAGTAGACCAGTGTGGCGTTCACGGGCCCGCCCATGCCATCTGTCAGTACAAAGATGATCGAGAACACCTGGAAGGTGTTAATCACGCCCATAATCAGGGTGAAAAAGATGGTTGGCGTCATGAGCGGAATCGTCACGTTCCACAGTTTTCCCCACCGGCCGGCCCCGTCGATCTCTGCCGCCTCGTATAGAGTCTCGGGGATATCCTGCAGCCCGGCCAGGTAGATGATCATGGTGCCACCAGAGCCCCAGACCATCACCAGCACGATCGCAGGCTTGGCCCACTCCTTCGAAGCCAGCCACCCGGGGCCAGGGATCCCAACAGCCTCGAGTATACCGTTGACGACGCCCCACTGCGGCTGCAACAGATACATCCACAAGGCCGCCGACGCAACGGCGGGCACGATCGAGGGGATATAGTAGGCCGTACGATAGGCCGGCATACCGCGGATGTTCTGGTTCAGAAGCAAAGCCACACAGAAAGAAGTGACCATGCCCAGAGGAACAGCCAAAAGCACAATGTATACCGTATTCCAGAGACTAGTGTAGAACAGCGAGTCTCCGAACAGCTCTCGGTAGTTTCCTATCCCCACCCACTTGGGAGCCAGCATCATGTCGTACTGCGTCAAACTCAGGCCGAGCGATGCGGCAATGGGACCTAAAGTAAAGGCGACAAACCCAATAAACCAAGGCAAGATGAACAGGTAAAAGCTGATAGCTTCGCGTTTCGCGGGTGACATAGTCATTGCTCGAGGCTTGGCAACATTCGTAGTCATATTCCCTCACATCTGATCCGGAGCGCAGAAGAGAGTCTTCCACGCTCCGGAGAGATCCTTCAGTTGGCGCACGCACCGCAGATCGGGGGATCGCCCGTTGTCCGAGTCTCCCGCCGCTGTTCTTCAGCCAACCTGGCCTGCTCTCAAGCCTCCAGCGCCTCCCAGGCCTCGTCCGTTGCCTTCTGAGCAATCTCTTTGCACTCGAGCAGAGCCTCGCGAGGCGTCATCTCATGAGCGAGCGCCATGCGGGCAGCGTTGTCAATCGCCACCCAGTAGTCCAGTGCTGCCAGCCCCATCTCGCTTCCACAAGGGCGGCTGTGGTTCTGGAGCAAGTCGATCATCAGCGACCAGGTCTTCTGCTCCCGTGGGCCGAGTTCTGCCACATACTCATCTTCCAGCATCTGTAGTGAAGGGAGATGGCAGGCCAGGTTCGGGAAATACTGGGGTGTCCCCTCGATCTGCTCCCGCTGCCAGACGCGCGTGGTCTCCCTCTTCTGCGCCTCGGCCTCCGCGCGCCAGCCATCCTCCGTCGTCCACCACTTCATCAGCTTCCACGCGGCAGCAGGTTCCTTAGAGGATGGGGGAATCACCAACGACCAGCCGCATGACCATGTCGCCAGCACGCCATCGGGGGGAACCGGCATCGGGGCCACATCCCAATCGAGATCTGGGTAGCGAAGGTACGTGCCGGTAACCGTGTCGCAGTGCGCGATCATGGAAACCTTGCCCGCGGCAAAAACGTCACCCATACCCATCGCCGATACAGCTTCAGAAAAGCTGCTGGTGAGCTCAAAGTCACCTACATAGTTGTCGTAGAAATCGACCATCCACTCCAGCGCAGCCGTCCAGCGCGGATCATCCACCAAGATAGTGCGTTTGTCTTCGCTGATTGCGGGCGCCCCAAAGGCGAACCCATACAGCCACATCCAGGAGTTGCCGTACAGGTACGGGACGAACCCGTAACGCTCCGGCTCGCCCGAGGGATCGAAAATGTTCAGCTTCTCGGTCTGTTCTGCCAGCTCGGCGTAGGTTGTCGCCGGCGCATCAGGGTCAAGCCCCACCTCTTCATAGTGGGCCCGGTTATAGTACATAAAGCGGGTGTCGGTCTCTCTTGGCAGGCCATAGATCAGGCCATCCCAGCAAGTCTCCTCGAACTGCTTTGCCACCCAGTCCTCGCGCTTGAGGCCATCGACGTCAAAGTACGGCGTCACATCCAGAAACGCACCCTTGGCCGCGAACTGCATAAAGGTGTGCCGGTTTGCCATCGAAACATCCGGCCCCGTCCCTGCCGCCACCGCGGTCATGTATTTCTGGTTTCCCCAGACCGCCTCGCCGAGCTCTGACAGGTTGACTGTGATGTTGGGCTCGGTCTCTTTGAAGACCTCAAGTTTGTCGTCCCACACCGGGCTGGGCCACCCCCAGAAATTGATGGTCACCGGCGCCTGTGCCTCCAGCGTCACCTCTTCCTTGACCAGGACCGTCTCTTTGACGACCTTCTCGACGACCTTTTCCTCGCCCTCGACCAGAACCGTCTCTTTGACAACTTTTTCGACGGTCTCGACCACTACCTGAGGCTGACATGCCGCTAGGCAGCTGCCAACCGCACCCGCCGCTACGATGCCAGCCGTCTTGAGAAATGACCTGCGTGAAAGTTCCTTGCTCATCTCTTCACTCCTTGTGTACGCTCGACCGACGTCCGTCCCTCTCTGTCACTCGGACACCTTGTTCGATGCTCCGCCCCTCCTCTAGCGACACTCTTTCTTGACGCGCTCCGACCTCGGACGTACAGTCATAACCATCGTCGAGATCGGCACACACGGCCAAGCCACCACGCTACACGGATAGCTCACCTATCGTCATTATAGTATGCGCTGCGCGTTGTGGAGCGCTTTTGTTCCCAGGTTTTTCCCATCGTTCTCCCAGGCCGGAGGAAGCCTAGTCGATGCAGTCCGAGGAGTTTACCCAGACGGTCGCTGATGCGCTGGACCACCTCTATGACCAGGCCGGCCTGCAGACGCATCCCCTGGGGCGAGCGTTGCGAGTAACCCCCGTGCCCGGTGAGACGCAGGCCGAAGCCCTGCGACGCATCCTTCACGAGGCGGTCGAGAGTCTGCGGCCTCCCTCGTCGGTTCCACAATCAGAGCCAGAGTGGCTTCCCTACCGGGTTCTCTCGCTCCACTATCTCGGCAGTTGGTCGGCCCAGGAGGTATGCGACGAGCTCTCGTTTAGCATGTCCTCCTTTTACCGACAGCGAAACAAGGCGCTAGAGGCCGTTGCCAGTGTGCTCTGGAATCAGCGCCCCGCCTCGTTGCCCACAGACGGCGAACCGGTGGGGCAAGATGAAGCCAAAGAGCGTACCATCCGCGAGCTGACCGCCCTGCCCCATGCCACCGTGCCGTTGGCCGTCTTTGTTGAGGGGATCATCGAGACGTTGCGTCCCCTAGCAACGAGACGGAACGTACGCCTGCAGCCACACATCCCTGCCAAGGGAGCCACCGTCTGCATCGCGCCACAAGCGTTTCGCCAGGTGCTGCTCGGCTTGCTGGCCGATTGCATCGCAACGACCTCCGATCAGACGCTGCCGATCCAGGTTCAGTGCCAAGGTCGCGCCCTGGTATGCCAGGTGCAGGTGGACAGCGCCTACGGATGCTTGACGCCAGATCCCAGCGCATCCAGCGAGTCTGACGGGAGCTTTTGGCGGCACCTGGTGGAAGCATGCCATGGGCGCGTATGGGCCAGAGACAGCGCAGAGGGCCCGGGGGTGCTGGGCGTTAGCCTTCCGCTGCCGGCAGCGTCGGCGTCAGTGCTGATCGTCGAGGATGATAACGATGCCATCGCCCTCTATCGCCGGCACCTAGAGCCGGCCGGGTACATCGTGCACGCTGCCCGTAGCGAGACCGAGGTCCGGCAGCTTCTGGAGCGCGTCACGCCAGACCTCATCCTGCTGGACATCATTCTGCCCGAAAGAGACGGCTGGACGGTGCTCAGCGAGCTGTCTGACGACGCGCGATCCTGCGAGGTGCCCATTGTGGTCTGCTCAATAGCGGCCCACGCTCCGCTAGCCAGGTCCCTCGGAGCAGTTGACGTCCTGCAGAAGCCTATCAGCCGCGAACAGCTTCTCGAGACGGTGGCACGGGCTCTGGGTTCTCGAGATAGCGAGGCGTAACCTGGTCCAACAGCGAACGGACCAGCCCCAGGCACTCGGCCACGTCCATCGGGCCAGGGGCCAGTAACCCGATATAATCACCAAAGGTCGCCGTCGGCCCCAAGGCATCGCTGGCTGATACCACTGCCACCGGAATGCTCCGCAGCTTGGGGTCAGCCTGCATACGACGGACCGTCTCATCGCCGGAGAGATTGGGCATCAAGAGGTCCATCAGGACCAAGTCGGGACGCTCACGCGCCAAGACGTTGAGGGCCTCTTTGCCATCATGAGCCTTGAGCACGCGGCAGGGTTCCGGTAATGATTCCAGCATCACCTGCAACAGGTGCACCGCGTCGGGATCATCATCAACAACCAGCACCGTCATCTCGTCGCCGTTGATGGGGACCTGCCTGACCGTTCGCTCGAGGGTCTCTTGCATGACGGGCTTGATCAGGAAGGCAAAGACGCCCTCAAGCCGCGAGGATCCGCTAGCGCTGGGCATGTTGCAGGCCAGCACCGGCACCGCCGCCTTCGCCACCCGTAGCTCGTGCGCCAGCGTCTCCGCCACCTCACTGTCGGCGATGACCGCCCGGGGATGGTGATCCTGCACCGCCGCTATCACCGAGCGTGGATCCGGGACGCCAACAATCCGGTACCCGCCGATATGACGAGCCATCAGCCGAACCACCGCCGGGTCCTGTTGCAGCACCAACACTACATCGTGGGGGCTCGCGACGGCTTGGTCGCGCCCTGGTGCCTCTGGGAGGACGGTCGTCCGTTCTGGCGAGAGCCTGGGCAAGGTAAAGAACACCTCGGTGCCAGCGCCCTCCTGGCTGCGCGCCCAGATGGTGCCGCCGTGAGCCTCGACCAGGTGGCGGCTGATGGCCAAGCCCAGGCCCGACCCTTTGGGAGCACCCTCCTCGTGTAGGTGCAGTTGGGAGAACTCTTCAAAGAGCCGTGAGATGTCCTTGTCGGGGATGCCGCGGCCCGTGTCTCGCACACGCACCAGCGCGTGGTCATCCTCGGTCCTCGCCTGCACATCGATGCGTCCCCTCTCTGTAAAGCGCGTGGCATTGGTCAGCAGGTTGATCAGCACCTGCCGAATGCGCACGCGATCGGCAAACACGCGTATGGGCGTCTCTTCGGTGTCAACGTTCAGCCCAAGCCCCTTGCGCTCCGCCAACGGCCGCACCACCGCCTCAACCTCGGTCAGAACCTCGTTCAGATCCAGGTACTCGCGGACGAGCGGCATGCGATCCACCTCGACTTGGCTCAGATCGAGAATGTCGTCCAGCAAGTTCACCACGTGTCGGCTACTCGAATAGATGGTATGCACATCCTTGCGGTATGGCTGCGGCAGCGGCACGCCATACTGCTCAGGAGAAAGGGCCAAGAGCCGACTGTAGCCCAGGATGAGATTGAGAGGGCCACGGAGCTCGTGGCTGACCATGGCAGCAAAGCGTGCCTTGTTCTCGCGGGCTGCCTCAGCCCTTTGTCGGGCCAGCATCAGCTCGTTGTTCATCCGCTCGATGCGATAGGTGGCCTCTTCCAAGGCGCGCACCACCCGGTGCAGCTCGGCCCGACGCTGGCGCGCCTCGAGCAAGGATTCGCGTAACTGTTCCCAGGCCGTCAGCGCCAGGTTGGCTGCATCGCGCACGGGGGACTCCGAGATCCAAGTCACGCCCGCCATCAGCGCGTACGCGATGCCGCTGGCGGTGACCAACTCTGGGGCCGGGCCAGCTGGGACCACGATCCGGTACGCAGCCAGGCTGCCTAGCCATCCCACCACAGCGACCAACAACGAGAGCCAACGGCTCAGCAGGGAGGACGCGACCACCAGCACTAGCGCCGTTGCCACGACCGTGAGGTCGCCTGGTCTTGCCAAGACCAAGCACCAGCCGCACAGCAAGAGCCCCGCCACCAGCACGTGCCCGGCCTGACCCTGGTCTCGCTGAGCGACAAAGTACCCCAGCCCCACCGTGAGCATGATCGGAATCCACAGGAGATGGAGAACGCTCGATGGAGGGCTGAAAACAGCGTCAGCCATTAGCCAGACTCCCAAGACAACCGCCAGGCCAGTTAGGTACCGGCCAAGCAACTGCTCCTTGAGTCCCTTGAGCTCGCCCAGCAACGCCGCTTGTCGATCGTCAATCTCTTGCCTGGTGGGAATCGCGCTCATCAGCAACCTCCAACAAAGCCCCTGACAGGGTGATTTAGCATAACATATCGCCCCAACGACCTCAACACAGGTCCGCAGGCGGGTTCTCTGCCCAGCCGAAAGAGTCGCCCAGGAGACTCGTGCGCGCCATCGAGATGTCGCGCCGGGGCCATACCCTGGGAGACTGCCAGGGTTGCTTGCTACGCAGTCGGCTCTGGCCTATCCTGAGGCGTCATGCTTGGCTGGCCACATGTGGATGCAGGGCCGCTCAGCCCCGTGCAAGGGTGATCGGGTTGAGAGACGGCTCCAGGGAGGGCCAGGAGATACCATGGACCCCACATTCGAGTGCATCGAGAGCTTTGCCATTCTCGGGATTACGTGTCGCAGCACGCTGGACCAGATCGACTATGAGAGCGAGTGGCGTCGCTTTGATCGCTACCTGGCGCCCGCTAGAGAGCTGGCCCTGGATGACCAGTTCTATGCGGGCTACTGGATGGCAGAGTCACAGGGCGAGCTGGTGGACTTTTGCGCAGGCGTTGCTGTAGCGGTGGGAACAGCTACGCCAAACGACGAGATGGTGGTGCGCGAGGTACCAGGCGGACGCTATGCCGTGTTCACCTGCACCATGGCTACACTCAGCCAGGCCTGGGCCAGCATCTATGGCGAATGGCGGCCTCCCGGGGGCATCACCATCGACTACAGCCGCACGGACCTAGAGGTCTTTCCCGCGGAGGGATCTGCAGAGGACGCCCCGATCCGCATTTTTGTGCCCGTCAAGAGCAGCTAGCGGTCGGCCGCTCCCTCCCGCAGGCCGGTGGGCTCGGCAGGAACTGTGACCCTGCGAGGGGGCTTCGAGGATCCGTGATGGCGTCTTGCCGCGCCCACGGACTGTGGTAGAATGCATTGGTGTTCACCTGGTCCACAGAGTTGCCCATAGTACCAGCGGAGGAGATTGTCCGGGCATGAGTGATAGCGTCCCAGGCCGACGTAACCGAGCAGCCTACTATACATCGCAGCTAGGCTATCGCTTCTTGTGGTGGGTTTTCTACATGCTTATCCGCATCGCCTATCGATACCGCCCCACCACCCGACCAGACTTTCCCGCCAGTGGCCCCACCATCGTGGCCGTCAACCATCTACACATGACCGACCCGGCCGCCGTATCGCCCATCTTGCCACGGCAAGCGGTGACGCTGGCCGCTGGCAAGTGGAGGCGGTTTTTTGTGATCGATGCCATTCTGCGGGTGGCCGGCGTCATCTATGTGCGGCGCGGCGAGATCGATCGTGAGGCCTTGCAACAGTGCCAGCACGTTCTGGCCAAGGGCGGCGTCTTGGCGATCGCGCCCGAGGGCACGCGCAGCCGGAACGGTGCGATGCAGCGAGCCAAGTCCGGCATCGCCTATCTGGCCCTCCGATCCAACGCCGTCATCGTCCCGATTGCCATCGCCGGCACGGAGCGGTTGCGGGATTGGCTGCGCCTGAAGCGCCCCACCTTGCGGGTGGTCATGGGCGAGCCCTTTCGCCTGCCCAAGCCTGATGGCCGCCCCTCGGCCGCAGAGCTCCAGCGGCTCTCTGATCTGGTCATGATCAAGCTGGGCCTCAGCTTGCCCGAGTCCTATCGGGGCTACTATGCTGAAGCCATCGCGGCCGTCGAGTCGGGCCAGAGCCATGTGCTGGATGAGCTACTGCCGGCGACGCCATGAGCGACTTGGCGATCACCGTACAACGCCATCTTGCGTTGCCGCGCGGGATCACGGCCTCCTGGGTCAAAGAGGTGGCGCGCCTGGCGTTGCAGCACGAGGCGCAGGTTACCCGAGCCAGCCTGACCCTGGTACTCACCGATGATGCCACCATCAGCGAGCTCAACCACCGGTTCCGGCAGATCGATGGTCCCACCGACGTGCTCTCATTCCCCAGCCAGGAGGGCAACCCGTTTGTGCTGCCCCCCTCGGCGCGCCGCCATCTGGGCGACGTGGTGATCTCGCTAGAGACCGCCCAGCGCCAGGCGGACGAAAGGCGGCAGCCCATAGATCGCGAGCTGGCCCTGCTGATCGTACACGGCTGCCTCCATCTGCTCGGACATGACCACGCCACTCCTGCCGACGAGGCCGCCATGTGGGCGCTGCAGGACGCGATTCTGGGGCAACTCTGGGGAGATCCACATGCGCAATGACCGCCCGGCCGATACGCTCCGGCCCGTGACCATCACCCCCGGCTATCTCGACTATGCCGAGGGCTCAGCCCTGATCTGTTGCGGCCAGACGCGCGTCCTCTGCGCGGCCACCGTCGAATCAGGCGTGCCATCCTGGCTCGAGGGCAAGGGCTCGGGGTGGATCACCGCCGAATACGCCATGCTGCCGCGCAGCACCTCGCGCCGCACGCCTCGTGAGACCCACGGTCTGGGCGGCCGCACCCAAGAGATCCGACGTCTCATCGGCCGCTCGCTGCGCGCCGCGGCGCCGCTCGATGCTCTGGGCGAACACACCATCATCGTGGACTGTGACGTCCTCCAGGCCGATGGTGGCACTCGCACCGCCGCCATCACGGGTGGTTATGTCGCGTTGGCGCTGGCGCTGCGCCGGATGCAGACGTTGGGTGAGCTTCCGACGCCAATCCCGCTGACTCCGGTTGCCGCCGTGAGCGCCGGCATCGTCGACGGCGAGCTGCTGCTCGACCTCTGCTACGCCGAGGACAGCCGGGCTGAGGTCGACCTGAACGTCGTTATGAACGGAGCCGGGGCCTTTATCGAGGTGCAGGGCACCGCCGAGCGCGGCACCTTTACCGGGCCGCAGCTGGACCAGATGCTGGCCCTCGCCCGTGGCGGCATCACTCGCCTGCTGGTCCTCCAGCAGAAAGCACTACCGTCCTAGAACCTTCAGAGGGAGTAGTCTGATGACCCCTACGCGCAATGATGCTTGGAACCTCCTGAACGAGCACACCAAGAACCCCAACCTGATCAAACACGCGTTGGCCGTGGAGGCAGCCATGGCCGGCTATGCCGAAAAGCTGGGCGGCGATGTCGAGCTCTGGCGCGTCACGGGCCTAATCCACGACTTTGACTATGAGGAACACCCCACGGCCGAGGAACATCCCGCCGTTGGCTGCGCCCTGCTCGAGTCGCTCGGCTGGCCCAACGAGATCATCGACGCGGTCAAGGGACACGCGCCCTACCTGGGCGTCCCGCGAGTCACGCCCATGGCCAAAGCGCTCTTTGCCGTCGATGAGCTCACAGGGCTGATCGTGGCCTGCGTGCTGGTTCGCCCGGACAAGAGCATCCATTCGCTCAAGGTCTCGTCGGTCATGAAAAAGTGGAAGGACAAGTCCTTTGCGCGCGGCGTCGCGCGCGATGATATCGAGCTGGGCGCCCAGGAGCTGGCCGTACCCCTGCGTGAGCACGTCGGCTTTGTGATCGAGTCCATGAAGGCCGCTGCTGCCGAGCTGGGCCTGGACGGCTCCTGAGGGTAAGGCAAGAGGCGAGCAGGTATGGCATGGTGGAGACGGACTAGGCAGGGGTTCATCCTGTGCAGCGTCGCGTTAGCGATGCTGGCCCAGGGCTGCACCTCGCCGCCAACGCCGCCGAGCCCCACCGTGGCCGCCTCGCCCGTGGCGGAGGTCATCCCACCGACGGTAACAGCCACCGCCGAGCCCCGTCCCACGGCGACGGTGTTGCCACCGCCGGCTACCAGCAGCCCATCACCCACCGCGACGGCGACCGTGACGCCTATCCCCTCCCCCACGCCCACGGCCACACCGGTCGTCCACCTGGTGGAGGAAGGCGACCTACTCGGCCGCATCGCCCAGCAGTATGGCATCTCGCTCGACGAGCTGATCGAGGCCAACGACATCGATCCCGAGGATGTGCTCAGCATCGGGCAGGAGATCGTCATTCCCGTGCCCACGGCCACCACCGACCCGGCCGAGCCGACCGCTCCGACCACGCCAACGGAGCCACCCACAGCCACCCCCTCGCCCAGCCCAACGCCTGAGCCTTTGGTTCACGTCGTGGAGCGAGGAGATCTGCTGGGGCGGCTGGCGCAGCGGTACGGCGTGTCGGTGGACGAGCTCGCCGCCGCCAACGGCATCGATCCCGAGGACGTGCTCAGCATCGGGCAGAAGCTAGTCATCCCCGGCCAGGTTGTCCCGGCTGAGGAGATCTCTCCTGCGGCCACGCCGACCTCGTCGCCCACCGCCGCCACGCCGCCGGCAACGGCCACGACATCAGCCACGCCCACGCCTACCCCGACGGAGGAGCCAACGGCAACGCCTGAACCAACCCAACTAGCCGACATTTTCCACACCGTCGAGCAGGGCGAGTATCTGGGCGCCATCGCCCGCCGCTATGGCATTGACGAGGCACTGATCGCCCGGGCCAACGGCATCACCTCGGAGACCATCTTGCGGATCGGCCAGCAACTGCTGATCCCCGATGTGCCCGTGACGCCCACGAACACGCCGCGGCCCACGCAGGCGGCCCCCACCAATGCCGCCGAGCCCGCCGAGACCCCACGCGCCGACGTCATCCATATCGTCAAGCAGGGCGAGTATCTGGGCGTCATCGCGGCACGTTACGACGTCGCCGCCGCGGACATCGCCCAGGCCAACGACATCTCGGTCAACGCCGTGCTCAGCATCGGGCAAGAGCTGGTGATCCCGTCGATCCCGGTGACGCCAACGGCCACCCACACGCCCACAGCAACACTGACCCTGACGCCGACGCCCACGGCCACGCCGACCCTGATGCGCAGCAACCAGGTGCTGCCGTTCCGGGCGCCGTTCCTGCTGGGCCCCCGCCAAGGCGCCCGCTACCAGAGCGCCGAAGCCCGCATCTTGCTGAACTGGACGTCCGTGGGCATCCTCGGACCCAACGAATGGTACCTTGTGCGCGTGTGGCCGACGGGGCGACCAGAGGATAGCATCGAGGCCTGGACCAAAGCCACGTCCTGGCGCCCCGATGGCACGCCTCTCCCCGAAAGCTGGAGCCGAGTGCTGCGTCTCTCTTGGGAGGTAACGGTCGTGGAGCGGTTGCAGGGCAACCCTCCATGGCGCGCCGCCAGCCCGCCCAGCGCCACGCGGGAGTTCACCTGGGATTTGCGCACACCGACCCGATAGCATCTGGAGGTCTCAATGCTGAGGCTCAAAGCGGTCTCCTTGCTGATCATCGTGGCGATGCTGGCGTCCGGCTGTGCCGGGGCGCGCCAGGCCAGCCGCTCCACCGCCACCCCCGCTCCCACCCAGGCGGCTCCAACCACTCAGCCGGCCCCGACCCAGGCACCGTCGGGCACCTTGGCGCCGGTAGCCATTGCCCTTCAGCCTGCGTCACCCCTCGCTGAGCCTTTCCCGCCCCCGGATCCGTTCGACGCCGATGCGAGCCCCATCGTCGAGGCCTGGGATTTCACCCGAGGAACGCAGGGCTGGTCGCCCACCAATGATCTGGCTCGCTTTGAGCGCAGTACCGATGGCATCGTTACACGAGCCACCGGCGGCGATCCCTACATGTTCGGTCCCAGCATCAACGTTGCGGCCGAATCCGCGCCCTACCTCGAGATTCGGCTGCGTAGCACCCAGGGGAAACATGCGCAGGTCTTCTGGGAAGTCGAGGGACGGCCGTTCAACGAGACGGACAGCTACCACTTGGACATCGAGGATGACGGAGCCTGGCATACCTATCTGCTCCCACTCAAGGACAGCGACGCCTGGCGAGGCCAGATCACCCGCCTGCGCCTGGATCCGTCCAACACCGAGGGCGGAGAGATCACGGTGGCGTCGATCCGATTGCTTGGGCCCGCCCCGGGACGCTTGGCGCTGGTGCGGTTGGGCACGCCCAGCGCCTTTGTGTGGGCCGATGAGACCTTTGAGATCAGCAGCACAGTGCGCAACGAGGGCGATCACGCCACCCAGCCTACGACGGTCAGGCTGGAGAGCACCGGAGGACTGGCGGTCGAGGACGCCGAGGTGACGGTGCCCCCGCTGGAGCCCGGCGCCAGCCATACCGTCACCTGGCAGGCGACGGCCAACCCAGGCCCTCACTTTTTTGGGGTGAGAGCCGACGGCGCGTGGCTCGGCCGGGGCGAGGTGGTCTGTGAGGAGCAAGACCCTGAGCAGGAGCCTCTGACGCTCTCCCATGGAGACCTCCGACTCACCCTCCCCAGCCAGCCCTTTGGCTATGGAGCGGGAATCCTGGAGTGGCGTGACGGCGACCACTGGCTGCTGGTTGGCAGACTTCGTTCAGCCGGCAGGCTAATCTATCTTGATGACGCGGGCCACAAGCGCGTGGCGCTCTGCTATGCCCAGGCCTATCGTCAAGAGGAGGATGGGATCCACCTGGTAGCCGAGCACACCGATGCGGACGGCCGCACTTGGACCCTCACCACCCACTATACGGTAGCGCCAGGCAAGCCATGGTTCGGCCTTGAAAGCACGCTCACGGTCGATGCCAGCGCCAACCTGCTGGCGTGGTCCGGCCCCGACTATCTCCCGGGAGAGGGCAGCTACGCCACAGCCAAAGACAGCGCCCTCTTTCCGGGGCTCGAGTTTCTCCTCGGCGAGGAGCAGAGCTCGGGCACCGATTTCTTTGATGCCAGCGTCGCCGACCGCTACGTGCCTCACCCGAACAAGGTGACCATCCCGCTGATGTCGGTCACCCACGACGGCCTCGCCACCGGCATCACGTGGGATCCGCTGCAGGCCTGGGCTCCCGGACACGAACGCCCAGCCGCCCTCTATGCCGTGCCCAACCGCTGGGACCATCAAGACAACCACCTCATGCGCCTCTTTGCACCCGGAGTGACCGCCGGCCTCGAGGAGAACCGAGAGTGCCTGCAAGTGCCCATGGCAATGGGCCCGGGCGATGAGCAACGGCTGGCCAGTCAGCTCTTTGTGGTGCCCGCCGCCGATGAGCTGGCCGCGCTGCGCCTCTGGTTGGCCGACAATGGGTTGGCGGCCCTGCCCCCCCAGCCTTTCTCCTATGCGCGTTCAATCGAGCTAGCCCTGCAGGCCTATGTAGAGACCACCTGGGTTCCTGACGCCCCGGGCTGGCACCATGCCATCCATGACCCCTGGGGACCTGGCCCCGATGACGTTGCAGCCCTGCACCTCTGGTGGGCGTCGCTAGGAGAGGGGATGTCGGCGGAGCAAGTCGCGCGCTATCGCGAGATCGCAGCCCTGGGCACCCGCGATGCGACCCAGGTTGGCGGTCCCACGCCGTGGCGCTACCTGCCCGTTCTCGCTATGCACATGGCCGCATCGCCGGGCAGCGTAACCATGGGCAAGCAATTGGCGCAGCAAAACCTGCTAGCGCAGAGAGCCGATGGGGGGTTTGTCTTTACGCCCGACCGTTCTGAGCCGCGCGCCTTTGGCGAGGCTGGCGACACGTCTACCGGCCACACGGCCACCTATGCCTTCCCGCTGCTCCTGGGAGCGCGCCTGTACGGCGATCGCGGCCTGGAGGCGGCCGGCATGCGCGCGCTAGAGTACCTGCGGGCCCAGCCCTACCGCCCTGAAGGCGCCCAGACCTGGGAGCTCCAGCTCCATGTGCCCGACCTGCTCGGATCCGCCTGGTGCGTAGAGTCCTTTGTCGAGGCTTATCGCCTAACCGGCGATCCGGCACACTTGGCAGAGGCCCAACGCTGGGCCCTCGCGGGGATGCCCTTTATCTACCAGTGGAGCGCTCCCGATCGCGACTTGATGGCCTATGGAACCATTCCGGTCTTGGGCGCCACCCGCTTTAGCTGGCCCTGGATCGGCCGCCCGGTGCAGTGGAACGGCCTGGCCTATGCCATCGCCCTCATGAACCTAGACGAGGTGTTAGCGGAGACAGGCCTCCCTGCCGACCTGGACTGGCCGCAGGTGGCCGAGGGCATCGTCATCGCCACCATGCAGATGCAGGCCACCGAGGGAGACTTTGTCGGGATGTATCCCGACGCCTGGGATGTGGTCATCGGCGCGGAGGCGTATTCCTGGTGGCTGAACCCAACCTGGTACCTCCAGGCCCTTTTGCGAGTCATCGGCGCTGACGGCGTCGAGCCCAACACCAGGATCGTCGATCACCAGGGATCGCGCATCCACGTGACCAGCGTCGGCGAGCTACAGGATGTCTCGATCAACGCCAACACGCTGCGCATCCAGCTAGCCTATCCGGCTGGCGAGGACACCGCGCTGATGGTCAGCAACGTGCTGCTGCCCGAAAGGGTCCTGGTGGACGGCGCCGAGGCATCCCGACGTAACCGTTGGGAGGCGGGCCAAGCGGCCTGGGACTGGCAGCAAGGCATCGTACCCGTCCTTGTGCCCATGCAGGGACCCACTGCAGTGGTGGAGATCCAGCTCGCTCCCTAGCGGCTGGGCGCGCTATTCGCCAATGATCTTTATCAGGGCGCGCTTGCGGCGGCGTCCATCAAACTCGGCATAATAGACCTGCTCCCATGGGCCCAAGTCCAGCCGCCCTTCGGTGATGGCCAAGGTGACCTCGCGCCCCATCACCTGGCGCTTGAGGTGGGCGTCACCATTGTCCTCACCGGTACGGTTGTGCTGATACTGGTCGATGGGAGCGTGCGGGGCCAGCTTTTCCAGCCACACCTCATAGTCATGCAGCAAGCCAGATTCGGCGTCGTTGACATAGACCGACGCCGTGATATGCATGGCGTTCACCAAGCAAAGCCCGTGCTGAACGCCGCTGGCACGTACCGCCGCCTCCACCCGGTCGGTGATGTTGACAAACCCCACCCGCTGAGGGATATGGAACCACAGCTCCTCACGATAGTGCTTCATCGGCACCTCCGGCGCCCCCGTCGCCCGACTCTAGCCATCGGCAGGTCTCGGCTGTCAGCCGCCAGCCACAGGCCGCACAGCTCGCCTCGACTTGGGCGACGTTGCGCGAGCCTACAATCGGCACCACCTGGAACGGCTGGCTCCTCAGGTACGCCAGGTTCACCTCGTTGGCGGTGCGACCATGCACCTCGGCCAGCTCCTGAGCCCGCTCCAGCCTCCGAAAGTTCTCGGCGCTGTAATAGTTGAGCACGACGCCCCGATTACGGACAGCGTTGGGATCATCGTCAGCCGCATACTTGCCGGAAAAAAAGCCGCCCGCCTGCGACGAATAGGCCACCACGGGAATACCCGTTCGCCGGTGCGCCGCGTGGGTTTCCTCATCCATGTAGAGCATGCCGGCATAGCCGCCCGATCCGGTGTTGGCGCGCGCGAGGCTATACCCGATCTGGCTAGCGCAGAACCCAGTCTTGCCATGGGCGGCGGCCCATTGGTTAGCTGCCGTCAATCGGTCGGTCGTCCAGTTCGAGCAGCCGATGGCGTGCACCAGGCCCGCGGCCAGGTGCTGGTTCAGCGCGTCGACGATCTCGCCCACCGGGATGGACGGATCATCGCGATGCAGCCAGTACACATCAATATAGTCGGTACGCAGCCGCTCAAGGCTCTCGTGCAGGTCCGTCGCGATGTCTTCGGGCCGTAACCGGCTGACCTCCATCTCCGTCAGGGCTGGATGACCTCCCTTGGTGCCGAGGACAACATCACGACGGCAGCCCCGCTCGCAGAGCCAGTCGCCGATCACCCGCTCGCTGGCACCGCCCCGCCCCGGCTCCCAGGCGCCATAGACGTGGGCCGTATCAAGAAACGTGCCGCCAAGCTCCAGAAACCGGTCCATGATGGACCAGGCCTGCTCCGCCACGATGGACGTGCCATACCCCCCGGTTCCCAGGCAAAGCTCCGAGACCGTGGGCCCGTCTGCACCGAGCTGCACCCTCTGCATGGTCGCTCTCCTCCTTGCTAGATAGGACGAGGGGCTTGATGCCAAGCCCCTCGCTGCGTCGCATCGACTGCCAGAGCGGTTCGCTATTCCAAACCCCAGCTCTTCAGGTTGCGGTAGCTGATCGCTAGCGACTCAAAGGGATCACGTTCATAGCACTGATCCTGCTCGACCAGGTACCACCGCACGCCGGCGCGTTTGGCGGCGGGCAGGATGGCGCCCCAATTCAGGTTGCCCTCGCCCACCTCGGCAAAGCGTACCTCCCGCTCGGGCGTGATCGCCATGTCCTTGAGATGCAGCAGAGGCTCACGGCCCGCGTACTTGGCCACATAATACGCAGGATCGCCTCCGCCGGCCTGTACCCAGTACACGTCCAGCTCGGCCTTCAGATACTCTGGGCCGATATCATCGTACAGGCGTTCGATCCAAAGCTTGCCGTCATAGCGGGCGAACTCGTGGTTGTGATTATGGTAGGAAAAGGTCATCCCGGCATCAGCCAGCCGCTCTGCCACTGGGATCAGCTCGCTCTTGAAGCGCTCCAAGCCCTCCAAGCTATAATACTCTTTGGGGAGCCCACCAATGGCCGGGTGCTCACACCCCCAAAGCTGGTGCTCCTCGATCACGGCGTCGAGGTCGTTCAGAAACCGATCCCAGCCGGTGTGCGTCGAGGCGACCACCAGCCCCGCCGACTCGAGCGCCTTGGCTACGTCACGGGGATCAACCGGACCGAACCCCGAAAGCTGCACTGCTTGGTAGCCGATCTCGGCCACGCGATCGAGGCTGCTCTTGACGCCATCCAACGTCTTGGTGAACTCGCGCACAGTATAGAGCTGTGCGCCTACCACTGCCTTGCCCATGAGGGGCCTCCCTTCCATCCGCGCGCCATGTTGGGCGCGCTCGGTGTCCGCTGGACCATCTTGTAGCCCCTTTGGGGCGAGGTGTCAAGGCGCCTATGCCACCCTTGGGTCGGGGCCGGTATCGTCTTGCACGCGGCCGTCCATCATCGAGACCACCCGTCTCGCACGGGCGCTTACCGCGGGGTCGTGCGTCACTATGACGATGGTCAGCCCATCCTCCTCGTTCAGCTCGGTCAATAGGTCCATCAGGCTGCCGCCAGACTTGCTATCCAGGTTGCCGGTTGGCTCGTCGGCCAGCAGCAGGCTGGGCTCGTTCATCAACGCGCGAGCGATGGCCACGCGCTGCTGCTCGCCACCGGAGAGCTCGACGGGACGGTGGCGGGCGCGATGGGCTAACCCCACGCGCTCCAACAGGGCCAGCGCCCGCTGCCGATCGCCCTTGCCCTCAGCATAGTAGCGCGGCACCTGGACATTGTGAAGGGCCGTGTCTCGCTGCAGCAAGGAATAGTTCTGAAAGACAAACCCGATCTCTCGTCCGCGCATCCGCGATAGCTGCCGGTCTCGCATCGCCCCCACGTTCTGCCCGGCCAGGTAGTAGCTCCCACTGGTAGGCTTATCCAAGCAGCCGATCAGGTTCAGCAACGTCGTCTTGCCCGACCCCGAGGGGCCGACGATAGCCACAAACTCGCCCCGCTTGATGGTCAGATCCACCCCGGCGACAGCCACCACCTCCAGCTCGCCCATCTCGTAGGTCTTGACCACCTGATCCAGCGCGATCATGGCGCCATCGTGTTTTTGCTGTTCTATTAGCTCTTTTCCCCTATTTTCCCTAGACATGGCGCAGAGCCTCCGTCGGTTGCAGCAGCGCCGCCCGCCAGGCCGGATAGATGCCCGCCGCCACGCCGACCACCATCGAAACGCCCACGGCAATGGCAATGATATCCCACGTCACGGCGATCTTGCCTTGCAGCTCCTCTACGAGAGCGCCCACCAGATACGAGCCGGCGCTGCCCAGCAACAGCCCGGTCACGCCGCCGACTAGGCCCAGCATGATCGCCTCCCACAAAAAGTGCGCCAGGATATCGCCGCGCTGCGCGCCCACGGCGCGGCGCACACCGATCTCGGCGGTGCGTTCGCTGACGCTCACCAGCATGATGTTCATCAGTCCGATGCTCCCCACCACCAGCGAGATGCCCGCGATGAGCGACAGCACCAACGTGATAAGCCTAATCACCTGCATGCTCTCCTCGCGAAAGGCGAGCGTATCATTCACATAATAGTCCTCGGCCACGCCGGGCTCGATACCACGGCTGGCTCGCAGAATGGTGTTGACCTCAGCCACCGCCTTGCGCCGCTGGGCGTCTTCACGCGATTCACAGCCCACCGCGATAAACGAGACGGGTTCGGGTTCACCGCTGTTGTTCAGCCGCCGCTGCGCGGTCCGCAACGGTACCAGGGCAGCGTACGACGTCCGCGAGTAGCCCCCATCGCTGGCCAGCACGCCGATGATCGTATAGACCTGCGGCACCTGACCAAACGAGACGATTACCTCGTTCCCGACCGGGTCAACGCCCTCGCCAAAGATCTGATCCGACGCCATCTCATCAATGACCATGACCGGTGCCAGCCGCTGTTCATCCACGGCGCTAAGAAAGCGCCCGTACCGCATCCTGCGCTCATAGACCTGGAGATAGCTAGGCGTAGCGCCGATGATCTGCCCGATATCCAGCCGCTTGCCCTGATAGACGAGAGTGCCATAGGTTTCATATTGGGGAGAGACGCCGTCAATGGTGGTGCCTAGGCGCTCCAGTGCCTCCACATCCTTGGAGCTCAACTGCGGCATCCGCATCGGCTCGCCACCCATCATCTCCCTCTCAACCACCACCACGCCGCTAGATGGCCCCACGGGCATGGGCCGCGCAAAGGCCATGGACGGCCGCACCTCGATGGTTCCCTGCGAGAATGCCTCCATCTGCTCCTCGGTGGAACGGCGCAGGCCATTGCCCAGCGCGACGATCATGATAACGGCCGCGACGCCGATCACGATGCCCAGGGTGGTGAGCGCCGACCGCAGCTTGTTGGCCCGCAGCCCAAGCATGGCGAACCACAGATTGATCACGCGTCCCATGGAGGCGCCCCCTACTAATACATGCCAGGGCCGTACATCGGGACGATGACCGTCTCGCCCTCTTCCAGGCCCTCAATGATCTCGACCATGATGCCATCGCTGACGCCCGTCTTGATAGAACGCTGCTCGACGTCATCGCCCGCGGGCACAAAGACGAACGATCCCTCAAGGCCGCCATAGACGGCGTGGATGGGGATGTACAACACGTCGGTAGCCACCCCCACAGGGATGGAGATACGCGCGCTCATTCCCAGGCGTAGCCCAGGCATCTCGCGGTCGAGAAGGATCGGTACGTCGAACACGGTGATGCCATCCTGGTAGCGCCCATAGGCGGGGATCGGCCCAACCCGCGCGGGCACCCGCCCCTCCTCGCCGAACGCCTCCAGGATCACCTGTACCTCCAGGCCCTCCTTGACCGTGCCCATGTCGAGCTCGCTAACCTGGGCCACCACGCGGATCTCGGACAAGTCCGCCACAGTGACCATCTCTTCGCCGCGGGTGGCCGTTCCCCCCTCTATCGCCTTGACGGTCTGCACCGTCCCATCGAACGGCGCGCGCAGCTCGCTATCGGCCAAAGCGCGCTCGGCGGCCGCCAAAGCCCCTTCCGCCTTGATCAGCTCGGCCTCCGCCTTGGCCAGCTCGATGCTGTCCTCGGCCAGTGTGTCCCCAGCCAGGGCGCTCTCGGCTTCCAGCACCTTGGCCTGGGCCGACGCCACCTTGGCCACCAGCTCTTGGCGGGTAACCTCGTCCTTGCCCATGGCGATGGCGCGGTCAAGCTCTCGCAGCGTCCGTTCGGCCTTGGCCACCGCGTTCTGGGCGGCCCGCAGGTCAGCCTGGCGCGACAGGCGGGCCACGTCGAGGTCCTGCTTGCGGGCCAGCATCTCGTTTCGCAGCAGCCATTCCTTGTCACGGTCCTGTTCGGAAGGATTCTCGATCAGCACATATGGGCCGTGCTCGACCTCGGCGATATTGTACAGCCACTCCAGCCGAGCGATCTGTTCCTCGTATTCGGCATCGTTCTGCAGGCTGGCCAATCGCTGTCGGGCGAGCTCGAGATCTTCCACCGCCTGGCGCCGCGTCTCTGCGCTGCCACCCTCGCCGCGATCAAAAGCCTCCAGATCGGCCTCAGCCTTGGCCAGCTCGGCCCGCGCCTCATCCAGGGCCACCTGCAGCTCCAGTCGCCGCACGGGGCTCTCCTCCTGAGCCAGCTCCTCCAGCGCCTCGAGCGCCTCGTCGCGCTCGGCTTTCGCCAAGGCCACCTCGCGCGCTAGCGCTTCGCGGTCCAGCGAGACGAGCAGGTCCCCCTCGGCGACAGGCATGCCCTCCATGGCGGCTACCAGGGTGATGCGCCCCTCAGCCTGCGAAAAGGCCAGCGTCTGCGTCCGGGCGGGACTCACAGCCCCGTACACGCTGACCGCCTCCGTCAGATCGCCTCGCGCCACCGTCACCTCCGTGGAGCCGCTCTCAGGCGGACGAGGTCCGTACTGGGGCAAGAGGCTGTCCTTGATGCGGGGATACGCCCACCATCCGGCCCCCACCAACAGCGCAACCACGAGCAGGCACCCGCAGCCGGTGACGCGGCCTGTGGTAAAGATGCGACGCCGTTTGCTCTTTTTGGCCATGGCTTTGCTTTGTTCCTTCCTCATGTTCCGTCAGCCCCTAGCCATAGAACATCTGATCGCCGGTCGGAGCCTGCAGCGGAATTCGAATCTCATCGCCCTCATCTAGGCCCTCGATCACCTCAATCAGGACGCCGTCGCTCATGCCCAGCTTGACCTCGGTCTGCGTCCAGCCGCCCTCGTCATCGCGCGTGGTCACCCAGCCCACCGTGCCCGTATAGTCGGTTCGCTCAATGGCCGTGGCTGGGATGACCAACACGTCGTCGCGAGAGCCCACATCCACCCAGAGGTTGGCCGTCATACCGGGCAGCACCTCCATGTCGACCGCCCCCAGCCGCGCCTCCACCTCAAAGAGGGCCACGCCATCCTGCGTCTGGGCCTGCGAGGCCACCGTCACCAGTTCACCCTCATAGAACGTGTGTGGCGCCGACTGGAAGCTCACCCGCGCCGGCTGCCCCGGCTCCAATGACACCACGTCCCGCTCGGAGACCTGCGCCGTCAAGGTGAGCTCGCTGGCATCGGCCACGTAGGCAATGTTGGTGGAAGCGCCAACCCACTGGCCGGCCGCGACAAAGAGGGTCAGGACCGCTCCGTCGATCGGGCTGACCAGCGTAGAGGCCTCGATGCTGGCCTCGATATCGCCGACCTTGGCCAGAGCGGCCTCATAGGCATTGGTTGCGCGCTCCAGCGCGTCAGGGTCGGGGCCGGCGCGCAGCGCGTCGAGCTTTTGCAGAGCCTCGTCCCGTTTTTCGCGGGCGCGTTCATAGGCCAGCTCTAGCTTGGACGTAGGATCCAGAGTTCCCCGTTGCGCCCCTGCCAGCTCGTCCCGCGCCTCCTCCAGATCGTTAGCGGCGTCACTGACGGCCTTGCGTTGCGCCGCCAATGCCTCCGCCCGAGACGCTCGCGCTTGCGCCAAGGCGCTGGAAACCTGGCTCAGGTCCTTTTCGAACTGGGCCATTTCCTCTGGTGATCGCGTGTCCCGCAGGGCTCGCTGAAAGAAAGCCTCTTCGTACTCGAGCTGTCGAATCTCGGGTTGGCCAGCGCGGAGCTCTTCCAAGGCCAGGCGATCCCGTGCCTCCTGCAGGGCGGCTTCGGCGTCCGCCACCGCCGATTCGAGTGCTGCCAAGGGGCGGTCCTTGCCCAGCTCCCAGGCGTGCTCGGCTTTAGCCAGTTCAGCCTCTGCTTCGGCCACTGCGGCCTCGGCCGCCGCAATCTCGGCCTCGTTAGGCTGCCGCTGGGCTGCCTCCAGCTCGGCCTCGGCCACGCGGAGGTCGGCTTGAGCCTCGACCAGGCGATCCTCAAGCTCTTGGGTATCCAGCGTGGCTAGTGGTTGTCCCTTGGCAACCTCGTCGCCCTCGTGCACCAGCACCTCGGCGATCCGGCCTCCAACGGTGCCAAAGGTCACCGTCACGGATGCCAACGGCTCCACCTGCCCCAAGGCCCGAACCGAGACCGTGATCCGATCACGGGTGACGGTGGCTGTGGAGAAAAAGCCATCCTCCGACGCCGCGCCGCTGGGCTGGCAGGCCACTGCCGTCGCCAGCATCGCCGCCAGTACCAATCCGTGGAGAATCCGTCGCATATCGCGCTCCTTGCCGAGAGTCGACCCCATAGCTGCACAGACCAATACCCTAGCTAGAGACGCCGTTCGGTGGCTGATGGTTCCCATCCAATACGAGGGATCGGATCAGAGGGTATCGCTTGCTCATCAAGACATCCTAGCGTATAATCCGAGTCGAGTAAAATGGATACAGAATCACAACATTTGGCACGCGCGGGCGAGCGCGTGCTTGTCCTCACCGAGGGCCGCAAACGTTATCTGGTGCGGCTGGAGCCAGGCGCCCAGTTCCATACCCACCTCGGCCTCCTCTCCCATGATGACCTGATCGGGCAACCGTTGGGGCGCGAGGTGCTCTCCCATCTCGGCCATCGCTGCGTGGTCGTCCGTCCCTCTATCCACGACCTCCTGATGCGCGTGAAGCGTCGCTCCCAGATCATCTACCCCAAAGAGATCGGCATGATCCTGCTCAAGCTGGACCTGACCGACGGGCGACGGGTGGTTGAGGCAGGCACCGGCAGCGGGGCGCTCACCACGGCCATGGCATGGGCAGTCCAGCCCAGTGGCCACGTCTATTCGTTCGATCTGCGGGAGGACATGCTCGCTGCCGCGCGACGCAACCTCGAAGCCAACGACCTGGCATCCTACGTCACGCTCCAGCAAGCCGATGCCACCCAGCCCTTGCCCGTCTCTGGCGCTGACGCGCTCTTTTTGGATGTGCGTGAGCCCCAGGACTGCCTCGAAGCAGCCTGTGCCGCCCTCGCGCCCGGCGGCTTTTTGGGCGCGCTCGTCCCCACCACCAACCAGGTCAGCGACCTGTTGCTGGCTCTGCGGGCACACCCATTCACCGATGTCGAGGTGCTCGAGATACTCTTGCGCGGGTACAAGCCCGTTCCGGCGCGTCTGAGGCCGCAGGATCGGATGATCGGCCACACCGGCTACCTCGTCTTTGCGCGCAAGATCATCCTATTGCCAAAGGCGGCGACGGCAGAAACACAACGTGGATACGACCCTCACGAGGGTCTTGCGAACCGAACCCAACAGTAGAGGAGGATTCCACCCATCATGCCAGCCAAGTTACGTCGCGTAGTTTTGGACGTACTCAAGCCCCATGACCCTTCGATCTGCGAGGTAGCGCAACGCCTGGCCGAGCTGCCCGGCGTCGATGGCGTGAACATCAACATTTACGAGGTCGACCGCAAGGTAGAGAACGCCAAGATCACCATCGAAGGCACCGACCTCGACTTTTCCATCATCGTTTCCACCGTGGAGGATGCCGGCGGTACCATCCACTCGATCGATGAGGCCGTGGCCGGCAAAGAGATCATTGCCACGTCGCCCACGCTGCAGGAGAATGGGTGATCGGCCCGGTGGCAAGGCCTAACGGCTCGCTTTGCCCGGAGGCCACGCCTTATCTAGAACGCGTGGCCAACGTGCATGTCCACTCTACCTACTCGGACGGCACCGCCGATCATGGGGAGCTTGCCCGCCATGCGCGTGCGGCGGGCATCGACGTGCTGCTCTGCGCCGACCACAACTCCTGGCCCAAGCAGGAGGAGGGTTGGCGCAAAGGCTGCCTGGTCCTGATCGGCGAGGAGGTACATGCTCCGTCGCGGCCGCTGGAGAACCACCTGCTGGTGTTCGGCGCCAATGCGCCCGTATCCCCCTTTGCCGAGGATACCCAAGAGCTGCTGGACGCCGTCCGAGATCACGGCGGCATGGCGTTCCTCGCCCACCCCTATGAGCGGTCAGGAGCCTATGCCAACGAGCCCGAGATCAACTGGCTCCGCTGGGATGTAACTGGCTTTGCCGGGATCGAGCTCTGGAACTATATGTCCGAGTGGAAATCGTACGCTCGCACCTTGGCGACCAGCCTAGCGGCCGTGTTGGCGCCGCGCCGCTACATCCGGGGCCCCTACCCTGAGACGCTGCGACGATGGCATTCCCTGCAAGAGGGCCGTCCCGTGGTCGCCATCGCCGGTAGCGACGCCCATGGGGCGCGGTACGGATGGGGGCCGCTCAAGCTGCGCATCCTGCCCTATCGCCATCTCATGCGCGCCCTCAACACCCACCTACTGCTGCGTGACAACTGGTCCGGCGATGCGGCCCAAGATGCGGGACAGGTGTATGACGCCCTACGCTCGGGGCGAGCGTTCTTGGGCTATGATGGTCTAGCGTCAACCAAAGGATTCAGCCTAGTGGCGTCCAGCGGTTCGGAGCAAGGCACCATGGGCGAAAGCATCACCCTCGCCGACGGCGTGCAGCTCGCAGCACACGCCCCCGAGAACGCCCTCCTTCGGCTCTACCGCAATGGCCAAGCCGTCGCGGAGACCCGCGGGCGGTGGCTGGCCCTCACCATCCAGCAGCCGGGGCGCTATCACATCGAGGCGTTCCGCCATCTGGCGGGCGCGTGGCGACACTGGATCATCACCAATCCCATTCGCATCCTCGCGAGCTAGGGGCCAACAGGCTCCTCGATTCGCTCGCCCCAAGTTGGGCGTCGTGTGCAGCCGGCGTATAATATGCCTCTGCATAGCTCTCTACCCACGGGGATACCACCACTATGCCCGACTTTCGTCTCACCGCAGGCTTTCAGGCCACTGGCGACCAGCCTCAGGCAATTGCCGCCCTTGCCAACGGCGTGCGCCGGGGCGACCGGTACCAGACGCTCCTCGGCGTCACGGGCTCGGGCAAGACGTTCGTCATGGCGAACCTGATCGCCGAGCTCCAGCGCCCCACTCTGGTCATCGCGCACAACAAGACCTTGGCGGCCCAGCTCTATACCGAGTTTCGGGACTTTTTTCCCGACAACGCCGTCGAGTATTTCGTCAGCTACTATGACTATTACCAGCCCGAGGCCTATATCCCCCGATCGGACACCTATATCGAAAAAGACGCCCAGATCAATGACGAGATCGATCGGCTGCGGCTCTCGGCGACATCGTCCTTGTTCAGTCGGCGGGACGTGGTGATCGTCGCCTCGGTGTCGTGCATTTATGGCCTGGGCGATCCAGAAGAGTACAACAACGTCGCGATCGCCATCGAAAAGGGCCAGATCCGCGATCGCGATGCCCTTTTGCGACGGCTGGTGGCTAGCTTTTACGAGCGGAACGATGCGGTCCTCTCGCCTGGTCGCTTTCGCGTTCGCGGCGATACCGTCGAGGTGATGCCAGCCTACCGCACCACCGCCTACCGCATCTCGTTCTGGGGTGACGAGGTTGAGCGGATCTCTGAGCTGAACCCGCTCACGGGCGAGATCCTGGCGCAGCCCGATAGCATCGAGATCTTTCCCGCCAAGCACTTTATCACGCCGCAAGAGAAACTGGGCACCGCGCTGCAAACCATCGAAGCAGAGCTGGTGGAACGGCTGGCCGAGCTGCGTCGCGATGACAAGCTCCTTGAGGCCCAACGGCTGGAGCAGCGCACCCGCTATGACCTGGAGATGCTGCGCGAGATCGGCTACTGCAGCGGCATCGAGAACTACTCACGGCATCTTTCCCAACGCCAGCCAGGGGAACCGCCGTGGACTCTGCTTGACTATTTTCCCGAGGACTATCTCCTCTTTATCGACGAATCGCACATGACCGTTCCCCAGATCCGTGGCATGTACAACGGCGACCGCTCGCGCAAACAGGTGCTGGTCGACTATGGCTTTCGCCTGCCATCGGCGATGGACAACCGCCCTCTGACCTGGGCAGAGTTCGAGGCCCACGTCAACCAGTGCATCTTTGTCTCGGCGACGCCAGCCGAGTACGAGCGCACCGTCAGCGCCCAGGTGGTGGAGCAGGTGGTGCGTCCCACGGGCTTGGTAGACCCCGAAGTCGTCATACGGCCCACCCAGGGGCAGATCGACGACCTGATCACCGAGCTGCAAAAGCGCATCCGCCGTGGCGAGCGGGGCCTGGTCACCACCCTCACCAAGCGCATGGCCGAGGACCTATCCGAATACCTGCGCGAAGCGGGCCTCAGCGTCCACTATCTCCATAGCGAGATCGACACCCTCGAGCGCGTCGATATCCTGCACGATCTACGGGCTGGCGTGTATGACGTGGTCGTGGGCGTCAACCTGTTGCGTGAGGGGCTGGACCTCCCAGAGGTCTCGCTCGTCGCCATCCTTGATGCGGACAAGGAGGGGTTCCTACGCTCGGGCACGTCGTTGGTGCAGACCATCGGCCGCGCCGCTCGCCACGTCAACGGCCAGGTGATCATGTACGCCGACGAGGTGACTGACTCGATGCGCACTGCCATCGAGGAGACCAACCGCCGTCGCAGCATTCAGGTCGCCTACAACGAGGAGCACGGCATCACCCCCAGCTCGATCATCAAAGAGATCCACGACCTCACCCAATCGCTGCGGCGGGCCGCCGAGCGTGAGGAACCTTACCGAGCCGCCACGCAGATTCCCGCATCCGAGGCCGACCATCTCATCGACGAGCTCACCAGCCGCATGCAAGAGGCCGCCCGCAACCTGGAGTTCGAAAAAGCCGCCCTCTTGCGCGACCAGATCCTCGAGCTGCGCCAGATGATCCAGGCCCAAGACCAGCGCCCCGAGTGGGAAAAGTTCCGAAGCTATGAGCGCCAGCGCTAGTGACGCTTGGCAGCCGTCGTACCTGGCGCTAGCCGCCAGCGATGAGCTAGCCGAGCGCGCCAAGATTGCGCGGCAGCGCCTGCGTCACTGCGACCTCTGCCCGCGCGCGTGCGGTGTGAACCGCCTGGAAGGGGAGCGGGGCTACTGCGGGGCGGGCGCCTTGCCGCGGGTGGCCAGCTGGAACGCCCACCACGGCGAGGAGCCTCCCATCAGCGGGCATGGCGGCTCGGGCACCATTTTTTTCTCCCATTGCACTGGCCGCTGCCTCTTTTGCCAGAACTATCCCATCAGCCAACTGGGCAACGGCCAGACCGTCACCGACGACCGCCTGGCTGCGATGATGATCGAGCTGCAGCGCATGGGCTGCCACAACATCAACCTAGTCACCCCCACCCACTTTGTGCCGCAGATCATCCACGCTGTGCAACGTGCCGCCGAAGCGGGCTTGAGGATCCCTTTGGTCTATAACACCAGCGGCTATGATCGCGTGGAGACATTGGCCCTGCTCGACGGCATCATCGACATCTATTTGCCCGATGCCAAGTATGCCGATGACCGCGTGGCGCAAGAGATCTCTGGCTTTGACGGCTACGTGCGCGCCAATCGCGCTGCCCTCCAGGAGATGCGGCGCCAGGTCGGTAGCGCGCTGGTGGTGGATGGGCAGGGCCTAGCCCAGCGTGGCATGCTGATCCGTCACTTGGTGCTACCTGACGACCTCTCACAAACGCGCGCGGTGCTATCATGGATCGCTCGCGAACTGGGTACCGATTCCTATGTCAGCCTGATGGCCCAGTATTTCCCTGCCTACCGCGCTGGCGAACGCCCCCCACTGGACCGCCGCCTCTCCCGAGCCGAGTATCGCGACGCCCTCGCGGCGTTGAGGGAGCTCGGGCTGGAAAACGGCTGGCGCCAGCACTATGGGCCCCGCTAGCCCGCCCGACCTTGCGGCCCCGCTCCCCACTATGGCGGCCCGCGTTCGCCAGAGGCTGGCGAACGTCACCCATGGCCTGGCTCCACGCGTTGCCGAGCTGTACCCATCTGAACTTTACTCGATCTGCTTGTGCTACATATCCTTCTAATGCGCAATCTGAGCAAAAGGTTGGGTTGACAGGGCACCCATCCGACGGTATAATAGACATAATGGCAAGAATGTGTGGCCCACGCGTTGGCGTTTGGCCGTACGCACACGTAGGATGGAGTTGTTCAGTATGACCGAGCCTGATGCGCCCAGCGCCAAAACGACACAAGACTTTGCCGAGCTATGGGAGTCTATCGGAGACGAGTACGGAACCGCCAGCCCTGAGCGAGGTGACATTCTCGAGGGAACCATCGTCCAAAAGGGCGGCGGCGAAATACTGGTGGACGTAGGCGCCAAACAGGAAGCGTTGGTGTCGTCCAAGGACCTCTCTCGGATGAGCCAAGAGGAGCTGGCGGAGCTTCAGCTAGGCGCAAAAGTCAAGGTATACGTTTTGCGGCCGCAAGACCGCGACGGCAATCTGCTCGTGTCCATCAACCTGGCCAAGGCCCAGGAAGACTGGATCACCGCAGCCGAGCTGATGGAGAAGGACGAGACGGTGACGGTCACCATCGAGTCCTTTAACAAGGGCGGCCTGGTCTGCAAGTACCGCAGCCTGCAGGGCTTTATCCCTATGTCGCAGATCGCCAACCTTGCGCGGCGCACCCAAGGCGAGGCCGCACCTGATGGCCTCGAGGTGTTCGTCGGTCGCGAGCTCAAGGTCAAGATCATCGAGGTCAATCGCCGTCGCCGCCGCCTGATCCTCTCCGAACGGGCCGCCAGGCGAGAGGTACGTGCCAAGCAGCGCGCCAAGCTCCTCGACGAGATCGTCGTGGGAGAGGTGCGCAAGGGCATCGTCAGCAGCCTGCGAGATTTTGGCGCCTTTGTGGACCTTGGCGGCATGGACGGCCTCATTCATATCTCCGAGCTGTCCTGGTCGCACGTGGATCATCCCAAGGATGTCCTCAACATCGGCGATGAGATCGACGTCAAGGTGATCCGCGTGGACCCCGATCGCGAGCGGATCGGCCTCAGCCTCAAGGAGCTAGAGCCTGACCCATGGGTCACGGCCGAAACCCGATTCCCCGTCGGCAGCGTGGTGACGGGTGTGGTCACACACCTGGTTGACTTTGGCGCCTTTGTCGAGGTCGCGCCAGGCATCGAAGGGCTGGTTCACATCTCCGAGCTGGCCGATGGCACCATCAATGCGCCGTCGGACGTGGTCTCGGAGGGCGAGACCCTCACCCTGCTGGTGCTGAACGTGGATCCCGTCAAGCATCACTTGGGCCTAAGCCTGCGACAGGCGCCGCGGCCCGAGTTCGAGACCGATATCGCTGGGGAGTCGGTAGCTGACGATGAGGACGACGAGACGGAGATTGAGCCAGATCAGTTCCTCATCTAGGCCTAGCGCCCCAGCAAAGCATGCCAACGAGAGGACTCGGACAACCCGAGTCCTCTTTGCTTGTAGAGCCTCGGGGGTGCTATAATCGCTTGGCCCGATCCCAAGAGCAGCAGCTATCGCAACACGAGGGCACGTGACGCATCATGTCTTGGTGGCTGATCGCCCTACCAGCAGTTGTCCTAGTCGCAGCCTACTACTGGCTGTTGGTGGTAACCGAGGGTACCTACCTGGGCACTGGGGTGGTCACCTGGCTCTATGATATCGCCGCCTGGCGCTATGATCGCGCCAAAAAGCTGCACATTGTCGACGAGCTGCGCTGCATCGGCATTCCGCTGCTCAATGCGTTGGGCTCGCTGCCACGGCCGCAGGTACTCGACGTGGCCACGGGCACGGGTCGGGTGCCGCTGGCGCTACTGAGGACCGACGGTTTCGAGGGCAGCCTCTGCACCCTCGATCGCTCGCGTGAGATGCTGGCCGAGGGGCGTCGAGCCGCCGACGAGGAGCTGGCCGACGTGCCCGCCCTGCAGGGTGACGCCTGCACGCTCCCCTTTGGGAGCGCCGCCTTTGATGCGGTGGTGTGCCTCGAGGCGCTCGAGTTCATGCCCAGGGCCGAGGCAGCCATCGCCGAGATGGTGCGCGTCCTCAAGCCTGGCGGAGTGTTGTTGCTATCGAACCGCGTGGGGACCGATGCGTGGTGGTTCCCTGGCCGCATGGCCAAACGCGGCCGCCTGGAGCGCCACCTGGAGGAGATCGGCCTCGAGGATGTTCGTATGGAGCGCTGGCAGGTGCATTATGACCTGGTTTGGGCGCGCCAGCCAGCCTAGGTGGCAGGGACAGTGGACCGAAACGTGCGATCGCACCCAAAGGAATAGGCGGTATGTGGGGCAAGGACTTTTTGAGCATTGCTGATCTGGATCCCCAGGAGCTGTCAGAGCTCTTGGAGTTGGCCGCCGATCTCAAGATCGAGCGACGCCAGGGCGCCATGGTCCAGCGGCTAGAGGGCAAGGCCCTGGCGATGGTCTTTCAGAAGCCGTCCCTGCGTACGCGCGTCTCTTTCGAGATGGCCATGACCGATCTGGGAGGGCGGGCGCTCTATCTTTCGCCAGCCGAGGTTGGCATGGGGGCGCGCGAGAGCGTGGCCGACGTAGCCCGCGTCCTCAGCCGCTTTGTGGATGCCATCATGGCCCGCGTGTTCGATCACGCCGACATCGTCTCGCTGGCCCGATGGGCCAGTGTGCCCGTTATCAACGGGCTTTCGGACTATAACCATCCCTGCCAGGCGCTGGCGGATCTGCTGACCATCCGCGAGCGGATCGGACACCTCGAGGGCGTGCGCTTGGCCTACTTGGGCGACGGTAACAACGTGCTGCATTCGCTGATCCATGCCGCGGCCCTGACGGGCATGGAGCTCCGCGCCGCCACGCCCGAGGGATACGAGCCTGATGCCGACGTGGTCACACGCAGCCGTGAGATAGCGCGGGCCACGGGCGCAAATATCGTGCTGGAGCCCGATCCGCGAGCTGCCGCCCATGAGGCCGACGTGCTCTATACCGACACCTGGACCAGCATGGGCCAAGAAGAGGAATCCGAGCGGCGCGCCCGCATCTTTCCTCCTTATCAGATCAATGCCGAGCTGCTCGCCCTGGCCGCGCCTGGGGCGGGCGTGATGCACTGCCTGCCAGCACATCGCGGCCAGGAGATCACCGACGAGGTGGCCGATGGCGAACAGAGCTGGCTCTGGGACCAGGCCGAGAACCGCCTCCATGCGCAAAAGGCCGTTCTCGTGAGACTGCTGCAGGGATAAACCAACGTGTCCGAGTTCCTGTGGATCCTCTCCAAGCTAGACCTACGCAGCATCATAGACATCGCGCTCGTCTCCGCGGTGATCTATGGTATCTTGCTGTTGGTCCGAGGAACACAGGCGATCCAACTGATCCGAGGCGCCCTCTTGGTGGCGTTGGTGGTGGCCCTCATTGGCAGCATCGCTGGCCTCACAGCGTTCAACTGGCTCCTGAGGAACGGCGGCCAGGTCCTCGCCGTGGTGGTCGCCGTCGTCCTCCAGCCCGAGCTGAGACGTGCACTGGATCGGTTGGGCCGTGCGGGGGCCATGGCGTGGGGCCAGAGCGGACAGGCCACTCTGGAACATGCCATCAATGAGATCGCAGCCGCCTGTGTCCGCCTGGCCGAGCGACGTCACGGGGCGCTCATCGTCATCGAACGCGAAACGGGTCTGCAAGAATATGTGGAGACCGGCATAGAGATCGACGCCGAGGTCACCAGCGAGCTGCTGCAGACTATTTTTTTCCCCAGCACCGCCCTGCATGACGGAGCCGTGATCATCCGAGGCGGGCGCATCATCAGCGCCGCGTGCGTACTGCCGCTGGCCGAGACGATCGTCTCTGACGCGCACCTGGGGACCCGTCACCGCGCGGCCGTCGGTATCACCGAGCAGACCGACGCCCTCTCTATCGTCGTCTCTGAAGAGACCGGCGTCATCTCCATGGCGCGGGGGGGGCGCATGGTCCGCCACCTGGATGAGCGTCGCCTGGTGACGCTGATGCGATCCCTGCTCGCCACCAAGACTGGCCGCAAGCCCAAACGTCGCCAAGCCAGCGGGGAACAGCAATCGGCCGATGGTAATCCTGACGAGAGGCGAGTAAAGGTGGCCAGGGGGGCGCAACGCGAGAACGGGCTAGCCCAGCAGCTTGGATCGCTGCTGCTGGCTCTCGTGTTGGGCGTGGTCGTATGGGTCAACGCCACCCTTGAGGCTGACCCTCCCCGCCAAGACGTGTTCGGCACCCCTCTGCCCATTCAGGCGCTCAACCTTGACGACACGCTGGCCGTCACCAACAACCCGGCTAGGACCACGTCTGTCGAGATCCGCGCCTTTACCTCTAGCTGGGAACGCCTCAGCGCCGCCAGCTTTATGGCGACCGTCGATTTGGGTGGGCTCGGGCCCGGCGTCCACCAGGTGCCCGTCAACGTGACCTGCGTCGATGATACGGTGGACATTCTCAGCGCCCGACCGGACACCTTGCGGGTTGAGCTCGAGCCCGTGATGCAACGCACCATGACCGTGACGGCAGAGCTTGAGGATGTGGATACGCTGCCGCTGGGCTATTCGGCCGAGGTCTCCGGGATCAATCCCACTGTGGTTACTCTCCATGGGGCACAATCCAGAGTCGACCAGGTAGCCAAGGTCGTCGCGCGGGTCTCGATGGCAGGAGCCCGCGAGCCGGCGACTGTGGAGGTAGATCTGGTGGCCATCGGGACCGGCGGAGACCAGGTCGAGGGCGTCAACATCCTACCCGAGACGGCCACCGTGAGCTATCAGATCGCGCGACGCTTTAACTATCGCGAGGTCGCCGTGCGAGCGCGCACCGAGGGCACGCCGGCCCGAGGCTATTTCGTCAGCAACGTCCGGGTAGAGCCCGACATTGTCACCCTGGTTGGGCCGCCTACCATCATCTCAGAGATGCCCGGCGTGGTCTCGACCGCAGGCACGGTGGACATCTCGGGCGCCACGCGCATGGTCGCGCAACGGCTACCGCTGGATCTACCCGAAGGGGTATCGGTGTTCTCCGAGACCGAGGGCACACTGGAAGAGGTGCTGGTGACAGTCGAGATCGATCCGGTCATGGGCGGCACCACCTTGGAGGTGCCCCTCATCGCGCGGCGGCGCCCGCCCGATATGCTGGCCGAGCTATCGGTGCAGTCCGTCGACATTATCCTAACCGGACCTGCCGTCATCTTGGACGAGCTGCAGGCCGACCTGATCCAGGCCTTTGTGGACGTGGGCGGGCTCGGGCCGGGCACCCATCAACTCAAGGTAGAGGTGATCATCGACGTCGATGCCAACCCGCGCCTGGCCGACCTGGTAGTCAACAATGTGGCTCCCACCTCGGTGGAGGTGACCTTGACCCTGCTGCCAACGCCGACGCCAGAGCCCACCCCGTCGCCCACGCCGTCGCTCACGCCCACGCCCACCGCCACCGCGACAGCTGCACCCACCGCCACGCCTACGCCACGGTAGGAGCAGGTGACCTTACGCCCAAGATCGGGGGATTCTCATGGCTAGTAGCAAGCCCTTGGTGGCTATCGTTGGACGGCCCAACGTGGGCAAGTCCACGCTCTTTAACCGTCTCGTAGGCTCACGCAAGGCCATCGTTGAGGATGAGCCCGGCACCACCCGCGACCGGCTCTATGACGATGTCGAATGGAATGGCCGCACCTTTATGGTGGTCGATACCGGCGGGCTGGACCTGAACCCCGGTGACGAGATCACCGCCAAGGTGCGAGCGCAGGCAGAGCTAGCCATTGATGAGGCCGATGTGGTGCTTTTGGTCACGGACATTACGACGGGCATCGCGGGCCCTGACTATGAGATCGCCGAGCTGCTGCGGCGCGCTCAAAAGCCCGTCGTCCTGGCCGTCAACAAGGCGGACAACCTCAAGCGCGAGCTGGCCCTGGCCGAGTTCTATGCGTTGGGGCTAGGCGAGCCCTACCCCATCGCAGCCAACAGCGGACGTGGCTCTGGCGACCTGCTGGATGCCGTGGTGGCCGCCCTGCCGCCCGCCGGCGAGGACGAGGGCGCCGAGGATCAGGCGGTGCATATCGCCCTTGTGGGGCGCACCAACGTGGGCAAATCCAGCCTGCTGAACCAGATGCTGGGCGAGGAACGCGTCATCGTAAGCCCCGTGGCCGGCACCACACGAGATGCCATTGACACCCGCATCCAGTACGAGGGACGCGAGCTAGTGCTCATCGATACGGCCGGCATCCGACGCCGCGGTCGCGTGGAACCAGGTGTCGAGCGCTATAGCGTCCTGCGCGCCATGCGAGCCATCAACCGGTCCGACGTCGTCCTGCTGATGATCGACGCCAGCCAGGGCGTGCGCGCCCAAGACACCCATATCGCCGGGCATGTGCTCGAATCGGCCAAGAGCGTGATCGTCCTGGTGAACAAGTGGGACCTGGTGATCAAGGACACCCACACGATGGCCCAGTATGAGCAGCACGTCCGCGAAGAGCTCAAGTTCATGGATTACGTGCCGATCCTCTTTGTGTCGGCGCTCACGGGCCAGCGTGTACCGCGCATTCTGCCACTGGCGCTAGAGGTGTGGGAAGCAGCCGGTCACCGACTGACGACGGCAGAGATCAACCATATCCTGCGCGACGCCACCGCACGTCATTCGCCGCCGACCAAGTGGGGCCGCAAGCTGCGCCTGTACTATGGCACACAGGTGGCCGTCCGCCCCCCCACCATCGTGCTCTTTGTCAACGACGTCGAGCTGGTTCACTTTGCCTACCGACGCTACCTGGAGAACCGCATCCGAGACCACTATCCCTACCCAGGCTCGCCGCTCCGGCTGGTTTTCCGGGGACACGACGAGGCCCGCGGGGGCTAGGTCCGGCCGCTATCCGAAACGCCGACGAGCTCGGCCCGCATGCTCCAGGGGCCGGCCCAAGTGACCTGCACGTCCACCAAGCGCCCCTCCCAGTCGCCGTCAGCCTCGAAAAAGACCAGCTTGTTGGTGCGTGTGCGGCCGCGCCAGCGTCCGCGTTGGCGCCCATCGACCAGCACCTCCTGTCGACTGCCCAGCAGCGCACCGTTGATCTCGCCAGCAATTCGGGTCTGCAGCTCCTCCACAGCGCTTCGTCGCCGTTCCTTTTCTGCGGGCGGCACATCATCGGGCCATGCCGCTGCCGCCGTGCCAGGACGCGGCGAATAGGCCGCCACGTGCACCACATCAAAGCGGATCTCGGCCAAGAGCGCCATCGTATCGGCAAACTGCTCCTCGGTCTCGCCAGGGAACCCCACGATGATATCGGTGTTGATGGCGCACGTGGGTGTGGCCGCACGGATCCGCTGCACCAAGTCTCGGAACCGATCGCCCGTATAGCCCCGCGCCATCCGCCGCAGCACCTCATCGTTGCCCGACTGCACGGGCAGCTCCCAGGCATGGCACAGACGCGGCAACGAGGCCGCCGTATCAATGATCCTCTGGGTCATGTCGCGAGGGTGCGACGTCAGGAATCGCAAGCGCTCCAGCCCCGGAGTCTCGTGCACGGCCACCAGTAGGTCGGCCAAATCGGGGCCGTTCGGCAGATCGCTGCCATAGGCGTCCACGTTCTGGCCCAGCAGCGTGATCTCGCGAGCGCCGCGCGACACCAGGGCACCGACATCGCGCATCACGTCGTCGATCGGACGACTCTGTTGAGGGCCACGCCGTATGGTGACGATGCAGTAGGTGCAGTGGCGATCGCAGCCATAGCTGATGGGCACCATCTCGCTGACGCCGGCGGGGCCAAGGTTGTCCACCCCGAGCTGCGTACACTGCCCATCGGCCCACTCGCTGGCAAAGCGTAACGCCCCCTCGATGTCAGACGGCCGAAAGAATGCATCCACGTAGGGATAGCGCGCCTTTTGCTCGTCGATGTTATCGACAAAGCAGCCCATCACCACAATGGCCCGCCTTCCAGGCCGTCGCTTGAGCGATGACAGCGAAGTGAGACGCCCAAGCACCTTGTCCTCGGCGCTCTGGCGCACCACACAGGTATTCAGGATGGCGAGATCGGCGTCGCGGGGGCGCTCACAGCGCTCGTACCCCAGGAGGTCCAGACCTTCGGCCAACCGCGAGGCATCGGCTTGATTCATCTGGCAGCCGATGTTCCACAAATAGTAGCGCAGAGATGGGCAGCTCATCTAGGCCGTCTCGGGCGCGTGAACAGCCTCGGTCGGCACCCGCTCCGCGGTAGGCAGCACCTTGGCCAACCACTGCCCCGTGAACGAGTTCGGCATGGCCGCTATCTGCTCGGGGGTGCCCTCAGCAATGACACGGCCGCCCGCATCGCCCCCCTCTGGACCCAGGTCGATGATCCAGTCGGCGGTCTTGATGACGTCCAGGCTGTGTTCGATGATCACCACGGTGTTGCCAGCATCGACCAGTCGGCCCAAGACCTGCAAGAGGCGCTTGACATCCGCCATGTGCAGGCCAACGGTGGGCTCATCCAGGATATAGAGCGTCTTGCCCGTCGCGCGGCGAGCCAGCTCACGCGCCAGCTTGATCCGCTGGGCCTCGCCGCCAGATAGCGTGGTGGCAGCCTGCCCCAACCGAATATAGCCGAGGCCCACCTCTTTGAGCGTCTTGAGCCGTGAGCGAATCGCGGGGATCTGCGCAAAGAACTCGAGTGCGTCGTCGACGGTCAGGTCCAGCACCTCAGCGATGGACTTTTCCTTGTAGCGGATCTCTAGCGTCTCGCGGTTGTACCGCTTCCCGTGGCAGACGTCGCACCGCACATAGACGTCGGGCAGGAACTGCATCTCGATCTTGATGATGCCTCCGCCGCGGCAGGCCTCGCAACGGCCGCCCTTCACGTTAAAGGAAAAGCGCCCCGGCTTGTAACCCCGCACCTTGGCCTCGGGCACCTGCGCAAACAGATCGCGAATGGCGCCAAAGACGCCCGTATACGTGGCAGGGTTGGAGCGTGGCGTGCGCCCAATGGGCGATTGGTCGATATCGATCACCTTGTCGAGATGCTCAACCCCGCGTAGGTCATCGTGCCGACCTGGGCGGGTGTTGGCCCGATGCAGCATCTGCGCCAGCCGCTGATAGACAATGTCCATCAGCAGGGTACTCTTGCCCGAACCAGACACCCCCGTGATCACCACCAGTTTGCCCAGAGGGATGCGCACATCGATGCCCTTGAGGTTATGCTCGCGGGCGCCCACCACCTCGATGGCGGCGCCGTTGCCGTTTCGCCGCTCGCGTGGCAGGGGGATGCTCTCCGCGCCCGAGAGATAGCGCCCCGTAACCGACTCTGGGCAGGCCAGTATCTCTTCCAGCGGCCCAGCGCAGACCACGCGGCCGCCACCCTCTCCCGCCGCTGGCCCCAGATCCACTATATAGTCGGCGGCGCGGATCGTGGTCTCGTCATGCTCGACCACGAGCACGGTGTTGCCCAGATCGCGCAGCCCGCAGAGCGTGTTCAGCAGCCGTTGGTTATCGCGTTGATGGAGGCCGATGCTAGGCTCATCCAGGATATACAGAACGCCCATGAGCTGCGATCCCACCTGGGTCGCCAGGCGGATGCGCTGGGCCTCGCCGCCCGAGAGTGTGGCGGCGGCCCGCGATAGCGTCAGATAACCCAAACCTACATCCTCAAGGAATCGCAGGCGAGCCAGCAGTTCCTTTACAATCGGGCGGGCGATGGCAAGCTCGCGCTCGGTCAGCCCCTCGACCAGCCGCTCGACAAACGCATAGGCGGCCGTGACGGGCATGTTGGTCAGCTCGTCGATGGGCAACCCTTGCACCGTGACCGACAGGGCCTCGGGTTTGAGGCGACGCCCGTGACAATCGGGACAGGGATGCGACGTCATATAGCGCTCGATGCCCTGACGGATATAGTCCGACGAGGTCTCCTGATAGCGTCGCTCCAGGTTGGGGATCACGCCCTCAAACGTGGTCTGGTAGCGCCGCGTATGCCCCTGATGGTTGCGGTAGTTGACCAGAATAGTCTGGCTGCCACTGCCATGTAGCACCAGCCGCTTTTGCTCCTCGGTCAGATCCCGCCAAGGGGTATCCATCGAGAACTCATAGTGATCGGCCAGAGCTTGCAGGATCTGGCGAAAGTAGCTATCGGACTTGGACGCCTTGGCCCACGGCTCGACGGCCCCCTCTGCCAACGACAGTGAGGGATCGGGCACCAGCAGCCCAGGATCCAGCTCCTGTCGCGTGCCCAACCCCGTGCAGGTGGGGCAGGCGCCGTGAGGGCTGTTGAACGAAAAGGAGCGGGGCTCCAGCTCGGGCAGGCTGATGCCGCAGACGGGGCAGGCATAATGCTCCGAGAAGAGGTGGTCCTCGCCATCCATCGTGTGCACGATGGCGATGCCATCGCCCAGCTTGAGGGCGGTTTCCAGCGAGCCAGCCAGACGCGCGCGGTCTGCATCGGCCCGCTGGGCATCGTCCTCCTCGTACTGGCGCACCACCAACCGATCCACCACCGCCTCGATGGTATGCATGACATAGCGATCGAGCGCGATCTCCTGATCTAGCTCGATCACCTCGCCATCTATGCGAGCCCGCACGAAACCCTGCTTGGCGAGGTCCACCAGCAAACGCTTGTGCTCGCCCTTGCGATCGCGCACCAGGGGGCCCATCACCATGAGGCGCGTGCCGTCGGGATAGGCCAGGATCGCGTCCACCATCTGCTGCACCGTCTGTTGGTGGATCGCCTGGCCACACTGCGGGCAATGCGGCTCGCCGATCCGCGCATACAGCAGCCGCAAATAGTCATAGATCTCGGTGACGGTGCCGACGGTAGAGCGCGGGCTACGGTTGGTGCCCTTCTGATCGATCGAGATCGCGGGCGACAGGCCGTCGATGCGATCGACGTCGGGCTTGTCCATCTGGCCCAAGAACTGGCGCGCATAGGCCGATAGCGACTCGACATAGCGCCGCTGACCCTCGGCATAGATGGTATCGAATGCCAGCGAAGATTTGCCCGATCCCGAGACGCCCGTGATCACCACCAACTTGTCGCGGGGAATATCGACGTCGATGTTCTTGAGATTGTGTTCGCGAGCTCCGCGAATCGAGAGGGTATTCTGGCTCATGCTCGTCCGTTTGCCCATGGAACGCGGTCAACAACTCAACCACTTATTATATCGTCAGCGTTGCGAGAGGCAAGTTAGGTGGCAGGCACGCCTCCACTCTCTTGTGCCCAGGCACAGCCAAGCCGCCACCGCCTGGAAACGTTGACAGGCCGCCGACCTCGTCTAGACTGATTGGTGCCTATCTCGCCTTGGAGACAGGAGCAACCCATGACCGACGCCCCCTACACAAGCCTGCGTATCAAAGAGCTGCCCCAGAGCGAACGCCCGCGGGAGAGGCTGCAATCTCAGGGCGCGCGAGCCCTCTCGGATGCCGAGCTTTTGGCTATCGCCTTGCGCACAGGGACGCGGCACGAGAGCGCGTTGGCCCTCGCGCGCCGCCTCCAGAACGAGCTCGGGGGGTTACATGCCCTGGCGCGGGCCAGCATCCAGGAGATCTGCCGCATCCCTGGCATCGGGCCCGCCAAGGCCACCCAGATCCAGGCTGCCCTTGAGCTGGGGCGCCGCCTAGTGCTCGCTGGCGACGGCTCACGCCTGCAGATCCGCGACGCCAGCGACGCCGCGCTGATCCTCATGGCCGAGATCGGCGCAGAGGCGCAAGAGAACCTGTGCGTGCTGCTCTTGGACACCAAGCATTATGTCCAGCGGATCGTGCGCCTCTATGAGGGCAATGTGAACAGCTCGCTGATCCGACCCGCCGAGGTGTTCCGCGACGCCGTCAAGGACAATGCGGTGGCGGTCATCCTGGGGCACAACCACCCCAGTGGCGATCCCACTCCCTCAGCCGACGACGTGGCCGTGACGCGAAGCCTGATCCAGGCGGGGCAACTTCTCGAGATTCGCGTGCTAGATCACCTGGTCGTCGGGCGCGGGCGATGGACCAGCCTCAAGGCTGAGGGGCTGTCGTTCACGGCATAGGCGCGAGGTTCATGGAGGCGGTGCGACGATGGGGCAAGCTCACACTCCCGATCCCGTCAAGCTGGTCATCCCGATGCTGGGCACCAGAGAAGCCACCCTGGACGAGGCCGAGACCGCCCTGGCGACGATCTTTGGCGAGATCGACCTCCGCAGCCAGGACATGCCGTTTTCCCACACGCGCTACTATGAGCGAGAAATGGGATCAGGCCTCCTGCGGCGGATCGTCTCCTTTGCCACGCTGATCGATCCTGGCGCGCTAGCCGATACCAAACGCGCCACCAATGACCTGGAGTCTGATCTGGCCGTGGCGGGACAGCGCCGCGTGAATCTGGATCCAGGCTACCTGACCGCAGCCAAGTTGGTCCTGGCCACCACCAAGAACAATGCCCATCGCATTTATGTGGGCAAGGGCATCTTTGCCGAGGTCACCCTGGCCTACCACGATGGCGCCTATCGCCCCTGGCCATGGACCTACCCCGACTATGCTGAGGGGACCTACAACGGGATCCTGATGGAGATTCGCGCGCGCTACTTGGGCCAGCTTCGGGGCGTTAGCCGCTAGATCCAGCCCCGCTCACTCGACGATCATGCTAACGTCAGAGACCATGCTGTCATAGTCCCAGCCCGAGGCATAGACGCGTAGGCGAATGATCCGATAGGGGCGGCGCGGCAACGAGTCCAGCAGGTTGCCCGAGTCAAACAGATACCAGCGATCATGGGGTATCTGCAGTCCATACATGGTCGGGTTGTTGTCGTCATTCTGATAGTAGAACCCCTGCACCCACTCACCCTCGTGGTCCTCTGAATCGCGATAGGTAAGGCGGATCATCAACGGATACTCGGAGCTCAGGTAGCCACCGCCAGAAAGGCTCTGTTCGTGCAGCTTGACGGTGGCGCGCACCACCAGCGAGGTCATGGGATCGGGCAGCTTCTGGTCAAAGGTCTGCTCCAGAATCGTCTCGCAATGGTTGCCGTGGCCGCCGCTCCGCACGAACCGCACCGCCGTGCGCCCCTCGCTCTCGGTGAGCTCTGCGTTGCCGTAGACGTCACCGCCATCGGCGCCTTGCTCGTGCAAGAGCTGCCAGCCTTCGAGCCCGTCGGCAAAGTCGCCATTCACGACCCAGTTCTTGGCGACCCCGACGGCGGGGCCAGGCGCCGCACCCAGCTCGACCAGGCTGCGCTCCCGCGCTTCTAGGCGCACCTGGCCGTGCTCGTTGGTCACCGTCGCATGCCCACGATACACCGCAAACTCGCCCCGCTCATTGTTCGAGCTCAACGCATAGCTGCCATCGCTCTCCAGCTCGACATCGGCATGCAGGGTCGTCACTGAAAACGAGAGAGGCCTCTCTACCGACAAGGCCGTTCCCACCTGGATTCTGCCCCCCGCCAAATCCAGATGCACCTGGTTCGGGAGGTCGCTGGCTTCATAGCGGGGCGAGCGTAGCCGCAACAGACTGACGACACTCGCTGGAAAGATGCGCATGGGGCTATGCTCGAACAGCGTCACCATCGCCTCAGAGCTCTCGTCAGTCTTGATGGTGGCGCCCTCGCCCACCACATAGCTCTGACCACTGGTGAGAGGCACAGCGCCTTGGCCCACGGGCAGCTCGATCACGACCGTGCCACGGATGGACTCGACCACGGCCGCCTGATCCGTCTGGGCGTTCTGCAGATACCAGCGGATGCCCAGCGGGACCGCCACCGCAATCAGGCAAAAGGCCGCAAAGGCCGTCCCCAAGACAGCCCAGGCCACGCGTTCGGGATTGTCACGCATCAGTAACGCACCTCAAATCGGTCGCTATCGTGCCGTGGCGTCTGCCAGCGCGACTGCACGCGGCTGACGTGGCCGAGCCGTGGCCCCTCGCGCAACCAGGACAAGAGCCTGCGCAATGCAGACATCTCGCCCTCGGCGACCACCTCGACGGTCCCATCGGCCAGGTTCTGCACATACCCCCTCAGCCCCAGCTCGGTCGCGCGTCGCAGCGTGTGCGCACGAAAGTTGACCCCCTGAACCCGACCGTGGACGATAGCGTGCAGACGCCCAAGGCCCTCCGCCGAACCCTCGTTGGGTCCAGCCATGCGCCACCTCCAAGCCGCCCGCTACGGCAGGCGCAGCGCGTCGCCGTCCCACTCGTCAGTCACGTCGGCGGCGGCCTCATCGTCCTCGATGGCGTCGTCATAGTCGTCGTCATAGAGGTCCGCCTCGTCCGAGACCTCGTGCACAAACATTTCCAGGCCGCCTGTGGCAAACTCGAGCTCGGAGAGAGCCTCCTCGGCTGCTACGGCCATGGCTTCATCGTCGCTCTTGACCAACCGCTCAATGACGGTCCGCGCCTGCTTGCCACCGATCTGGCCTAGGGCCCATACCGCCATGGCGCGAACCTCGGCATCCGAGTCGTCGACCAGATCGATCACCAACGAGACCGCGTTGCGCAGCATCATCTCGCCAGCCGCCCGCACCGCCTCATAGCGCATAGCGGGCGACGCAGCGCGCAACTCGTGCAGGATGGTATCGCTCCAGTAGGTATCGGCCGAGCGCCCCATGGCAAAGACCGCGCTCTCGCGCATCCGCAGGGATTCGTGCTCATAGGCATCTTCGATCATGGCACGAATATTGGCGTCGTTGATGTAGGCCACCGACTCGATGGCGCGGCGCGTCAGATCGACATCGCCACCTTCCATGATGACGTTTTCCAAGGTCTGGCGGATCCGCGCCGCCAGCTCGGCATCGAGCTCGTCGCACTCGGCCATGAACACAAAACGCCCCAGCGCCGAGGCGGCGGCGGTGCGCACCCGTACGTCCGTGTCCTCTGCCAGTCTCGTCACCAGCCGTCGCGCCAGGTCGGGGCGCATGTCCTCCCATAGGCCTTCAATCGACAAACGACGCACTTCGGGATCCTCGTCCTCGAGACAAACTCGGAACAGCGTGCCGAAATCTATCTCGAAACGCCGTTCGGCCATGCTGACCATACGCTGGATCAGGTCACGTCGCCATGCCGACGAGCAGCGGCAAAGCTGGGCGCCAAACCATCTGGCTTGGCTGCGGCTGGCATCCGAGAGCCCCTCGATGAGCCGCTCATCCAGCTCGCCCTGGTTGCTGATGAGCTCTTCTACCACATTCTCAAAAAGCGAGACCATCTTGTTCGATTCTCCTATCGTCAGCCACCAATCCGACCGCTACCCAAAGTAGCGGAGATAATCCCGGAACGTCACCACGGCCATCAGCACCAAGAGCAGCGCCATGCCGATGGCGTGTACCAGGCCCTCTTTCTCAGGAGGCACCCGCCGTCCACCCCGAACCCACTCCAGAAAGACAAACACCAGCCGCCCGCCATCGAGAGCCGGCAACGGCAGCAGGTTCAGGAGGAACAGGTTCACACTCAAAAAGGCAGTAAACTCGAGCAACGGCGTGAGACCCGACGCCGCCACCTCGGCCGTCATCTGATAGATGCCGATGGGACCGGTGACCTCCATGGGAAGCTGCTGGGTGATCGCCTGCTTGATGCTCCAGAACATGGCCTGGACCGTATTGTAGGCCGCGCGAAAGCCCAGGGCACCACCTCCCTGCCGGATAGGACACTCGCTCCAGTGGCAGGTCCACGGTGATGCCCAGGGCCCCCTCGTTGGGCGGAGGACCCGCGGCACCACGCTGATGGGCGGCAACAACGCCGTCTCGCTCGATGGTCAGGTCGATGGGCCTGCCCACGCCCGGCTCCGGTCCGGGCGATGGCATCCTCCACAGAGGCCACCTCTTGGCCATCCACGGCAAGGATGTTGTCCCCAGGCTGTAGGCCGGCCTCATCGGCGGGCGAACCCACAGCAATGGAATAGATGCCAGCGCCGGGCTTTTCCACCGGCTCTAGCGCGCCACGCATGTAGGTGACGCCGTACAGGGCCACTGCCAAGAGCAGGTTCATGATCGAGCCGGCAGCAAAGACCACCGCGCGCACCTTTCGGCTGCGCGAGGCGATACCATCCGGAATGGTCGGATCGTCCTCGTTCATCCGGACGAACCCGCCCAGCGGGATCAGGTTGAGCGTGATCTCTGTGCCGCCGATGCTCCCCAGGCTCACCAGACGAGGTGGGTAGCCGAAACCAAACTCGTCCACGCGCACACCGAACGCCTTGGCGGCGATCAGGTGCCCGAGCTCGTGCACAAAGACGAGCAAGCCAAAAACGAGAACAAATGACAACAGTTCCATCCTCGACCACTCTCTCGATCTAGAACGACTGGAGGGCCACCGTTGGCTGGTGCGAGACGATGGTGGTACCCCCAGGCGTCGCAGGATCCGCCAACACCTCCGCCAGCAACCCTGGCCGCATGCCAGAGATGATCCGCCCCTCCAGGCCCGGGGCGCGGCACACCATCTCCAGCATCAGCCTAACCTTGCTGACCATACCGCCGGTCACATCGACGCCGCGCGCCTCGCCTAGCCCAGCGAGCACCTCTCTGGCATTGCGCTCGTCGATCTGGTCCACCACCATGGTGGAACCCGGGGCATAGACCCCGTCGACCTCACCCACCTCAATCAACCTGTCGGGTCTTAGGCGTCGGGCCAGCAGGCAAAAGATCTCTTCTGTCGAAATGATAGCGCAACCCTGCGCCTCGTCCAAAGTTACGTCGCCGTACAGCAGGGGAACCAGCCCTTTGCTCAAAAGTGCGCGCACGGTCTCGCTATCGAGCGCTACCAGGCGCCCTCTGACCGACCGCGCCGAAGCCGATGGCTGCACACTCACGGCCGGAATCCCCTCTCGCAGCAGCGCCTCGACCACCAGACGGTTCAGGCGCTGCGCAGCGGCAGCCGTCTCGGCATAGCCGCGCCAGTCGCTCAAGCCGCCGCGCTCGACTCCGTAGCGGGCGGCCATCGGGTGACCAAACGAACCGCTACCATGCCCCAGCACCAGCCGCAAGTCTGGCCTCTTTCTGCGCGCCTGGGCGATCTCGGCCGCCATCCGGTCGATCACATCCAGCCGTGGGGAGGCCTCTCGAGTCTTGTCGGTGATCAGCGAGCCGCCCAGCTTGACAAGCGCCAGCTCTGGCGCAGGCAATGGGCCCGGCCGCCGACCGCGCGCGGGCAACCAGGACAAGGCGCTAGCGCTCACGGGGCACCTTTTCAATACTCTCGCGGCTGATGCGGTAGACGTCCAGATCGCGCGGGACGATGGCGCCCGGGAACACCTCCCGCGCCTCGCGGCGCACCTCGCGCTCGGCATACCGCCGCGAGATATGCACCAAAAAGAGCTGCCGCACGTCGGCCGCCACGGCCAGATCGGCGGCCTGCCGCGCGGTGAGGTGGCCGAACCGCCGCGCCAGGTCCGCCTCTTCTTCCAGATAGGTCGCCTCGATCACCAACGCATCGGCGCCGCGGCAGGTCTCTACCAGGTTGTCAGTGCGGCCCGCATCACCCACATGGACGTACTTGAGGCCCGGCACCGCCGGCCCGAGCACGTCATCCGGCTGGACTATACGGCCGTCGGCCAGTTGCACCGCCTCGCCCTGAACCAGCCGCCGCCGCTCGGGGCCATGGGGCACCCCCAGCCGCTCGGCCTCCGCGGCCAAAAAGGGGCGCCGCGTCGGCTCCTCAAAGGAAAAGCCATAGCAATCCGGCCCGCGATGCGACACGCCAAAGGCGCGGACGCTCAAATCCTCGTCCTGCCAGATCACGCCCGGCTCGATCTCGGCCAGGCGGACGTTCAGATCGATCTCGTCACCGCGGAGCACCACCCCCAGCAGATCTCGCACCCGCTGCAACGCCCAGTGGCCGCCATAGATGGTCAGCTCGTCGATCGACTCCCATCGCGAGAACGTGGAAAGCAGCCCGCCGAGCCCCAGAATGTGGTCCAGGTGCCCGTGGGTCAGCAACACCTTGTCCAGCTTGCGGAACCCCAGGCCACTTCGCAGCAGCTGTCGTTGGGTACCCTCGCCGCAATCCAGCAGGAACCGATGGTCCCGGTGCAGCAGCAGCGCTGACGACAGTCCTCTGCTGATAGACGGCGCCGAGGCAGAGGTTCCCAAGAAGGCGATCTCGAACATCCTACCGCTCACTCTCTTGCAGGGCACGCTGCGACGCGCCTTCATATAGGCTTGGAAGGTAGCGTCCATAAAGCTCGGGACGCAGGCGGGCTAGCGGCTCTTGGCGCAACGGACGCAGGGCATCCAGGGCCAGCGGCGCGTACACCCCGCTGCGCCCACCAAAGGTGACCCCCAGCAGCGTTCCCACCATCATCGCATGGATGCCATAGGCGGGGCATTCCTGCACGCGCGACCAGACGCCACGGGCCTGCAAGCCCCAGTTGAACCGGTTCGGATCGGCCGCCGGGGCGATCAGGATCAGTTGGGGGGCGAACTGTCGCCCCCCAACCCCCGGCTACAACTCCTTGCCCATGGGCAGAACCGCGTCCATCTCGCTGTAACCCAGCTGCCGATAGAACGCGCGCGCCGCTGCATTCTCAAAGACCAGCAGGTTGGCTTTGAGACATCCCTCGGCGCACAAACGCTCTTCGCCCTCACCCATCACCCGCGTTGCCACGCCCTGCCGACGCTGGTCCTAGGCCACGGCGAGGTGGTAAATTCAACCGCGCCGGCCATCCCACGCGCTGATCACAACCCCCGCGACCTGGCCGTCCGACTCGGCAGCGAGAAAGAGATCGGGGGCGCGACTCAGCTGTTGCGCGAGCGCCTCGGGCTCGTCCGACGGACGCAGGTGCAAACCATGGCCCGCACTGGCCCACAGCTCTCGCACGGCACCATAGTCGGGCATCACAAACGAGCGCGCGGGAAGGTGATCTTTTCCCAGCACCTACGACTCCTCCGAACCCACCACGTCTCGCCAGGGTCCGTGGATGCCTTCCTCGGACACCCCATAAAAGATGCGATGCTGGCCGTCTCCCAGCCGCTGGACCAAGTCATACTGGGGCTTGCCGGAGCGACGGTAGCGATGCCACACCCCCAGATCCCCCTTCCAGGAGACCTTGTCCGGAGCAAAGTGACCCTCTTCGTGAAGATGGATCGCATAGCGCCAGAGCCGGCGGGCTGAGGAGTGGCTCACGTTGTTCACCTCGTGGCCATCACGAAGGTCGCGCATGGTGTGGTACATGACGCCCTTGCGCTCCTCGGACTCGGCGATCTCGACGCCAGTGCGAGGCGGCTCCACGCCCGCGCTCGCTGGCGCGGTGGGGGGCTTGCGCTCAGGCTCCGCCTCGGCCGGCTTGGGTTTGGCGGGAGCCGGCTCGGCCTTGGCCGGGAGCTGCTCGCTACGCTTTTCGGGCCGCGGCGGCTCTTTGGGAGCCGCTGCCTTGACCTCGGCCAACACCTCACGCCGCACCAACGCCACAATCTCATCGCGCATGGCCAGGTTGGTCTCGGCCTCTTGCCGGATATAGATCTTGCTGCCCTCCAGCACATAGGGTGGGTCATCGCCCTTGGGCACGCGGATGCGAATCACCGGCTTGCCACCACTGCGCAGGAGAGTCAGGTCCACCTCCAGCGGCGGCATCACCAGACGCTCGATCTCTTTGCGCAGCTCCGAAAGCGACGCATCGGGGTTATCTACGCCCGTCACCGCCGCCTTGGCATTGGAGGGCACGCCCACATAGATGGTCCCGCCGTTGGTGTTGGCAAAGGCCACCACGTCGCGCAGGATGGCATGCATACGGCCACCCCGCCGGGTCATGCTCTCGTGAAAGCTCTGCACGTGAGAGGGGCCGGACCGGCGCGCAGCCAGCACATGGTCATAAGGCTCGGCCTCGCGGCGATAGGGGCGGGTGCGATCGAATTCGTCGCTCTCGAACAGATCGATCAGCGCCTGAACCGTCAGCTCAGGCACCAGCACCTCGGTGGCGCGGTCGCCCACGCCTAGCTGCTGGTTATCGCCCATGATGCCCCGCACGCGATGGGCGTCCGAACCTTGGATGCAGTGCATTCTGCGGGGGTACTCGGGCTTGGAGCCATCAAAGAACGACGCAGTCGTGCGCCGCTGCTTGCTCTCCAGGTCGGTGACCTCGAGCGCGTGGAGGTTCGGATCTTGGGTGTAAGAGATCTTGGTCTGGCCACCAAAGCCGTAGCGAAAGGTCGCCACGCCATGGGTAGAGTTCGCGTGCGCCGCGATGACCAAGGCGCCGGCGTTGCGCATAGCCCGGTAGGCCGTCAGCACATCGGCCGTCGCGCCCACCTCGGTCAGTCCCTTGTCCAGCGATGCCGGCGGCACGTTGAGCTCGAGCAGGACGTGCTCGACAACGCGCACTGGCGTATCCGCCGGAAAGATGCCGAGCACGTGAAATCCGAGCGTCGCCGTCAGCTCGACGCCCGGGAACACCACGATCTTTTCCAGAAGCCGACGGTATTCCTCCAGGCGTTCCTTGTCCTTGGGCTGGAACCGGCCAGAGCTCACCCAGCGCTCCAGGTCCGATATCTCGC
>JAXGON010000014.1:0-57194 GCA_040767425.1 Anaerolineae bacterium | reverse complement strand
GCGTCAGCAGGCTGCGATGTCATCCTGCCCCCCACGGTGGAGCCAATCACCCTGCGCTTTGCCTATCGCGAGGGCGTGGTGTCGCCCGACTATTTGCTGGATCAGTACGAGCAGCAAAATCCAGGCATCACTATCGAGCGGATCAAGCTGCCGCGCTTTGACAACAACGCCCTGGCTACGCGTCTGCGAGCCGGAGAGATCGACGTGTTCCAGGACAGCCGCGAGGCCCTGAGCCAGGCTCGGCAAGGGCTGATCATCCCCTTGCAGGATATCCTCCCTCAAGAGTGGGACGAGATTCGGGACGACTATTATCCCGGCACCTGGGAGGCGCTGAACGTCGAGGGGCAGCAGTGGGGAATCCCGGCCGGGCTGGACGTCTACACCTTTTACGCCAACGCCACCGCCATGGAGGCCCTCGGCGTCGACCCGCCCCCCGAGGACTGGCGCTTGGTCGATCTGGTCATGTTCGCCGACCAGCTCAACTATCCGGATCGCGCCACCAGCCCTATTGACCAACCGCTCTTTGGGTTCTGCACCGATCCCGACGGCTTTGATCCGCTGATCTTTATCTATATGCATGGCGGCGCCATCGTCGATGATATCAACAATCCGACCCAGGTGACCGTCGACGATCCGCTGGTGATCGAGGCCGTGCAATGGTACTCGGACCTCATCAACCGCTACCAAGTGGTGCCGGATATCACGCAAGTGCGCCGTTTCTACAGCCGCGGCTTTCAAGAGGCGGCAGTGGTCGGCGCATGTGGGCTGTGGATGAGCTGGTTCAGCAACCGCGGAGGCCTGGATACGCCGTATCCCTGGGTGAGCAACTGGATCATGCTGCCGCCACCGCAAGACGCTCTCTCAGCGGCCATGGGCGAGGTGGATGGTTACTATATCAGCCATAGCTGTGAGGAGCAGGCAGCAGCCCTGGACCTAATCCGCTACCTCTCTGGCTATTGGGAGGCGGCGGGGCAAAAGCTGCCTCCGCGGCGCTCGGTCATCGCCGACGAGGAGTATGCCGAGCAGCTCGGCTATGACGTTGCCAGCGCCGTCGCCAGATTCCCACAGCAGATCATCATCGTGCCAGCGATCCTGGACTCTCGCCTCGAGCAGGTCGGGAGCGCCCTCATCTCGACCATCAACCGTATCGTAGAAGAGGATCTCGACGCCGAATGGGAGCTGATCAATCTGCAGGACCAGCTCCAGTTCGCCTTTCAGCAATAGCCAAGGGGACCGTCACCAGGCCAGCACAAACGCCAGGTCGTTGACGTTGGTGCGGGTCGGCCCGGTCTTGAGCAAGAGCCCTAGCGCGTCCAGCACATGGTACGCATCGTTATTCGCCAGGCCCGCCAGCAGATCGACTCCTCGCTCGCGGGCCTGGGCGAGCGTGCGGCCATCGACCACGGCGCCAGCGGCATCGGTCGGCCCATCGGTGCCGTCCGTCGCTAGGCACGCCACCAGCGCATTGGGCAGCCCGGCCATGGCAAGCGCTGCGGCCAGGGCCATCTCCTGGTTGCGGCCGCCCTTGCCATCGCCCCGAACCGTGACCGTCGTCTCGCCACCCAGGATCAGGCAGGCCGGTGTCGGCAGCGGCCCCTGGCGCCAGACCAGCTCGTGGGCCAGGGCCCCCAACACCCGCCCCACCTCCCTAGCCTCGCCCTGGAGATAGGTCGTCAGCACCAAGCTGTTCAGGCCTTGTGCCGTGGCCTCATCGGCCGCCGCATCGGCCGCCAGAGCGTTGCTGCCGATGATCTGATTCTGCACTCGCCGCATGATCGGGTCGCCGGTCTTGAGCGTCTCCGCCAGCTCTCCAGCCATGCCGGCCTGAAGCTGCCGGCGAATCGACGTTGGGGCAGACTCGGCCAGCCCGAACCGCTGCATCACTGCCCAAGCCTCTTCAAAGGTGGTGGGATCCGGCACGGTAGGCCCCGATGCGATCACGTCCAACGGATCGCCCACGACGTCCGATAGCATCAGGCTGACGACGCGGGCGGGATGGGCTGCCCGCGCTAGCCCGCCGCCCTTGAGGCGTTCCAGATGCTTGCGCACGGCGTTGACCTCGTTGATGGTCGCGCCCGCCCGCAGCAACCCATCGGTGACCTGCTGCAGATCGGCCAACGTGATCCCCTCGGCTGGATAGGTCAGCAGGGCCGAGCCCCCGCCCGACATCAGGCAGAGCACCAGGTCGTCGGCGCCCAAGCCCGAGACCAGCTCCTGAATGCGCTGTGAACCCCGCAGGCCTCGCTCGTCAGGGATCGGGTGGCTAGCCTCTACCAGCTCCACCCGGCGCGTCGGCAACGTATGGCCAGCCTTGACGACCACCACTCCTGCGTCCAACCGATCGCCCAGGACGCTCTCGGCCGCCTGCGCCATGGGGGCGCCGGCCTTGCCAGCACCAACGACGACCACGCGCCCGATCTGTGCCAGATCATACGCCTCATCACCCACCAAGAGGCGGTTTCGCTCCCGACGCAGGTATCGCTGCACGGCGGCTGCAGGATCCACCGCCTCCAACGCAGCGGCCATGACGGCCTCCAGCACTGCGCGAGCCCGGTCATACGACCAGGTGGCGTCTTCTTGCCCTGTCATGGTCCCCCTCCATCGTACGGTCGCCCCAACAGCAACAAGGGCCCGCGCGGGCCCTTGTTAGCTCATACCTACGGCAACGTGCGCGTATCAGTTCTCGTCGACCTGGGCGTCCTCGCCACGCAGATGCCGCTCGAGCCACGCGTCGAGGTCGGCCCGGCGAAAGCGCCACGTCCTGCCGATCTTGATGGCCGGGATCTTGCCATCCTGAGCCCACGAATAGATCGTGGACTCTTTGAGCTGAAGGTATTCAGCAACGCCCTTGACGGTCATGAGCCTCTCGTCTGTCATATTCCCCCCTTTTGCGATCGCAGGCCCTCTACTTGTGGCGCCAACCGCAGTCGGCACATCCCTGATCGATCTGTGTCCCCCCCGATACACAGAAAGGGCCTGAGATCTCGAAAACCATAATCACATTCTATGCAAGCCCGTAACAAAAGTCAAACGCCCAAACGAACTAGCACGTCTCAAAGCGGCCTAGACTCTACCTATCGAGCCCGTATGCCTGACAACCCAGGCCGAATACAGCGTAGGAAAAAGACTCTAGAGCTAACGAATGGACCCCATCCTTACACGATCCCACCGTAAAATCTCAAGGGCAATCCATAGCGATCACACTAGCCCAGCCTGGCCTCACGGCCGCTCTTGGCCGAGTGATAGATCCCCTCGATGATCTCGACCACCATGGCGGCCTCTTCCGGGCGCACCCGCGGGGGCTGACCCGCCTCCAGTGCGCGCAGCCACTCGCCGATCAGCAACTCGTGGCCGGTGCCCGTGATGCCATCCGGCTGCGCCACCGTCACCGGGCTCTGGGTGAACCCGCTCTCGTCCTCGCCAAAGAACCATAGCGGCGCGTCGGGACCATACGCACCAGGATTCAGCTCGACGCCGCCTTTGGTACCAAACACCTGGACCTTGTTGCCCTCCGAGCCGTGGCAAGCCCAGCAGGCCTCGACGGTCAACGTGGCGCCGCTCTCAAAGCATACGAACGCCGTGGCGAAATCATCCACATCAAAGCGCGCCGGCGGATCAGCGTGATCGGCACCCCAGGTGCCCAGCCCCTTGGCCTGCGTCCCCAGCGGCGCATAGGTGGCCGCCAACACCGAGGTCGGACGCGGGTGACCCATAAACCACAATCCCAGGTCCAGCATGTGGCAGCCAATGTCCATCATGGCGCCACCACCTGCCAGATCGCGATTGGTGAACCAGCTCCCATAGCCAGGAATGCCGCTCCTTCGCAGATAGCTCACCTTGACATGGTAGATGTCACCAAGATCGCCCGCGGCGGCCATCTCTTTGATGCGCTCGTTCTCGGGTCGGTGCCGCAGGGTGTGCGCGATGGAAAGCCCCTTGCCCGCCGCCTCGGCCGTCGCCATCATCTCGGTCGCCTCGGCCAGCGTCAGCGCCATCGGCTTCTCACAGAGCACATGGGCGCCCGCCTTGAGCGCATCGATGGTCATCTGCGCGTGCAGGGCATTCGGCGTGCAGACGCTGACCACGTCGAGGTCCTCGTTGGCCAGCATCTCGCGATAGTCCGTATAGCTGGCCGCGATGCCCTCTTCTGCGGCCACCTTGGCGGCACGTCCCTCGGCCACGTCGGCCACGGCCACGACATTGGCGCCCGCACTCCTATACCCAATCAGGTGTCCGGACGTCCCGATGGCGCCCACACCGATGATGCCCACTCGCCACTGCTTCATGCTGAACCTCCTCCCATCGCGTGACCAACGCCTATGCGGGCTCGCGATCATACGGCCCGCCAAACCAGTACCCCTTGCCATAGCGCGTATGAATGTAGCGCGGCCGGCAAGGATCAGCCTCCAGCTTGCGCCTCAGATACCCGATATAGAGCGAGAGCATCTTGCCGTGCGTCGACGGATCGCCCTGCTCCCACACCGCGTCAATGGCCTCGTCCTGGCTCACCAAACACCCCCGATGCGCGACCAAGTAACTGAACAGGGAGAACTCGGTGGGCGATAGCTTGACCAGATGCCCGCCCGCCGTGACCCGCCGCCTTGACAAGTCCACCTGCAGATAGGGGTCGGCGTAGCCTTGTATGGCCCCACCGTCTCCGTTCGGCGCGCGTCTGAGGATGGCGTCGATCCTTGCATCGAGCTCGGCCATACTCAAGGTTGCCGGCAACACGTCGTCAGCGCCAGCCCGCAGCGCGGCCACCACCTGCGCGCCGGCGACATCCTCCAGCAGCACCACGATCGCGGCCGCCACGCGCCTCCGCAGGGCTTGACAGAACCGAGCCACGTCCGCTTCGTGACGCACCGCCTCCAGCAGCACGAGCTCGGGCTGTGGCCCCCCATGCGGCTCGATGGCATCGAGCGATTCGAGCTTGAGCGGAAAGAGGCGCACCTGCTGCCCGGCCTGCTCCAAGTAGGATACCAGGCGGGCAGACCGGTCACCCGCATCCGCCATCACCAAGACGTTCATGCTCGTATCATACCATCCGCAAAAGCAATGGCAAGCGGCGAGACTGCTAGACCAACACAGCAAGCAGCAGGCTTAACGTGACGGCACTCAGCAAGGTGGTGGTGAACACCACGCTGGTGACGTATTCGGCATCGGCATCAAAGGTGATGGCCAGTAGCGCAGAGGTGACAGCCGTAGGCATCGCCGCTTGCACGATGGCCACGGAGCGAGGCAGCCCGACCAGCCCAACCAGCGGCGCCACAGCCGCGCCCACTAACGCGCCCACCACCAACCGCAGGACGACACCCACGCTGACCTGCCCCAAGCGCATGGTCACTTTGGTCTGAGAGAGCTGTATCCCCAGCAGCAGCAACATCACCGGCACCGATGCTTGGCCCAGCAGCCCCACCGGCTTGGCCAGCACGGGCGGCATCGTCACGCCCGTCCAGCGGACCAGCATGGCCAATAGGAAGGCATAGGCCCCGGGAAGGCGCAGCGCTCGTCCCACGGCTTTCCATCCAAGCCCACCATCGGCCCCTCGCGCCGCAAAGACCGCCCCGATGGTATAGCTCATCAAGTTGGACACCACAAAGAACACCGTGGCGTACTGCAGGCCCGCCGCCCCAAAGGCAAACAACACCACCGAAAGGCCCAGGTTGCCCGTGTTCAAGAAGGCGGTACTCAGCACGAGCGCGTCCGACTGACGGGAGGACCACCCCAGGATTCGGGCCACCAGCAATGACAGCGCCACCATGGCCAGGGTGACGAGCAGCAGGTGCGCCACCAGCCGGGCGAACTGGTCGCCATTCACCGCCGAGCTGGCGATGGAATCAAACACCAGACAGGGCGATAGCACATAGATGGCCAATCGAGAGAGCGTGTCCTTGTCCGCTCGCAGACCGCGGTCGGCAAAGACACCAACGGCGATCACGGCAAACACGGGGAGGATGTTGTTGAGGAGGATTGTCCCCAGCGAAGAGAGCACCGCTTTGCCGACCTACCCTTTCATCCGGTTCAGGTGACGACCAAGCGAACGGCCATCACCAACAAGAGCCCCGCCGTGGCGTACTTGAACCCGGTAGTAGACAGGCGCCGAAACACGCGCACCCCAACATAGGTCCCCAAAAACGACGGAATCAACAGAGCCACCCCCAGCAGCGCCGATTCCTTGGTAGCCACACCCTGCGCAAACAGAACCACCAGCCGCCAGGCCCCCATGACCACAAAGTAGCCCGAGAGCACCGCCTTCATGGCTTGCTTGTCCCAGCCCCGAAGCATGCAGTACAACACGACCGGCGGGCCGCCGGTAGCGAGGATCCCGCCGAGCAGGCCACCACACGCCCCCGCGATCACGCTACCAGGAAAGGCGCTCTCCAGCATCACCCGCTTGGGCGACCAGAGAGCCACCGCGCAGCCCGCCAGGATGGCAAAGGCCAGAATCCACTCCAGCCAGCGCACATCGAGGCTCTTGAGCAGGTAGGTGCCCACGACAGCCATGGGAACCGAGCTGGCGATGAGCGGCACCGCATCGCGCCAGTTCAGGTCATCCTTGACCGTCCACAGGTTGTATGAGCAGACGACCAGCGAGATCACGTTGACCATGACGACCGCCTCGCAGTGACTGAACGGCCGCCAAGGTGGCTACGGCCACCAGGCCAAATCCAAAGCCGGCGATCCCCGTCACCGCCCCCGCCACCAACGCGATGCCAACCAAGGCAACGAAATCGCTCAACCTGACGCTCTTCGACAGCAGCAGGTGCCAAGCAACTTGACACCTGTCGCAGGCGACCATAGCATCTAGTCAGGCATCGTACAGGTCGACTCAGCACTCGTCAATTCGAGAGGAAAGCCATGGGCAACGTGTTGGATGTGTTGCAGGAGCGGGGATTCGTCGAGCAGGTCTCGGACCCAGAGGGTCTACGCCAGGCACTTGCCAAGCCGGTCACCTTTTACATCGGTTATGATCCCAGCGCCAGCAGCTTTCACTGCGGCAACCTGCTCACCATCATGGCGGCCGCCCACATGCAACGCCATGGGCATCGGCCCATTCTCCTTGTTGGCGGCGGCACCGGCATGATCGGTGATCCCTCCGGCCGCTCCGAGATGCGTCAGTTGCTGGATGAGGAGCGGATCGCCCAGAACGTGGCAGCGTTGCGCGCGCAGCTTGCCCGCTTTATCGACATGGACCGCGCCTTGCTGCTGAACAACGCTGACTGGCTCTTGGAGCTGCGCTATATCCCCTTCCTTCGTGACATCGGGCGGCACTTTTCGGTAAACCGCATGCTGGCCGCCGAGGCCTATCGGGCGCGGATGGAAACCGGCCTCAGCTTTATCGAGTTCAATTACCAGCTTTTGCAGGCCTATGACTATCTCTACCTGCACCGCCAGTACGGCTGCACGCTACAGATGGGTGGCAACGACCAGTGGGGCAACATCCTGGCGGGCGTGGATCTGATCCGACGCATCGAGGGCGCCGAGGTATACGCCCTCACGTTTCCGTTGCTGACAACCGCCTCTGGCGCCAAGATGGGCAAGAGCGCTTCCGGCGCGGTCTGGCTGGATGCCGAGCAGTACAGCCCCTTTGACTTTTACCAGTACTGGATCAACACCCACGACGACGATGTGGAGCGGTTTCTGCGCATCTATACATTTCTGCCCATGGACGAGATCAAGGAGCTGGGCCGGCTGCGAGGCGCCGACATCCGCCAGGCCAAGGCGCGCCTGGCCTACGAGGTCACCAGCCTGGTTCATAGTCCGGCAGCGGCCGACCAAGCCCGCGATGCCTCGCTGGCATTGTTCGCCGACGGCGACGTCAGCGACGCCGTCCCATCGACCACCCTTGACGCCCGCGAGCTGGCCGAAGGCATCCCGGTGCTGACGCTTTTTGAGCGGGTAGGGCTATGCGGCTCGCGCAGCGAGGCACGTCGCCTGATCCAACAAGGCGGGGCCTACGTGAATGACGAGCGGATCGAGTCGGTCGATGCGGTCCTATCCAGCGAGGATGTCGTCACGGGCGAGCTCTTGCTGCGTGCCGGGAAAAAGCGCTACCACCGCATCACCATCGAATAGCCAGGGCATCGACGCGCGCTCACGCCGTTGACGCCCTGCCCGTGAGTTCCTAGAATGCCTGCTGCTCTGGCCAGCGATCCGACGTGATTCAGCGGAGGTCCCTTTGGTCAAGGACGCCACTCCCATCAGCGCGCCCGAACGCATCCGCCAGGTGCTGGGGTTTGCGCTCACCGTCATCGCCCTGATCCTTTATGTCCTGGTGCTAGGGGATGCCCTGCTACGGACGTACATCCAGGGGATGCCGGAGCTGCCCATAGCCACCACCCGCTTTGCCAGCCTGCTATCGGGGTTGGTGGGAGCGGTCGTTACGGCCGGCTTTGCGCGTGCCACCCGGCCTGGGACGGTCCCCGTGAGCGCCCCACACCCCTTGGGAGGCTGGGCTCGAACCGGCTGGAGCACGCTTCATCCGCCCTCACGCACCCGCGTCAAGCTGCTCGGCCTATCCCAGATGCTGGGGCTCCCCCCCGCCGACCTTGATCCGGACGAGACATCGAGCGATGAGGAAGAGGCCAAGCGGCGTCGCAAGCTGGACGTCGCCACCTATCTGGCGCTGGCCTACTTTTTGGCCTACTTTTTGGTTGGTCTGGGCGCTTTTCTACTAGCGTTCACACGGCCCGAGGTCCCCGATCTGGTCATGAACGCCGCCTGGATCTGGGTGGGCACCATCGTCTCCTCGGGATATGCCTACTTGGGGCTAAGCCCAGACGCCTAGCCCTCCGGGGCCGATAGGCTCGACGGAGCACCCTCTCCCGCAATGAGAGCCGCTTCGACAAAGGAGCCGCGCCAGACGATCCCCCAAGCCATCAGGGGGAGGCCGCCCAGGACGGCCACCGCGATGGTGATCAGAGGTTGCAGCGCCGAGCCCCGACTCGCGCCGCCCAGACGAGCGAGCGCCAAGTCCCAGGTGTGGCCCACCCTGATCGCAATGCCCACCAGATCAAGCCAGTCCACGATCAGTAACGCCTTATTCTCGCCATAGGCGCGCCGCAGCTCGGCTAGCACATCGGCGTCAAGATCGCCGCCGGTCTCGCCGTAACGGATGGCTGTCAGCAGCGCCTGAACTTGTGACACCTCGGCAATCGCCAGGTCGCCCGCCTCCAGGCGAGCGATCTCGCCCTCGTCCTGCCCTAGATAACCCGCGGCTCGCCGGGCCACGGACGCCAGGCAGCCGCACTGGGAGGCGCGGATGGCCACCACCAAGAGCCGCGCCAACAACGCCCGCTCGGCCAGCAACCCGTTGCGCAAGCGTCGCAGGCGCGCCCTATCGCGCCAGAACGCGGCCAGGTCGCCCACCAGTTCCTCGTACCCGGCATAGGCCCGGCCTTGCGGCCACTCGCGCCCTTGATAGCGCCGTCGCAGCCATCGCCGTCCCGCAACCACACCCCAGGCGGCAGCGGCTCCGGCCAGGCACCCAACCAGCACCCCCCAACCGCGACCCCGCGCCATGTGGCACCTCCTACTACCAGCCCCCAGCCTGGCCCGATTCTAGAGGGCCAGGCAGCGCCGGTCAATGGTGCCACACAGGCATTGTTTGGCCGCCGGCTGCTGCTGCGCTAGACTAGCCCCATGCAGCAAGCGCACACACCATCATCAACGACCCCACCAACGCCCGACGCCGCCCACTGGCGCATCGGCGGCGTGGCCATTGCCGGTGATCTCATCCTGGCGCCCATGGCCGGGTTCTCGGACCAGCCCTTTCGGCGGATCTGTCGCGAGATGGGCTCGGCTATCAGCTATACGCCGTGCGCCGTGGATCGCGCGGTGTTGGCCGGCTCCGACGAGGCCGACCGCACCTATGCCTTTCACGCCAGCGAGAGACCGGTAGCCATCCAGCTGCTATCGCGCGAGCCAGCTCTGCTGGCAGAGGCAGCCAAGCGCCTGGTTGAGCATTTTCAGCCAGACTTGATCGATCTGAACCTGGGTTGTCCCTCGCATCGCATTGCCGGCGGCGGGCGAGGCGCTGCCCTGCTGCAAAGGCCGAGCCTCATCGGTCAGCTAATCACCACCCTGGTCAAGGCAGTGCCCATCCCCGTTACCGCCAAGATCCGCCTCGGATGGGATGCCTCATCCCGCAACCACATAGAGGTGGCGCGCACGCTTGAGGATGCCGGCGCGCAAGCGATTGCCGTCCATGGCCGGACCAAAGAGCAGGCGTACGCCGGCAAGGCGGACTGGGATGCCATCGCCGAGGTGGCGGCGTCCGTCCAGGTGCCGGTTATCGCCAATGGCGACGTTCGCACCGTGGCCGACATCGATCACATCCTGCAGCACACTGGCTGCCGAGCCGTGATGATCGGCCGTGGAGCGGTGGGCAACCCGTGGCTATTCTCTCGGCGCGACCTGGATACCGTCTCCATCCAGGAGCGTCTGATGGTCATGGAGAGGCACCTCCGCATGATGGCCGAGCTGGCCGGCGAGCGCCACGGCACCATCTGCTTTCGAAAACACTTGGTCAAGTACATGCGCGGGGTGCCCCATGCCGCTCGCATGCGCGGCGAGCTGATGCGCCCCGAGTCGCCCGACGAGCTCATGGCCGCCCTGCACACCTGGGCCGCGAGCATCTAGCACCCCTCTCCGGATTGACGCCATAACAGGGCCCGCCTATAATCGCTATGTGCAATGTGCATATAGGCGAAGCGATAATACTAGTCCGCTAGGAGGCGAACATGAAGATCGGTGTACCGGCCCAGGGCGCGGGGTTGCAGGCAGCACCCAGCGACATTTTCGGGCGTAGCCCCTACTATGTCCTGGTAGACAGCGAGACCATGGAGGCCGAGACGCTCCCGAACCCGGCCACGGGCGCCCCTGGAGGCGCCGGCGTGCAGGCGTCGCAATGGCTCATCGGCCAGGGTATCGAGGCGGTCATCGCCGCCAATGTGGGCCCCAACGCCAGTTCGGTGCTCCAAGCCGCGGGCATCAAAGTCTATCAGCTCGAGGGCGCTACCGTGCAGGCGGCCGTCGAAGCGCTGGTTGCTGGACGGCTGGCGCTCCTGGCCGGCCCCACGGTAGCCTCACACACGGGCGCTGGCGGTCAGGGCAGCGGACGCCGCAATCGCTCCGCCGATCTGGCCGAGGAGGCCGCCATCTTGCGCCAGCGTCTGAACGAGGTTCAGGAAGAGTTGCAGAAACTGGAGGGCATCGATGAGTAGCTGCCGCGTCGCGATCTCGGTCGACTCTGACCAGGGCCTGGACGCGCCGGTGGCCATGCATTTCGGCCGCTGTCCCTTCTTTTTGGTGGCCGAGGTTGAGGATGGCGAGCTGGTCTCCAGCCGCACCGTCGCGAACCCGTTCTTCCCGGCCCACGAGCCCGGCCAGGTTCCCAGCTTTATCGCCAGCCTCGGGGCTAACGTGATGCTGAGCGGCGGCATGGGCAGTCGAGCGGCCCAGCTCTTTGCCCAGGTGGGGATCGAGGCCGTCACCGGCGCCGCTGGTACGGCAGCGAACGCCTTGAGAGCCTATCTGGACGACGACCTGTCTGGCGCGACGCCGTGTGAGCATCACTAGGTAAGCCCGGCCAGCCATGGTCAAAGCGCCGAACGACTCGGTCCAGATCCGAACCGCCACAGCCGATGATGCCCTCCCTCTGATCGCCGCCATCGACGAGGTGGCGCGAGAGGGACGGTACCTGGCGCGAGCGATTTTTCGCCAGGATCCGGCCGTGGAGGCGGCGCACATTGAGCTGACCATCCGTCACGGCGGCACCGTGCTGGTGGCCGAGGCGGAAGGCCGCCTCGGTGGTTGGCTGACGCTGCAACGAGACAAGACGCCCTACCGCCGGCACGTCTGCCTGCTTGGTATGGGCGTCTTGAGATGCTTTCGCGGCATGGGAATAGGCAAGCGCCTGCTGAACGAGGCGTTACGTTATACACGCGAAACGAGAGGGATCGACCGCGTCGAGCTGGTCGTGCGGGCCTCCAACACGGCGGCCATCGGCCTGTACAAATCCGTGGGCTTTTGCTACGAGGGGCGTCGCATCGGGGCCATCCGCGACGCTGCGGGAGACTATGACGACGAGATTCTGATGGCCTACCATCCGGCCACCGACGCAGGGCTTACAGGCCGGTAATCAGCCCATGCAGAATGGATCCCAAATAGGCAATGACCAGCGCCTTGAACGTCTTGCCGATCCAGCATGCCAGCAGAAACTTGGCCACGGGATAGTGGAGCATGCCGGCCGCCATGCCGGCCAGGTCAAACAGCGGGTTGGGCACCGCCGAGAGCACCAGCAGCGTCACAAAGCCGCGCCTCTCCATCCAACGCCGAATCCGCTCATACCACTCCCGGTTCTCGGCCACGACTGAGCCGCCATAGCCGGCCAGATAGCCTGTTAGCTCGCCCAGCGGCTCGCCCACCCCAGCGATCAACCCCACCACCAGCGGATTCAGCACCCCCCCACCAGCAAACACCACCGCCAACCCCGGCACCGGCAGGATGACGGTCGCGTTACCCAGGACGGCTATAACGAACACGCCCAGATAGCCGAGGCCCTGCAGGTCGGCCAGTTGGTCCCCAAAACGAAACACCAGCACGGTGATGGCCACCGAGAGCAACAGCGCCGCCGCCGGCTTCCAGTACTTGGCCCCGGCCGCCCGCACTCGCACCGTGCCTTCCCAGCTCTCCAGGCTTTGCTTGAGGCTCCGCGACGTCATCGCCTCTCAGCCTCTTGTGAACCCAGGTCGCCCGACGCCACATTGCCGCTGCCATAGGGGCGCACTCGCTCGGCTCGCAGCAACCAGATCAGTGCCGCCACCCCGAGGATAGCCACGACTGTCCCCACCACCCAGGCCTCGGCCAGCCCAGCCTGGCTGAGATAGATGGCAGCCACGCCCAGACCGCATCCCACCAGATAGAGCGTCAGGACCGCCTCCCGCTGGGTATACCCCATGCCAACCAACCGGTGAGACGTGTGGTCCTTGCCGGCGCTGGTCAGAGGGTTCAGCCCGCGGCGCAACCGCGAGACGATCACCAGGCCGGTGTCGAATAGGGGCACCCCTAGCACCAGGACCGGGATCATCCAGGTGACCTGCACAACGTTGGCGGGAAAGCGCAGCTTGATGGCCGTGGCTCCCAGCAGGAATCCCAGGAACAGGGTGCCCGAATCGCCCATAAAGATCGATGCCGGGTTGGCATTGTAGAGCAAAAAGCCGATGCAAGCCCCCAAGAGCGCGGCGCTGAGCGCGCCCACCAGGTACTGGCCGCTCATGGCCGCCAGCACCAGGAAAAAGGCCGCGGCCACCGCCCCGACGCCCGCCGAGAGCCCGTCCATGTTATCCAGCAGATTCATGGCGTTGGTCACAGCCAGCATCCAAACCGTCGTGAGGAGCATGTCCACCGCCGGCACGGAGGCCAGCCGCACGCGGACGTCGGTCAGGAGCAGAACCGCCACAGCCACCATCTGCGCCACCAGTCTGATGCCCACGCTCAGGCCCTGGCGATCATCCAGCAGGCCAGTCAACGAGCAGATGGTGGCCCCTACCAAGATCCCCACCATCTGACGCACATAGAATCGATCGCCGAACAGCAAGAGGGCCACGAGGAACGCCAGATAGATGGCAACCCCGCCCATAAGGGGGGTGGGCTGAGAGTGCACCTTGCGCGGCGCCGGCATGTCCATCAGCCCCAACGACGCCGCCGCCCGCCGAGCCAGCGGGGTAGCGCCCGCCGCCAGGACGAACGCCGTGATCAGCATCAGCGAAAGCCGCTCCACTAGCGCTCCTCCTGTTCGGCGATAAAGGCCTCCAACGCGGCCACCTCTGCGTCGGGCGCTATCTCGAGCGCCATGCGCGCAAAGCGCACGGCCTCGTCGGCATCGCCGAGCTGCGCATGGATGATGGCCAGGTTCTTGATGGTATTATAGTCACCGGGCGCCCGATGGTACACTGCCAAGTTGGCCTCCAGCGCCGTCTCCTAGTCGCCCTGCTGCGAAGCCGTATAGCCGAAGCTGCTCCAGACCGCCACCGCGTCCTCGTCAAGCTCGAGTGCCCGGCGGTACTGCGCGATGGCCGCGCCCCACGCGCCGTCTCGCGCATACAGGTCGCCCAGGTACACGTACGTCTGCGCATAGGCGTCATCCAGCTCTAGCGAGCGATTGAACGTCTCCAAGGCCGCGTCGCGCTCGCCCAAGTAGAGCAACGAGAGACCCCACTCGTTCAAGAGCTGGGCGTTGTTGGGGCTCAGCGCATGGGCCTCGGCATAGTAGGCCTCGGAGCGCTCCCAGTGCGCGCGACGCCCCGCCTCGCTGGTCTCCAGCTCGCCCCACATCCGGTGGAGCCGAGCCAGGTTGGCCGTGTGGTCTGTGTTCAGGGGATTCAGCTTCTTGGCGGTCTCCAGCGCCTCCTGCGCCAACGCCAGATAACGCTGGCGCTGCTCTGCGTCCTCCTCGCGCCTGGCTATCTCTAGCGCCACCCGCCCCAGAAACAGCCGGTAGCGGTCCTCCTTGGGCGCCAGATCGGTTGCCGCCCCGTACTGGCTCAAGGCGGTCACATAGTCACCTTCGGCCTCAAACCGCATCCCCTGCTTGAACAGCATGTCAGCGCGAATCGGCTGAAGGTTATGTCGATTCGCCCAGGGCAAGGCCACCACCAGGACCAATAGGGCCAACGCACCCCCACCGACTCGCCGGCTAGCCGTCGGCCACCCGCTGGACGCGGCCAACCCGCCCGCCAGCAGGAGCCACAGAAGCAGCACCGCACCGACAAAAAGCCCAAAGAGGGAGAGGACGTCCACCGGCGGCCGCATACCGGCCGCATGCAAGAGGGCATAGAGGCCCGCGCACAGCAGGGCCACCGCCATGGCCAGTAGGGCTCCCCGCAGCCTCTGGCGCCAGGTCAGCCCGGCCATCTCGGGCATCTCCAGGCCAAGGCTGAGGACGCCAACCGCCAACCAGGAGTAGCCCACCAGGTAGGCGACGCCGGCGCTAACCAGATCAGGGCGGCCTAACGCCTGCTTGGTGGTCAGCGATTGCCACACGATCGTCCATACAAAAGTATGCCCAGACGCGTTGGCCATCAGGTCCCATGCCAACGTGCTCAAGACGGCGGCGCCCAGCAGACCGATGACGCCGGCATGCAGCCAGGCGAACCGCTCGGCGGTCATGGCGGCGCCACGTCGCCGCCGTCGGCCTCGATTGACACGACGGCGCGGCTCCTGGGCCGCCAGAGCCAGCGCTGGCTCGTCCCAGTCGATCCAGCCCTCGGCCATGACGGCCAGCATCGCCGCCAACACCCAAAAGTGGGTCCGCGTAGCGCCAATGGCGATGCCAAAGTGAATCTCGCAAAAGTGCGCCACGATGGCCCCCAGCAAGCCAGCCACCAGTAACACCACGTCGGGCCGCTTGACGATGCGATCGTCTCCATCGCGGGGCGCGGTTGCGGACGCTTTGCCAGACGGCAGCGCCTTTACCAGGGCGTACACTCCCACGCCGGCCACCATGGCCAAAGGCATGGTGATGCCCATATAGCGCCACTGTCCCTCCAGCAGGTACGGCGCCACAGCGCCCACCAGCCCCCCGCCCGCCGTCAAGGCCAGGAACAGCCGGTCATCGCGATCGCTACGCAGCAAACCCGTCGAACGCATAGCCAGGCGGAAAAGCGTCCAGAACAGGTACATATACGCCGTAAAGCCGAGCACGCCGGTGGTGATGAGGGCGTCATAGGTCTCGTTGTGCGACCGATCCGGCAGGGCCGAACGCCGCTCCAGATGGGCCAACTCGGGCGCATAGTAGGGCGCATAGGCCACGTACATCGATTCGGGCCCATAGCCCACCACGGCGCGCAGCGGATCGTCGGTGATCATTTCGAGGGCGCCCTGCCAGATCAGTACCCGCACCCGCCCCGTGCCCGACTGCACCTCAAAGATGCGCCCCAGCCTCCCCACGTAGGGGAGATCCCGCAGCGGCTCCAGGGGCCCGTTCTCCACATTGAGCAGCCCCAAAAACCCGGCCGCCACCAGCGCGCCCGCTCCCAGCGCCAAGACGAGCCATCGCCTTTTACTGACCACCAGCACCACGACACAAAAGAGGGCCAACCCCGCCGCCAAGCCCAACCACGGCCCTCGGCTCTGGCTAAAGACGATGCACACCACCTGGGCAGCCAGCACCGTCTGGTAGAAACCCAGCATCGCCCAGTGATGGGGCGAACCGCCCAACCGCCACCCCAGCAACGCCGCCATCGCCCAGATCGCCACGCCCAGCCAGATCCCCGCTCCCAGGCCCACGGCGACCCACCGATAGGCTTGCACAACGAACAGAATCAGCAACCCCGCCGCTGACAACGCTTGGCGACGACTGGCCCAGGCGGCGGTCTCCTGACGCCAGACCCGCAGCCATTGCGCAACGGTAAGCGGCACCACCATGATCAAGTAGGCGGCGATAAAGATGGCGTTCCCCAGACTGCCCGCCACGCGCTCGGTGACGTCACCGCCCCACGGCAGAGGATCCAGACCATAGTGCTGCGCGATGCCGTACAATGCCACCGGCACGCTGGTCAGCACCATGGTCAGCAAGAGCCGCTCCACCTGTTGCCTCTTGCGCAACAGAAACAGCACGCTCAGGCCAATCACCACGTACGATAGCAGTGAGTAGGTGCCTTGGAGTCGCTCGTACGAGCCCCAGAAGCTGATGCGCGGCGTAACAGAGAACGCCGTGGACAGGAGATAGGTGCCCACCAGCAGCAGAGCAGGGATCACGAGGGGCGTCCCGCGCAGGCGCTGCCACCACCCGCTGTGCCCATCCTCCTGGCGAGGGCCGGCGGTAACCCGACGCTCCACCAGCCACACGATCCACATGGCCGCCATGATGGTAGCCAGGCTGCGAATGAGGCCGATCTTGTCGGGCTCAAAGACGCGCTGCGAATAGACGTTAAAGAACAGCGGCGAAAGGAGCAGGGCCAAGAGCCAGCCCGCCTCGATGACCGCCTCGCACACCGCCGTCAGCCTCGTCCGCATAGCCCCTTCCTCACCGCTACCGTCTCCCGGCCCGACGCCCAGCTATCAACGCCGCTCCCCCTCGCCATCCGCCAGGGCCGCTAGGTAGACCTCCTCCACCGCAGCGATCATGCGCTCGGCGGACAAGGCCCGCGCCCGTTGATGCGCTCCCCAAGCTAGCCGGCGGCAAAGAGCCTCGTCGCCCAGCAGAGCGTTAATGGCGTCAGCCAGCGCTCGCGGATCCTTGGGCGGCACCACCAGGCCCGTCTCGCCATGCCGGTTCACAAAGGTGGTGCCGGTGCCCAGCTCGGTGCCCACCACCGGCAGGCCTGCCGCCATCGCCTCGAGCTGCGCCAGGCCGTATGCCTCGCTGCGCTCGCACGACGGCAACACGAACAGATCCGCCGCATGATAGTACGCGGGCAGATCCTTGTCAGATACGCGGCCCACAAAACGCACTCGCTCGGCCAGACCCAGCCCATCCGCTTGCGCGCGCAGTTCGTCCTCCAAGGGCCCGCCACCCACCAGCAACAGGGTCGCCGGCACCCACTGCATCGCCTCCAGCAGATAGCTGAGCCCCTTGTAGTAGCGAAAGACGCCCACAAAGAGCAGCAGCGGTCGCGCTCCGGCCTCCGAACGCACCCGGGCAACTGCCTGGGGATCCACGTTGGAGAAACGCTCCAGGGGGATGCCCAGCGGCACCACCACACAGCGCGCCCGATGCTCGCGCAGCGCCTCCCACGCCAGCGCGGCGGGGCTAGAGACCAGGATCCGATCCACCCTGCGTAACACCCGTTGCATCAGCGGGCGGTACAGCCTGGCAAGGCGGACCTGCCGGACGACATCGCTGTGATAGGTGAGCACGGTGGCACGACTCTTGCCCAAGAGATGCTGCAGCAGCTCCCCGGGCGGATAGGGGGCGTGCACGTGCGCCACGTCGGGCCGCTGACGCGCCAGCTCCCAGCCCAGCCGCAGGCTCAGCGGGGTGGACGCGACCTCAACCAGACGTCCGGCCTTGATGACCTCGACGCCGTTCAGCACCTGGCGCTCACCCCGAAAGCTTGGGCTGGCGACCAGCACGGTCACATGATGCCCAGCCCGTGCCTGCGCCTCGGCCAGCAGACGCACGTGGTTCTCGATGCCGCCCACCACGGGGTGATAGGCCTTGTAGATGTGGAGGATGCGCACCTACCGCACCTCCCCCGCCGCCCGCGCCAGCGCCTGCCGAACCAACGCGGCAGTGCGCTCCCACGTGTAGGGGGCGGCGCGTTCCCGCCCCGCCGCCGCCAAGCGTTGCCGCAGGTCGGCATCGTGCATCAGCGCGGCCAGCGCCCCGGCCATGGCGCCTTGGTCGGCGGGATCGAACAGCAGGCCGGCGTCGCCGACCACCTCGGGCAGCGCAGAAGAGTTCGACGCCGCCACTGGCGTGCCCGCCGCCATCGCCTCCAGCGCCGGCAGCCCAAACCCCTCGTACAGCGACGGCACGACGCAGATATCCGCCGCTGCATACAGCGCGTGCAGGTCGGCTTCGTCCACGGCCCCAAGCCTCCGAACCGAGAGCCCTACGCCCGCACGACGCGCCACGTCAAGAGGATCCTCCCAGCGCGTATCCACGGCCCCAGCCAGGACCAGTTGCCAGCGCCCGCGGTCGGCCGCTGGCAGGGATGCCCAGGCGTTCAGCAGCCGAGGCAGGTTCTTGTGAGGACGGTTGGCGCTCACGCAGAGCACGAACGGCGCCCGGACGCCCAGCCGCGCCAGCGTCGGAGCGCAGGCTCCTGCGTCACGCGGCGCAAAGGCCGCCTCGACGCCCAGCGGGGCCACGGTGATGGGCGGCACCGGCGCCTGCAGACGCTCGATATCGCGCTCCGTCGCCCGAGAGCTGACCAGAGCCCCAGCCGCTCGACGTAGAGCGCGCGTCACCATCCAGCGGTAGAGGTGCCGGCGCCAGCTTGCCCGTCCCTCGGAAGGCAGCACCAGAGGGGTCAAGTCATGGATAGTGACCACCAGAGGACAGGGCAACCCCCACGGAGCACTCCAGTGCGGCGCCCAGAAGACCGCAGCTCGCTCTTGACGCATCAGCCTGGCTACCGGTAGGTGCCCCCGTGCGCTCGTGGGATCAAAGGGCACGGCCGACAGCGTCACGTTGGGGCAACCCTCCAGGCGCGCCAGGTCAAAGCGCGCATTGGCGGCCGTGGGATCCCACAGCACGACGTACTGGTCGTCGGTGGCCCAAGCCAGCGCCAGCGCAACCTGGTAGGCATAGCGCCCCACGCCGGGATAGTGATCCTGGATGTAGCGTCCATCGATGGCGATCTTCATGGTCGCCGCCCCACGCCGCGCCCCATCTTTACCAACAGATCCTGCACCTTGCGGGCCGTAACCCGCGCATCATAGAGAGCTGCTGCCCTCGCGCGCCCCGCGGCTCCCATGGCTCGTCGCCTTGCCGGATCCCGCAGCAAGCTCAGCACGGCCTCACCCAGGCAGGCTATGTCGCCAGGGGGCACCAGCAGGCCCGTCTCGCCGGGAACTATGATCTCGTGAGGCCCGCCCCAGTTATAGGCCACCACCGGCCGGGACGCCGCCATGGCCTCGATGACCACCCGCCCAAACGGCTCGGGCTCCACCGAGCAGTGCACCACGACGTCCATGGCGGCATAGGCGGTCGCTACATCCTCCACCTGCCCCCCAAACACCGCCCGATCGCCCAGCGCCAGGGTCTCGGCCAGATGACGCAAGCTTGGCAGATATGGCTCGCGCTCTTCAAAGATGGCCCCCCCAACCAGCACGAACCAGGCGTCGGGCTGCTGCTCGGCCACCAGGGCCATGGCCCGCAAAAAGTGCTCTTGCCCCTTCCACGGCCGCATCCGCCCGACCATGCCCACCAGGGGAGCATCGGCGGGCACGCCCCAACGCGCACGCATCTGCAGCGCCCTGACGCCGTCCGCGGCAAAGGCGTCGGCCAGCACGCCATTGGGCACAATGACGGCCTCAACCCCTAACGGCTCAGCCGCCGCGCGCGAGACCGACACCACCGCGGCGGCACAGCGGCTCATCGTCCGGGTGTAGAGGCCTGGCGTCAGGATATCACGCACATACCAGACCAGGGGCAAGCGCGCGAGCCGCGCCGCTAGCGCAGCATACAGGGAGGCTCGGACGGTGTTGGCACAGAGGAGGTCCACTCCCTCCCGCCGGGCCAGCCGCGCCAACGCCACCGCCCCACGAAGCAAACGCCATGGCCCCAGCAGATGCCCCCGCACCTTGGGCATGGCCATCGGTCGACAGGGTACGCCCAGCGCCTCGGCTCGCTCCTGCAGCGGGCCGGGCACACAGGCCAGGAGAGGGGTGACCTGGTTACGATCCAGGCAGTCGAACAGCAACAGGAGGCTGTGCTCGGCGCCGCCCAACGCGGGGGCATGGTCGACGAACAGCGCCCGCACAGGCGCGCCCGCGAGAGTCGCGTCGGAGGAGCCCGTCATCCGTCGCCCAGGGACGCGCGCAAGCGGGCACAGATCATCTCGAGCGCCACCCGGTTCCGCCCGCCCTCGGGTATGATCACATCCGCATAGCGCTTGGACGGCTCGACGAACTGCAGGTGCATGGGCCGCACCGTGTCCAGGTACTGAGCGATGACGGTCTGGAGATCACGGCCCCTTTCCAGAATGTCGCGCTGCAGCCGTCGGACCAAGCGAATGTCGGCGTCGGCGTCCACATACACCTTGACGTCCAGCTCGTCCCGCAGCTCTGGCGTCGCCAGCACCAGAATGCCCTCTACCAGGATGACGGGCCGAGGCTCCACCAGCGTCGTCCGCTCGGTGCGCCGATAGGCGGCAAAGTCGTACACGGGGACCAGCACGGCCTCGCCCCGCCGCAGCAGAGTCAGATGCTCCAACAGCAGCTCGGTCTCCAGAGCGTTGGGGTGGTCCATGTTCTGCTCGCGCCGTTGGGCCATGGTGAGATGGCCCAGATCGCGATAGTAGGCATCGTGCTGGATGTACGCGATCCGATCGCGGCCTACATCATCGAGGATGGCCTGCGAGATGGTCGTCTTGCCGGCGCCCGTCCCGCCAGCCACGCCCACCACCAGCGGGATCCCATCATGTCCCATCAGCACCTCGCCTTGCCGCATGGTCGGACGAATCGCCCTCGCGCCGGGGCAGTCCCATCACCCACCATCAAGCCGCCGAACGGTCCCCTGGAGCTGGTCGATCAACCACGCCTGGCCATCCAGTGAGGAGATGATCTCGGCGCGGCTGGCGGGCCCCATCGGCCCCAGCACCGCCACGCCAGCCTGCGGGCTCCATCGGCGCCGGGCCAGCCCACCCACGACCACCAGCAGCGCCCCCAGAACCGGCGCCCACCGTGATAAGAACGACAGGAAAGGCTGATATGGCCCCACAGAGAGCCGTAAAAAGTACTCGCGGCCGATCTCTAGCAGCCAGTCGCCCACAATCACCTGATCGGGCGGGTGAATCTCGTGACGAGCCACCAGCTCGCCTGTGGTCCCGTCCAGCACCTCGAGCAGCAGCGCCCAGCCATCGCCCTCGGCCACGGCGCCCTCAAGCAGGCGCAACACCGCCCGCCCGTCATCGACAGCCACCAGATGCTCCTGGCTGAGGCCGCCCAAGCGCACGCGCACCAGCTCACCCGCGTCGCCACCCGCCATGGAGGCCAAGGCGAGCGACTCGCCATCCAACGTGCTGGCCGACACGTTGATGGCGGGGCCGACGCCGACCACAGAGAGCGACGCTCCATCCAATGTCGCCGCCCGCCCTTTGGTCACTCGGACCGACCGCTCCTCGCCGTTGCCAGCGATGGCGCCGAGTTCGCCCTCCAGCAGCTTGACCGTTCCGCTGGCCGAAAGCTGGAGCGTGAGGCGATCCAGCCACAGGCGTTGCACGCCCCAACGCCCAACCGTGGCGTACTCTCCCACGGCCAGCGCCGTTTGCATCCCACCGGTCGCGGCCAGGCTTCCCGCCCAGGCGCCAGCCACGACCAACAGCAGCCCCACCCACACCGATGCCGCCAGCGCTCGCCGCGGCCCCGCCCAGGGCCGCCACGCGCGCAGCGTGATGGAACCCTCGTCGCCCCCTGCCATCCGCCACCCGGGCAGAGAAGCCAACCGCTCCGCCGCATCGCGTGTGGTCGGCCAGTCCTGCTCCAGCCGTAGCTCTCGACGCCAGCGCTCCTGGGCCCGAGGCCAACCCCAGATCTCGCCCAGGAGGCGGAACAGCAGCCAGGCTGTCGTCAGGGCATAGAGCGCTCGAACGGCCCATCCTTGCCAGGCAGGAGCGGACCCGAGGGCGGCAACGACGGCCCGCGACGCTGACTCGTCTACCTTGAGCGTCCGCAACCACCAGCCGAGGGGCGTCGCGTTGGCCAGCCACGGCGCAATGTCGGGCCTTGCCAGGGCCGCCAAGAGCAACAGCAGCCAACCAGCGCCCAGCGGCAGCCAGGCCCACCAGGCCGTGGCCACCAGCCACAGGCGATCGACCCATGGCGCCACCCCGAAAGGCTGTAGCTCTGTGGTATTGTCCTGCTTGACGCTTCTATCCACTCTTCTCAGCCCTAAAGACCCCGACAGCCATGCCATTGTAGGGGCAGCCCAGGCCACCGTCAACAGCCATCTGTGGCGCTCGACGAGACCGCATCTTGCGGCCGTCTGGCGCTCCCCGCTTGGTGCAGCAACACCGAATCGCTAGACAGGTCCAGCGGTGGGCACCGCCGAGGTTACCCGATCCCCAATAAGGTGCTACCCTCGGCCCAACGTTCCACCCGACATGCAAAGGAACCGCCATGCGCCCAACGCTGTTCGCCGTCAGCTATGCGGGGCTCTGGGGCCAGGCCAGCCTCACCCTGGAAGATTTCGTGGCCCACGCCCGTCGCCGCGGCTTTGACGCCATCGAGATCATGGGAAAGCGACCGCACCTCTCGCCGCTGGATTGGGACCAGGCGCGGCTGCAGGCCCTGGCGGCGTTGTGCGCCGACCAGGGCGTTGAGGTGGTCTGTGTGGCGAGCTATACCAACTGGCTGGCGGGTGCCAGCGCGGCCGAGGTGCCCTTGGTCGAGGTGCAGATTATGTGGAGGCGCTCGCTCGGGCGGCCGCAGCGCTCGCGTACCCTCTCGTACGCGTCTGTACCGCGTACGACCGAGCCGACGTCCCAGCAGCGGAGCAGTGGGCCCGCACCGTAGCCGCCCTCTGAGGCCTAAGGCCGTTCGAGGCGCGACCAGATGGTCGCGCCTCGTCTCATCGTACTTCTGGGCCGCTAGGCCTCGGCCCACACCTTGCGACCCACCTCGTGCGCTCGGATATAGTCCCAGTCTAGCGTGACGCCCAGGCCAGGGCCCTCTGGAGCATAGACGCAGCCGTTCTCGTCGATGGCGTCCAGCCCATCGCGATAGTCGGTGTGGACCTGGGTGACGGTGCCAGCGCACTTGGGGTGGACCAGCCCCATCTCATAGTAGTTGGTGTTGCGAACCGACGTCATGCAGTGGCGCTGCGCGGGGCCAGGGCCGTGGAACTCGATGTCGATGCCCAACCCCTCGGCGGCATGAGCCAGCTTGATCACGCCTGTGATGCCGTCATACCCGACGTCGCCCCGCACAAAATCGGTCGCCTCGGCTAGGGCAAAGTCCACGTGGGGCTCTAGCGTGCGCACATGCTCGGTCATCAGTAGCGGCGTGCGGATCAGTTGCCGCAGCTTGCGATGGGCGAACTGGGAGATGCCGCCGTCCTTGTAGGGATCCTCCAGCCAGTAGAAGCGCTCGTCGTCACACGCTCGCCCCACCTTGATGGTGTCAGCAAAGGTGTTGAGCTCGCAGGCGGGGTCGAGCATTAGGTCCATCTTGTCGCCCACTCGCTGGCCAACGGCATGGACCGCCGCGATCTCAGCCTCAGGGGTGGTGTCGCCCCAGCCGTGAATCTTGAAAGCTGGGTATCCCATCGCCAAGCACTGCTCGGCAAAGTCGGCGTAGGCCTCGGGCGAATCCAACCCACCGTTATGATCGCCGTGCGGCGTCGAGGCATAGCACTTGAGCGGGCGGATATGGCCGCCCAGCAGCTCCCAGATCGGCGCATCGTACAGCTTGCCCGCGATATCCCACAAGGCGATATCGACATACGCCAGGCCCATGCGGGCCATCTGCCGCAGCGCCCGCTTGACGTCCTGGTAGATGCGCTCGCGCTCCAGGGCGTTCTTGCCGATCAGATAGTTGGCATAGGTGGGCAACGTGGCAAAGCAGTCGCCACCCGCCAGCGTCTCGCCCGTAACGCCCACGCTGGTGTGGATCAAGAGCACCGTATGCGTGCCAGTGAGCACGCTGCCTGGCTCATAGACCAGGTTGAACCCGTTATAGTCGCGACCCAGGTCATGCAGGGTCGTCTCAAACGCGACCGATTCGATCTTGGTGATGAGCGGTTTCGCGGCCATGGATGGCACCTCCCGTGTGCAGCCTCTACCTGGGCGCCATCCTAGCTGGATGCGCAGGCCGACGCAAGGTCGCCACCGCTAGTCCACCAAGCCGCTCAGGTCGGCCTCGGCCAGGTTCGAGCTGCCCATTGGCTGCCCCGTCACAAAGCGCTCCAGCTGCTCGATCATATACTCTTGCTCGGCGATCACCGCCTTGACCACGTCACCGATGCTGATCAGCCCCACGAGCTGACCTTTATCGAGCACAGGCAAGTGACGAATCCGCCGATGGGTCATGATGGCCATGGCCTCACCGATGGTCTGCGTGACCTCGACGCAGATGGGGTTGGGCGTCATGATGTCGCGAACCTTGGTGCCGTGGGATAGCCTCCCAGCCAGCACCACCTTGCGAGCATAGTCGCGCTCCGACATGATGCCCATGAGGTGACCCTGGTCGAGGACCAGCACCGCGCCGACGTTCTTTTCGGCCATCAGCTTGAGGGCATCGTACACCGACGTATCAGGCGACACGTCATAAACGCAGTGCCCCTTGCGCTCCAACACCTCGCCCACCATCGTGCAGAGTTCCATCTCACACCTCCTTCATCCGACCAGATGCCGCAGGCGATGATATGGATGCAAAGGAGCTAGCATGTTCGGAGCGACCATCGACGGGCCTGCCTCACACTCCAATTATCGCATAGACAGGAGGGCTGGGTCAAGGGGCAAGTATGCATGTGTCTCATCCAGTGGTGTAAAAAGAGTGCCTCCCTTGCAGGGCATGGCTGATGCTCAACGTCTAGCGAATAGCAAGTGCAGCGGCACGGTGATGCGCAACTGCTCCTCGGGTGTCAACAGCGCGCCATACATGGCGCTGCGCCCTGAGCACAACGCGACTGCGAGCGCCCGCCCAACCTTTGACGCACCCTACGCCGCCTTGTATCATCTGTGAACAGGCAGCCATCCTCAAGAGGCTAGGAGCCCCATGCCGCAGGCTGACGTGCCCGAGGTCGACGCCCTACTCGGCGAGCTGCAAACGCAAGTTCAGGCCACGCTCGGTGACGCGCTGCTGGGCCTCTATCTCTATGGCTCGAAGGTCACGGGCGGCTACACCGTGGGCATCAGCGATATCGACCTCTTGGCGGTGACGACGACGGCGCTGGATGACGTCACCCTGCACGCCCTGCGCGGCATGCACACGGCGTTACAGGCGGCCTACCCAGCCTGGCGCGATCGGATCGAGGTGGCCTATGTGCCGTTCGAGGCCCTGCAGACGTTCCGCCAGCGGCCAAGCGCCATCGCCGTCATCAGCCCTGGCGAGCCGTTCCACACCGTGGAGGCAGGCCGCGCTTGGCTGGTGAACTGGTGGGTGGTGCGTACCCAAGGGGTCACGCTGTTGGGGCCGCCCGCATCCGAGCTGATCCCTCCCATCGACACAGTCGAATTCCTGGCAACCGTGCGCGAGCACGCCCGCGAGTGGCCCAGTTGGGTCCAAGGGATGCGCGAGCATCGTGGCGGCCAGGCCTATGCCATTCTCACCCTCTGCCGTGCCCTGCATGCCTGCGCCCACGGCGACCAGACCTCCAAACAGGAGGCGGCCGCTTGGGCGCAGGAGCGCTACCCGCAATGGGCGCCGCTGATCGCCGACGCGCTGCTCTGGCGTCTAGAGCCCGCGCCTCGCTCTCCCCAGCATCGAGCTACCTATGCCCTGACGGAACGCTTTGTGCGTTTTGCGGCCGAGGAGATCGCCGACCTCGCCCGCGAGGACTCGCGCTGCTAGCGTACCGCCCATGCCCCAGTGTGGGCGTGGCTGATTGGAGTACTGACCATGGCTGACTATCAGACCGCCTTTCGCGACAGCCTGCACGATCGGCGCGCCTCCTCGCTGGCCAGCACCATCCCCCTCGCGCTGCTGGCCGCCTGCGCCTGGTTCGTGTGGGGGTGGACGGCCACCCCGAACCGCGTCGACCTAGCCCGACCAGGCACCTGGGTGGGAATCCCGCTCCTGGCTATCGCGCCGGCCATCGCGCTCTGGCTGCGCCCACGCCACGTCACGCTGGCCGCTCACATCCTCGTGTGGAGCGTGCTGGTCGCCACGGCCGCTGCCGTTGTCGCCCTCCCCGCAGGCTCGGCAGCGGTCCTTTTGGCCGTGCCAGTCGTCTTTGCCAGCGTGCTGCTCGATCACCGAGCGATCTTTTTGGCAGCCGTGCTCATGGGTTCTGTAGCCATGTGGCAGTTCCGCGGCGAGGGCTACCATACGCTGCACGCCTGGGTGCCCTTGTTAGCCCTCGTCATGACGTCAGTGGCCGCGGCGCAATCGGTCTCGAACCTGTCCACCGCCCTTGCCTGGGCATGGAACAGCTATGAGCAAGCTCTACGCAACGAACAAGAGATGCGGCAGCGTCAGGCTGAACTCAAGCGCGCCCTCAAGGCGTTGGACGAAGCCTCGTACCGCCTGGAGCGAGCCAACCATATGCTCAGCATCGCTCGCGACCAGGCCGAAGAGGCCCGCCGCCTCAAGCAAGAGTTTGCGCAGACCATCAGCCACGAGCTGCGCACGCCGCTCAACATTGTGGTGGGGTTCGCCGAGGTGATGGTCCAGTCGCCCGAGTACTATGGCGCCGCGCTACCGATCCCTTACCAGCGCGATCTGGGCATCATCTACCGCAACGCCCGTCACCTGCAAGACTTGGTCAACGATGTGCTCGACCTCTCGCGGATCGAGGCGGCGCAGATGACGCTGGTTCGCGACAAGGTACCCGCCACGACCTTGGTGCGCGATGCGCTGGGCACTGTTCGTAGCTTGGTCGAATCCCGTGGGCTGGAGCTGATCGCTGACGTGGGCCCCAACCTCCCCTATCTGCGAGTGGATGCCCTGCGCATCCGACAGGTGCTCTTTAACCTCATCAGCAACGCGGTGCGCTTTACCGAAAAGGGCAGCATTACCGTCCGAGCACAGCGCGGAAACGGAGAGGTGCTCTTTGCGGTTGAGGACACGGGCGTTGGCATCGCGCCCGACGACCTCAAAGGTATCTTTGAAGAGTTCCGTCAGGCCGACAGCTCCAGCCGCAGACGCTATCAAGGCGCTGGCCTCGGCCTGGCAATTTCCAAGCGGTTCGTCGAGCTCCACGGCGGCCGCATCTGGGCCGAGAGCGAGCTGGGCGTGGGCAGCACCTTCCGGTTTGCCCTGCCCGCCGACGAGCAGACCGCCGACTCGCCCGCCCTGCCGTCGCTGGCATCGCGCCTCACCCGCACCGTCGACCACCAATCCAGTGAGATGCCGGTCCTGCTGACGGTGACCCGGAGCCCCTCGGCGGTGGCGCTCATCAGCCGGTACGTGGCGGAGTATCGCACCATCGCCGTTCCCTCCCTCGGCGAGGCGCGCCGCGCCATCGCCCGGATGGCGCCCCAGATCGTGCTGGTGGACGAGACCAGCGAGCCCCTCCAGCCCCCCGAGCTAGACGAGTTCGCCTCGGAGCCAGCCCTGGCCACGTCGTTGGTCCTCTCCTGCCGGCTCCCAGGAGAAGAGTCTCTGCGCCAGCAGCTCGATGCCGACGCCTACCTGGTCAAGCCAGTTTCGCACCAAAGCCTATGGGACACACTGCGGCAGTTCGGCCCGAACATCGACCACGTCCTGCTGGTGGAGGATGACCGCGACTTTGCCCGGCTGGTGACGCGTCTGCTCGAGGACAGCCCCGTACGTCAGTACCAGGTCTCCTGCGCGAGCACCGGGGCGGAGGCCATGGCCCACCTCAAACAGTGGCCTGTGGACCTGGTGCTGCTGGACCTGGTGCTTCCCGATATGGATGGCTCTGTGGTGCTGCAGCGAATGCACCAGCATCCCGCCTGGGCTCAGATCCCCGTCGTGGTCGTGTCCGCTCAGGAGGAGCTGGACCCGGCTGCGGCTCTTGGCACCACGCTGACCGTGGCCCAGCGCCGTGGGATCACGCCATCGCTCCTGGTCCAATGCATCCAGAGCATCGGCGGCCTCAGGCCGGCCGTCGATCCTCAAGCGCCCCCAGAGCCTCAAGCAGCGCCTGTTCACTCACCGGCTTGATCAGAAAGGCCGTCGCCCCCAACGAGAGCGCCAGCTCCCGTTGTCGCAAGACGCTGCACACGATCAGGGGAATATGTTGGGTGCGGGGACGATGGAGCAGCGTCTGGAGGAGGTCCCATCCGTCCACCTCGGGCATCAGCAGGTCCAGGGTGATGGCATAGGGCTGGTGCTGCTCGGCCAGCTCTAGCGCTCGAGCGGCCGACGGTGCCGTCATCACCTGGTAGCCATGGGAGGCTAGATGCCGCTGGAACAGATCGAGCACGTCCTCGTTGTCATCGACCACGAGGATCAGACGACTGGCCCGCGGCAGCCTCAGTTCGATGGCGCAAACCCCTTTAGCATCAAAACGTGCCCGCACCTCCGACTCGCTCGGAGAGGCCATGCCCTGCAAGCCAGCCAGCCACTCGTCTGCGTCGCGTGGGTCTTCGGCCTGGCAAAGCGACTCTCTATCCCGCGAGACGCGTAGCCACACCGCGCCGTCCTCGGCCTGCCCCCCCACCCGCACGACACCATCAGGCACCCGCTCACACATGCGTCCCAGCACCGAGAGCAGAATCTGGCGCAAGAGAGCCGGCTCGATGGCGACCTCGGGCAGGCTTGGCTCCAAGTCCACCTGGATACTCACGCGGTTGGCCTCTCGCAGCCGCCGCAGGAGCGGCAACACCCCGTTCAGCACCTCGGGCACTCGAGCCGTCCGAGCCGCCCGGGCCAGACGCGCCGCCTCGACTCGCAGCAACGCCAGCCGCTCCTCCTCGGCGCTCACCGTCTCCTCAACCGCCGGAGGAGCGGAAGGCCAGGTCGATAGCTCGCCCTCCTCATCGACCAGGCGGGCCCACAGCAGGCTCACCAGCTTTTCCATGGCCTGCCCATGGTCGCGGTAGAACTGCCGCCGGCTAATGCCCAGCTCCCGGGCGGTGGCCCGCGGATCCAGCGCCTTGCGGTAGCGATAGTCCAACAGACGATAGCGGCGCCAGTGCAGCGAATCGGGGGGTACGTCGGGGCCGGGGCGCATCTCATCCACGGCATCCAGCAGCGCCTGCTGCAGAGCAAAGGCTTGCTCCTTGGCGCTGCCGCCCTCCAGCGAGCTCAGCGCGAGCAGGGGATGCTCGCGCAGATAGACGACATCATAAAGATGCCGAAACGCATCCTGGAGGTCCTCCGCGAAACGCTCCCTCGAAGGCATCGATAAGCTCCCACACCAGCCGTTACCTGAACCCATACCATTATACCACACCGACCACCACACGCGCAGCCACCACCCGCCGTTGACATAGGGTCGACCCGCCGCTATACTCCGCCCCGTGCATGACGACCGCACCGCGTGAGCCGTCTGATCCACGCGTTCGCCACTCGAACGCCCCTCGCGCGATGCCGCATGGGAGGATACCTCGTTGACCAACGTAATCCGTATGCTGGCAGCCTGGACTGCCGCCATATTCCTGACGGCTTGTGCGATGCCCGTCTCTCCGACGGCGCCTGGGCCGTCGGAGACGCCCGCGCCGACCGCGGAGCCGACCGTGGCAGCGCCCACCCAAGAAGCCATCCGCCCTGCGCCACAGCCCGCTGACACGGTCGAGCCGACGGCCACGCTCTCTCCCACCGACGTCGCGCCAGAGGAGCCGACCGAGCTGCCCTCTCAGGAGCTGGGCGAGGACGTCGCCATCGTCGTCAACGGGCAGACCATCACTCGTGAGGCTTACGTGGCACAGATCGAACAGGCGCGCTCCAATTTCCTGCAGCAGCCTGGCCTCGATGCCGCCTCGGAGGCGGGGCAGCAGGCTCTGCAAAGGCTCGATCTGCAAGTGCTACAGTGGCTGATCGATCAGGCGCTTATCGAGCAGGCCGCCTATGCGCACGGGGTTCAGGTCTCCGAGGCCGACATCGAGACGGCCATCCAAGCCATGCGGGGCGACGACGCCAGCCGCTTTGAGGCGTGGCTCGCAGCCAACGCGCTGACCGAGGAGGCCCTTCGCTCCCAGGTTCGGTACGACCTGCTAACCGCCGCGATGCGTGATCTGGTCACCTCGCAGCTCCAGCGTGAGGTGCTCCAGATCAACGTTCGCCACATCCTGACCTCGGAAGAGTCTGCCGCCACCCGCGCTGTGCAGGCGTTACGCGCGGGCGCCAACTTTATCGAGCTAGCCCGCCAGGTCAGCGAGGACGCCACCACGCGCAGCTCCGGCGGCGAGCTGGGGTTTCTGCCGCGCGGCGTGATGCCGCCAACCTTTGATGAGGTCGCGTTCGCCATGCAGCCTGGCGAGATCAGCGATGTGATACGTAGCGAGTTTGGCTTTCACGTCATCCAGGTCGTCGAGATCGACCCCTCCCGCCGCGTGCCCGACGAGCTCTGGCCCGTGGTGCAGGAGCGGGCCTTTGTCACGTGGCTAGAAGAGCAGCGCGCCCAAGCCGACATCCAGATCGCGGCCTGGGTTACCGAGGCGCAGGAGGGTTAGCCCCCAGGCATGGAGATCACTTGGTACGGGCAGTCTTGTTTTCGCATTCGCACCCGGGGCGTGGCTGTGGTCACCGATCCCTACGGCCCCGAGCTGGGGCCCACGCTGCCACGCCTGCGAGCGCACATTGTCACGGTGAGCCATCAGCATCCTAACCATAGCTACCTCCGAGCCGTCCGCGGCGGGGCCTATGTGATCCAGGGGCCAGGGGAATACGAGATACGAGATACCTTTATCTTTGGCGTCGCCACCACGCACAATACCCCGCGCGATCAGAGCCTGGGGGCCAACACTTGCTATCTCATCGAGATGGAAGAGATGTCCATCTGCCACCTGGGCGATCTGGGCCAACCGCTGACCCAGGAGCAGGTCGAGGAGCTGGAGAACGTGGACGTCCTGCTGGTGCCCGTCGGGGGGCGCAACACGCTCACGCCCAGCGGCGCGGCCGAGGTGATCAGTCAGCTAGAGCCCAGCGTGGTGATCCCGATGCACTACAAGGTGCCTGGCATCCAGGCCAACCTGGGCACGCTACAGCGATTCCTCAAAGAGATGGGCGTCGACGAGGTCTCGGAGGTAGAAACGTTTTCGGTTACCAAGAACCAGTTGGGCGAGGACCCGCGGGTGGTGGTGCTCAAGCCCACCATCGAGTGACGCCGGGAGCATACCATGGCCTATCGACAGGCGGCGCTAAAGCTGCGCGGTCACACCCTCACCTGGGGAGCCCGCACCTATGTCATGGGAATCCTCAACGTCACCCCTGACAGCTTTTCGGGGGACGGGTTGCTCCAGGATGGCGTTCAGGAGAGTGCCGTCGAGCGCGGCCTGGCCTTTCTTGACGCGGGCGCCCACCTCCTGGATGTCGGCGCCGAGTCCACGCGGCCAGGGGCGGCGCCGGTCGACGCCGAGACCGAAATAGCTCGCCTCGTCCCCGTGATCCGCCGCCTTCGTGACGCCACCAATGCCCCCATCTCCGTAGACACCTACAAGGCGTCCGTGGCTCGCGCCGCTTTGGATGCGGGCGCGGACCTGGTCAACGACGTCTGGGGACTGCGCATGGATCCCGCTATGGCGCCGCTGGTGGCTGAGCGCGGCGTCCCCGTGGTGGTGATGCACAACCGGAGCAAGCCCCGCGATGCCGCGCAAGAGGCCCGCCTAGGCGGACGGTACGTGGGCGTGCAGTACGATGACCTGATCGGCGACGTGATCCGTGAGCTCTGCGCCCAGATCGAGCTAGCGCATGCGGCGGGCATTGCCGATGGGCAGATCATCCTTGACCCCGGCATCGGCTTTGGCAAGACGGTAGAGCAGAATCTGACGCTGCTCCGCCGCCTGCGCGATCTGACCGTCTTGGGCTACCCTCTGCTGCTGGGACCATCGCGCAAGTCGTTCATCGGGTATACGCTCGACCTGCCACAAGACCAGCGTCTCGAAGGCACGGCGGCCGCCGTTGCCATCGGCATCGCCCAGGGAGCCGACATCGTGCGGGTCCACGACGTGGCCGCCATGGCCAGGGTAGCGCGCATGACCGACGCCATCATGGGCAGGCGCTAACCCGATGCCGCGAGTCTACTTGGGCCTCGGCAGCAACCTGGGAGACCGCGCGGCGACCATGGCTGCGGCCGTCGCCTTACTCCCCATCTATGGCCTGCACGTTGAGACGGTGTCGGAGCTTTACGAGACTGAACCGTGGGGCGTCATCGACCAGCCCCGCTTTCTGAATAGCGCTTGCGTGGTTCGGACCAGCCTGCCTCCGCCGCAAGCTCTGATCGCCGTCAAGGCCATCGAGCGCGCGTTGGGGCGCGTCCCAATTCAACGGTGGGGGCCTCGCAACATCGATATCGACCTGCTGGTCTATGAGGGCGCCCTCATGTGCACGGCGGAGCTCACACTCCCGCACCCCGGCATGTTGGAACGAGCGAGCGTCTTGGTCCCCTTGGCCGATATCGCACCCGATCTAGAGCACCCATGTACAGGGCGGACCGTGCGGGACCATCTACAAGCGCTGGGGGCCATCGACGGCGTGGCGCCCTATCCCCCTGGGCTGCCGCTATCGTCCTCGGGAGACTCTTCCGTCTCGCCGTGAAGAGCGGCAAACAGGATGCGCGAGCGCTCGAGCTCATCGGCCGCCTGTGAGCGCTGGCCAACCGCCTCTAGGAGCTGCGCCAGCTCGCTATGAGTCTCGGCCAGGTTGAGCTGATCGCCGTGGGCCTGGTAGATCTCCATGGCATGCCGCAGGTATCTTTCGGCCACATCCCAGCGCGACTCACGCGCAGCGATGCGAGCATACACGCGGTCCACGTCAGCCTCGCCCTGCTCAAAGCCGATCAGCGCAAATCGGCGCGTCGCTCTGGCACAGTGCTCGCGCGCATCGGTCACGTTGCCCAAAGCCTCCAGCGATTCGGCCATGTGGAGATGGGCCAAGCCCTGCTCGCGGACGTCGCCCACCCGCTCTAGCAGATCGAGGGCTCTCTGGTAGCAGGCCATCGCCTGGTCAACCTGCCCCATCGCCTGGTAGCAGAACCCCATGTTGCTGAGACCGCGCACCTCGTCAAGGGGCATTTCGTGCTGGGCAAAGGTCGCCACGCTATCGGAGAACAGCGCGATCGCAACCTCTGGATTGCCGCGAGCATGCTGGACGATTCCCAGGTTGCCCAAAATCCGTGCTCGCTCGATGGGCAGGTCCAGCTCTTCCGCGCGATGCAACGCCTCTTCCAGCAACGTGACGGCCCCGTCCCAATCGCCCTGCTCAAAGGAGAAGTAGCCCATACGCTGCAGCGCGCCCACCTCTGCCCGCGGCAACCCTTGGCCACGCGCCAATGCTAGGGCCTCGGCCACCAGCTCGGTCGCCCTGGTCCACTCGCCTGCGCGCCCGTAGAGAGCGCCCTGCTCCAGCAAGAGATCGCTCTCGCGCGCGGTGTCGCCCAGGGCGCGAGCCTCCAAGAGAGCCCGTGCATACGCCCATGAGGCCTCCTCGTGGCGGCCGAGGGTGGCCAACAGGCCCGCCTGCCGCTGCCGCGCCTCCAGCACCTGCTGGGGCGATGCCACGTTGCCCTCCTGCGCATCCGCCAAGGCCAACGCGCGCCCCAGGTAGCCGGCGGCCTCGGCCGGCGCCAGGGCGGACTCGGCGGCCTCGGCCGCCTGCAGGGCGTAGCGGAATCCGCGAGCCGCGTCGCCTCCCTCGCAAAAGTGCGTCGCCAGCTCATAGGCGCTTACCTGAGCGCCACCAGCCGCCCGTTCTTCCAGCAGCTCGCCGATCATCAGGTGCATCTCGCGCCGCAGGGGGGCCGGCAAGCTGCGGTAGATCACCTCGCGTACCGTGTTGTGGGCGAACGTGAACCCCTCGACCGACGAGGCTAACAGCGCCTGGCCCGATTCGAGCGCCCGCAACTGGCGCAGCACCGCCAGGCGGCTCTGCCCCCCCAGTTCAGCCAGCAGCGACGCATCGAGGTGCGGCCCTGCCACCGCCGCCCACTCGAGCAGCTCGCGTTGCTCGGGCAACGTCCGCTCCACCCGCCGCTGCACCAAGTCCACGATAGAGCGCGGGATCTCTAGCTGATCCAAGAGCGCCACCAACTCCCAGTGATCGCCCACCCGCTCCAGGTCGCCTTGCATCTGCAAGAGGCGCAGCGTCTCCAGCAGGCAGAATGGGTTGCCCTCTGACTCTCGATAGAGGATGCGGGCGAACTCGGGCTCCAGCCCCTCGGCGTGCAAAGCCGCCCCGGCCAACGACCGCAGGTCCTCTTCGGTGAGCCTCTCGAGCCTGATCTCCTGATAGAGGCCCTCGCGACTCATCCGGCGCAGAACCTCAATAAGGGGCGCGGGCTGCCCATCGAGATCGGACGTGGGCTCATCGGTGCGGCACAGGCCCAGAAGCAGACAGCGCTGTCCCCGCACAGCTCGCGCCAGATAGTGCCATAGCTGCAGCGTGGCCATGCTGGCCCACTGCAGGTCATCGAGCACCAGCAGGATGGGACGTTGCCGCGAGATCGTCGCCAGAAAGGCCGACATGGTCTGGAACAGCTGCATCTGGGCATCCACCGGCGCGGCGTCGCGCCACCAGGTTGGCAGGGCGGGCCCTGCTGCGTCCAGACCCAGCACCTGACGGGCGGCCGTCAGCGCGGCCTCCACCTCCTGCTCCAGATCGCCCAGGACGGCCCAGGTGGTGCTGCGCCCGCGGCCGGATCCGAAAGCGCGCACAACCTCGGCGATGGGCGCATAGGGATCGGGGCTATCGCTGTAAAGGCAAGTTCCCCAGAGCACCAACACGTTCCGACGCCGCGCTACTAGCTCGAGCTCGCGAGCGAGCCTGGTCTTGCCGATGCCGGCCTCTCCGGCCAGGAGCATCATGCCGCCCGCGCCGGCAATGGCGCCGTCCAGCCGGTCGATCAGGGCCTGCCGCTCCGCCACCCGCCCCGCCAAAGGCAGCTCGCCGCTGGCCAGTGCCAGATCGGTCTCGCCCTCCGCCAACGCCGCACCCGTCACATCCTCGCCCTCCAGGACCGCGGTGAGTGCGGCGACCAGCTCCTCTGCCGAGCCATACCGGCGTTCGGGATCCTTCTGCAACAGGCGCCTGACGATCCGCTCGATGGCCAGAGGCAAGTCGTCCAGGCTGGTTGTCAGCGGTTGGGGTTCCTCGTTGAGGTGCTTGTAGATCACGGCCACGGCCGAGTCAGCCACAAAGGGAGGATGGCCGGCCAGCATCTCGTAGAGGACGGCGCCCAGCGCATAGAGGTCGCTGCGACCGTCGACCGAGCGCCCCTGCGCTTGTTCAGGGGAGAGATACAGCACCGTGCCCATCACGGTGCCCGTGCGGGTCATGGCGGAGACATCTCCGAGGTGCGCCAAGCCGAAATCGGTCAGCTTGGCGCATCCCTGCTCGTCAAAGAGGATATTGCCCGGCTTGATATCGCGATGCACGACACCTTGGGCATGGGCCTGTGCCAGGGCTGAGGCGACCTGGCGCCCGATCTCGGCCGCCTCTCGCCAGGGCATCGGCCGGCCCTGCAGCCGCTCGCGGAGCGTGCCACCGCGCACCAGCTCCATCACGATATAGCGCTGGTCCCCTTGCTCGCCGGCATCATAGATGCCGACGATGTTGGGATGTCGCAGCCGCTTTAGGGCACGGGCTTCGCGCACAAAGCGGGCCACCATCTCTGGTTCGGCCCGCTCGCTCAGCACCTTGACCGCTACCTCAATGCCGCGCGATCGGTCCAGGGCCCGATAGACCTCGGCCGCAGCACCCAGGCCGAGTAGCTCTAGAATCTCCAGGTTTGGCAGACGCGGGCCGATCATGATGCGCTCGCTTGCGAGAGAGACACCCCCCAGATAGGCCGCCTCTCACGCGCTCGACCCACAAGGCTCATCGGGCGTTGGCCTAACCGATCAGCTCGTATGGTAGCTTGACAGTGAATGCCGTGCCCTCTCCCACATGCGTGTCGACGCTGATCTCGCCACGGTGTCCCTCGACGATGCTCTTGGTCACCGAAAGGCCCAGCCCGATCCCCTTTTCCTTGGTGGTGAAAAAGGGCTCGAACAGCCGCTCAAGGTGCTCTTGGCCGATGCCGCATCCCGTATCGCTGATGCGCACCACCACCCACTCGCCCGCTTCGTCCTCGGTCGACACCGTCAGCGCCCCTCCCTCGGGCATCGCCTGGACGGCGTTGCTGATCAAGTTCACCAGCACCTGCTGGATTTGGTCGGCATCAGCACTGATAGGCATCAGCCGTGGCTCCAGCTGCGTGGTCACCTCAATCGACTCGGGCATCGAGACCCGCATGAGCGTCTCGCTTACCAGAGCGTTCAGATCCAGGCGCGAGAGATGCCGTGGTCGGTTGCGAGAGAAATAGAGCAGGTCGTTGATGATCTTGTTCTGACGGTCAATCTCGCTATCAAGCTTGGCAAAGTAGCGTCGCAGGGTGTCGGGATCATGGCCCTTGTCGCTAGAGACCGCGCGATCGAGAAAGTAGAGGGCGTTGCGCATCACCATGAGCGGATTGCGCAGCTCGTGGGCCACGCTGGCGGCCAGGCGTCCCACGGCGGCCAGGCGCTCCGCCTGCACCAGTTGATCCTGCGTCTCCCCCAAGGTCCCCAACGCGGACTGCAGTCGGTCGTTGCTCTGGCGTACGTCGTCGAGCAAGCGGGCCCCGCGGATGGCCATGGCCGCCAGGCTGCCCATAGCGCGAAGCAGCTCGAGCTCTGGCTCGCCAAAGGGCCGCTCGGAGATCCGCGTGTCCACATAGATAGCCCCCTGCAGCTCGCCCCGCGCCACCAGCGGCACGGCCAGCACCGAGCGAATCTGCTGAGCCAGGATGCTGCGGGTGAGCTCAAACCGCCCATCCTGCTGAATGTTGGTGGTCAGGATCGCCTCGCGCTCTCGCAGCACCTTTTCCACGAGACTGCTGCTGAACGCCTCGTCGGTGGCCTCCACCTCGCCCGACGAGAACTTGCGCGCGGCGCCGAATCGATAGGAGCCGTCCGCCTCGCTCAGCACCACAAAGCCACGGTCGGCCCCCACCAGCACGATAGCCCGATCGATGATCGACTCTAGCAGCTCGGCTAGGTCGGTGACCGCGACCAGCTCTTGCGCCACGGCATAGAGGGAGGCCAGCTGCTCGCGCTGGCGCTCGGTATCAGCCACCTGAGCGCGGAGGCACGAGATCACCCGCTGCATCTCTCGGGCGCTCCCGAGCCCCTTGGTCCCCAGGCGCTCGAACTCGTCGTACAGGACCTCGAGTTGCTCTCTGGCGTCAGTCACCTATCCCCCCTTGCCCCCAGAATCCCGCCTCGTCAGCGGCTGGGCGGCATATCCACCATCAGGAGCGGCAGAAACGTGGCCACATCCAGCGGCTTGCGGAACACCGCCTCGGCCCCAGCCTCCATAGCCCGCTGGGCCAGGTCGCCCGCCTCCAAGCCCGTGATCATCACCACCCGCAGGCTGGGGTCGGTCGCCTTGAGCCCCTCCAGCGTCTCGACGCCATTCATGCCTGGCATGCCAATGTCGAGCAGGGCAAAATCGAACGCCTCCTGGCGACAGAGCGCGATGGCTGCTTTGCCATCGGGCGCCGCCGTCACATCAAAGCCCTCGAGCGTGAGGATATCACCCATCGTGTCACGAATGCGCGGGTCGTCATCGACCACCAGAACCCGAACCGTCTTGGCCATCGAGCAGGATCTCCTTTGCGACCGAGACTCCTCCAACCGATTCTAGCACGAGGTGGCCAGCCTAGCATTAACACAGGGTAAATAGGCCCCTTGGGGGCTCCCCTGGCCGCTTGCCGCCGAGCCCGCGCCGCGTACAATCAGCTACACTCGCAGCGGCTACGACAGGTACGATGGGTGGATGCGGAGTACATATGCCTCGCGCGCAGCGTCTGATCCTGCTCCTGGTCGTATGCGTGGCGCTTGCCCCGGTTGCCACACACGATAGCGCGTCGGGCGTGGCGGCCCAAGACACAGCGCAGCGCCTGGAAGCGCCGCTGCTGCACTCCTTTGACGCGTCAGCCGACGGTTTTGCCACCTTTATCGTGCGTCTCCGAGAGCAGGCCGACCTCACCGGCATCGCCGCAGCCCCGCTCGACACACGGCGCGTTGACACCGTCGAGCGGCTGCAGCAGCACGCCGCGCGCGCCCAGGCTCCCGTCCTCGACCTCGTGGGCGACCTACAGCGGCAAGGTGCCGTCCGCTCGGTGACGCCTTACTGGATCTTTTGCGGGTTGGCGGTGCATGGCAACCTGGCAGCCGCCCAGGCCATTGCGCGCCACCCCTCGGTAGCCTCGGTGCGGGCCAACCAGGTGGTCCTCCTGGAGCCCGCCCCTACCACACTGACGAGCCTCGCTTCCGTCGACGCACCCTGGGGCCTGGAAAAGATCCAAGCGCCGCAGGTGTGGGATCGCTTTGGTGTGCGCGGCGAGGGGATCGTCGTCGCCAACATTGATACGGGCGTTGACTGGACCCACCCCGCTCTTTGCGAGAGCTATCGCGGGTACGACCCGACGACGCCCCAGCATGACTATCACTGGATCGACCTCACGCCCACCAGCGTCCCCGCTCAGGCGCCCAACGACTTTCAGGGGCATGGCACGCACACCATGGGGACCATGGTTGGGGCCGATGGCGAGTCCGGCAACGTGGTGGGCGTGGCGCCGGGGGCAACATGGATCGCCGTCAAGGCCTTTTACTCGGACGGACTCCGCTGGATCTCGGACGAGGCCACGCTCCATAGCGCCCTCCAGTGGTGCCTGGCTCCCACCGACCGCCAGGGCCAGAACCCTGACCCCTCCCTCGCCCCCGACATCATCAACAACTCGTGGGGTAACCCCGATGGCACGTTCGATGCCTACCTCGACGACGTCCGTGCGCTGAACGCCGCCGGCATTCTCGCCGTCTACTCGGCCGGCAACGATGGCGCGCCGCTCCCGGGCAGCTCAACGGGCACTATCAACGCGCCAGCCTCCTATCCCGATGCCTTGGCCAGCGGGGCGACCGACAGCAACGATGCCATCGCCTCCTATTCCAGCCGCGGCCCCTCGCCCTACGATGGCGGGCTCAAACCCGACCTAAGCGCGCCTGGCCATGCCGTGTATTCGACGCTCCCGGGAGCGCGCTATGGCTTGATGAACGGCACCTCCATGGCAGCGCCCCACGTGGCGGGGCTGGCGGCCCTGCTCTGGTCAGCCGATCGCTCCTACCACCGCGACTTTTCGCCAGGCGCCAGCGGCAGCAACCCCACGTTGACCGTCACCAGCACAAAGGAGCTGCTCATCGCGACGTCGGTGGATCTGGGCGCCACCGGCCCCGATACCAACTATGGTTGGGGTCGGGTGGACGGGCTGGCCGCCATGCAGGCGCTGATAGGCACTGGCACGCTCTCCGGTGATGTGCGTTCCGGGGCCACGGGGCAGAGCCTAGCAGCCGCTCACGTTACCCTGCAATCCACCGAGCGCGACGTGCGCGTAGAAACCTCGACCGACGCTATTGGGCAGTTCGCATTGGTTGCGCCCCCGGGAACCTACACTCTGGCCATCTCCCACGCCGGATACCTTACCGCCACCGCCGGCCCACTCGATCTGCAGCGCGACGTCACCACGACCGTGATGCTGACTCTGGAGCCGGCGCCCGACGGCACCCTGCAGGGGACAGTTCGGCGTCATGACTCGTTCGAGCCGGTACCCGGCGCGGTGGTCGCCCTCGCGGGGACCCCCTACACGGCAACGACCGACCTGAACGGCTCTTACACGCTCAGCGCGCCGCCTGCGAGCTACACGGCGACAACTCTGCCTCGCCGCGCCGGGCTGCGTGGAGCGATGCTCGCCGAGATCGACATCGCCTCAGAGGTGACAACTACCCTAGACATCGTCTTGCCAGAGGCCCCACGCGTGCTGCTGGTCCATGGCGACACGTGGGCTGGCGACAGCGCTGCGGCCTATTATGAAGCCGCACTGGATGCCAGCCTTTGGGGCTACGACCAGCTCGCCATCGCCGATCCACCGCAGGACACCCCCAGCGCAGACCTGCTCGCCAGCTACGACGCCGTCGTCTGGAGCCACCCCACGCTAGCGCCCGGCACCATCTATGCCTGGGCGACGCTGGAGGCCTATCTGGACGCCGGGGGACGTCTCCTTCTCAGCGGGCAAAACATCGTCGCCCTGGACGGCGACGACCCAACCGGTGCCTTGGCGCGCGTCATTCACGCTCGCGCAGGCTCGTCGTTGGCCGCAGGGGGGATCCTGGGCGAAGCGCCCGGCCCGCTGGACGGGAAAAGTGCCACGCTGAACCATCCCGACAGCGCCGCCAATCAAGGGACGATCCTCGGCCTGCTGCCGGCCGACGGCTGGGCGCGTCCCCTGGCACGCATGGAGACAGACGTCGTCGCCCTCGGTTGCCGCTTGCCCGATGCCGCTGCGGTGCTGTTGTCGTTCGGCCTCGAGGGCGTTGGCCCCGCCAACGCAAGGGCAGAGATCCTCGACGCTTTGCTGGCGTGGCTCCTGGCCCCTCCTGCCAACCATCGGGTGGACCTAGCTTTTGTCGGGCGCTCTGCAAGCCTGCGATAGTCGCACCCAGAAAAACGAGAACGCAGCGCAACGTGGCCTTGACGCGCTTCGTGCGCACGGTAAAATGCTCCAAACTCGGGCCAACCGCGCAAGGAGTAGCCATGCCGCCCCACCCTCTGCCTAGGGTCCGACGCGGACCGCTCAGCCGTTTCCGTTGGTGCCTGCCTATGCTCCTACTTGCCTCTCTTGTTCCCCTTCGTACGGCGCTCGCCGAGAACGACGGCAGTATCGAAGCCATATACGATCCCAGGAACTCTATGGCCTCGAGCAGCATCCGCTGGCCGGCCTTCCTGACCGTGGACCAGGCCGTCGACTATGACGGTGGCGCGATTGTGCAGGAACATGAAGCCGGCCTCTCCATTGACGAGTGGATCCTGCTGCTGGACGTCGACTGGAACACGGGGCAAGTTAGCGGTAGCATAACCGGGAGCGCAAGCCTCGGCGATGCGGTTTCGCAGCTCTATGAGAGCTGCTGGGCCTCACACGCCGGGGAGTGCGCGGGTAGCGCCACCTTCACAGGCACCATCGTAGAGGGCCACGTTGAGCCCCGTGGCGACGACGGCCAGTGGCGCATCTGCTTTGTGGTCGAGGGCTCGATCGACCTCGCCTATCAGATGTCGCACTTTGTCCGGCCCTGGCAACAAGGCCTGGCCGACGATGGAAGCTCTCAAGAGCCCAACGAACGCGTCGAGTTGGCACGCCAAGCCACCGGCAGCTTTCGCCAGCTCTTTACGGGCACCCTCTACCAGCCCGATGGAGATCGGTATACCACACCGTACTTGCTGCTGATGAACAAGGAGCTGGCTGCTCCGACGGCGGCCGGCGAAGAGACCGGTCCCGCTTTCGGCGGCAACGGGGGCGTTTTTGCGGTTACGCGCGGCACCGTGCCCAGTGAGCCGCCCTCGCCCAGCCCCGCTACGGGCGGTTGTGCGGCGGTTGAGGCCTCCGGCAGTTTGGAAGCCTTTCCCGGAGGCGCCGCGAAACCACCGGATGACGCCGACGAGCCCCGCGAGGATCTGACCGTGAGCATCGCCATCTACCCGGTTCCGCCCGTCCTCGACAAGGTCGTGACATTCAGCCCCGAGGTGCAGGGGAATGACGCCAGCGAGGGTCTACGCTATGCCTGGCACCTGGATGGAGAGGCTCTCGGAACCGAGCAGGCAGCCCAATGGACAGCCACGCCGGGCGAGCACGTCGTCACGCTGCAGATCCAGAGCGCCGACGCCCCCGAGCGCACGGCAGCGGCGTCGTTAGGGTTTGTCGTAGCAGCGCCGCCGCCAATCAGTGACGCAGACACCGCCGTGGGCGCCAGTTTTGCTATGGGATCGCTCACCTGCACCGATGGCGTCACCAGCGACGACACCCTTACCTGCTCCGCCTCCTGGAGCCGCGACGAGGAAAGCGGGCTGGGGGCTCTCTTGGTTCAGTGGTACGTGGATGGTGCGCCCGCCAGCCAGGAAAACAGTGTTGGCCAGAGCGCCACCTTCTCGCTGGCCCAGCCGGCCCCCGGCGAGCATAGCGTCCAGGTGCTCGTCACCGACCCCGCCAGCGACGCCCAGGCCGCCCGAACGACCACGGTGCAGGTGGCACCCGGGCACAACGCCCAGATCCCAGTCTCGACCAGGGCCGCCGCCGCTGTTGGGTCCGCCGGCACGGTGGCAGGATGGCTCTGGCTCGAGTGGCGTCGGGCCCGTCGCGCGGCAGCCATGGCCGCTCACGCCGCTCGAACCCAAGAGACTACCGACGCCGCCCTGGCCAAGGACCGACAAGCTTGGTACGACGCGCAGATGCAGCAGAATGACGTAGAGCGCGAGCGGCGACATCAACGTGAGGTAGCGGCCGCCCTCCAGGACGCCGAGAGCGATTACCAACAGGCCGCCTCCCACTCGCACCAGCTGGCGCGAGAGGCCGCCGATCTGACGCGCCAGCTCCAAAAGCTCCGCGCTGACTATGACTATACCCGCTACACCGCGGTAAGTGATGGCATCATCGATATCGTCGATCTGACCATCGACGTGGGGCTTTCGGCGGCTGGCAAAGCCCCCGGATGGCTGGGCAACCCCGCCGGAGCCGGCACCAAGGACTGGGCCAAGGGGCTAGCCAAGGGGGCGGCCCGGCAAAAGCTCGGCGAGCTGGTCGATGGCCGCCCATCCGACTATCGTCCATTGGACGAGGTGCTATCGGCCGCCGGTCTGCCCCCCGACTATGCCCGCGCCCCAAGTGACACCGTCGCCAATAGGAGTTGGGATCGCATCGGCTACGACCTAGCACCCCGGGGCGCGCTCAAGCAGGCCTACGCCAGACGGCTACAACGGGTGTCATCGGGCCCTATCCAGCAAATCGGCGATGCGGTCGGGCCGGTCGAATCGGTGGTCACGGGGGTACACGACGCCACGTCCAAGGCAGAAAAAGCCGCTCGCCTGCGTCAGCGCATCGTCGTCGTCGATCAGCAGCTCCGGCGGCGCAACCGTCTCTTTGCCGACAGCCTCGCCGAGCTCGCCGAAAAGCGTTCGGCCATGGAACGGGCCCGCGACGCCACTCGCACGCGCAAAGGAGCCTCGTTATGACCGATCTCTGCACCTACCAGTCCGATCAGGTGGCCACGGCTCTTGGGATAGCACGCGCCTATCTGGAATCCACCGATGCCCGCCCAAGCGAGTTAGCCTCGGCCTTGGCTCGGCTCTTGTTCCGCGACCGTCAAGGCAAATACTGGGCTGCCGATCCGCTAGCCCAGCGTTGGTACCAGTGGCAGGAGGGCGCGTGGCAAGTCGCCCCAGCCCCCAAGGGCGCTCTCGAGGGCCTGGCCGTGCTGGATGTGCCCGGAGTGGATCCTGCCGAGATGTCCCCGGAAGAGGAGGAGACCGAAACGCCTACGACCGCTGCAGAGGCCGCCGCCGAGCTTACCGAGCGACTGGTTACTGCGTACCATGCTGGCCGCTTGTCCAGCGAGGGGGCATCTGAGTTCTTGGGGCGCATCGCGCTGATCGACCGACAAGGTCGAATCTGGCGACGAGGAGCCCACTCGGGCGAGTGGTACATCTTCGAGGACGGTGGCTGGGCCAGCCAGCCAGAACCCCCAACCGATGAGGCGCTGTGGGGCCGCTCCGACCTGGCGGCGTGGGCGAACGGTGAGTCGACCGACGATGGCGTGGACGAGCAGCTCGCAGCGGCGTTGGGGTCGGCCCTCTGGTCGGGCGCGGACACGCTCCCCGAACCGTTGACCGATCCTTGGGAGCCGCCTGAGGCGATCCCACCGATCTGGCCCGGTTGCCCTCACTGCGGGCGCGAGGCCGTACCGGGAGGACGCTTCTGCCCCTGGTGTGGCCAGTCTTTGCCGCGCGAGGAGAAACGTCACTGCCCCCGTTGTGGCTCCCCCGCCAAGGCAACCGATCGGTTCTGTGGCAAGTGCGGCGCTCCACTTTTGTAGAAAGGGACACCGGTGACAACGACCATCATGACCCTAGCGTCGGTGCTCTTGGCCGTAGCGGCTCTCTACGGCCTGGCACGGCAGCTGCGCAAGGAGCTCCCCATCACCGCCAAGGGCTTGCTGCTCGGCCTGGGAGCCAGCCTAGTGTTTCTAGCCATCAACCTGCTGCTCCTGCGGCGCGCCATACGTGGATTGCCCGAGATCGTCGGCTTTGGGCTGGGTTTGCTCTTGGGGCTGGTATGGGGACAGGCGTCGCGCTTTCGCGCCGAGGGCCTCACCGTCTACGTGCGGCGCTCGGCCCTACACCTGCTCTTTTGGGGCATCTCGCTCGCGCTGACCCAGGCCCTGGCCTGGTTAGCGCCCTTGAGCTGGGTTGTGGCGGGTCTGGCCGCCACCGCGCTAGCGGCAGGCACCACCGTCGGCATCTCGCTGAACCATCTCGCGCGTTATGGCCTGGTGGCCCGGAAAGCACGACGCGCCGCAAGTTAGCCGCTCCGCCCGATTAACGCCTTGGCAAGCAGCCACTCTTGCACACAGGGGGCAGGCAGTGCCGCAGAGCTGCCAGCACATGGGCCTCTAGCCCCACGCGATAGACGCGACGGGACCTTTGCCATGATAGGACCAGATAACACGAGGAGCCAGCGGTTGAGCCTTGACACGGGATCGTGTGACGGTAGACTCCCATCGATCGGCTTTTACGCAACCTGATGTGGAGGAGCGCATGCGGATCGCCCTGGCTGGGTTCACCCATGAGGCCAACTGCTTCTGCCCGGTGCCCGCTACCTGGGAGAGCTTTGCCGCCCGCAACTATGCGGTCGGGCCAGAGCTGATTGCTCAATCGCAAGGCACGCGAACCGAGCCGGCCGGCGCCTTGAGTGTGCTTGCCGCGAAGCCTGACATCGAGGTGGTTCCGCTGCTCTTGGCTCGCGCAGGGTCCAGCGGCCCCATCACGGCCGACACCTACCAGCGCATTCGCGACGACCTGCTAGGGCGGCTGCGGGCAGCGCTTCCCGTTGACGGCGTCCTGCTGGTGCTGCACGGCGCCATGATGGCCGAGGGCGCCGACGATGCCAGCGGCGAGCTGCTGGACGATGTGCGAGCACTCGTAGGCGCGTCGGTCCCGATCGTCGGCACGCTGGACTTGCATGCTAACGTAACCCCTCGCATGGCGCGCGCGGCCACGGCCCTGGTGGGCTACCACACGGCCCCGCATGTGGACATGTACGAGGCCGGCGAGACGGCCGCCCATCTGCTGCTGGACACGGTGCGGCGCGACATTCGCCCCACCGCCGCTCTCGTAAGGCTCCCGCTGCTTGTACCCGCCGAGAACGCCCGCCACACCGACGGCCCCCTCTCCGAGGTGATCGACCAGGCGCTAGCTTGGGAGCGCGCAGGTCGAATCCTGCATGGCGGGGTCTTCGCCGTGCAACCCTGGCTGGACGCCCCCGACGTCGGATGCAGCGTGTACGTCGTCACCGACGCAGCGCCCGAGGACGCCGTCGGCTGTGCCCAAGAGCTAGCCAGCATGTTCTGGGAGCGGCGGCAGGCCTTTGTGCCCGACCTGCATTCGCCTGCCGAGGCCGTACGCCTCGCGCTCGCGGGCGCCCCTCGTCGGGTGATCCTGTGCGACTCGGCCGACGCGCCGTCATCGGGCTCCACCGGCGACAACACGGCCATCCTCCAGGCGGTGCTCGACGCCCGACCTGAAGAGCTAGTCCTGCTCAACATCGTCGATGCCGAGGCGGCGCGTGCCGCGGCCCGGGCCGGCGTGGGAGCCCAGATCCGGCTGAGCCTGGGCGGCAAGTTGGCCCCCGAGTACGCCCAGCCCGTGACGGTGGACGCGTACGTGAAGACCATCTCTGACGGCGAGTTCGTGTTCAAGGGGCCCGGCATGCGCGGGGTCGTACATCGTATGGGCTTGGCCGCAGTCCTGAGCATCGGGGCCGTTCGGCTGGTTGTGATGAGCCACGGGATCACCCAGTGGGATCCCGAGCTCTACCGCTCGCTCGGCCTGGAGCCAGGCGACGCACGCATCACCCAGGTCAAGTCGCCAGCGGCCTTTCGCGCGGCCTATGACGGGCTATACGACGAGATCCTCATCGTCGATGCGCCCGGGGCCGCCTCGCCCAACCTGACGGCCCTGCCCTGGCGGCGGCTGGGGCGCCCCATCTACCCCTTGGATCCCGACGTGGTCTTTGACGTGGCGGCGTCCACCTGGCAGAAAGGACCAGACCGATGAGCAGCCAACCCGATCTCCCCGCCAGCCGCCAGCTCTGGGAGCGGGCCGCCCGCTCGATGCCCGGCGGCGTGACCGCCTCGGCCCGCTTCAACCGCGCCCTCGGCCACGCCCTCTACGTGACCCATGGCCAGGGAGCCTATCTTTACGATGTGGACGGCCGCCGCTATCTGGATTACTGCATGTCTCACGGCGCCAGCCTGCTGGGCCATGGACACCCGGCCATCATCAAGGCCGTCCAGCGCGCCCTGGATCTCGGTATCCTCTGCTCCTGCGAGACCGAGCATCAGGTGGCGCTGGCCGAGCGGCTCAAGGAGCTGTTCCCCGGCACCGACATGGTCCGCTACACCTGCACGGGCACGGAGGACACCTGGCACGCCCTGCGGGTGGCCCGCGCCTATACCGGGCGGATGGGCATCATCAAGTTCGAGGGGCACTATCACGGCGTCAACGACACCGCCGGCTATAGCCACTGGCCCGACCTCGCCAAGGCTGGCCCGGCGGAGCGACCGCTTCCGGTGCCCGATTCGGCCGGCATTCCCCCTCACAACGACGAGCTGATCACCATCTTGCCGTTCAACGACGTAGAGGCCCTGGAGCGCACCATCCAGACTAGCGGCCACGAGATCGCCGCGGTCATCATGGAACCGGTCAACTATGACTCTTGTGGCCTGGTCGCCACCGACGCGTTCTTGGAGGCGGCCCGACGGCTCACCCGAGAGCGCGGCATCGTGCTGATCTTTGACGAGATCCTCTCGGGCTTTCGCTGCGGCCCCGGCTCGGCGGTGGCCGGCCGCGGCGTTCAACCCGACCTGACCTGCCTCGGCAAGGCCATCGGCGGGGGCATGCCGCTCTCTGTGTTTATGGGAAGACGCGACATCATGGAGACCTGCACCCCCGTGGGGCCGGCGCTGCACTCGGGCACCTATAACGCCCATCTGACGCTGATCCTGGCCGCTCAGGCGTTCCTGGACGTGGTCACGGCCGATGGGTTCTACGATCATCTGAACGCCCTTGGAGAGCGCCTGTACGCCGGCATCCGCGAGATCATGGCGCGCCGTGGCATCGCCTGCTGGGTGCAGGGTGTGGGAGCGCGATTCGCCCAGCGTTCGCCTAGAGCAGGAGCCGTGAACGGTCGCCAGGTGGCGCAGCAGGACCTCGCCATGGCCGATAGATTCAGCCTAGCCTGCCTGGAACGAGGCGTCTTTATGGCGCCGCGATCACCGCACCACGGCTTCTCGTCCGCCCACACGCTGGAGGACGTTGACCGTACGCTCGAGATCATGGATCAGGCCGCCGCCTCGCTCTAGCGACGGACCATCGTCGGGCTGACCTGGCCAGGCGCGGCCGGAAAGCCCGTCCCTATTGCGCCCGGCCGATCCGTCACGATATAATCGCGACATAGCCAGATGACACATCCTGGAGGACACCCATGACCCTCATCATCCGTCCCATCGGCGATGCGCCGCCCATCCAGTTCGCCGCCGCAGAGCTCTGTAGGTATCTTGAGCGCATCTGCCCAGACGCGCCTTGCACGGTCGAGCCGGCCGAGCGTTATCTTCCCGACGACGCGACCGCCCTGTGGCTGGGGACGTTCGACGCGCTGGCCGCCGGCGGCGCCCAAGGCCCCTGGCCCGAGGTCGCCGACGCCGCTATGGACGACGCCGTAGCGATCGACGTCCAAGCGGGCGTTGGGTTCATCGGCGGCCCCAACCCGCGCAGCGTGCTGCTGGGCGCCTACCGCCTGCTGACCGAATGCGGCTGCCGTTGGATCCGGCCAGGCGCTGACGGCGAGGTGCTCCCGCGTCGCTCACTCGGCGACATCACTGCCAGCGTGCTGGAAGCGGCGTCCTATCGGCATCGCGGCATCTGCATCGAAGGCGCCGTCAGCTATGAAAATGTCGCCGACATGATCGACTGGGCGCCCAAGGTAGGGATGAACGCCTACTTTTTCCAGTTCCGCGAGTCGTACACCTTTTTCGAGCGCTGGTATACCCATCGCGGCAACCCCAGCGCCATGCATGGCGCCCTGGAAGCGGAGCCCTTCCCTGTTGAGCGCGCCCGCGAGTTCATCCGGCGAGCCGAGGACGAGATCGCCCGGCGTGGGCTGCTCTACCATGCCGTCGGGCACGGCTGGACCTGCGAGCCGCTGGGCATCCCCGGTTTGAGTTGGGACGCCCGCAGCTATGACCTCTCCGATGAGACCCGGGAGCTCCTGGCCGAGGTGGCCGGCGTTCGCGACATCTGGCAGGGCATTCCGCTCAACACCAACCTCTGCTACGGCAATCCAAAAGTCCGCCAGCTCATCATTGAGGCCATTGCCGAGTATCTGGAGCAGCATCCCGGCGTCGACCTGCTGCACTTTTGGCTGGCCGACGGCTCAAATAACCAGTGTGAGTGCCCGTTGTGTCGCGACACGCGCCCGTCTGACTTTTACGTGATGATGCTAAACGAGCTGGACCGCCTGCTGACGGAGCGCGGCATCGACAGCAAGGTCGTGTTCCTGGTTTATGTCGACTTGCTCTGGCCGCCCGAACACGAGCGCATCGCCAATCCGGATCGGTTTGTGCTCATGTTTGCGCCCATCACCCGCTCCTACACCGAGCCCTTTGCCGCGGAAGACGTGCCCGATGAGCTCCCGCCCTACCATCGGAACCAGCTCGTCTTTCCCAAGGATGTGGGCGCCAACGTGGCCTTTTTGCGAGGGTGGCAGCAACAGTTCCAGGGCGACTCGTTCGACTTTGACTATCACTATATGTGGGACCACTACCTCGATCCGGGCTACCACGGCATGACGCGTACGCTCTGGGCTGATGTGCGCAACCTGAAAGAGATCGGCCTCGACGGGCTGATCAGTTGCCAGGTCCAGCGCGCCTTTTTCCCCAGCGGCTTGGGCATGACGGTGATGGCCCGCACCTTGTGGGACGACAGCCTGACCCTGGAAGAGATCACCCGCGACTATTACGCCAGTGCCTTTGGCGAGGACGCCGACCAAGCGGGCTCCTATCTAGCCTCGCTCTCGCGCTTGTTTGATCCCCCCTATCTGCGCGGGGAACGACCCGACGCCGATGCCGAGGCAGCCGAACGCCTGGATCAGGTCCCCGCCCTGATCGACACGTTCCAGACAGTCATCGATGCGAACCAAAACCATCCAACCCCCGCCGTGCGAGCGTCCTGGCGCTATTTGGCATACCACGCCCATTACTGCCGCCTCTTGGCACGCAGCTTGGCCAGCCGCGCCCGCGGCAACCGCGATGCCGCCGAGGCACAGTGGGGCGAGTTTGCGGCCTATGTGCAGCAGATAGAGCCCGCCGTCCAACCCGTGCTGGACGTGTTCGAGTGTCTCCAGACGTTGGGCGGGCGATTGTTCGGCATGCGCGGTTAGGAGGTAGAGATGCTACAAGGCCCATTGCTTCATCCCGAGATCCTATCAGCCCTGGGGTCGGCAGGTCACGGCTCGCGCGTGCTCATCGCCGACGGCAACTATCCCTTTAGCACCGGGTCGCACCCAACGGCCAAGCGCGTCTTTCTGAACCTGACCCGCGGCTTTGCCCCGGTGGACGAGGTGCTGGCCGTGCTGGCCCAGGCCATCCCCATCGAGGCGGCCCACGTCATGCAGCCATCGGACGGGCCCGAGCCTCCCATTTTCGAGGACTTTCGTCATGTGTTGCCGCCACAAGTACAGCTGCAACCACTCGAGCGATTCGCCTTTTATGAGGCGGCGCGGGGGCCCGATCTAGCTCTGATCATTGCCACGGGCGAGCAGCGCATCTATGCCAACATCCTCTTGACTATCGGCGTGGTGCCGCCCGAGGCATAGCAGAAAGCTGGCTCCGACCAACATCGTCCAGAGGAGGGGTCTGCCATGGCGGATGTCGTACGCCAGGCTTTGCCGTCAGAACACGAGCAGCTCTTGCATCTGCTGGAGCGGGGCTTTGGCCACGAGGAGGGCTTTTTCCAGCGAGAGATACCCCACTGGTACGCCGATCCCGCCATCTGTTGCGCCAGCTCGCACGTGATCGAGACCAGTGCCGGCATCGTCGCACACGCCGGGCTCTATCCTATCGAGATGACGGCAGCCGGTCTCTCGTGCAAGGTTGGCGGCGTTGGCGGCGTGGTCACCGCGCCAGAGGAGCGGGGCAAGGGCCACATGTCGCGCCTGCTCCAGCACGTGATCACCACCATGCGCCAAGAGGGTTACGCCCTCTCCTGGCTGGCGGGCGATCGGCAACGCTACAACAGCTACGGTTGGGAGACGGCGGGCCTCGTCTACGACCTGCTCATCACAGCCCGCTCGCTCGAGTGGGCGGCCGTGGTGCCCCTGCCCATGGTGGAACGTTCGCCCGAGGGCGCCTTGGCGACCATTGAGGCCCTGCATCGCCTGAGCTGTTCATGGGCCGCCCGGCCTCGGCTGGAAGCGCAGATCGCCAAACAGAATCTGCGCATCTGGACCACCGAGGACGGCTATGCCATCACCCGAGGAGCGCCAGGCAAACGCCAGCAGATTATGGAGCTGGTCTCGGCGTCGCGGCGCGAACCGCGCATGATCTCGGCGATCTTGGAGGCCACCGGAGCGTCCGAGGCTACCTGGGAGCTGCCGGCCTGCGATGTTGAGCGCCTGGCCCGCTTGATGCCCTATGCCGCCCAGTGGCACGCCGGGCCCAACGACATGTTCCGGATCGTCGATCTCGCGCTGTTGTTAGCGGCGGCCGTGCCGCACCTCCGCCGCTGGGCCGATGCCCTGGACGGCTATCGTCTCTGCCTAGCCATCCAGGAGCATGACCGCACCATGTCTGCCACCGTCGCCTTTGGCGGTGGCGAGGTGCAGATCACACGCGGTCGCTGCGCCGATGAGGTGATCGAGATGGACATCCTGGAGGCCAACCGGCTCTTGCTGGGCGGACCTCCCACCGGTCAAGAAGCCAAGCTATCGCCTTGCTTGCTCGCCGCCCTGCCGCTGCCGACGCATATCCTGCCGCTGGACACCGTCTAGCCGCACACGAGGAGAGCCATGACCCGCATCATCGACACCCACAACCACCCCGATTGGCACGGCCATGACCTCGACGCCATGCTCGCCAACATGGACGCGCACGGCATCGCCAAGACGTGGCTCCTCACGTGGGAGGCACCGGCCGACGAGTGCGATCCAGCCTATATGGCCTCGACCCCAGCCTGGACTGCGGCGGGCCCGCTGCCGTTTGCCAGCGCGTTAAGCTATGCGCAGCGCGCATCGGACCGCTTTGTGCTGGGCTATGCGCCGGATCCACGCCGCCCCGACGCCCTGGATCGGCTTCGTGGCGCCGTGGAGGTGTTCGGCGTCCGCGTCTATGGCGAGCTCAAACTGCGCATGATGTACGACAACCCGGATGCCATCGAGATCTATCGTTTCTGCGGCGAACACGGCCTCCCCGTCATCGTCCATCTGGACTATGCCTACGATCGCGGCTCGCGCTACCCGCGGCCCAACTACTGGTACGGGGGAGGCATCGCCGCCTTTGAGCGCGCAGTGGCAGCTTGCCCAGAGACAGTGTTCTTGGGACACGGCCCCGGCTTCTGGGCGCACATCTCGAATGACGATCTCTACCTTACGGAACCTTATCCCAAGGGACCTGTCGTACCCGAGGGCGATTTGGTGCGTATGATGGTCACTTATTCCAATCTCTGGTGTGACCTCTCTGCCGGCTCGGCCCTCAACGCCCTATCGCGTGATCGCGAATACGGGCGAGCTTTTCTCATCCGCTTTGCCGATCGGATCACCTTTGCCCGCGACTGCTTTGACGGGCGCATGGCCGCGCACCTGAACTCGCTGGAGCTGCCACAAGACGCGCACGACGCCATCTTTGGGGGGAATGCCGAGCGCCTGGTGCCGGACATAAGCTAGCGTCTGAGGGAAACGGAGGCGAGCATGTCGCCACAGAAGGCCGCCTACATGCAGGATCCCGCCGGCCCCATCCAGCGGATGGAGTGGGCCATGTTTACCATTGACGGCGCGCGCCACGGGTGGGATGACGAGGCCGGAAAAGTCGTCGGCGTTGGCAAGGATATCCGCGTGCGCGGGGGCACCGTCAGCGCCTGGCGAGAGCGTAAAGGTCACCGCCTGAGTATCGACATGATCACTGGCGTGTGGGATCCGGCACCGCACACGTTGATCGTGGGCGTCGGCGTCTATAGCCGCCTCGAGGTGCCCAAGCGCGTCGCCAGAGCCATCCAGGAGCGCGGTGTAGCCCGGTTGATCGTCGAACCGACGCCGCAAGCCTGCCAGACCTATAACGCCCTGGTTCGCGAGGGCCATGACGTGGCGCTGCTGGCCCACGGAACCTGCTAGCGCATCCTGCAACCTAGACCTCGATACCAGCAAGAGGCGCCCCGCGAGGGCGCCTCTTGTCCACGAAACTCGGGCACTATTCGCAACCGGGGGCCACTGGCACACTGCGCCCCAGCTTGGCCGACTCTTCTGCGGCCTGGATCACCGCGATGACCCGCCGGGCGCTCTCGCCGGTGACCTGCAGCGCCTCGCCGAACAAGAGATGGTCGGCGATGTTGCGATAGTACGGGGCCACACCATAGCCGGGCAGGGTGACCTCCACGGTGCCCTCATGGCGAACACCGTTGGCCAGGCTGATCACCTTGAGCGGGCCGTTCCACGCGGCCTCGATGGCGCCCTTTGTTCCCAGGATGCGCCACTTGGGTCGGAGGCTCGCCGCGATGGAAGACGTGACAAAGCTGGCAGTGACGCCATTCTCCCACCGGATATAGATCTCGCCGTGATCGGCATTGTCCACGGCGTACCATACCCGCTTTTGCAGGTCACCCATCACCTGGGCCACGGGAGAGGGCACCAGGTTGAGCAGCCAATCCACGAAATGCGCGCCCCAGTCATACAGCACGCCGCCGCTGATCGCCTTGTTCGAGCGCCACCAGAAACCAGGGTGGCTGTACCCGCCGATGCCAGCTTCGATGTGGAACACATCGCCGATGATGCCCCGAGCGATGATCTCGCGGATGGTGAGATAGTCGCCGTCCCAGCGGCGGTTGTGGAACACGCTCAACATCAGCCCCCGCTCGCGCGCCGCCCCGACCAGGCTGTTGGCTTCGTCTACCGTGATGCACATCGGCTTTTCGAGGATCACATGCTTGCCAGCCTCCAGGCAACGCAGCGCGAACTCGGCATGGAGGTTGTGGGGCAAGATCACCACCACTAGGTCCAGCCCCGCGTGCGCCAGCAGGTCATCCACCTCGGTATAATAGCCCTCGAGATGGGGCAGCTCCTCCTTGGCCACCTCCACCCGAGCGGGATCCTTATCGCACATGGCCACCGTGCGCATGCCGGGTTGCTCGTCGATCCAGCCGGCATGTCCCCGCCCCATGTTGAACGCGCCGCCATAGCCGAGGATACCGCAGCGAACCTCGGTCGCCACCTCGGGCTCGGCACAGGACCAGGCGATCGAGCGCAGTAGCAGCTTCTGGAAGACAGGATGACGCCAGGTCTCGTGGGTGTGCCCGAGCGCCAAGTAGCTCACCCGTCCCTCGCCATAGGGATGGACGTACAGCAGCGGTGCCGGGCGCCCCAGGTAGGTGGTCGTCGCCAGCACCTCCTCGCGGGCCTCGTCAACGCCTCGCAGCAGGTAGAGCTCGTCCTCGACCTCAAAGTCAGGTACCCGCGTCGTGATATAGTGCGGCGTTTGGCTGATCTGGACCGGCACCTTGATCTGAGGCGGATGGGTCTCGAACTCGCAGCCGAGCAGATCGAGATAGGCCTGGCTGCCGCGGAACGAGTCAGCCGCCGAGTGGATGCCCACCAGCCCGCCCCCGTTACGCACAAAGCTAATCAAGCCCTGCTCGCGGGCCGGCGTGAGTTCGTCCCGGTAGCCCGTGGTATAGATCACCACGGCGTCCCAATTGCCCTCTGGCAGCTTGGCAAGCACGTCCAGATCCTCGGTAACCTCCAGCTCGTACCGCCCGTCCTCCGCCAGCATGCCAGCGAGGATCTTGGCGCCATAGTCCGAGCAGTGAAAAGATGCTCCGCCGTGCAGGTACAAGACTTTTTTCATGATACCCCCTCTGAACGGACAACCTAACCGTGGCTAGAGTATAGGTTCCGGTCCGCCAACGCGCAACGGCTTGCGTGTCCGCACGGCCGCGACCAGAATAGGCATCAAACCATCACCCGGAGAGTGTTGCCATGTTTTCAGATCGCTCCAACTTTTTGCGGAACGCCTCGCTCCAAGGCCACAGCCACATACCGGCCCTGGTGGCGATCTCGGCGGCCTCCTGGCTGGAGGATCCCGAGGGCCTGACGGCGGTCTGCGCCCGCTACCCCGCGCTTTTCCCCCCGGGGGGTGACCAGCCTCCTGCACTCGCGTCACTGCGCGCGGCCGGCCAGGAGCGAGTAGACGAGTGGGGCTGTGTATGGCGCTACGACATCCCCGGCCTGGATGGCATCGTGATCCACGAGCCGCTGAGCGACTGGGAACAGATGGCGACGTGGCAGCCTCCGCAGCCCACGCTACCCGACGCCGCCCAGTTGGCCGAGCTGCATGCCGGTGAATCCGAGAACCGCGTGTCGCTTGGCTCGGTCGGAGAGCACGGTTTCTTTTTCATGCGGCTCTACTATCTCCGCGGCTTTGAGAACCTGATGGTGGACATTGCCACGGAGGATCCTCGCCTGGACGAGCTTGTTAGCATCGTCGCCGCCTACCACGAGCCAATCGCGCAAGCGTACATCAACGCCAAGGTTGACGTACTTGCGTTTGCCGACGACCTTGGCACCCAAAAGGCCAGCATGCTCAGCCCGGCCCAGTTCCGCCGTTGGCTGTTGCCGACGTACCAGCGGCTGTTCCAGCCCGCCCGTCGCGCCGGTATCCACGTCTACCTACACTCGGACGGTTACTTGATGGACATCGCCGAACCGCTCCTGGAGACAGGGGTGAGCATCGTCAACCCCCAAGACCTGGCCAACGGCATCCAACCCATCGCCGAGACCTTCAAGGGCCGAGCCTGCATCCTGCTCGACGTGGATCGCCAGACGGTGCTGCCATACGGCTCGCCCCAGGACGTGCGCGACCTGATTCGGCAGGAGGTGCTCACACTCGGCGCCCCGTATGGCGGGCTAGCGTTCGTGGCCGGCATCTATCCGCCTACGCCAACCGCCAACGTGGAGGCCCTGTGCCAGGCCCTGATGGAGCTCCGCACCTACTGGGTAGGGCGATCCTGACACGGGCCCGCGCCGCCGCGCCCTTTACGAGCGAGCGCGAGCCGGTTACCATAGGATCAAGGCTAGAGTGATAGAGAGGAAGGACCATGAGCAAGGAATACCGCCTCGGCATCATCGGATTCGCCCACATGCATGTGAACCATGTCGCCGGTGTGTTTGCTGCGCACGAGCGTTCGCGCTTTGTCGCCTGCGCCGACACCGTCCCCTTGACGCCAGAACGCAAGGTCGACACCTACACCCGGGGCTGGAACCTGCAACATTGTGTGGAGACCTGGGGCATCCCCAAGGTCTATGAAGACTATCACGAGATGCTGCGCCAAGAGGAGTTGGACCTGGTCATCGTCTGCGCCGAGAACGCGCAGCATGTGGGGGTAGCCCAAGCGTGCGCCGCTGCCGGCGTGCATGTGGTCGTGGAGAAACCGATCGCGGCCTCGCTTTCGGATGCGCTGGCCATGGCGCGGGCAGCCCGTGAGGCCGGCACTGCCATCGTAACGAACTGGCCCACCACCTGGTGGCCATCGGCGCGCAAGGCCCAGGCGTTGGCCAACGAAGGTGCCATCGGCCGCCTGCTCGAGATCACCTGGCGGGGCGGGCACACCGGCCCCCTCGGCCCTGGCAGCGGGCACGAAGGCGTGGAGGACCCTGCCGCGCGGCTCAGCGGGCCGGTTCGCGGCGCCACCTGGTGGCACCAGTCCGCCGCCGGCGGAGGCGCCATGCTGGACTATTGCTGCTACGGATGTTGCCTATCTCGCTGGTTCCTCGGTGAACAAGCCGTTGCCGCCTTGGGCGTCAAGGCCAACCTGGCCAGCCACTGGGGCGACGCCGAGGACAATGCCCTCATGGTGGCTCGCTACCCCAGCGCCCTGGGCGTCTATGAGGGTTCATGGAGCACGCTCGACCACGGTGGCCGCAAAGGGCTCCTGATCTTTGGCACCACCGGCACCATGATCCCAGAGGAACAAGGCGACGCGCCCTTTGTGCGCATCGAGCGGGGCGGCGACCGCACCGAGCGCATCGCAGCGGATCCCCTTCCCGAGGGACGGCACACCTTGGCGCACGAAGTCTTTGGCTACCTCGAAGGACAACACGAACTGCATCCCACCCTGGAGATCGGGTTCAACCTGGACGTCATGGCCGTCTTGGATGCCGGCGTACGCTCGGCACATAGTGGACAGCTCGAGGCGGTCGAGAACGCCGTCTGGTGCATCGGCTAGCCGGAAAGTAGGAAACAACCCATGCTACGTGACCTGATCATCAAGAACCGCAGCTACCGTCGCTTTGATGAAAAGCAGGCCATTTCCGAGGGGACGCTTCGAGAGCTAGTCGATCTGGCGCGGCTATCGGCGTCGGC
>JAXGON010000013.1:0-81700 GCA_040767425.1 Anaerolineae bacterium | reverse complement strand
GCGATGCTGTTTGGTTGATCGGCAACGAGCCCAACGATCCGAACCAGGACGCCCTGGCCCCTTGCGCCTATGCGCGCTTTTTCCGATGGGCCGAGGATGTTGCTTCTCGGGCGGACTGGGGAGCGCGATTGGTGCCGGCGGGCATCGCGGACGCCGATATTGCCTATGCCGAGGCCTTCCTGGCGTGCTATCGCCGCCTGTATGGCCGGGAGCCTCGGGTGGCAGCCTGGAATATCCACAACTATATCCTGGACGACGGCGCAAGCCAGTATGACGTGCGCACCTTTCAGGGGCGGATCGTGGCCTTTCGCGACTGGATGGACGAGATCGGGCATAGAGACTTGCCTTTGCTTCTCACCGAGTACGGAGTCTTGTACGGCTCGGGCTGCTGCGACCGTCCTGCCGAGCCCCCAGAGCCGGGAGTGGCTTTTCTGACCGCGACCACGCGCTGGTTGCAGCAGACCGAACACGTGCAAGCGTGGGCGTGGTTCTGCCTTGACTCCCGCGGGGGGTCTGAGGTCAGCCAGTTCAACGGCGACCTGCTCTCGCCCGATGGCGCTCTGAGCCCCTTTGGCCAGGCCTATCAACGCACGATTGCCGAGCGCTATGGCGCCGAATAAAGCTCAGCGCCCAAGGGGGAGGGTGCTGCTTGGGATCGGGCTGGCGTTGGCGTGGTTGCTCCTGGTCCAGGCCGGGGCCACCGTGCTGGCAGCGCGCGGCGTGTTGCAAGCGGCTGATGGCGCCCGAGCGGCTGCCTCATCCATCGGAAGCCTCGCTGCGCCCGATGCTGAGCAGGTGGGCGACGTCGCCGAGGCCTTGTCGCAGCTGCATGGCGCCCTCCGGTGGCTGCGCCGGACCAGTTGGTGGGCACCCGGCCTCGCTCGGCTGGAGGCGTTGCCACGAGCTCGTGCGGTTGGCGTGCTACTCACCGACGGCGTCGCCGCTCTGGAGGATCTGGCCGAGCTGGGTTGGTGGACTCTGCTGGAAGTCGAGAGCGGTCTTCCCGGCACCTGGGACACCTTGGCCGAGAGGAGTGTGGCGTCCTCGGCGGTCAACTCGTTGGGGCGCGAGCGCGGGCGTCTGCTGCTGGTGCGTGAGCGCCTCGTGCGGGTGGAGGAGGCGCTGGCGACGCTACCAGGGGCCAACGTGATCCGGCTTGCGGAGTTGCTATCGCAAGGGCGGCTGGCCGTCGATCTCGGCCTGGTGATCCCTCAGCTGGCCGGTGAAACACCGCGCACGGTCCTGCTGGTGTTCCAGAACGACGACGAGTTGCGAGCCACCGGCGGCTTTGTGAGTAGCGTGGCCGAGCTGACGCTGGAGAACGGCGCCTTGACCGATCTGACTTTTATGGATAGCTATGCGGTCGAGGCGCACGAGGCGGCTCACCCGCCCGCGCCCAAGCCGCTCGCTCGCTGGATGGATGCCAGCATTCTGCTGTTCCGCGACGCCAACTGGTCCGCGGACTTTTGCGAGTCCGCCCAGGTGATGGCGGCGCTCTACAGCATGGACATGGGGCGCCAGGTGGATCTGGTGGTGGCGGTGAACGCGTCGTTGGCGGCCCGACTGCTAGAGGCGCTGGGGCCGATTTGGCTAGAGGGGTATGACCTCGAGGTGACCAGCGCCAACGTGCACGAGGTGGCGGCGACGTTCTGGGCGCAGCCGCTGGAATCGCCCGGCATCGAGGCCCAAGGAGCGGCCTGGGGCGAATGGCTGGCCCATCGCAAGGACATTGGGGCTGCTCTGGTGCGAGGCCTGGTGGAGCGCCTGGGCAGGATCGCCGCCGCCGACCTGCCCGGCCTGGCGTCTGTGCTCGAGGAGGCTATCGCGCGCAAGGATCTCCTGGTCTGGGCTCCTGCCGATGGCGACCTCCAAGGCGACCTGAGACGTGCGGGCTGGGACGGCGCCGTTAGGCCATCGAGCGGCGACTATGTCATGGTGGTCGAGAGCAACGTCGGTTGGAACAAGGTCAACCGCCGCGTGTCTCGAACGGTGGCTTACCGGGTAGAGTTGGATGGGCCCGAGGCGCGGGCAGAGCTGACCGTGACCTTTGAGAACGCCTCGCCGGCTGGCATCCCCTGCCAGCATGAGGCCCGTTACGGCAGTAGCTATGAGGAGATGACGGAGGGCTGCTATTGGAGCTATGTGCGGGTGCTGGTGCCGCTCGGCTCCGAGCTGGAGCAGGTCGACGGGCTGGAGGGCGAGGTCGAGATAACCCGAGAGGCGGGCAAGCTCGCCTTTGGCGGGTTGGCGCTCGTCCCAGCAGGTGAGACGTGCACGGTGAGATGGGTCTATCGTCTGCCGCCAGAGGTGGTCCGCGTCGACAAAGACGGACGATACCGCTATGATCTGGTCGTGCAAAAGCAGCCTGGTGTAAAAGCGTTGGACCTTTCGGTGTGGGTGTACGCCGGCCGTGCCGCGGTTGGCGATGGTAGGAACTGGTTTGTGCAGCCTGATGGCTCGGTGGCGACGCAGCGTACGCTGGACCGGGACGCAGAGATGTCGGTAACCTGGAAGCCCTGATGGCAGGCCGACAGGGTCGCCGCGCAACGGGTCGTTGGTAGGGAAGGAAAAGGGTGAGGATGCGGAGAACCGCTATAGTGATGGGTGCGCTCATTCTGTTCATGGCGGTATGGCCAGTTGCGGCTCAGACGAGCAACGATCAACTGGCCATCCAGTCGCCAGCGCCCGGCGCGGTGGTGGGCGGCCTGGTCTCGGTGCTGGGCACGGCCGATCTGCCCAACATGGAAAGCTACCAGGTGAGCTTTGGTCCGGGCGCCGAGCCGTCGCAGTGGATCCCCATCGGTGCCGCGCGCGCCGACGCGGTTCATGACGGACGACTGGCCCTCTGGGATACGACTGGCATTCCCGACGGGAGCTATACCTTGCGCTTGCGGGCGACGGTGCGCAAGGATGGTGGCGTGGACTATTACGATGTCTACGTGGACGGGTTGCAGGTCAGCAACGCGCCCCGGACAGCGACGCCCTTCCCGACGCTGGACCCGTCGGCCACCCCGACGCCGACGCTGACACCGACGGCTACCGCCACACCGATGCCCACTATCGCCCTCGACGACGGCGTCTCTCCCTACCTCTATCTCACCATGACCGACCTGTACGACCCACTTTGCCAGGGTTGGCGCCAGCGCTATAGCATCTGGATCTCGAACGTCGGCATGATCTCGGTCACCAACGTGATCGTCACCCAGACCCTGCCCTTGGGTCTCACGCCCGTCCTGGCGGACTCGACGGCGGGGGGCATGATGGACGACGATGAGAGCAGCGTGGCGTGGCAGGTGGACCTGCTCGAGCCTGGCGACGCTGTCAAGTTCGAGTTGCAGGTGGAGGTGGCCGACTGGCTGGAGACGGGGGAATGGATCACCACCCAGGTGAACCTGACCAGTGACCAAGTGCCCTACCTGGCCAAGAGTGAGACCTCTTTGCTGAGCGAGTGCGTCTTTTTGCGGCAGACCGCCACGGCGCGCCCGCTCGTTCTGCCGACGAGCGCCCCCACCGATACGCCCACGCCCACGCGCACGCCCATGGCCGCGGGCGAGACGAGCGGGCGTCTGACGGCGACTCCCAGCCCCACGCGCACGTTGGCCATCGACGTGAAGGATCCGGCCATCTCGCGGTCTCTGGATCTGGTCACCGTGCTGATCTCGGTTGGTCTAGGAGGCTTGCTGGTGGCTACCGTGTACCTCTTGCGCAAGAACATGGGGTCCCGTAGCTAGGCCTGCGCTGGGGCGGACTTGACGGCGGTCCACGTGGCTGACATGATAGCCATAGCACATAGGAAGCGCTGAGCAAAGAGGCTCGGCAGTGTAGGAGGTTACCATGTCTAGCCGCGTCCGAGAGATTCTGTCTTGGTACCGCAGCGAGAACCCTGGGGTCATCGCGAACCTCGCACGGATTCTCAACCACGGTCGATTGGGCGGCACAGGCAAGCTGGTCATCTTACCCGTCGACCAGGGCTTTGAGCATGGGCCTGGCCGCAGTTTTGCGCCCAACCCCGCTGGCTATGATCCGCTCTACCACTTTCAGTTGGCGTTGGATGCGGGCTGCAACGCCCACGCGGCGCCTCTGGGATCCATCGAGATGGGGGCGGCCGAATACGCCTGGCAGGTGCCGTTGATCCTCAAGGCCAATAGCCACGATCTGCTCTATGATGAGGCCGACCCCATGCCAGCCCTGACGGCCACGGTCGATGACGCGCTGCGGCTGGGGTGCGCAGGGATCGGCTTTACCATCTATCCAGGCACTCGTGATCGGCGGATGCTGTATGAGGATCTGCGCGAGCTCGTGTCTGAGGCGAAAGCAGCTGGCTTGGTGGTGGTGGTGTGGTCGTATCCACGGGGCGGGGGCCTCAGCAAAGAGGGCGAGACTGCGATCGACGTGGTAGCCTATGCGGCGCAGATAGCGGCCCAAATGGGCGCCACCATGATCAAGGTCAAGCTCCCGTCTGAGCAGCTAGAGTTGCCAGCGGCTGCCAAAGCCTATCAGCGGTATGCGGTTCCCATCGCAACCATCGCCGAGCGCGTGCAGCATGTCGTCCAAAGCGCCTTTGATGGCAAGAGGATTGTCATCTTTTCGGGCGGCCCCGCCAAGGGCGACCAGGAGATCTTTGGCGAGATCCGTGGTATCCGCGATGGCGGTGGATTCGGCTCGATCATCGGGCGCAATTCGTTCCAGCGGCCCCGTGACGAGGCGCTGACCTTTCTTGACACGGTTATGCGCATCTATGCGGGCGAGATCGACTGAGGTTTGCGTACGGCTTTGAGGCGCTCGTTGCATCGCGCTATAATCGGCGTACTGGTTCGCAATGGGCGACGCCCAACCCTAGAGGAGGAGCAGCATGGAGAAAAAGTTCCGCGCCCTGAGGATCGTCTCGGTGGTCTTCAAAGTGATGGCCTGGATCACGCTGGTTGGCGGAATCCTCGCCGCATTGGCGGCCATCATCATGGGCGCCGTCGGTGGCAGCGCCTTGGCGCGCTCCCCCGAGCTGCGCAACCTGGTGCCGCTCGGGGGCGGCGGTGGGGGCATCATCGCGGGCATCCTCAGTGGCCTCGGAATCCTCGTGGGCTCGCTCATCGGCTTTGTGCTGTTCTATGCCTATGCCGAGCTGGTCTATCTGGCCATCGCCATCGAGCAGAACACTCGCGAATGTGCCTACTATCTCAAGGGCGAGGAAGCCTACCAGAGCACGCCTACCTATAACGGCTAAGCGTCGCCACTCGCAAGGGGCACCTTACTTGGCTGGTGCCCCTTTTTCGTGTGGCCGTGCGCCGCGGTCAGCCGCGCTATTGGCTCCTGGGCTTGCAGAGGATCTCTAGCACGCGGAGGTCGAACAGGTCCTGGGCGTTGGCAGCTCGGATAACGGCAGCGGTATCGGCGCCATGGCTCGTGCCTCCCACCGCGATGACCTCCTCCCCCGAACGGACCAGCCCCGCGTCGGTGGCCATCAGGGTGATCTCACAGGCCACCTTTAGTCCGTCACCCAGTAGGCGCAGGGTGAAGGCGATGATCTCGTCGATCTGATAGCTGCCAAGCTTGCGGCGGACGGCCCGCCCCACGCCTCCCAAGGCGTGCTGGCAGGTGAGGATGGGTGATCCTGCCGCCTCGATGCGCACGCGGTGCGCCTCTTCGAGCTCTTGCTGGTTGGGCGCGGCAAATCCTGTCGAGTGGCTGACCACGATGACGCGCCCCCCTGGCATGGCCTCGGCGGCCATCGCTCCCGTCTCGCCAGAGGTGCTGGCCACCAGAACATGGTCGATCCCCAGCTCGTCCGCCCGTCGTTGCGCAATCTCCAGGGTTGGGACCGTGTTGGCCGATCCCGCTTCGCTGTAATAGGTGCAGGCCCTTTCCCAGGTAGTCACGTCTCTCTCCTCTCGGCGGGCGAGCATGGATCCAGCACGGCGATCTGCTTGCGACACTCGCGCAGGTCTGAGCGGAGGTCGCGCAGGGTCAGCTCGTTGCGTTCGACGGCATTATAGATGGCGCGCTTGGCTTTGGGGCAGTCTTTCTCCACCAGGCGCAGCACTCGCCGCATCAGGCGACGGCGCGAGTCCATCCCCTCAGGGCAGGGCTCGCCCGCCAGTGGTAGACCCCACGCCCGCACATAGTCCACGATGGCACGCTCCTCCACATATGCCAGGGGGCGGATGACCGTGAGCGCGCCCTTGAAGAGGGTGATGCGCGGCTCCATGCGGCGGATGGTGGCTGTGTAAAACAGGTTGAGCAGCGTGGTCTCCGCCACATCATCGGCGTGGTGCCCAAAGGCCAGCTTGTTGCACCCCAGCCGCTGCGCCGTCTGAAAAAGGGCCTTGCGACGCTGCCAGGAGCAACGGAAACAGGGGCTGGCGTCTGTCTCAGCCATCTCCTTGGCGATCTCGAACGGCTCTGTGACCAGAGGGATACCGCGTTCCTCACAGTAGCATTCTAGCCAAGGCACAGGGACGGCGCGACCACACTGGCGATCAGGGAGCATGCGGGCAGCCACCAAGGTAACGCGCTCTCTGGCGCCGCGCTGCCGTCGATGGAGCAGGTCCAGCAAGGTCATGCTATCCTTGCCGCCCGAGGTGGCGACCAGTACCGTGTCGCCCGAAGCGAGCATTCGGTGTTCGCGAGCGGCCTTGTTGACGGCGCGCAGCAAATAGTGGGCCAGCTTGTCCTGGCGGGCGGGATCGGCGGTCATATACGGATCTCCTGGCGGCAGGGGTGCGCCACTAGCTTTGACCTGGCCTGCTCAATGTGCTATAATCTCACCAAGATTGTATACAATATAGGGCTAGGCTGAGGCGACTAGATGAAGATCTCTACCAAGGGCGAGTACGGCATCCGTGCCATGATGGAACTCTCCAATCGGTACGGCGAGGGCTATGTGCAGAGTGCCCAGATTGCGGCCGCTCGCAAGATCCCCGAGAACTATCTCTATCAGCTCCTGATCACCCTGCGCAAGGCGGGTTTGGTGCAGAGCCGCCGCGGCCCGCAGGGGGGGCATATGCTCGCGCGCCCGCCCGAAGATATCTCGGTGGCCGAGGTGGTCAAGGCGCTGGAAGGCCCCCTGGCCCCTGTGACCTGCATCCAGGACAATATCGTCGATACCTGCGCCTACACCCAAAAGTGCGTGCTGAAGGATGTCTGGCGCGAGGTCACTCAGGCGACCCAGGAAATTCTGACAAGGCACACGTTTGGCGAGTTGATCGCCCGCGAACGCGCCAACTAGCGCGGCTACTCGCCGGATCGCGCGTCCTGACCAGCGGCCGATGCCGCTGGCTCTTGTTTCTGGAGCCACGCTCCTAGAGCGTACACCACGCCAAGTTCCACTAGGATGGTGGCGCCCAGCTTCCAGACGGCGTCCACCCAGAACGGCAGCGGGTAGAGCTGGATCAGTGTGTCCGTCTCCCAAAAGGTCCAGGTGCCATCCTCGAAGAGGAGCCGATGGAAGACGGTAAAGAACGTGTTGAAATCCAGCAACGAAAAGGCCACCACCACGAGGATGAGAGCCCCCGCCACATAGACTCCTGCCTGTAGCAGCCGCCCCAAGTCCGCGACCCCCGACCGAAAGAGCAACCACACGCCACTCAGCACTATCAGTCCTAACGCGACGCGCTGGGCCCCAAAGAACCCATCCATCACCTGTTTGACATCCACCATGTGGCTGAACTCGCGCGCATCCAGGGCGGGGATGCCTTCACTGGTGATGAGCGCCGCCATCTCTTCGGCCGTGTTCCAGCCTCGCAGATAGCCGATCATGACGTCTGATAGGGCCAATCGTTCCTCTTGGCCGAAGCGAACGGACGAGGGGATATGGGACAGGCCATACTCGTGGCGCACAAAGGCCCGCGATACCAATAGATAGAGGGGCGAGAATAGCAGCACCACGGGCAGGGCGATACCAAAGCCCACCCTGGCCAACCTTGTGACGAGCGATTGTTCTTGGGGCATGCTGCTATCCCATCGCTTTCGGTGACTGTGGGCAAGTATATCATGGGTTGTGGCCGCCACCAACAGCCAGGAACCGTCGCAGAGGCACGACGTCTGTAAGACGACGACGTGGACTACCGGGAGGTGTGCCATGTGGAAGCGCTGCTCGGCCTGGTTGCTGCTCCTCGCGTTGCTTTTCGCCTGGAGGGTGGTCGCGAGCGGGCGCTGCGACGACGCCATCGCCACGGGGCCCACTCATGTGGGGACTACTCGGCTGGCTTGAGGGCGAGGCGTAGCAGCCGTGGCCCCAAACGCTTCCAGGCGGCTGTGGCCCGATCGCCCTCTTCCTCGGTGCTAGCGTGTTGGCTGTAGCGAGCCTTCTGGTACAGCCGCGAGATCTCTTGAACGTCCCGTGACCAGCCTGCTTGGGTGCGGCGATCGATCTCTGCCGCCAGGGCGGCCAGGTATTCGCGCGGCGTCTGCCCAGGCTCGGGCTGTAGGCCCAACCAGCGTGCTCGCCGCACCACCTGAGCATAGGCGCGTATGACGCGATCGCTGGCGGGGCGCCGTTTGATGAACCAGCGCGGCGGCCAGATGACCATAAACAGCACCAGCGCCACCAGCCCGCCTGCCCAGAACAGGATGGTGGGTATGGTGCCTTCCTCCACCTGGATGGCCTGCCCAGGGACGTAATCGACCTCGCCAGAGCGGGCCGCGGGCAGCTCGAACACGGGCTGGGTGGGGGTTGGCTCAAAGGTTAACCACCCATAACCAGGAAAGTAGACCTCGGTCCAGGCGTGAGCGTCGTTCTCCTGCACAACCCACGCGCCGATGGCGTGGTCAAAGGTTCCCGTGTGGTACCCCGACGCATAGCGCGCCGCGATGCCCAGCGTGCGGAGCATCACTGTCATCGCCGTGGCCGAATAGTCACAAAAGCCCCGCTGCGCGTCGAACAAGAAATAGTCGACCACGTCCTGATCGAGCGGTGGCGGCGGCAAGGTTAGGTCGTAGGCATATTGGCGCAGGTAGGCCTCAATGGCGCGCGCCTGATCGTAGCGCGTGGTCGCCTCGGCTTCCGCGACGATTTGAGATGCCAGGTCGCCGATGCGTTCGGGGATCTCGGGCAACGGGAGGTAGCGGTCGGCGACCCATTCAGGGTACGGCGCTTGGGCCTGACGCAGCTCTGCCACGGTGACGTCTGGCAACCACGAGACTACCGTATAGGTGTCGGTGGCCACTGAAAAGGCCACTAGGTCATCCTCGCCCCGGGTTATGATCTCGTAGCGGACTGAGGCGCTGATCGGCTCGGCCACGCCAAAGGCCAGCGCGCCCTGGGGCACCAACAGCTGATAGGTCTGCGTGACCAGCTGGTGGGGTTGGAGCACCTCCCGCCAGGCCCGACCGGCCTGGACGCTGGTCACGTTGCGCTCGCTGAGATCCCACCCGCTGCCCGTGTAAATGTCATAGTTGCGCTGGCGCCAGTAGCGACGCGGGTAGGATCGGCTGGCAGTGATCGCGGGGTCGAGCCTCAGCTCCTCGGGGGTGGGGGGGCTGGGATCGGAGGTATCCACCAGCATGACAGCCCGCGACGACAGAGCCTGCCCGCCCAGCAGCTCGTGTGGCGCCAGGGCGGCCACGGGGACGGGCGTGGGTGTGGGGATCGGATTGCGCCCTGCAAAGGCCTCATCCAGGCTCTGGTAGAATGGCTCCAGGCGCGAGGAGACATTGTCCCAGAAGAACCACACGGCGCGGTCAAAGGTCACATAGGGAAAGACCAAGGCGATCACAAAGATAACCGCCGAGAGCGCCACGCCCACGGTGAGGACGTCGTCGCGCAGCTCGGGCGAAAAGTCGACGTTGGCCCGCTCCCAGAGCATCTCCATGCGCGCGGTGCTATTCCAGAGCAGCGCCAGCAGGGTGGCTCCCACAAACAGGTAGACGGCGTTCATGCCCATGTGGGCAAAGGAGGCATTCATCACCACCGCCAGCCCGAGCGGCGCCAGGGCCACCATGGTGCGTCGGCTGTGGAACATCTCAAAGGCGGCGTGAAAGACCAGCAGCCAGGTGGCGAGCGCTACGCCCAGGACCAGGATGGTGGTGTCCTCGCTGCCGCGTCCCGCGGCGACATCCGCGAACCAGTAGTAGATGCGAGCGTACCAGTCGGTGGCGCGGGCGGCCACGTGCTGCCAGCTCGCCGCGAACGGGATGGAGGGCGGTAGTTGGCGCTCGGTCAGGAGCTGCCACATCCAGCGTGCCGCGGCTGGGGCCTCTTGTGCGAGCAGTGTGAAGGGGGGCAGGATCTGGCCCGAGATCTGCACGGCCAGCTCTACCCCGAGGGCCACGGCCAGGAACCAGGCGATCACGCGGGGCACGCGCGCATGCCCGAGGACCAGGCCCACGGCAAAGGCTCCCAGGGTGACGCCGAACGCCCTGGCTTCGACGGGCGCCCAGCGCAGGATCTGCAACACCCATGGCAGGGACAGGCAGGCCGCCAGCGTGATGACCGCCAGAATCAGGTCGTTGTTTCGCGAGCGGACGGGAGGCATGGAGGACTGGTGGTAGGTCATACGCTACCCCCAGGCGCGCGCGCACCGACGGCGATCCACTCGGCCTCTTCCTGGCTGCCGCGCTCTACCACGACGACGCGTCCCGTGCCCAAGGTGCGGTAAGTCGGGCGTTGGCGCCGTCGTTGGGAGAGAAAGGCAAAGGGGAACCCCTGGTCGATAATATGGCCCGCCACACCCAGGTCGGCCAGGGCTTGGAACAGGCCATCGATGTTGCCTGTCCCGCCCAAGCTGGCGCGATCAAGCAACAGGGCGTGCATGTGCAGGCCATGACGTAGCACCCCACCGACGCCCGAGAGCCAGGCTGGGTCGGGCGAGGGGGTGATGATCACCGCGGACATTCCTCGGCCAGCCACGGGCTCGAACAGGCTCAAAACCTCACCAAACGGCACGGCTGACTCGGCATGGAGCCCCGCTAGGACGCGTAGGATCTCCCAAAGCTGCTGGTGCCCTTTGCGGGGCGGCACGATGAGGGGGCCGTCGGTGTGCGTGAATAGCCCCACGGCGTGGTTGGCGAGGAGCATCTCGTTGGCCAGCGAGGCGGCCAGGATGACAGCGTACTCCTCGGTCGACTGCGGTCCCTGGCCAGCGTGAGCGTGTGTGTCCATGTCTACCAGGATCCACAGGTCGCCCGAGGGCTCCAGGTCGAACTCTTTGACAAAGAGCTCTTCATGGTGCGGGATCGAGCGCCGTGCGGTGGTGCGCCAGTGGATGCGGTTCAGGGCGTCGCCAGGAACATACTGCCGCACACCGCCAGCGTTGGTGGTCAGGTCGAGGGTGCGGATGTTGGTGCGCGCCGACCCACGCGAGTTGCCGCGAGGCTCAAAGAGGCGCGGGATGGCCGCCAGCGGTGGATAGACCACAAAGCTCTCGCTGTAGCGGTGCTCTAGCGTCACGTCAAAGAGACTAAAAGGATCAGAGGTGTGAAGCTCGAGGGGGCCAAGGGTGTAGATGCCGCGTTGTGAGCAGGAGCCCTCGGTGGTCCAGCGCGTGGTGGCTCGCGCGCCGACGCCCGTAGCACGGCTGGCGCTATAGCCTGGGAGATTGCTATGGTCGCGGATATCGACCCATAGCGCTGGCATCATCCCGTCGTTGCGCAGGATGAACCGCTCCTCGATGACATCGCCGACCTGGGCCCAACCATAGCGTCGAAAGCGACGCAGCTGGATCCCCCGTCCCAGCTCCCGTGCCCAAAAGTACGACACGGCGAGGACGCCGCTGATGATCAGGAGCAGAAAAAGGATCGCGCGGGCGGGAGCAAAGATCTGCAGGAACAACAGCACCGCAACCGCGATCGGTCCGATCGGCGATCGTAGCTTGATGCGGGTGACCACCATCTGCCGTCTTGCCTCCTGCCATGAGTATACGGGCTGGCAAGACGGTCGCAAGTCATGATGGATGGCATCCCGCTTGGGCGGCTAGACCTCTGGCTCCGAGGGAGCGATGGTCTCGTCCAGCGGATGCGTGTCGGACGCTGGACGGTCGTCGGCGGGTTCGCCCGTCTCAAAGCGCAGTGGCGGGTAGGCTCTCGCTCCGAAGCGCGTGAGGAGCACCGCGCCAACGCCCCAGGCCGAGATGGCAAGGGTGATGATCCCCCCCAGACAGGGCACTGCGGCGGCGACGCTGAGCACGGTGACGCCTACCAGCGTGTCGATCATCGGTGTGGAGGCCGTCACCTTCAGAGCGATCAGCAGCCTGGTGCCCAGTACCTTGCCGATGGCGATCCATCCCATCGCCAGTGCCAGCACCAGAGCGATCACCAGGACGATGGCGACTGGGATGCCTACGCAGATGATCACCAGCAGCGGGATCAGCAGCACCGATGCCAGCAAGGTGAGCACACCCGCACCTGCCGACTCGATCCATGAGCCGACCAGCGCAGATGAGACGCGCTCTGTGTTTTGGGGCAGGAGCCCCTCTGCCAGCGCGGCGGCGGCCAGCAGCGCCAGCAACGTGCCCAACCAGCGGCCCACACGGCGAGCCGTGCTCGTCAGTGGGCGGAGGGGCGCACTCTCGCTGCCCAGGCGGCCGATGCCCGATCCCAGCACCCCAGGGAGCGCCTGAAGGTGTTGGGTGGCATCCGCCCCCTGGACGGTCTCGCCCAGCACGGTGGCGGCGGCATCTTGGCGCAGCGTCCCCAGCACCACCAGATCGCCCGTCACCACGGCATGACGGCCCAACTCTACCGTTGCGCCCATGCCCACGATATCCCCGTCCACGGTGCCGTCGACGGTGACCACGCCTCCGATGGCCGAGATGTTGCCGTTGAGCGTGCTGCCCCGCAATAGACGGGCAGTGCCGCCGATCACGGCCATATCGCCATGCCAGGTCTGCCCCTCTCCCAGGGTATAGGTGCGGCCTATGACGCTGAGCGTGCCCGAACCATCGGCAGAGACGGGCAGCGCCACGGTCAACAGGGCCAGGCACAGCACCAAGAGCGTGAGACCACGGAGAGTGCCTTTACGTTGCGCTATCACAGCCGACCTCCCATCCGACACAAGCTAGTTCCCCCTGACGCGAGCGGCTCCCAGAGGGCCGCGAGCGACCAGGCGCATCCAGAGGGCAGCCACGGCGATGGCCAGGGCGGCGTACATGGCCAGGATCGCCAGGTTCATGCGCTGGACAATAGCGCTTCCAATCACCTGCATGCCTCGCGCCAACGTACTGCCCAGCTGGATCGCGGCCAGCAAGCTGCGCACCAGGCTGGCGTATACACTCGACTCTGACCGCAGCACGTCCTGCGCAGAGGAGAGCGCGATGGCCACCAAGGCTGCCGTCGCGGCGACGATCACCAGCCACATGGCCCTGCGCGACCACGCCAGCACGAGGGCGCGGCGGCGCTTGTGGGCGCGGACACGGTCCATCACCTGGTTGGTCATGCTGGCGGGCGGCTCGACCATACGCGGGCTGGCCAGCAGGGCATCAACGGCAGTCAGCCTCTGCTGCATCCGCTGACAGGCCACACAACCTTTATCGTGTTCGTTCAAGACGCGCAATTCCTCTGCGGTGAACTGGCCGTCGGCCGCCAGCGACAGCCGTTCAGATGCTTTGTGACCACGCATTGCCATGCACCCTCCTCCCTTGGCGGGCTAGTTCCGTCTGTTCCGCCTCGCGCATCTCGAGCGCCTCTCCCAGCGCGTTGCGGGCGCGATGCAGGCGAGACTTGACGGCGCTTATACTGGTATCAGTAATCTCGGCAATATCCTCATGCGAACAATCCAGCCAGTAGCGGAGGATCAGCACCTCCCGATACTGGGGGGCCACGTCTTGTAGCACGCTCTGAATCGAGGCCTCGCGTTCCCCCTCCAGCATCCGCTGCTCGGGCTTGGGGGCCTCATCAGAGAGCCACCGTTCCGACATGATCTCTTCCATGGACACGGTCTTGCCACGGCGCCTTCGCAGGCGATCGATGCAATAGTGCGAGCCGATGGAAAGAATCCAGGACGAGAACTTGCGCCCTGGGTCATAGGTATGGAGCCGTGTGAACGCTCGCAAAAAGGTCTCCTGCGCGGCGTCCTCGGCCTCGCTTGTGCTACCAAGCATGCGATAGGCCAGGTTGTAGACTGGCCGCTGATATGCCTCCACGAGCTTGGCAAAGGCGTCTTCATCTCCTTGGCTGGCCGCGATGGCCCATGCCCGCTCTTGCGACTCCACTGTGGGTTGGTCTCCGATCGGCGTAAGCGGCCCCTCTGTCTTCATGAGCTATCCCCTATACGCAAGCTCGTTCCGAGGGTTGCGACAGCATCCTTGACATCCCGGGTGACCAAACTTATCCTCCGCGTTGTGGCGTGCTGGAGACGGGAAGGTGACTGTGACCTATATCGCGGTAGAAGGCGTCATCGGGGTGGGCAAGACCACCCTGGCGCGGCTGCTCCAATCCGAGTTTGACGCCAAGCTGCTGCTGGAAGCGTTCGAGGAGAACCCTTTTCTGGGCGATTTCTACCGCGACCGCTCACGCTATGCCTTTCAGACGCAGATCTTTTTTCTACTGAGCCGCTATCGCCAGCAGCAGGCTTTGGCCAAGCTCTTGGAGACGGGATCGGTTCTGAGCGATTATGTCTTTGGCAAAGACCGCCTCTTTGCGCAAGAGAACCTGGCAGGTGATGAGCTCGCCACGTACGAGCAGCTCTATGCTGCTCTTTCGCCCAGTGTACCAGAAGCCGACTTGGTGGTCTATCTCTATGCGGAAACGGATGTACTGATGGATCGGATCGCGGTGCGCGACCGCTCCATCGAGCGCAGCATGTCGCGGGACTATATCGAGCGGCTGCGGGTGGCGTATGAGCGGTTCTTTGGCAGCTATGATGAGAGCCCCGTGGTGCGCATCGATTGCAGCGAGCTGGACTTTGTGCGAAAGCCGGCCGATCTGGCACTGGTGAGCGACCGCATTCGCTCCGTGCTACGAGAGGGCATCCATCAGCGCTTGTTGTTCGAGCTGGCTGAGAGAGGCGCTCGCACGCCAGGCGGTGCGAGAGAGGGCGGCGCAGCGCGGCTGGGCTTGAGGGGCGCACCGCAGCGGGGGGACATGGCAGGCGCTCTTCACGAGCTGGCGGCAGTCGTTCAGGCTCTCGGGGCGGTGTCCGATGCGGTGCTGCAGATGCAGGCACGACCAGGCCAGGATGGCCACGCAGCCGTAGCGCCTGCCGATGTCGAGGCACGCTTGGAGGCTTGCTCGGCCGCCCTCGCGCGGCTGGCGATCGCTATGGGGCTCCAGCGCGACATGGATGACCGCCCGCCGTCGGGGGACGGCACCCCATGACGCGTCACTTTATCGTCATCGCTGGCAACGTGGGCGTGGGCAAGTCCACGCTGACGGCCTATTTGGCGCGCGAGATGGGATGGGACCCGTTCTACGAGGGCGTGGCCGATAACCCCTACCTGGAGGACTTTTACAGCGACATGGTGCGCTGGTCCTTTCATTCCCAGGTCTTTTTTCTTTCGCGGCGCTTTCGCCATCACCATACCCTCAGCCTCTCGACGCGGACGGTGGTACAGGACCGCTGCGTGTACGAGGACGCCGAGATCTTTGCTCGCAACCTCTACCTACGCGGCCTGATGAGCCAGCGCGACTATGGCTGCTATCAGGGCCTCTACGAGGCCGTGCGCGACCTGCTGCCACCGCCCGATCTAGTGGTGTATCTGCACGCGTCGGTGGATACGCTCTTGGCCCGCATCGCTCGGCGGGGACGCGGCTATGAGCAGGGGATCGAACGCGCCTACTTGGAGCAGCTCAACGAACTATACGAGGCCTGGGCGCAGGGCTTTGATCTCTGTCCCGTGCTGACGGTGCCGTGTGATCGGCTGGATTTTGTCGAGAGCGAGGCCGATCGGCGACTGATCATCGAGCGGGTGGTGGCGACGTTGGGCGGCAGGCAGTTGCCCCTGTTTCCTGGCGAGAGCGCATTGGTCGAGGGCCGAGGCCTGGCTAATCGACCTGATGGAGCGTAACCTGGTGGGCCTCGCTGTCATAGACGGCGTACTTCGCTGCGCCAAAGCGACCCATCACCTCGCCAGGGTTGACCAGTAGAGTCTCGCCGTGTCGCTCGCAACGCTGGTCATGATCATGTCCGTAGCAGACCAGGTCGAACTGGCCCGAGAGAGCCAGCGGCCTGCCCACCTGCGGGTAATGGGTGAGGGCGATATGCCGACCTGCTACCCGCAGGTCTGCCAGCTCACCGTGTAAGGTGATGTTTCCCGCTCGATCGGCCATCCGCGTCAGCAGCAGCTTGTCCCCGTCATTGTTGCCCCACACCGCGTGGATCTCGCCGCGGAACCCCTGGCTGATGGCCGTCATGGTAAAGGGTGCGCAATAGTCGCCCAAGCAGAGCAGCGTCTCGCACCCGCCTAGCTGCTCGAGCACCTTTTCTAGACGCCAGAGGTTGTCGTGGATATCCGAGATGATCCCGATCTTCATGGTTTGCTCCTGCATTTTAGGATGCACTTGGCTGGTCCGCCTCGGACCCGTGGCTGGCGCGGCTATTCTGGGTGCCAGTGGGTCACCTGCTTGATCACGCGGGCATAGGTGCTGCTGGCATGCACTAGAGGAAGCGACTCACGGCCGTGTAGGGTGGCATGGGCGAGGCTCTCGAGCAGGGTAGCGGCATCCTGAAAAGGCGGCAGCTGCGCATAGACGCGGCCAATCTCGGCGCCGTGGTGGGCGTCGCTGCCAGCCGCCGCCAGAATGCCGTACGCCTGGGCCATCTCTTGGGCCTGGGCGTTGTCCGCGCGCCAGGTGACGCGCGCATTGAGTGTCTCGATGACGTCCACCTGAGGGGCGATCCTGGCCAGTGCGGCCGCGCCGATAGCCGAGCTGCGGACGCGATCGCAGGGGTGGGGGACGTACACCAGCCCCCCCTGAGCGCGGATGGCGGCGATGGCGTTCTCGAGCGTGGGCTGAGGCGGGATCGCCTCGCGCAGGAACAGGCCGATCACCTCGCCCGCTGGCGTCGAGATCTCCTCACCGACGATCACCTGAAAAGGTGCCGCCTCCCGAACCGCCTGGCCCCCCGCAATGGTGTTGTGGTCGGTGATGGCGATGACGTCGAGCTGACGCAGGGTGGCCCAGCGGATCACGCTGGCGGGTAAAGTCAGGCAGTCGGGTGAGGCCAACGTGTGGACGTGCAAGTCGGCCCGGACTAGCCGTGGCTCGCAGACAAATCCGTCCGAGCTCTGCATGCGCAGGGGGGCAACAGCGCCACGCTGCTGCCCCCTCTGATCGGCCAGAAGATATCGGTCGGATCTAGGCTTCTTCCTCACGGCGCTTTTTGGCTGCCTCGATGATGCCGTCGACCAGGTGCGATGGCACGATGTCATAGTGTGAGAACTTGACCGTGTACATGCCGCGACCCTGCGTCATGCTGCGCAGGTCGGTGGCATAGCGCTGGATCTCGGCCAAGGGCACCAAGGCCGTGACCACGCCGTTGCCGCGCGACTGCTCCATGCCGAGCACACGCGCCCGCCGAGTGTTCAGATCGCCCATGATGTCGCCCATAAAGTTCTCGGGAACCGTGACGACCACCTCGGCCACGGGCTCTAGCAGAACGGGTCCCGCCTTGGGGATACCATTCCGGAAGGCCAGGTGTGCGGCGATCTTGAAGGCCATTTCCGACGAGTCAACGCTGTGGTAGGAGCCATCATAGAGCACGCACTTGAAATCCACCGTCGGATACCCCGCGAGGACGCCTTCGTTGACGACCTCGTAGAGGCCCTTTTCTACGGCGGGGACGTACTGCTTGGGGACCGACCCGCCAAAGATGGCGCTTTCGAACTGGACCCCAGCGCCTCGCTCCAGGGGCTCAAAGCGTAGCCAGACGTCGCCGAACTGACCGCGCCCCCCCGACTGCTTCTTGTGACGGCCCTGGGCCTCTGCCGTCTTGGTGATGGTCTCGCGATAGGCGATGGTGGGGACCTCGGTCAGGATCTCAACGCCGAACTTGTCAGCCAGCCGTCGGGCTGCCAGCTGGATGTGGCTCTCACCCATGCCCGAGAGGATGGTCTCGTTGGTCTCGGTGTTGCGCTCAACGCGCAGGGTAGGATCTTCCTCCAGCAGGCGGGCCAGGCCGCTGCTGAGCTTGTCCAGGTCGGCCTTGGTCTTGGGAAAGACGGCGACGGAGAACAGCGGCTCGGGATAGTCGATAGGCGGCAGCTGATAGGGAGTGCCGGCGTCACAGAGGGTGTCGCCCGTGGAGGTTTCGTTGAGCTTGGCCACCGCGCCAATGTCGCCGGCTGAGACCGATGGCACCGGCGTCTGCTCTTTGCCGCGGAGCTCAAAGAGCTGGCCGAGGCGCTCTTCGGTGTCGCGATTGACATTGTGTACGCGTGAATCCGAGTTGAGCGTGCCCGATACGACACGAAAGTAGGTCAGCTTGCCCACAAAGGGGTCGGCCAAGGTCTTGAAGACCTGAACGACCAACGGACCATTCGCGTCCGCTGCGATCATCTCTTTCTCGCCAGTGGCGAGGTTGGTGACGGCGCGCTTGACGTCGGCGGCCGAGGGCATGAACCGCGAGACGATCTGGAGCAGTTGCTTGACGCCGATGCTCTTGGTGGCGGATCCGGCCAGGGTGAGCACGATGCTGCCATCCTGGATGCCAGCTTTCAGGCCCGCGAGAAGCTCTTCCTGAGAAAGCTCTTTGCCATCCAGATATTTGAGCATGAGCTCGTCGTCGCTCTCGGCGGCGTACTCGATCAACTCGGTGCGAGCCGACTGGGCGGCCTCTTGCATGTCAGCGGGAATGTCGGCCTCGATGCTGTCTGGGCCCATGTAGGCCTTCATCGCCAATAGGTCGATGATTCCCGTAAAGCTGGATTGCGAGCCGATGGGCATGGTGATGGGCACAAAGGTCTGGTCGAACTTTTGGCGGAGCTGCTCTAGCGTGGCGGCATAGTTGGCATTGTCGCGATCCATCTTGTTGATAAAGACAGCACGCGCCATCCCCGCGTCGTCCAGATAGCCCCAATGTAGCTCGGCCCCGACCTCGACGCCGGAAGCGGCGCAGACGACCATCACGGCGGCGTCGGCCGCGCGGATGGCATTTCGCACCTCGCCCACGAAATCCATGTATCCAGGCGCGTCCAGGACGTTGACCTTGCTGTTCTGCCAGGTCAACGGCAGGATTGAGCAGTTGACCGAAAAGCCTCGGCTCTTTTCCTCGGGGTCATAGTCCGAGACGGTGTTGCCATCCTCAACCTTGCCAAGGCGCTTGATCGCGCCGGCGGTGTAGAGGAGCGCCTCCCCGAGCGATGTCTTGCCGCTGCTTCCGTGTCCTAGCAGCACAAGGTTGCGAATTCGATCAGGCGTGAACTGTGTCATAAGGCAAGACTCCTGGACAGTCGGTTTGCATCCGACGCATTATAGCACACGGTCGGGCCAGCACCAAGATTCGAGTCCCGATCCAACCGGGAATGCGGGGAGCCCGTTGATAAACCGTTAGGAAGGAAGCAAGCTGCCACCGTGCCAGCGGATTCGCTCCACGCTGGCAACCTCGTGGAGGTAGCTAGCGAGCGCGCGCTGCAGGGCGGTCGGGTCGCCGGTGGCGGCGTAACGGCGCTGCGCGGGCCGCCCCTCCTGGAGCAACAGGCCTCGCTCGGCCAGCACGTGACGCGTCTGGAGGGCGATAGCCTGGCTGGGCTCGATCACCTGGACGTGTGGCGGCAGCACGCGCTCCAGGGTTGGCATGAGAAAGGGATAGTGAGTGCACCCCAACACCAGCACATCGATCCCTTCCGCCAGCAGTGGTGCCACGCAATCCCGTAGGATCGCCTCGGTCTCCGGCGTGGCAACATGGCCGCTCTCTACCAGTTCCACCAGCCCGTGGCAGGCTCGCGAGATGACGCGGACGCCGTGGGCCCAGTGTTCCACCACGGCCTCAAAGAGGCTGCCTTGAAGCGTCCCCTGGGTGGCCAGCACGCCAACCACGCCGCTCTTGGTGATGGCGGCGGCCGGCTTGATCGCCGGCACCATGCCCACAAAGGACGTCTGGGGAAAGGCCTGCCTCAGTGGCAGTAGCGCAGCCGCCGAGGCAGTGTTGCAGGCGACCACCACCACCTCGCTGCCGTGGGTCTGGAGGTAGCGGGTGATACCGTTGGCAAAGGCGATGATCTCATCGGCGGGGCGGGGGCCGTAGGGACAATGGGCATTGTCGGCCACGTACGACAGCGGTTGGTCCGGCATCAGCTCGATCAGCGCCCGCACGATAGAGAGGCCACCCACGCCAGAATCGAACACGCCGATGGTGCCTTGGATCGGCGGATTGGTGGGCTGGGTCATGGTTGCCACCGACGGCAGGCCTCGATGAACGCTCTGAATAGGGCGCGGCTGGGGGCGTCATGCGCGTAGAGCCGTTCGGGATGCCACTGGACGCCCACCACCCACCCCGCTGCTGCCGGCGGCGGTTCGATGGCCTCGACGACGCCATCGGGAGCGCGGGCGGTGATGAGCCAGCCGGGCGCAGAGTCGCGCACGGCCTGGTGATGGGAGCTGTTGACGACGACGCGCGGATCGTCATCGTGCGGCGGTAGACCCAGGCTCTGGGCCAAGCGCGAGCCTGGCCGCACCTCCACGGGATGGGCCTTCTCCTCGATGGCGCGCTGGGGCTCGCCGCGATGATCCATCGCGCCCGTGATGTCAGTCTCGATGTCCTGATAGAGGCTGCCGCCGGCCGCGACGTTGAGCAGCTGGATGCCACGGCAGATCGCCAGGATCGGCTTGCCCTCCTGGATCGCCCAGCGGGCCATGGCCAGCTCGGCCTGGTCGCGCTCGGGATCGATGGACACGCTGAGGCCTTCGTTGCGCTGGCCATAGCGCTCCGGCGCGATGTCGCCGCCGCCCGCCAAGAGCAACCCGCTGCTCTGAGCATAGACCGTGCGCAACTGTGTTTCATCCTCGGTGGGCTGGATGAGAAGATAGGCTCCACCGGCGCTGGTGAGCGCCTGCAGGTAGGCGGGTTGGATCGCAAGGCGGCGGGGGTTGGTGCCCAGAGGCGCCGCCACCAGCGGTGTGCTGCCTTGGGTCTCGGCGTCTTGCAGCGTCTCCCAGTGGGCGATGGCGCGCCGGTGCTGGCGAAAGGCGATCTCGTCCGGTATCTCGTCGGGCCGGAAAAAGCGCGCCTCCACCGCGTCGTCTCGCGGCTGGAGGCGGCCGTCGACCACGCGGGCCGCGTACAGGACGATCACGCCACCCGGCGCCTCGCCGTCAAAGAACGCCTCGGTGACCAAAAGTCGCTCCAGCGCGATTCGCAGGCCGGTCTCTTCCCAAGTCTCGCGGATGGCGGCGTCCTCGGGCGTTTCGCCCACCTCGGCATAGCCGGACGGGAGCGCCCATTTGCCGCGTCCCGGCGCGAGGCCTCGCCGAACGAGGAGGATGCGTCCGTCCTGGTGGACCAGCGCCCCCGCCGCCACAATGGGATTGACATAATGCACATAGCCGCAGAACATGCAGACGCCACGCTGCCGGCCGTGAACGTTTCGGACGGCTAGGGGTGCGCCGCATTGGGGACAGTAGCGGGCTGTGGACATGTCTTCTCCCTCGCACGAGACGACGTTGTCTGGGCTCATTATAGTGATCGCGAGTCTTCCACCAAGCTGCGGGCGACGCGCGAGTCGAGCGTTGACGGAGCCAAGCGCCGACCTTATACTCTACACTCAGCAGCCATAGATAGGGCGAGGGCCGCAGCTCAAATGTCACAGCGCACGCGAGTGACTCCCATTCGTCGACAGTATCTGGACATCAAGCGACAGCATCCCGATGCGATCGTCTTTTTCCGGCTGGGAGACTTTTACGAGACGTTTGACGAGGACGCGCATCTGGTCTCGCAAGAGCTGGACGTGGTGCTAACGTCGCGCAATGTCGCCAAGGGCCAGCGGGTTCCCATGGCGGGCGTGCCCCATCACGCTGCCGAGGGCTATGTGGCCAAGCTGATCGCGCGCGGCTTCAAGGTGGCCATTTGCGAACAGACCTCTGACGAGCCGGTGGATGGCTTGATGGAGCGAGAGGTGGTGCGGATCGTCACGCCTGGGACGGTGGTCGAGCCCACTCTCCTGGCCGACAAGCGCAACAACTACCTGGCCGCTGCCGTCTGGTTGGATGGCACGGTGGGGCTAGCGCACGCCGATATCACCACCGGCGAGTTCCTGACGACCCAGCTCGATGGGCGCGAGGCCGACGCTGACCTGCTGCGCGAGCTGGACCGGCTCCAGCCCGCCGAGCTGATCGTCAGCGATGGCGGCGTGCCGCATGACCAGGTGGGTGAGGCTGAGACCGCCGAGGCCCAGAGACGCTACCCTGCCCTGGCAGAGGTGACGGTGCCGCTGACCCTCTATGATGCCTGGCGCTTTGAGGAGGGCAACTGCGAACGCGCCCTGAAGGAGCACCTGGGCGTCACCACGCTGGCCGGGTTCGGCTGTGAGGGGCTGCCAGCCGCGAGCCAAGCGGCCGGGGTCATCATCCAGTATCTGCAGGAGCATCAGCCCGGCGCGCTCTCGCAGTTGCGGCAACTGGCGACCTATAGCGTCGGCGCCTTTATGGTGCTGGATGTGGCCACTCGCCGGAACCTGGAGCTGACCGAGACCATTCGCGAGGGTCGTGTTCAAGGATCGCTGCTCGGTGTGCTGGATGCCACCTTGACGCCCATGGGCGGTCGGTTGGTGCGACGCTGGCTCACCCAGCCGCTGCTGGATCACGATGCGCTGGAAGCGCGGCTCCAGGTGCTGGACGCGCTGTTCCAGGACACCCCTCGTCGCACCGCGTTGCGCCAGGCTTTGCGGGGATTTGGTGACCTGGAGCGGCTGGCCAACCGGGTGGTGCAGGGGATCGCCGGCCCCAGGGATCTCGTGGGGCTGGGCGAGGGCTTGGCCCGCATGGCGGGCATCCGCGAGGTGGTCCTCGCGCTGGCGGGCGACACTCACGTCCAGGGCGCGGCCGACCGGTATCCGTTGCGCGCGGAGGATCTGGTGCTCTGCCAGGAGGCCGTGGACCTCATCCAACGCGCTATTGTGGACGATCCGCCGGCTCTGACGACCAACGGCGGCTATATCCGGCAGGGCTATTCCGATGAGCTGGACCGCGTCCATGCCTCGGTGGAGGAGGCCAAGCGTTGGGTGGCCAACCTGGAGCGCACCGAGCGCCAGCGGACCGGCATCAAGTCCCTCAAGGTGGGCTATAACAAGGTCTTTGGTTACTATTTGGAGGTGACCAAGGCCAACGCCGAGGCCGTGCCGGACGACTATATCCGCAAGCAGACCCTGGTTAACGCCGAGCGTTACATCACGCCCGAGCTCAAGGACAAAGAGGCGGTCATCCTCAATGCCCAGGAGCGTCTGCGCGAGATCGAGGCCCAGGCCTATCAGGGCATCCTGGCGCGTCTGGCGCAGATGGCAGACCGGATGCTGGCGGCGTCGCGGGCTGTGGCCCACCTGGATCTCTTGGCCGGATGGGCGCATCTGGCCGCTACCCACGGCTATGTGCGGCCAGAGCTCCATGACGGCTACGAGATCGAGATCGAGGGAGGGCGGCACCCCGTGGTGGAGCGGATGCCGCTGGAGGAGCCCTTTGTCCCCAACGACTGCCGGTTGAGTGCCGAGTCGGCCATCCACGTGATCACGGGCCCCAATATGAGCGGCAAGTCCACCTATCTGCGGCAGGTGGCCCAGATCGTGCTCTTGGCGCAGATCGGCTGTTTTGTGCCCGCTCGCAGCGCCCGCATCGGGTTGGTGGACCGCATCTTTGCCCGCGTGGGGGCCCAGGACGAGATCGCTCGTGGGCAGAGCACGTTCATGGTCGAGATGGTCGAGATGGCCAACATCCTGAACCATGCGACCGAGCGCAGCTTGCTGATCCTGGACGAGATCGGCCGCGGCACGAGCACCTATGATGGCATCTCGATCGCGTGGTCCGTGGTCGAGTACCTCCACAACCATCCCCGCCTGGGGTGCAAGACGCTGTTCGCCACGCACTATCACGAGCTGACCCAGCTGGAGGAGCGGCTGCCACGGGTGCGCAACTATAACGTGGCCGTGGCCAGCCGCGGCAAAGAGGTCGTGTTCACCCGCCGCGTTGAGCCTGGCGGCGCCGATCGCAGCTATGGGATCCATGTGGCCCAGATGGCCGGCCTGCCGCCGGGGGTCATCCATCGCGCCCAGGCGATCCTACAAGAGCTGGAGAGCGACGGCGCCGAGCCGCTGCCTCGCCGTGGTCGTACAGCAGAGGAGCCGCGCCAGCTCTCACTCTTTGCCAGTGAACACCCGCTAGTGAAAGAGCTTTCCGCGATGGACGTCATGACCATGTCGCCTATCGAGGCCCTCAACACCCTCTATGACCTGCAAAAGCGCCTGGCTAGCTCTGACTAGGTGGTCGCGCCTGGGAGGTGTGGGCCTCTATTTGGCCGTCGTGCTGCTGGTGACGGCTGGGTGGCTGATGGGGCGCCCGCTTCATGAGCAACTTGGCCTGAGCCAGGATCGCCTCGACACCGCCGCTCCGCCGCTCTCTGGTGAGCGATCCGTGGGCCAGAGCTTTATGGGCGAGTACCCGGGCCTGGCCTGGATCGAGGTCTACCTGGTGCGCTACGATGAGGGCGCCCATCAGGAGGCCGAGGGCGCGCTGCGACTCACCCTCGAGCGGGAGGATGGATCCGGCCAGCCGGTAGTCTCCAAGCAGGCAGTGGCTGGGCTGGAGCACAACCAAAAGCTACGCTTTGCCTTTGAGCCGCAGGCGGATTCGCAGGGTACGCGCTATCGCATGACGCTCACCAGCGGTGCGGATGCGGGCATCGCGGCCTGGTATACCGCCAGCGAGGCCTACGAGGGGGGGCACCTCTACCTCGATGGCGAGCCCAGCGAGGGCGATCTCTACTTTGCATTGGGCTATCGCTACCCACCAGCGGTAGTCCTTGAGCTGCTGATGCACGAGCTCCGCCGCTGGCTGCCGGCTCTGGTGGCGTTGGTGCTGACGTGGGGGCTGCCGGGATGGGGCCTGTTGGGCTTGCTGCGGCCGAAAGACCAGGCCGACATCTGGGAGGGGCTGGCGCTCATCGGCGGGTTGAGCGCGTGCTTCTGGAGCCTGGCGTTTCTGTGGGCGCGGGTGGTCGGGTGGGCACTGGGGCCGGTTGGAGCGGGGTTACTGGTGGCGGGGTGTGTGACCCTGGGCCTGTGGGCGCGCATCCGCCAGCCTGGCGGCTGGTCGGCCCGCTCCGCGGCGCCAGAGGCACGTTGGCCCGATCTGGTGATGGCTGTGGTGATGCTGTTGACCATCGCCAGCCGTCTGCTTCAGGTTCGCGACCTGGTGGTGCCGGCTTGGGTGGATTCGCCCCATCATGTCCTCATGACCCAGCTCCTGCTCGACCAGGGCATGGTGCCGCGCTCCGCGGCGCCCTATCTCCCCGTTGGCGACCTGCACTATCACTTTGGCTTTCACGCGTCGGCCGCTCCGCTCGTATGGTTCTCTTCCCTGGGCGCGGCCGATGCTGTTCTGTTGGCTGGGCAGTGCTGGCAGGTGCTGGCCCCCTTGGGGGCCTATGTGTTGGCCAAGCGGCTGCTGGGGGATCGTTGGGGCGCTGTTATCGCGGCCGGGCTCGTAGGGGTGTGGCTGTACATGCCGGCCTACTATACGACGTGGGGCCGTTACCCCCACCTGGTGGGGCTGATGCTCTTTTGCCTGGTGGCTGGCGCTGTGCCGCACCTGCTGCGAGGCGGTCGGACAGATGCGCGCTCTGTGGCCTTGGTGGCCCTGCTATCTGCTGGCTTGGGGCTAGCTCATTTCCGCATCTTGGTGCTGTATGTGATCTGGTGGCTGGTCTGTCTGATAGCCGTGCTATGGGAGCACCGTCGGAGTCGAAACGCGCTCGCGACGATACTGAGACGTGCCGCCATCGTGACCTTGGCGGTCTTGCTGCTGACGCTGCCTTGGGTGGTCTACGTGGCCCAACGCGTGCTGCCCTCGGTGGATGCCGTGTATGGGGGGTGGGCCGAGCAACCTAGCGACAATGCCTTTCCCTGGCGGTATTTTCGAGCCGACACGACACGCGTGCTGTTGGCCCTGGCGGCTGGAGGCGCTGTGTGGGGCCTGCTCCGGCGGCGGCGCGAGGTGCTCTGGCTGCTGGTTTGGGTAGGGATCGCGGTGCTCGTGTCGTTGCCGCAGATAGTGGGGCTGACGCCAACCTGGCTGATGAGCAGTAGCGCGCTGGCCATCTCCTTCTGGGTGCCCGTCAGCTTGTTGGCGGGATACCTGGTGAGCGACGGCGCGAGCTGGGCATGGGCGCTGCTGCGGCGCAAATGGGACGCGGCCCGGTGGCAAATGGCCGCGCCCTTGGTTGCGGCTGCGTTGACGGTGGTCAGCGGGTGGGGGGCCTGGCGGATGGTGGACATTGTCAACCCGACCACCATCCTGGCCGATGAGCGCGATATGGCCGCCATGGCGTGGATCCGTGAGCGGACCGAGCCAGACGCTGTGTTCTTGGTGAACGGCCGCTTTTGGCAACCTGGCCTGTATGTGGGCAGCGATGCGGGCTGGTGGATCCCTTATCTGGCCGATCGGCAGGCTACCCAGCCGCCTATCCTCTACTATCACGGCTCGCCCGCCTATCGTGAGGGCATAGCCGAGCTGGCCGAACAGCAGACCCGTTTGCGAGATGACCCCCAGGCGATGGCCGCCTGGATACGTTCCTTGGGTGTGACCCACGTGTACATCGGCAGCCGCGGCGGTGCCCTCGAGCCGCGGCTGCTGGATACGCTCGATTGCTTGGAGACCGTCTATTCCCAGGGGCCGGTGCGCATCTATCAGGTCGGTGTGGGCTCCTAGGCCAGGGCGTCGGTGACGTACACCGGATTCGACCAGGCCGTGCGGCCCTGGGCGTCGGTGCACTCGACCCGGACATAGATCTGATCCGCTTGGAGGGCGATCGAGCCGCCCGTTAGCATCCCGTGCACCGTAGGATGGACGACCTTGCCTAGCGGCCCCGCCGCGTGGAACACGATGCGGGCGCAAGCCGAGCAGCGCACGTCCAGACAGGGGCCGCCATCGCCGTCCACGATGCGCAGGTCCTGGATGGTGGGTCCTTGGCTGGCATAGAACGAGCCACTGGCCACCGCCGCGAGCACGGCCTCTTCTGTCAGCTCGGGCGCGCGGACCATGACAAAGCCCTGGCCGGCCTCGTCGCCGATCCAGTGGGTATCATCCACCGCGACGCCCCACAGCCGCTTGCCGGCCTCCAGCGCCTCGTCCCAGGTCTGTCGAGCATAGCCCAGACCGCGCTCCTGCTCGCAGACCGTGTTGAACACCTCGAGCCCGTGGATCCCCTCCACCGGCAGGATGTCGGCCGAGGTCTGCCCCGTCCAGTAGGGGTGGGCCATGATGGCGATGCCGCCGCCGTCACGGATGGCGTTGGCGGCGACTTGGACGGGCAACCGGTCCACCGACTCGGGCAGGGTCTTGGCGCCCAAGCCGACCATGTGGTACCCAGGGCCGTCCAGCTCGATGCCGCTGATGGTCAAGAGCCCACCGTGGGCGGCGGCGGGAGCGCCTAGCGTCAGGCGGCGGTGGTCGGTCAGCGCGACAATGTCGTATCCCTGCTTCTGGTACCAGTCTAGAGCTGCCTCAGGCGAGAGGCGCCCATCGGACTGGGTCGTGTGAACGTGAAATGCGGCCTTGTACCAGTGCCCGGGAATCGTGAACGGGGATTGCCAGGTCATGGGTTAACCCTTCCTCTAGGTGCCACAACGCTCGGTTCTATATGCCCTCCAGCGGGGCTAGGCGACCAGGATAATGCCGACCGCCGTGATCCCTGTGACCAGGGCCACGCGCCAGTCGCTGTGCTCTCTGAGGAACAGCAGGCTCAGGGGCAGCGCAAAAAGCGGCATGGCACGTAGGAGGCTATCATACGCCATTGCTTGGGAAGAGCAAGCGCGTCCTGTCTCTCGCGGCGTGGGCGGCATCCCCTTGCCATGGCTGGCGCCTCATGGCACAATCGGTTCGTTGCGATGTAGTGCTCAGGGAGGTGACATGATGCAATACCGACGGTTGGGGCGCTCGGGCCTGGTGGTTTCGCGCGTCTGTTTGGGGACGATGACATTCGGCCGTGAGGCCGACGAGGAGATGTCCTTTCGCCTGATGGATGCCTACTGGGAGGCGGGCGGCAATGTGCTCGATACCGCCGACGTCTACTCGATGGGCGTGTCGGAGCAGATCGTCGGCCGCTGGATCAAGGATCGCGGGGTTCGTGATCGGGTGGTGTTGGCGACCAAGGTGTACGGCACCATGGGGCCTGGCCCCAACGACGGCGGGCTCTCTCGCATCCACATTCAGCAAGCCGTCGAGGCCAGCCTGCGACGCCTCCAGACCGATGTCATCGACCTGTATCAGATCCACCGTTGGGACTTTGGGAGTGAGCCCGCGGAGACCCTGGAGGCGCTGGACGACCTGGTGCGACAGGGCAAGGTGCGCTATGTGGGGTGCTCCAATCTCAAGGGATGGCACCTCCAGCGCTTTCTCGCTCTGGCCGATCTGCGGGGATGGTCGCGCTTTGTGAGCATCCAGCCGATCTATAACGCCATCAACCGCAGCATCGAGGCCGAGGTGCTCGATGTCTGCGAGGCGGAGGGGTTGGGCGTGATCTCCTACAACCCCTTGGCGGGTGGCATGCTTACGGGCAAGTATCTGGGTGCTGATGGCCTGCCGCAGGGCGCTCGGCTAGAGGCGTTCCAGCAGTATCATGACCGCTACTATACGGCGCAGGCCCTCGATCTGGTGGCACGGTTCGTGGAGGCTGCGCGAGACCGCGGTGTGACGCCCGCCCAGCTAGCCCTGGCCTGGGTGCTGGCCGAGCCGCGGGTCACGGCGCCGATCCTGGGGGCTCGCAACCTCGAGCAGCTCACCGACACGCTGGGTGGGCTCGAGATTGAGCTCTCACTCGAGGAACGAAGCCAGATCCCCGCCATCGCGTCGGGTCATTGGGTCGGTGAGGATCCCGTCTACGACCGCGAGTCCTAACTGCAGGTCAGTTGGATCCCCTGCGATACGACGTGGGCGTCCATCACGCGGGCGCCCGCGTCGGACAATGCCTGGCGCACCTGGCCCTGGCGGGAAGGGGCCGCTAGGGTGACCATGCAGCCCCCGCCGCCCGCGCCGCAGATCTTGCTGGCATCGGCGCCTGCGCTCTTGGCTGCCGCCATGTAGGCCTCGATCTCGGGCGTGGAGACCCCCTCCGCCAGCCCCCGGCGCAGCTGCCATTCATCGTCCATCAAGCTGACAAAGCGGGCATGGTCCATGTCGCAGAGAGCATCGCGCATGGCCAGGGCGATGGCCTTGATGTCGCGCATGCGGGCCACCGCATCGCCCTCGCCCTCGATATAGCGCTTGAGCATGGCCCAGTTGGTGACCGCCGAATCGTGTGGGATGCTAGTGTAGCTCACGATTATGCGCTCGTTGAGCCAAGACACGAGGTCGCGGTCTTCCGAGAGCTTTTCCAGGCGCCAACCGTCCACCTCGAACCAGAGCGCCGAGACGCCGCCCCAGATCGGCGGGAAATAGTCCTGCTTGCCCGTGGGGATGCCGATTACCTGGGCCTCCAAGTTGGCGCCAAGATCCAGGATCTCGGCCGAGGTCAGGCGTTGGGGCTCTTCTCGGAGGGCGTTCAGGGCGTGTAGCAAGGCCATCAGCAGGGCCGATGAGGCCCCCAGCCCCGATCCCTTGGGCGCGTGGCTATCCATGATGACGTTGACGCCCGTCGGCGGGCGCATGTGCGCCACGGCTCGTCGAGCCAGGTCGAGCCCGTGCCCCAGGGGCATCTCCTCCAGCGACGCATGCTCCTCGCAAAGCCCCAGGTCCAATGACCTGATCAGAATACGGGCGTCATCCCTGGTTTCGACGGTGGCTGCGGCGGTGACGTCGATGGCCGCGTTGAGGGTTAGCCCGCCACCCTCGAATAGGTAGAGCGGGTAGACGTCCAGCGTCCCGCCAGCGAGGTCGATGCGCATGGGGACGGTTGCGGCGATCTTCATGGGGGTACTCTCCTCGTGCTAGGGCTTTGGGTTAGGATAGCACATGGCTGCCATCGGCGTCACGCCAGACGCGGATATAGCTCTGAGCGGCTTGCTCAAAGGTGTCATCGTGACTGATCACGAACAACTGGGAGAATCCGCGCAGAGCCATGAGCCGCTCGGCCAGGCTATCGCGGCGCTCGCTGTCAAGATGGGCGGTGGGCTCGTCGAAAAAGGCCACGTCGACCGCCGAGGTCTCTCGCAGGAGGGCCATGCGCACGGCCAGGGCCGCGGCCATGCGCTCGCCGCCAGAGAGCTGGTCAAAGCCGCGTTGCTCGCCGCCTATGTCGAGGTAGAGGGCATAGTCCTCGCCCCAGACCAGGCTGCCGTCGGGTTGGCCCATGAGCTCGGCGTAGAACTCGGCGGCCTGTTGCGAGATGCGGCGGATCAGCCGCTGGGTGACCAGCGGGCCAGCATCGCGCAACAGGTTGCGCACAAAGGCAAGCAGGTCGGTGGTGGCGCGACTCTGAGCCAGGGCCTCTTGCTGGGCGGCCATCTCGCCGCGGAGCCGCTCCAGCGCGCCAAGGCTCGCCGATAGGTCACGCGACTGCTCCTCCAGCGACTCTGTCTGGGTCCGCGCAGCAACCAGTGCACGGTCAGCGCGCTCTAGCTCTTGCAGAACGCGTCGGTGCGCGTCCGCGTCATAGGCGGCGGATGCCTCGGTGGCCGCCTGGACGGCCTGGTCGCGGAGGGTGGTCGCTTTGGAGATGCCTTCTGGGCCTCTGCCAGGTTGCCTTGGGCCTGGGGCAAGGTGTGCGCCACCTCTTGGGCGCGGAGATACGCCTCGTACGCTGGGCGATGACGGTCGCGCGCTCGGCGCGCGTCTGGGCAATGGCGCTGTCGAGATCCTGGTAACGGGCCAACGACGACTCGATGGCGCGCCGCTGTTCCAGCGTCTTGACAACGAGGCTTGAGCCGTGGCCAGGGCGCCCTCGGCCTCCGCGGCGTCCTTGGCGGCCCGCCCAGCGGCCCGCCGCTACGCGATCCCCTAGCTGCCCCAGGGCATAGCGGGTGCTGGCCACGTCGGCCGCGGTATCACCCATCGCTCTCCGCTGGTCGCGCGCCTCCTCGAGGCCAGTGATGGCTTGGCGTCGCGCCTCGGCGGCCGAAAGCTGCGCGAGGAGGGGCCCTCGCGCTGGCCGTCTCGATCTCGCCGAGGCGTTGGCTGTTGGCGCGCATCCGCCTATCGATGTCGTTGACGCGTCGGCTCGTCGCGGTCAGGTCTCGCTGGAGGCGGTCGCGGTCGGCCTGGTTGCGCCCGAGCAGCTCGTCGCGGCGGCTATCGGGCAGCGGCTGCTCGCAGGTGGGGCAAGCGGCGGTGGCTTGCTGGAGCGCGCTGGTCTGGTCGGCGATCTGCTGGAGACGGGCACGATGGTGGGCGATCTCGGCGATGCAGGTCTCTTTTTGCTCGGCCAGCGATTGTAGCGCCGCCTATACCTGGTCGCGTTCCTCCGCCAGCCGAGCGACCCGCGCGACCTCGCTCTGCAAGATCCGCCAGCGCCTTGGCCTTCGCCAGCCACCTGCTGCTCCGCATCCGCGATCCGCCGCTCCAGCGTGGTCCCGTCGCGATGGCGTTCCTCGGCCTGTTGCAGGCTGCCCTCGAGTCGCTCCTGTTCGTCCACGCGGGGGTTGCAGCGCATGTGATCTGGGTTTCTGGCCTCGGCGCCGCGATCGACGAGCGCCTGGGCCGCCTTGATCCGCTCCAGGGTCTCGCCGCCTCGGTGTCGTGGCGGGCTGCCTCTCGCTGGAGACGGTCGCGCGCCCCTCGCTGCTCATCGAGATTGTCTAGGCGCTTGTGTGCGGCCTGATAGGCCTCGTAGCCTGGCTCGCTTTGGCGCAACACCTGCTGCGCCGCCTGGGCGCGCTCGACGGCGGCACGCACGCGCCCGAGCCAGGCGCTGCTCCTGCTGCTTTACTCCGCTCTCGGCCCGCGATGCCAGGTCGCGAGCCTCTTGGGTGGCCAGTTGGCGGGCCTGCAGCCAAGGAGCTGCGGCTGGTTGGAGGCGATGGCTCGCTCATCCTGGGCGATCTCGGTGACCAAGGCTGCGAGGCGCTCCTCGGACGCCGCGTAACCGTTCTTGCTGCCGCGTGCGTTTCCCTTCGGAGCTGTCCTTGCAAGTGGGCGATGTCGCGGGCGATCTCTTGTTGCGTTTCGTTGAGATGCCGCACGGTGGGGCGCAGGGCGTCATAGGCGGCGCGGTAGGCATCTACCTGCAGCGGATCAATTGTTTCGCGGCTGGCCGCCGATAGCAAAAAGGGCGCTGTAAAAGTACTCCTTGCTCGACACCGATGGTGGCCTTGAAACAGCCTTGTTCCGAGAGGGCTCTACGCGCAGGTGCTCGTGCAGCCAGGCGGTCACCTGCTCAGAGCTCCTTCGGCCAGAACGCGCCATCGAGCCCAAATCGGCCACGACGTAGCGGAGGGTGGTGTCGGTCCGAGAACTCGCGAATCACATCATAGGTGCGCTCATCCAGCGATGAGGATAGGCGTACGCGTATCGACCCCTTGCGTTCCCCCTCACGCAAACGTTCGGCATAGGTGCCACGCTGGCAATCGAACAGCACCAGGCCGATGGCGTCCAGCAGCGAGCTCTTGCCTGCGCCGTTGGGCCCCACGATGGCCACGGTGCCTGGAGCGAAATCGACCGTGGCGGCGGCATAGCTCTTGAAATTCTCTAGGGCCACTTGGTGGATCAGCATCGCCTAGGCCTCGTCCTGCTCGGCGGGCTCGGCAAAGGGACGACCGTGCTGCTCCTGCCACCGTTCCAGAGTGGCCACGATGTCACTAGGCTGGGGGTCGCTGGCGGTCATCTCCTGGAGCGTCAGAGCGAGGTGGGCCAGTGGCTCCGTGAGGGCGCTCAGCCTGGCGTCCTGGGCAATGAGCTCGCGGAGCACGTGCTGCACCAGCTCGCGGCGGCTGAGCTCGGCCTCGAGAGATATCTCGCCTGGCTCGATGGTGGTGAGGTCGCGCACGCGGGCGACCAGCGGATCAAAGGTATCTTGCAGGATGGCCTGCAGGCGTTCGGTCTCCAGCGCTGCTCGGGCAAAGCCTAGGCGGCCTCGTAGCGTTAGCTCAACGATCGGCGGCAGGTCGCCATCGTTGCCCCCTGATGCGGCCGCGGCTATGCCACGCACCGCCTCCCAAAGCTGGCTGGGGCGAGACATGCCCTCCACATGGCACACCAGGCGCAGGAACGGTCTGTTGGGGATCACGACCTTTTCGGGCGGAAGGTGTGGTCCTCGGTCGGCATCCATGCGCACGATATAGTAGCCGCGATCGGTCCACTCGGCCTCGGCGGCGGAGGTGGCCTCCAGCGAGCCAGGGTTATAGATCCAGTCGAGGCGCTCATAGGGCTTGTGAATGTGCCCCAGCGCGACATATTGGATCCAACCGCGCAGCGGCAAGAGATCATCCTCGCACAAGGTGCCGCCATACGCGTCCAGCACCCCCTCCATGCCCGCGTGTAGCATGAGAATCGTTTGGCGAGTCTCGGCCTCAGGCAGACTGGGGATGGCGTTGGCCAGATCCGCCACCACCGACGGCGTGGAGGCCCCGACGTAGCGGCACCCGACGATTCGAAGGTTGGGCGCGAGGTCCAGGTAGGCTCCTCGACGCTCGTGCTGGTCCCAGGGCAAGAGATGGGGCCTGCCCTCGAGCCACTGAGGCGTGAGGACCACCAGGAGATCTCTCTGAGCCAGGAAATCCAGCCACGAAAGCGGCTCGCGGTAGTGAGGGCGCTCATGGTTGCCCTCCACGGCCACCACGGTGATGCCAGCGTCACGCAGCAGCTCTAGCACTACGACGGCCTGGTAGAGGGTCGCGGCGTCGACCGTGCGTTTGTGGAACAGATCGCCAGCCAAGAGCACGACATCGACCTGCCGCGCGATGGCATCCTCGGCCATGCGGCGAAACGCTAGGTAGAAATCGCGCTGCCGTTCCTCAAGGCCGTACTGGGCATAGCCGAGGTGGACATCGGCTGCGTGCAGGAGCGTGCAGGACATCTGGCTCTCCCGTGGCTAGGTGTCAGAGCTGGCAGGTGCATCGTCCGATGCGGTTGGTGCCGAGCGCTCCATCTGGATCAGCATCTCCGCCACCTGCTCGATGGCGATCCGTTGCTTGCGGTAATAGTCCGACTCGCTCATGGCCAGCCGTCGGGCAATATCGCGAATCTTGTAGCCCTGAATGTAGCGCAGGTCGAGGATATTGTAGAGGAGCCATTCGGCCGCTGTCAGGCTCCGCTCGCCCTCGGGGCGCAGGCGCTCGATCGCCTCGGTGAGCACCGAGCGGGCCGCCTTGGCGGGGACGTGATCGTTGTCGGCCATGCGGTCGCGAACCACTTGCAGCCGAACCAGGGGGCTATGGGCCAGTTTGGGGCCTCCCCAGAGCTGCCCCAACGCCTCCTTAACGGTTTGCGTGAATCCAGACGAGTGGATCGGGTTAGTGGCCAGGCCCTGGCGAGCGCTGGAGCTAGCAAAGGACGGCTCGGACCGCCACTCTTGGAGCTGGACCAGCTCGCTCTCCAGCCCTTGTACGATGGCCAGCACCTGCCGCTGGAGCTGGATATCCTCCAGCGCGCGGTCGAGACGTTCGACCAAGTGTTGGGCCTCGCTCAGTTCCTCGGGTGTAAAGGAGGGCTTGGAATCGATAGCGCGGACCCCCGCGATCCCCAGCACAGCCCGCTCTGGTCCCGCGCGCAAGGGCAGCAGCCAATGGCCATCGGCGACGATCCAGTCGGCGTTGCGGAGCTCGCCATCGGTGCGGCTGCGATCAACCTGTTCGAGCAGGCCCGCTAGCGTCACGCCAGACAAGAGGTCGGCGGCGGCCTGCTGGGGCCCACAGAACACCCGCAACACCATCTCCGCGCTGCGCATGGCCACGACAAAACCCGCGGGCGCTCGGAGTCGCTCACAGAGGGTGATCAACGTGTTCTCGATGAGCTGCTCCAGGTCAGTGGTGGTGAGGAGGCGTTCGTCCAGGGCCTCGATCAGGGCCAGCTCGCGATGGTCGTGTGGGTGAGCCAGCCGATCGATGATGGGTTTGGCCTTGTTCACGAGGATCTGCAAGAGCACGACGGTCCCCGCCACCAGGGCCACCATGACGGTGTCTCGCGGTAGGCCCAGGATCGACTCGACGCTGGGCACCAGGAGCATGAGAATCACGACGACGATGGCCACCAGCGGTCCGCGGAGGAGGAAATGGATCAAGCGGTGCTTGATGACGCGGTCGGGCACAAACATGCCCTGGTAGGCGACGGTATAGCCGATCACCACGGTCATGCCCGCGATGGCGGCGTTGGCCAGGAGCGTGAGCACCAGAATCAGGTTGATGGAGAGAACCGAGGACAGGGGGGGCACCAGCAGATAGGGAAAGGCGGCGATGCTGGGCGCCAGGATGGTCAACGCCAGGTAGGACATGCGGCGGCGGGCCGATGAGGTGAGGCTCCGCAGCTGCGCCCGGCGGATGTTGAGCCAAGCGGCGCCGTTAATGACCAGATAGTAGAGCGCAAAGGCCCAGAATAACGGCCCAGCCGTCAGGTGGTAAAAGCGGCCCTTTTGTATGACGCCGTTGGCGATCCAGGGCGTCAGGACGATGCCTGCGAATGTAATGGCTGCCAACAGATAGGTACCGATGACCACTGCACGCCGCTGCTTGGATTGGTCGCCGGTGGTTCGCAGGACGGCATCGGAAAAGTGATAGCTGGAGGCGGGCACAAAAGCGATCCCCAGCCACTGCATGCGCAACCAGAGCTCGGCCGCTTCGGTGGTCTCGACGCTGATGATGGTGACGTCGACGAGGTAGATGAGGGCGACAAAAGCCATCATCTCGGCAAAGGCTTGGGCCACAGGGCTGCGCAGGTTCTGGGCAAGGATATAGACCAGCAGCGAAAAGTCGAGGATGACAATGGCTGACGAGAGCGCAAGGCTCGCGAACTCTAGGATGCCTGTTAGGGTGATCGTCTCCATACCATTCTGTCGGGAACTAGGGCAGCAGTTTGAGCCAGTTCAGCAAGAGCTGATACCAGTATACCAGAGGTACGACGAAAAGTAGACTATCGATGCGATCGAGCATGCCACCGTGCCCAGGGATCAGCGAGCCCGAATCCTTGACGCCAACCTGGCGCTTGATGACCGACTCGCCGAGGTCGCCCAAGGTAGCGGCCACGGCAATGAGGAGGCCCAGTAGCAGGCTGGATCCGATGCCTAGGCCTAACCACAGGGGCCCAGCTACCAGCGCGACCACCAGGGCGCCGCCGAGCTCGCCTAGGGCGCCCTCCCAGGACTTTTTCGGGCTGATGTGAGGCGCTAGACGACGCTTGCCGTAGCGCACACCTACGACATAGGCGGCTGTGTCCGCGATCCACGTGCCGACCATGCCGGTCGCCAGCCAAGCAAAGCCGTTGGGGATGGAGCGTAACCTGCCAAAGTGGTTGGCAGTATAGCCCAGGTAGAGGGCCGCTGCCACCGACAGGCCCCAACTCTCGAGGGAGCCAGGTCGATTCCGATGAAAGATCTCGATGCTCAAGGGAACGATCGCCAGGAAGAGCAGGGCGGGCTGGAGCAGCCCCAGCTGCGGCCAGGAGCCGTCAGCGGCCAAGAGCACGGCCAGAGTGATGGTTGGGATGACGGAGACGGAGACGCCGTGCGCCTTGATCAGGCGCAGCAGCTCCCACATGGCCAGGCCGACGGCCACGACGATGAGGGCGCCCCACCACGGGCCTCCGGCATAGGCGGCTAGGGCTACGATGGGGAGAAGCACCGCTGCGCTAGTCACGCGACTGCTGAGCATCACGCTCCTCCAACGATGATGGTGGCTAGTGCAGCGTCAGCTGGCGTCTGGTTCGAGGCGGCCGAACCTGCGGTGACGTTCTTGATAGGCCACGAGGGCCTTGTGAAGCTGCTCTCGGCCAAAATCGGGCCAGAAGACGTCGCACGCATAGTACTCGGCATAGGCGGCCTGCCAGACGAGAAAGTTGCTGAGACGCATCTCGCCCGCCGTGCGAATGACCAGGTCAGGATCAGGTAGGCCGCGGGTGGTCAGCCGATCGCTGAGGGCCTGTTCATCCACCGCGTCGGGGTCCAGTCCCTCGGCGAGCATCGCCCTCACCGCGTCGACGATCTCGGCCCGCCCACCATAGTTAAAGGCGATGTTCAGCCCGAGGCGCGTGTTGTTTGCGGTCAGCGCTTCGGCCTGGTGGATCTTTTTCACGATGCTGTCGGGCAACCCCTCGGTTCGGCCCAGATGCCGCAGCCGCACGCCCGATTCATGCAGCTCGTTCAGACGGCTATCGAGGACATGCTCGGCCAGCGCCATGAGGGCGCGTACCTCGGTGTAGGGGCGCGCCCAGTTTTCGGTGGAAAAGGCATAGATGGTGAGCTGTTCGATGCCGAACTCGATTACCGCCTGGAGCACCTCGGGCAGGTTCTCAGTGCCAGCGCGATGCCCAGCCGTGCGAGGCAGCCCCCGCGCCCGCGCCCAGCGGCCGTTGCCATCCATGATGATCGCAACGTGGCGTGGGACCCGTTCCAGCGGCGGTAGCTTGGGCAGGTCGGTCATCACACTTCCATGATCTCGGTCTGCTTGGCCTCGCCCACGGCGTCGAGCTTGCTGATATACTCGTCGGTGAGCTCCTGCAGGTCCTCTTGGGCGCGGTATCGGTCATCCTCGGAGATGTCGCCATCCTTTTCCATGGCCTGCAGGGCTTTCATGGCGTCGCGCCGCGCGTTGCGGATGGCGACGCGGCCCTCCTCGACGCGCTGGTTGACCATGCGGGCCAAATCGCGGCGTCGCTCGTCCGTGAGTGGGGGGATGCTGAGGCGGATGATCTTGCCGTCATTGTTGGGGGTCAACCCCAGTTCGGATTTCAGGATGGCGCGCTCGATGGCCGAGAGGGTGCTGGCATCCCATGGGCGGATGGCCAACAGACGCGGCTCGGGGACGGCAATGGTGGCCAACTGGTTCAGCGGCATCACCGATCCGTAAACCTCGACTTTGAGGTTCTCGACGAGCGCGGGCGAGGCGCGACCTGTGCGTATGGTCAGCAGATCGTGTCTCAGCGCGTCGACGGCCTTGGCCATCTTTTCCTCGACTTGGAGTAAAAGATCATCAGTCATAGGGGGCCTCCGTTTCGCTCTGTGACGTCCTTGCTGAATGCATCGGCGCGGCTCGCTATCGGCGCGACACCATGGTGCCGATGGGCTCGCCTCGCACTGCCCGAACCAAACTGTCGGGTGGAGCGAGCTTGAACACCATAACGGGGAGATCATTATCCATGCACAGCGATAGGGCGGTGCTATCCATGACGCGCAAGCCCATGTTCAGCGCTTGGATAAACGATAGGTGCTCAAAGCGCGTGGCGTGCTGGTTCGTCATGGGATCGTCGTCGTAGATGCCGTCGACCTTGGTGGCCTTGAGCAGGATCTCGGCGCCGATCTCCATGGCGCGCAAGGCGGCAGCGGTATCGGTGGTGAAAAAGGGGTTGCCAGTGCCTGCCCCGAAAATGACGACCCGTCCCTTTTCGAGGTGACGGATGGCGCGCCGTCGGATATAGGGCTCTGCCACCTGACGGATCTCGATGGCGGTCTGGACGCGCGTATCGACGCCGATCCGTTCCAGGGCATCCTGGAGCGCCAACGCGTTAATGACGGTGCCGAGCATCCCCATATAGTCGGCGGAGGCTCGGTCCATGCCCCGCGCCACGGCCGCGCCGCCGCGCCAGATGTTGCCCGCCCCGATGACGATACCCACGTCCACGCCGATCTCGGCCGCCAGCTTGATCTGTTGGGCGAGCTGCTCTGCCGTGGAGGGATCCACGCCAAAGCCATTGTCCGAGGCCATGAACTCGCCCGATAGCTTGAGCAGAACCCGCTTATAGGCTGGCTTGGCCATGGGCGCCTCCGTCGTTGAGGTGGTTGGACAGCAGGGGTGTGGCGTCGCCACCCCCTCAAAGGATCTAGTTGATCTGGAACCGCGCAAAGCGCTTGATGACAATGTTCTCACCCAGCTTGGCGATGGCCTCGGTCAGGAGCTGCTGGATGGTCTTTTCGTCATCCTTGATAAACGCCTGGTCAAGCAGGCAGGTTTCCTGGTAGAACTTGGCCAGCTTGCCCTCCATGATGCGTTCCATCACGTGCTCGGGCTTGTTCTCGCCTGCCATCTCGGCCCGCACGGCCTCTTTTTGCTCGGCCAGCGCCTCGGCGGGCACATCCTCGCGCGATACCCATAGGGGGGTGGAGGCCGCGATCTGCATGGCGATATCGTGGCAGAGGGACTGGAACTCTTTGGTGCGAGCCACAAAGTCGGTCTCGCAGTTGACCTCGACCAGGACGCCGAGCTTGGCGCCAGCATGGATATAGGCTTCCACCAGCCCGTCGCCAGCGACGCGATCCACCTTTTTGGCGGCTGCGGCCAGCCCCTTTTGTTTGAGGATCTCCGTAGCGGCCTCAAAGTCGCCGTCGGTCTCTTCCAGTGCCTTTTTGCAGTCCAGAACGCCCGCGCCCGTTTGCTCGCGGAGCTGCTTGATCATCTCGGTTGTAACTGCCATGAGTAGGTCCTCTCTCAGTCTGTTAGCATCGCTAGCGACACGACGCCAGGTTGGTGATCAGGTTACTCGTCATAGTCGTCGTCCTCATCGATGATGAGGATATCCTCGTCGTCGTCATCGTCGAAATCGTCCAACGCGCTGTCAGCGGCGGTAGCGCGGGGGCCGTAGACGCTCTCGTAGACGCCAGCGGGCTGCAGGGTCGAGTCGGGCTCTTCGTCCATCATCACGCCCCGCATCTGCTGGCCCTCTACCACCGCGTCGGCAATCTTGGTGGTGATCAGGAGGATCGAGCGGATGGCGTCGTCGTTGCCAGGGATCACTAGGTCCACGGGATCAGGGTTGCAGTTGGTATCCACCAGCGCGATGACGGGGATCTTGACCCGATTGGCCTCGGCTACGGCGATATCCTCGGTCTCGATATCGACGACAAAGATGGCGTCGGGCATCTGGTTCAGGTTCCGCAGGCCGCCGATCTTGCGCTGTAGCTTGGCCAACTCGCGAGCCTTGTCCGTGGCCTCTTTCTTGGGGAGCACGGCCCAGTCGCCGCGTTCCTGCTGGCCCTCAAGCTCGAGCATATAGTCGATGCGCGAGCGAATGGTGCGAAAGTTGGTGAGGGTGCCGCCGAGCCAACGCTCATTCACATAGGGCATGCCACAGCGGGTGGCCTGGGTGTAGATGGTCTCTTGCGCTTGGCGCTTGGTGCCCACAAAGACGATGGTGCCGCCCTCGGCCACGGTATCGCGGATATAGGTGTGGGCGCGCTCGAGCGCCTGCATGGTGAGCGAGAGGTCGATGATATGGATCTGGTTGCGCTCCGTAAAGATATACGGGCGCATCTTGGGGTTCCAACGGCGGCTGCGGTGCCCAAAGTGGACGCCTGCCTCGAGCAGCTCTCTCATCGTAACGGTTGCCACAGCTTTCCTCCATACTTTGTTTTGTGCACCCGCCCCCTGACTCGCAGATGAACCCACCCCGCGGGGCGGAGTGGGCACGACATCAGCCACATGAGGACGTGTTTGATGATGGGAACGCTTCCCAAGCCAAGAGTATATCATGGGGGACCATGCGCGGCAAATGGTTGAGGCTTGTGACGACGGTATGGTATACTAGCCGCATTCGAGGCTAATACCCATCATTTCATTCGCTGGAGGCTACCCATGCTGTCGGACGAGCTGCTTTCCATCCTGGCCTGTCCAGCCTGCAAGTCACGCGTGGTCTTGGTGCGCGATGCCTGGCTCGTGTGCCAGAGCGATGCTTGTCGACGCAAGTATCCGATCGTGGACGGTATCCCCGTCATGCTGATCGAGGAGGGCACCAAGTATATCGATGTCGAGGTCGATGACCTCCCCGAGCCTCATGCGTAACCCGCTCACCCTCGCGCGCAGGCCTCGGTCTGTGTCGGGCTGGCGGCGGGCTGGTGCGGTGGCGCTGGCCCTCCTGATGCTGTTACTGCTGGGCGCGCCCCCTCGCGTGGTGGCCGAGCCAGCGGTCCGCGCCACCACCCAATGGACCCACGCGTTCTCGCGGCAGCTCACCTTTCGCGCCACGCTAGAGAGTGATGACCCTATCGACGAGGTGATCCTGTTCTACGGCGTGGTTGACAAGCCCGTGGTGCGCCGCATCTATCCCGAGGTGTCGGGCAGCATGCCCGCTTCCGTGGCTCACACGGAGGAGCTGGAACCTGGGCAGTTTGCGCCAGGCACCGAGCTACGCGCCTGGTACCAGGTGGTGCTAGAGACGGGTGAGGTGGTCACGACGCCCGAAGAGCGACTCCTCTATGTGGACGAGGCCCTCCAGTGGGAGGAGCTGGTCAGCGACCGAGTCACCCTGTATTGGCATGGCCGCGCCCAAGCCCAAGCCGAGGATCTGTTGGCCGCGGCGGAGGAGGTCATCGATCGGCTGGCGGCCGAGATGGGCGTGCCCCCTCCCGACGCGGTGGCGATTTGGGTCTATAATAACGAGCGCGACATGGCGCGGGCCACGTCAACGCGGAGCGAGTCTTACGATGCGCGGGTGACCACTCTGGGCATGGCCATGGATGGTGGCACCTTGCTCTTACTGGGCTCGCATCGCGATGTACGACGGACATTGGCCCACGAGCTGTGCCATGTCGTCGTGGGCTTGGCTACCGATAATCCCTACATCGAGATTCCGCGCTGGCTCGATGAGGGCCTGGCGATGAACGCCGAGGGAGAGCTGCCCCGCGACAACCAGCGCGCCCTGCAAACCGCCATCGCGCGCGATTCGCTCCTGACGCTCCGCTCCATGACCAGCTATAGCGGTGACCCGCAACTGGTCAATCTCTACTATGGACAGGCGTACTCGATCGTCGCGTTCATGCTCGAGACGTACGGCCGCGAAACGATGCAAGAGCTGCTGGCTGTCTTTGCCGAGGGACAGCGGCAGGATGTGGCGTTGGAGCGCGTCTTGGGGTTCGGGCTGGATGAGCTCGAGTCTCGCTGGCGGGTTAGCTTGGGGCTGGATCCACTGGAGCCCGTTGGCGTCGACCTATCGCGAACGATGGGCCAATCGTCTGCGGCCGTGGTCAGTTCGCCACTCCTGGACTATAGCCGCTATCCTCTCGGCGCCATGGGTCGGTTGCCCTGATGCCCGAGCTGCCCGAGGTGGAGACGATTGCGCGCTGTCTGCGGCAGCAGCTGGTGGGTGATCTGGTCATCGCGGCCCATGTGCTGCGTCCGCAGACCATTGCCTCGTCCGATCCAAGCACGTTCGCTCGGAGCCTGGTGGGGCGGCGCTTTTCGGCGGTTCGCCGTCGGGCCAAGTATCTCTTGCTAGAGTTGGAGCCCCCAGGAGTTCTGGTAGCGCACCTCCGCATGTCGGGTCGCATGCGCCTGGTACCTGGCCATGAGCCGTGTGGCGGACACATTCGCCTGGCGCTGGATCTGGCTTCGGGGCGCTCGCTGCGGCTGGACGACCAGCGTACCTTTGGTCGGGTGTGGCTGGTGGACGATCCCGCGAGCCTGTTGCAAGGGCTGGGGCCAGAACCGCTGTCCGATGAATGGGACGCCGACGGATTCTCGCGGGCGCTCAAGAGGCGTCACCGAATGATCAAGCCCCTGCTGCTGGACCAGAGTCTGGTGGCTGGCTTGGGCAACATCTATGTGGACGAGTCGCTGTATCGGGCTGGGATCCATCCCGCCAGACGGGCGGACAGCCTGGGGCCCGACGAAGCGGTGCGGCTGCATGCCGCCATCCGTGAGGTGTTGGCTGAAGCGATCGCCCATGGCGGCACGACCCTCCGTGACTATGCCACGCCCGAGGGTGCCAGTGGCGCGTACCAGTTCGCGCTGCAGGTCTATGGGCGGGAGAGCGAGCCTTGCGGCCGCTGCGGCCGCGCCATCGTCAAGACGCGGCTCGCGCAGCGTGGGACGCACTATTGCCCCGTTTGCCAGCCGGCGACGGATGGGTTCGCCGTGCCCCCGCCGGCGGAGGGCGCCGATGGATAAAGAACGTGCTGCGGCCGTGACCCGCGCGCTGGAGGCGCATGTGGCGGTGGAGCCTACCGCCGACGGGCCCTTGCGGATGGTAGGCCTGCAGGCCACCCGCGAGATCGCTGACCGGTTCTCTCTCGCGCCCCGTGAGGTCGAGCTGGCGGCGGTCCAGGCCAAGATCATGCCGCGCCGCTACCGTCGAAACCTCGGCACGGTGGGGTGGGAGGGGCAGGCTCGCCTGTTGGCTTCGTGTGTGGCGGTGGTGGGCTGCGGCGGCCTGGGCGGCTGGGCTGCCGAAGGCTTGGCGCGCATGGGCGTGGGGCGGCTGAGTTTGATAGATGGCGACTGCTACGACGAGGACAACCTCAATCGGCAACTGGGCTGCTTGGAAGAGACGCTGGGCCGTTCCAAGGTGGAGGTGCTGGCGGAGCGGATCAGGCAGGTGAACGCTGCGACCGAGCTCTGCTGCTATGCCGCCAGGCTGACCACCGACAACGCGACCGATCTGCTCCCAGGGGCCAACCTGGTGGTCGATGCGTTGGACAATGTGCCGTCGCGGCTCGATCTGGAGGCCGCCGTCGAGGCGCTGGGCGTCCCCCTGGTGCATGGGGCCGTCGCGGGGTATATGGGCCAGGTGACGACCTCGTTGCCGGGCGATGGCGTGCTCAGTCGGCTGTATAGCCAAGGGGCGGTACCGCCCCGAGGGGTGGAGACCAGCCTGGGTAACCCGGCTGCCACTCCCATGCTGGTGGCGGCCTGGGAGCTGGCCGAGGCGGTCAAGATTCTGTGCGGCGAGGAACTCTTGCTGCGCCATCGGCTGCTGTTCATCGATACACTCTATGGCACAGTTCGGGAGATCGGCTGGGAGCCGGGCGCACCCTAGCCCGAGGCGGAACGACGGCGGGCGGGGCGAGGCCTGGCAGCACACACGATTCCGATAGGAGATGAGACGGATGTCTAGACAAAAAACGCGCTGGACCAGAGCGATCCTGGTCGTCTCGGTGGCGATGGTGGTCTGCGTGGTCGCGACGGGATGTGAGAGCTGGTTCAGCTCCAAGACCGCGACGCCGCTGCCTCCCATCGAGGCTACGGCCGAGCCGACCGCGCCCGCGTCGCCCACTGACCTAGCTCCCGCCACGGCGGTGCCGGCGACCCCTGAGGAGCCCAATGGGGGCGACTATCCCTACCCCGTAGAGCCCCCCTCTGGAGACGATCTTCCGGCCTACCCCGAGGCCTATCCCGGCGAGTAGCCGGACTGGGCAGAGATGCAGCGAGGGGCCGCCTAAACGGCCCCTCGTCATTGGATGTCAGAGACGGCTAGCGCCGTCGGATGGACCCCTCGGCAGCGGCCTTGGCGGCGGCCTCTTCGGGGCTGAGACCTTCACGCAAGCAGCACTGCTTGTACTTTTTGCCACTGCCGCATGGGCAGGGATCGTTGCGGCCCACCTTGCTGGCACGGCGTTGCTGGTGCACCGAGCCCGCGCTGCCGCCGCTGGCCCCCGAGTACCGGCTGGGGCGTGGTGCGCTGGGGGCCTCTCGGATGCGCACGTTGAGCATCATCGAGGCGATGTTGATCTTGACGCTGTCGAGGAGCTGATCAAACATGGCGAACGCCTCGCGCTTGTACTCGACCAACGGGTTGCGCTGGCCCACGGCGCGCAAGCCGATGCCCTCGCGCAGCTCGTCCAGGGCGGTGAGGTGGTCGACCCAAGCTCGGTCGATGGTGCGCAGCATGACCACGCGCTCCATCTGGCGCATCAACTCGACGCCTACCTCTTGTTCGTGTTGATCATAGCGTTGTGCTACCAGCGGCAGCAGCTCGTCGAGGATCTCGTTGCCGGTCATGTTGCGCCAACGCTCGGGCGACATTTCGGCGGGTAGGTGCAGCATGCGGTCGATGGTGGCGTGGATGGCCTGGATGGCGTCGGCGCTATCGGCATCCTGGCTCATGGCCAGCGCGGCCACCTCCTCGGCCAGATCCGTGAGCACCTCCTCATAGATCTCCATGACCATGGGGCGCAAGTTGGGCTCGGAGAGGATCAGCCGCCGCTGATCATAGATGACCTCGCGCTGCTGGTTGACCACATCGTCGTATTCCAGGATATGCTTGCGCAGGTCAAAGTTGTGGCCCTCGACCCGCACCTGGGCGTTCTCGATGGCGCGCGTCACCATGTTGTGTTCGATGGGGATATCGTCCTCGACGCCGAGGCGGTCCATCAGCCCGGCCAACGACTCGCCCCCAAAGCGGCGCATCAGTTCGTCGTCCAGCGCCACAAAGAACCGTGACGAACCGGGGTCGCCTTGACGGCCGGCACGTCCGCGCAACTGGTTATCGATGCGTCGAGCCTCGTAGCGCTCGGTGCCGACCACATGGAGGCCCCCTAGCGCCACGATGGCCTCATGATCTTGCCGGCAGGTCTCCTCTGCCTCGGCCAGCGCCTCTTGCCAGACGTCGGGCTCGATCTCTTGCAGGCTGAGGCCCTTTTTGCGCAACGCCTCGCGGGCCAGGCCCTCGGGGTTGCCTCCCAGCAGGATGTCCACGCCGCGCCCAGCCATGTTGGTGGCGATGGTCACGGCGCCGGGACGACCCGCCTGGGCAATGATCTGGGCCTCGCGTTCGTGGTACTTGGCGTTGAGCACCTCGTGGGCGATGCCCATCCGTTTGAGGCGGCGAGAGATCATCTCGGAAGTCTCGATGGCCAACGTGCCGACCAGGACAGGCCTGCCGCGCTCGTGTTCTCGCTTGATCTCTTCGAAAACGGCGCGGTACTTGGCCTCTGCCGACTTGTAGACCACATCGGGATGGTCCACGCGGATCATGGGCTTGTGGGTGGGGATGACGGCCACGTCCAGGTCATAGATCAGGCGGAACTCTTCCTGTTCGGTGGCAGCGGTACCCGTCATGCCGGCCAAGCGACGGTACATTCGGAAATAGTTCTGGAAGGTGATGGTGGCCAGGGTGAGGCTCTCCCGTTGGACCGGCACGCCTTCCTTGGCCTCGATGGCCTGGTGCAGACCCTCCGAGTAGCGTCGGCCGTACATCAAGCGGCCGGTGAACTCGTCGACGATGATCACCTCGCCGTCCTGCACGATATAGTTGCGGTCACGCTGGAAGAGCGCACGGGCCTTGAGCGCGTTCTCTAGGTAGGGTGTTAGCTCGTAATGCTCAGGGGCATAGATATTGTCGATGCCCAGCATCTGCTCGACCTGGGTGATGCCCTCTTCCGTGGCGCTGACGATGCGCTGCTTTTCGTCCACCACATAGTGCGCGCCCTCTTGGAGCCGAGCGGCGATGTCGGCAAAACGTCGGTACCATTCAGTGGACTCTTCGGCCTGACCCGAGATGATCAGCGGTGTGCGGGCCTCGTCGATGAGGATGTTGTCGATCTCGTCCACGATGGCATAGTAGAGCTCGCGCTGCACACACTGGCCGAGATCCAGCACCATGTTGTCACGGAGATAGTCAAAGCCGAACTCGTTGTTGGTGCCATAGGTGATATCGGCTTGGTAGGCCTCGCGCCGTGAGATGGGCCGCAGATGCAGGTAGCGGTCATCCTCGGCCGGGTAGTTGGGGTCAAAGAGGAACGAGCTCATGCTAGGATCGTTGCCCATGGACTGGATGATCCCTACGGATAGACCCAACAGATGATACACCGGGCCCATCCACTGGGCACCTACCTTGGAGAGATAGTCGTTAGGTGTGACCAGATGGACGCCATGGCCGGTGAGAGCGTTCAGGTAGAGCGGGAGGGTGGCCACGAGCGTCTTGCCCTCGCCCGTTTTCATCTCGGCGATGCGGTTTTGGTGCAAGATGGCGCCGCCGATGATCTGAACATCATAGTGGCGCAGCCCGATGGTGCGGCGAGCGGCCTCGCGCACGGCCGCAAAAGCGGTGGGCATGATCTCATCCAGCAACGTGCGCTCGACATCATCCATGCGCTTGCGGACGCGCTCGATCTCTCGGCGGAGCTCGCGCCGTCGTTCGGCGTCTTGCTCTCGGTTGACTCGCTCCTCGAGTTCGGCGATCTCGGCGCGGTCGTTGGCAGTGGCGGACTGGATGCGGCTCTGGAATTGTCGCGTCAGGGCCTGAAGCTCTTCATCGGACTTGGCCTGCATGGCTGGCTCAAGCGCGTTGACCTCTTCGACCAGGGGTTGCAGCTTTTCCAGAACGCGCTGGTCGGGGTCACCCCAGAGTTTTTTCAGGAATCCAAGCATGAGGCAGATGCTCCTCTATCTAGGCGTTGCCCTATTATAGCATGAGCGCCAAAAAAAGCCGGGCAAGGGATACCCCTCGTCCGGCTTGCGCCCGCCAAGCTGTGGCGCTAGTTATAGTTGGGCTCATAGTCGCGAAGGGTGTTGCCCACCGACCGGCCACGATGGACGGCGTCGATCACCCGAGCCATCCAAGGGCCGAGGCTGATCACCTTCATGTTGGGCAGCCGCTTGGAGGGTGGGATCGGCTCCGAGTTCGTGCAGACGATCTCGGCAAAGTTAGCGGCGGCCATCCGCTCGGCGGCGTCATCGGAAAAAGTGGCGTGGACAAAGCAACAGTAGACATCCTTGGCGCCGTTGGCGCGCAGGATGTCCGCAGCGCCGGCAATGGTCGTCGCACGATCCACCTCGTCATCCACGATCAACGCGTTCTTGCCCTGCACGTTGCCGATGACGGAGAGGCACTCGGTATTGCCTCCATCGCGTCGCTTTTCTACAAAGGCTACCGGCACGTTGAGCGTTTGGGCAAAGTTGCGTGCTTTTTTGGCAAAGCCGAGGTCGGCGGCTACGACCACCAGGTCCTCGATCCCCTTGTTGATAAAATGCCGGCTCAACAGGGGAAAGGCGGACAGCTCGTCGCCAGGAAAGCTGAAAAAGCCCTGAATCTGCCCGGCGTGGAGATCCACCGTCATAAAGCGGTCGGCGCCGGCTGCGGCCAGCATGTCGGCGATGAGGCGCGCGGTGATGGGCACGCGCGGCATGTCCTTTTTGTCGCTACGGGCATACGCGAAAAAGGGCATCACCGCGGTGATGCGGCCAGCAGACGCGCGCTTGACCGTATCGATCATGATCATCAGTTCCATGATGTTGTGATCGACTGGCGAGCACGTAGGCTGAATGATAAAGACGTCCTTGGAACGGACGGTCTCGCCCAACTGGATAAAGATGTTCTCGTTAGCAAAGATGGTGATCTCGCGCTTGTGTAGTGGTACCCCGAGCTCGGCGCTGATCTCTTGCGCGAGCTGCGGGTTCCCGCTGCCTGCAACCAATGCCAGTTCACCATAGATTCGAACGCCCTGTTCCATGGCCCGCATTTCCTCCCCTGCTGGCGTGGTGAGGGCCAACCTCGGCGGATCCTTGCCCATCGCCGCGCTGCCGAACGCAACCGCGCACAGTGTGCCTGTGCGCGGTCCTAGTATGCCATAGCGTCCAGAACTCCGTCAACCATTGCGCAACGGTCCGATGACACGATCAAGCGCGGCCCTTGGGCCGCGCTTGGCTTGTCGCTTTCGTGAGCTACCTCACCAGCCCAAGAGGGCCGGCACAACGGCCAACACCACGCCTCCCGCCATCACCGAGGCGATCTGGCCGGAGGTGTTGGAAGCCATCGCGTGCATGAGCAAAAAGTTGGAGGGATCCTCTTCCTGCCCCAGCTTTTGCACCACCCGCGCCGACATGGGAAAGGCCGAGATACCACAGCCTCCCAAGAGCGGGTTGATCTTGAAACCAGAGAGGACACACATCAGCTTGCCGAACAGGACGCCGGCCGCCGTATCTAGCACAAAGGCCACCAGGCCCATGGCCAAGATCAGGAGGGTCTCGGGCTTGAGGAACTTTTCCGCCACCATGGTCGATCCGATGGTGATGCCGAGAAACGTCGTGACGATGTTAGCGATCTCGTTCTGAGCGGCTTGGTTGATGCGCTCGACGACGCCGGCCTCGCGGGCCAGGTTCCCGAACATGAGCATGCCGATCAGCGGGGTCGCGGCTGGCGCGATCAGACCGCAGATCAACGTCACGACGATGGGGAACAGCACGCGCGTCGTCTTTGATATGGGACGCGACGAGTAGGGCATCTTGATGCGGCGCTCGCGCTGAGTGGTCAGGAGCTTCATCACCGGCGGCTGGATGATTGGCACCAGAGACATGTACGAGTAGGCTGCCACGGTGATCGGTCCGACCAGATCCGGCGCCAGAGCGGCGGCGACAAAGATCGAGGTGGGGCCGTCAGCCGCGCCGATGATGCCGATGGAGGCGGCCTGCGGCAGGCTGAACCCGAACAGGGTGGCCAGCATCAAGGTGCCAAAGATGCCGAACTGGGCGGCGGCGCCGAAAAGCACGTACTTGGGATTCTCCAGCAGCGGGCCAAAGTCCGTCATGGCGCCGATGCCGATGAACACTAGCGCCGGAAAGAGCTCGCTCTCGATGCCGGCCTTGTACAGGATGTTCAGGATGCCGCCTTCGTCCAGCATGCCCGTTCCTGGGATGTTGGCCAGGATGCACCCCAACCCGATGGGCAGCAAAAGCAGCGGCTCGTATTCCTTGGTGATGGCGAGCCAGATCAGGACGCCACCCACGGCGATCATTACGATTGTCTGCCACGTAAGGCCGGTGAACCCGGCAAGCAACTGGTCTAGGCCGAGTGTATTCATGCTCTAGCTCGCTCCCTAGGCCACCGTGATGAGCGGATCATCGTTGGCAACGTTGCTCCCTGGCGCCACGTGAACGGCGGCGATGGTGCCGGTGGCCGTCGAGCTCACGGGCATCTCCATCTTCATGGCTTCCAGCGTGCAAAAGGTGTCGCCCTCGGTGATCTGATCGCCGACGGCAACAGAGACTGATAGGATCTTGCCGGGCATGGGCGCTTTGACGACTTGGCCATCGGCGCCGCCGGCGGGCTGAGGCGCCGCAGCGGCAGGCTCGGCCTGTTCGACGGGCTCGGCGGCGAGCTGTTCAGCCGCGGGCGCCGGTTGGGCTGCGGGCGCGGCAACGGCTTTGAGGTCGACCGACTTGGCCTGGCCGTTGACCACCACCTGGACTGGTGACGAGGAGACGTCCCCCACCTCGACCGTGTAGGTTTTGCCATCGACTGTGATCTCGTATGTTGGCACGTTAGCCTCCCCTTATTGCAGCGCGTTCAGACGAGCCTGGCTTTGCCAGGCGCCGCTATCGGTGTCGATTTGGGCGACATGGACGACTTCGCCCACGATGTCGTCGCCTGCATCATCGTAAGCGATGCTGGGCTGTCGCATCCACGGGGCGGCAGCCTGGGTCCGCGGCCTGGCGGCCACGCTGGAGCTCGCCTTGGCGGCGGCAGAGGCCGCTGCGATGGCGGCAGCGATGGCGGCGACCATAGCGGCGTCATCACCGGCGGGGATGGCGTCGGCGGCGCGTTTAGCCGCGGGCGCTGGCTGCTCCGCCTTTGGGCGGAATGCCCACGACAGCAACCAGATGGCGACCATCACGATAATGAGCGTGAGGAACACCAGCCCCATACCGATGCCGGTGACCTGAAGCCCTAGGGTAACATCATTCACGGTCCAGCTCCTTTTCCCGGTGCTGCCGGCGGGCCCGCTAGGCAGCCGGCCCACCGCTGTTGCTAGCGTCCGCGGCTCAGTCGTTGCGACACTTTCCAGAGCGACGTGGTCTGCGGGACGCGCTTGACGCGACGGACCACCGGTGCCAGGCCGGTCTTGGGCTGGGCGCCTTGGGCCGCTGGCGTGGCCGCCGGGAACAGACGGGCCTCGCTGATGGGAGCAATTAGCCCCTGCTTGCGAAGCTCGAGAAACTCGCGGGCCTGCTGCGGGAACAGAGCGTAGGACATCACATCCTCGTCGCTCTCGGCCAGGTCACCGATCTCGGCCTTGGCCTTTTCCCAACCGGGCTCGAGGCTATCGGCTGGACGGCCCTGGATGGGCTCTTCGTCGCCAATGGCCATGCGCATGAGGTCTGGGTTGATCTCGGCCGGGGGGCGTCCGTAGAGGCCGCGGCAATAGTCACGGACCTCCTGGGGGATCACTTTGTAGCGCTCGCCCATCAGGACGTTCAAGACGGCCTGGGTGCCGACGATCTGGCTGCTGGGAGTGACCAGCGGGGGATAGCCCAGGTCCTCGCGGACGCGGGGCATCTCTTTGAGCACATCCTCGTAGCGGTCCTCGGCGCCCTGCTCGCGGAGCTGGTTGACCAGGTTTGAGAGCATGCCGCCGGGGATCTGATAGATCAGCGCGCGGACATCGGCGGTGGTGAGGCCCGTCTCGAACTGTCCGAGGTGCTCGGCGCGCACCTCCTTAAAGTAAGCTGCGATCTCGCTCAAGAGCTCAAGATCGAGACCCGTGTCTCGCTCGGTGCCCTGGAAGGTGGCCACAATTGACTCTGTAGGGGGCTGGGCGGTGCCACCCGCCATGGAAGAGATGGCCGTGTCGACGATGTCGGCGCCGGCCTCGGCTGCCTTGACCAGTGCGGCCATGGCAAAGCCGGTGGTGTCATGGGTGTGGAACTGGATAGGAAGATCGACCTCGGCCTTGATTCCCTTGACGAGATCGTACGCCGTATAGGGCGGGCAGAGCGCGGCCATGTCCTTGATGCAGATCGAGTCGGCGCCCATGCCCTCCAACTCTTTGGCCAGATCGATAAAGGCCTGGTTGTTGTGGACGGGGCTCTGCGTGTAGCAGAGGGCAGCCTGTACATGGCCGCCATACTTTTTCACGCACTCCATGGCCCAAGCCATGTTGCGCGTGTCATTGAGGGCGTCAAAGATGCGGAAGACGTCGATGCCGACGTTGACCGCCAGCTCGACGAACTTTTCGACGATGTCGTCGGGATAGTGACGGTACCCGAGGATGTTCTGGCCACGCAGCAGCATCTGGAACGGTGTGGTCGGCATGACCTCTTTGAGGGCCCGAACGCGCTCCCAGGGATCTTCTTTGAGAAAGCGCATGGCTGCGTCAAAGGTGGCGCCGCCCCACATCTCAATGGCGGCATAGCCAACGGCCTCAAGCTTGGCCGCGATGGGCAGCATGCTGCCCGTGGACATGCGCGTGGCCGACAGCGATTGGTGAGCGTCACGTAGAATCGTATCACATATCTTGAGCGGATTAGCGCTCATGGTGCTCCTTTAACACTATAGCGGCATATTCCCATGCTTTTTTGGCGGGTTCTCGTCGCGCTTGTTGCGCAGCATCGCCAGGGCGTTGACGAGGGCCGCTCGTGTCTGGCTGGGCTCGATGACGGCGTCGAGATGGCCGTAGGAGGCCGCCAGATAGGGGTTGGCGAACTGCTCACGATACTCGGCGATGAGCTGGGCGCGCAAGGCTTCCGGATCAGCAGCAGCCTCGATCTCTTTGCGGTAGATGATGCCCACCGCACCCTCGGGGCCCATCACGGCGATCTCGGCTGTGGGCCACGCGAGGTTCACGTCGCCGCGAATCTGCTTGCTGTTCATCACGATATACGCGCCGCCATAGGCTTTGCGGGTGATGACGGTGATCTTGGGGACGGTGGCCTCGCAGTAGGCATAGATCAGCTTGGCGCCGTGGCGAATGATCCCACCATGCTCTTGAGCCATCCCCGGCATAAAGCCTGGCACGTCCTCAAAGGTGATGAGGGGGATGTTGAAGGCATCGCAAAAGCGCACAAAGCGGGCGCCCTTGTCGGCGGCGTCAATGTCCAGTGCTCCGGCCTTGAAGGCGGGCTGGTTGGCCACGACGCCCACGGTCGAGCCGTCCATCCGCGCCAGGCCGATCACCAGGTTCTTGGCAAAGTGCTCGTGAATCTCGAAAAAGCTATCCCGATCGACCACCGCCGTGATGACATCCTTGATGTCATAGGGCTCGTTGGTACTGTCTGGGATGATGGTGTCGAGCAGAGACTCGGCGCGCGCAGGGTTGTCCTGTGTCAGAACCGACGGTGCGTCCTCGAGGTTGTTCTGCGGGAGATAAGAGAGGAGCGTGCGCACCATCTCCAGGCAGGACTTGTCGTCGTCGGCGGCAAAGTGGGCGACGCCGCTGGCGCTGTTGTGCACCATGGCCCCACCCAGCTCGTCCATAGTCACGTCCTCGCTGGTGACGGCCTTGACCACGGCCGGGCCCGTGACAAACATCTGACTGGTGTCCTTGACCATGAAGCAAAAGTCGGTCAAGGCGGGCGAATAGACGGCGCCGCCAGCACAGGGCCCCATGATGACCGAGATCTGGGGAATCACGCCCGAGGCCAGGGTGTTTCGCAAAAAGATGTCAGCATAGCCAGCCAGCGAAAGGATGCCTTCCTGGATGCGCGCGCCACCCGAATCCTGGATGCCGATGATGGGCGCTCCCATGCGCAGGGCCAGATCCTGCACTTTGGCGATCTTGGCGGCATGCGCCGCTCCCAAAGAGCCGCCCATGACGGTGAAATCTTGCGCGTATAGATAGACCAGACGGCCATCGATGGTGCCATAGCCCGTGACGACGCCGTCACCCAGGGTGATTCGCTCGTCCATGCCGAGCGTCGTGGCATGGTGGGTGACCAGCGCATCCAGCTCCTGGAAGCTGTCGTCGTCTAGCAGCAGGGCGATACGTTCGCGTGCGGTCAGCTTGCCCTTGTCGTGCTGTCGCTCGATGGCAGCCTGGCCGCCTCCTAGCTTGGATTCTTGCAGCAGTTGGCGCAGTTTCCGGATCTTGGCGTCAGAGCCCATGGTCCCTCCTGTCCCTTCTCTCACTCGGCATCTTTATCTGTCCACATCTCAAAGATCACGCCAGCGGCATCAAGCATCTCGCGTGCTAACTGGTCTGGATACGTATCTGCACAGACGACGCGCACGATGCCCGCGTTGATGATCATCTTGGCGCAGGTGATGCACGGCTGGTGGGTTACATAAATGGTTCCGCCGTCGACGGTGATGCCGTGTCGGGCAGCCTGGATGATGGCGTTCTGTTCCGCGTGCAGGCCACGACAGATCTCCTGGCGCTGCCCCGAGGGGATGCCAAGCTGGTCGCGCAGGCAGCCCGTCTCGTCGCAGTGGGGCAGTCCACTGGGCGGGCCGTTGTAGCCCGTCGCCAAAATGCGTTTGTTGAGCACGATAATCGCGCCTACATGGCGGCGCAAACAGGTGGATCGAGTGGCCACCTGTTTGGTTATGTCCATAAAGTACTGATCCCACGACGGTCTCATCGCTTCAGGATGTACTCCTTGAAGGCCTGTCCGGTGATGGGCATCGTCTCGACGAACATGTCCAGGATGGCGAGGGCATACTGGCGATGCTCCCACTGGGCGCCCTTGTCCAGGCGCTTTTGCAGCCAATTCATCAGCGACCAGGCGTTGACCGTCCAGACGAACTGGGTGTAAACGGCCGTGCCTAGAATGCCACGTGCTTGTTCGCGACGAACTCCGTCGCCCACCAAGCGCTCATACAGATCGAATGAGGACTCCATATGGGCGACATAGGCGTCGCGCGGCTCGCCGTCCAGCGTCGCAGGGATGTAATAAGTGCGGTCTGCGAGGCAGTAACGCAGGGAGCGCTCGTTAAAGGTACAGATGCGATGGCGCATCCACTGGCGGGCGACGAACAGAGGGCATTGCACACCAAAGCGAAACACGGCGTGCTCGAACACGGTATTGTGCTTGGGCTCGCTGCGCATCAGTCGCCGAATCAGACGTTCGTCCGCGTCGGGCGCCTGCGCCTCTGACTGGTAACAGATCCGAGCCCCGCGGATGACGGCCTCGTCACCCCCCATCCAATCCTCTAGCTGAACCCAGCCGTGGTCCAGAACGGGTGTGCGATCCAAGGGTGCTGTTCCTTTGCCATAGCAGGCGTATGCAACGTCTGACTCGGGCATGCCGTCGGCAGGCCGACGAAAGCCCAAACATCCCGTATTCTACCAGAAAAGCCAAACGCCGCCTAGTTTTCGTTTTGGGCGTTGCGCTCTTGGGTCAGCGCCTCAAAATGGGGCTTGAGGCGACAGTACGTTTCGTCCAGCGCTTCACAGATGACGCGCGTATCCGAGAACACGGACATAAAGTTGGTGTCGCCCGTCCAGCGCGGCACGATGTGTATATGGATATGCTGCTCGATGCCCGCGCCAGCCGAGGAGCCCAGGTTCATGCCCACGTTGAAACCGTCCGCGCGCAGTACCTCGCGCAGAATGGTCAGGCTGTGGTTCACGAGCTGGGCCATCTCTAACAGGGCATCATCATCCAGGGCGGTAGGCGTGTCGGTGTGAAGGAGCGGCACTACCATCAGGTGGCCATTGGTGTAGGGGTACTTGTTCATCACCACCATGGCGTGGGTGCCTCGATAGAGGATCAACGCATCTTGGTCGGGCTGTTCCCCCTTTTGGATGTCACAGAACACGCAGCCGGCCTGCTTTTCCCCGCTGACATAGGCCATGCGCCAGGGGGACCAGAGTCTCTTCATGATGACCGCTCCTCCCAGATGAGCTGGGTGCGATGCACGCGCAGGTCCGTATAGGCTAGGCCAGCTGCGTCGAGCACGTCGGCGGGGCGCCCCGAACCATTCGAGCCGCAGCGCAGCCGCATCTGAACCTCGTGCCAAGGGGGATCTTCGGACACGTGACCCAGGTCATGGATCAGCTCGCGTAGCTCCAGGCTCTGCATCCTCCCGCGACGTTCCCGCTCAAAGGGGATGGTGGTGCGTTGGAGTAGCTCGCTCAACGCGGCAGCGATCTCGGCGGCGTGGAGGTCGGTACGCAAAGACACCTGGTAGACAGCCTCTCGCATCAGCGATTGGGGGGCCTTGGCATCGACCGCGACCTCGGCAGCTGAGACGATCCCGAGGCCCGGCGGCGCCTGCGCCTGGAGCTGTGCCGGCAGCGCCTCGACATCCATAGGCTCGCCGAGGTAGATATCCAGCAGCTCGCACGCGCTGGTGTATCCCACTGGCAGCGCATCGGCGAACTGAAGCCGGGCATGCGGGTTGTAGCCCTGCGTGTAGGCCAGCGGCAGCTCCGCGCGGCGCAAGAGCCGCTCCCAGAGGCGCCCCATGTCCAGGATCGAGGCGTACTGAAGCGGCCAGCTTACCGCAAAGGTGACCCGCACCCGTTGCACGACGGTCGTGAGCCTACTCATGGGCACTCCCAAGCACTGCGCTGGGCGGCCTCAGCATAGCGTTCGCCGAGGGAGGTGAGAATTCCACAGGCCTGGCACTGCTGGCGGCAATCCGGCGACACGATCCCCTGAAAGGCACGCTGGCGCTCGCGCAGCAGGAATGCCTCGGTCACACCGGCCGAGATGTGGCCCCAAGCCAGCGGCTGGCCCTTGGCTCGTCCATCGGTGTACCAGCTAGCGTCCACCCCGCAGGCTGCCAGGGCCTCGCGCCAGATCTCGGGGCGAAAGCGCTCTTGCCAGGCGTCGAACCGTGCTCCGCGCTCCCAGGCGGTCTGGATCACCGGGCCGAGGCGGCGGTCGCCACGAGAGATCATCGCCTCCAGCCAGGTGGCATCCCAATCGGACCAGCTGAGCTTGGTGCCCCGCCCGCCGGCTCGCTCGCGGATCAGCCGTTGGCGCCGCACGATATCCTCCTGGCTGGCGAGCGGCTCCCACTGGAACGGCGTGTGGGGCTTGGGCACAAAGGTAGAGAGGCTGACGCTGATCTCTACGCGACGCCCCCGCATCTTGCGCCCCAGGTCACGGATGGTGGTGATCAGACGCGCGATCTCTAGCGCGTCCTCGTCGGTCTCGGTGGGCAGGCCTAACATGAAATAGAGCTTGATCCGGTTCCAGCCACGCCCAAAAGCGGCGCTGGCCGTCTCGATCAGATCCTGCTCCGTGACGCCCTTGTTGATCACGTCACGCAGACGCTGACTGCCGGCCTCGGGCGCAAAGGTCAGCCCCGACTTGCGGGTCTGCTGAATGCTTTCGGCAAGCTCAACGCTAAAGGCGTCTGTGCGGAGCGACGGCAAAGAGACGCCAACTCCATGGGCGCCGTGGCGCTGGAGCGTTTCGGCGACGAGCTCGCTGATGCCGCTATGGTCGCTGCTGGAGAGGGAAACGAACGAGACCTCGTCATAGCCCGTGTTGGCCAAGATCTGATCGACGGCGTCCACGATCTCGCCCACCGGGCGCTCGCGAATGGGGCGGTAGATCATGCCCGCCTGGCAAAAGCGGCAACCGCGGCTGCAGCCCCGCTGGATCTCGACCATGGCACGGTCGTGGACGATCCGCATGGCCGGCACCAGCGGCCAGGTGGGCACTGGCGGCAACACTGTCATGATCCGCTTGGTGATGCGCTTTGGCACCGTTGGGGTGCTAGGATGCGGGATGGACGTGCCGTCGGCGGCTGGCGCGGCGCTATAGAGAGCCGGCACATAGGTGCCCGGGATCTCGGCGAGGGAGCGGAGCAAGGTGGGGCGGTCCCATCTGGCGGCCTTGGCGCGGTCGACCTGCGAGAGCAGGTCCACGATGGCCTCCTCGCCCTCGCCTACAAAAAAGGCGTCGAAAAAGCGAGTCAGCGGCTCGGGATTGTAGGCCCCGCTGCCGCCGGCGATCACCAGGGGTGAGTCCGTAGTGCGCTGATCGGCCTCGAGGGGGATGCCCGCCAGGCTGAGCATCGACAGGATGTTGGTATAGGTCAACTCGTGCTGCAGACTAAAGCCCACGACGTCAAACTGGTCCAGAGGCGTAAAGGTCTCCAGCGAGTAGAGGGGAACCTGCTCCTCGGCCATGGCCTGGGCCATATCATCCCAGGGCGCATACACGCGTTCGGCCAGGGCCCAAGGGAGCTGGTTCACGGTGTCATAGAGGAGCGCTAGCCCCAGGTTGGACATGCCGATTTCGTACACATCAGGATAGGCCAGGGCCAGGCGGACACGCGTCTCTGGCCAGTCCTTGATGATGGCGTGCAGCTCGCCGCCGGCATAGCGCGCCGGGCGCTCTACGCGAGTCAGCAGACGCCGAATGACCTCACGATCAATGGGCATGGTCCCTCCCAACGCTAATCTTGTCTATTATAGCGCGCGCCTAGGGTCGGATTCAAAAACCGGTGCTCTTGAGACCGTTGACTGCCCACGCGGCAGCCGGTAGACTGACTGGGCGCGTAAGCAAGGAGGATCTCTGTGACTACCAAGGCCCGTTTTGCCAATCCGGATGCTGATCGGCGAATCCTGCAGATGTTTCATCAGATTCCTGCTGCGTCCGACGAGCGCCGTCGGGTGTATGACGCACTGCTCGAGGCCGGCTTTGGTGGCTTGGTCACCAACGTCAGCTTTGACGCCTACCTGCAGAGCGAGGATCACTGGCAAGAGTTTCTGGCCGGAGTGGCCGAGGCGAGCGAACGGGGGTTCTGGCTGTGGCTCTATGACGAGGAGGGCTACCCATCAGGACTGGCCGGCGGGCTCACGCTGCGAGATACCCCCGAGTATCAGGCCGAGGGGGTTGGATACTACTGGACCGACGGCGAGGGGGGAATGGTTCTGGAGGTGCCGACGGGCACGCCGGTCTACGCTTGTGTGTGCCCGCTTGAGCATGGCGAGCCGGTGCTCCCTGGCGAACCCTTGGCCCTGGACGGCTCGCCCACCGTGCGCGTTGAGACTGGCGCTGGGGCCTGGCGGTTGATGGTGTTCGCCCGCCAGTATCTCTATGAAGGCACGCACGCGGCGGCCAACGTCCACGTACATCGTCCCTATATCAACATGATGGACGATCGGGCGGTGAACAAGTTCATCCGGCTGACCCACGACGCGTATGAGGAGCGGGTGCGGCAGGGTCTGGGCCGAGAGCTGGGCGATCTCTTTGCCGCCGCCTTTACCGACGAACCCTCGCTGCAAGGTGGGTACCTGGTGGATGGCGGCCAGACGGCACCCGTCGTGCCCTGGTGCTATGACCTGGAGGAGCGCTTCCGCGAGCGGTATGGCGAGGATGTCTTGCCGCTCTTGCCCTATCTCTTTGAGGGCCAGGGGGCGGAGCAGACCTGTGTGCGCTGCTGGTTCTACGATCTGGTGGCCGACCTGGTGGCCGACCGGTACGGCGGAGCCCTCCAGGCTTGGTGTCAGCAGCGGGGCATCGCCTCCAGCGGGCATCTGCTGCTGGAGGAATCGCTTATCGCCCATGTGTACTACTATGGTGACTATATGCGGTCGGCCCGGCGGCAGGATTGGCCTGGCATCGACGTGCTTTCGTCGCGCTGCGTGGGCGCAGAGGCAGCCGCGCCCAAGACGCCGGTGGGCATGTTCGAGCCGATTCCCGTCCATGCCAAGCTGCTGGGATCGGTGGCCGAGCTGGTGGATGCTCCCCGCGTGATGAGCGAGACGTCGGATCACCTCGAGCGGGTGCGCGAGCTCGAGCCGGTGACCGATGAAGAGATCCTCGGCACCATCGGCTGGCAATACCTTCTGGGCGTCAACACGCTGACGTCTTACTACCGGCAGGCGTGGCAACGTGGCGCTGCCGCAGAGGGCGAGGAGCATGACTGGGCCGCCATCAACACGTATGTCGGGCGGCTGGGCGAGATGCTGGTGGGCAGCCGTTGGGCGGGAGAGATCGCCGTGCTCTATCCCATCGCCTCCGTGTGGGCGCAGTTTATCCCGCAACGGGCCACGCTCTATGCGCGGCAGGAGCCCGAGGCATGTGTCGCGATAGACGACACCTATCGCGAGCTGGGCAAGCAGCTGGTCGTCAACAACCTGGACTATGTGCTGCTGGACCACCTAGCGTTCGCCAGGGAGCCGCGTGATCCGTCGTGGTGGCGGCGTGATCCGGCCTCCATCAAGTACCTGGTGCTCCCCATGACGAGGGTGATACCACGCCGCGTGATGATGGCGATCTACCAGTTCTGGCGAGCCGGAGGAAAGGTGCTGGCGCTGGGCGAGCCGCCCGCGGTGGAGGCCGAGACCGGCAAGCCGGGGCTGACCGCCAAGATCGGCGAGGCGCTCTTTAGCCAGCCCAACGAGGTCCATACATTGCCCAACGGAGGGCGCTCGGTGCTGGTGAACGATGTGGCCACGCTGGTCGACGCTCTGCGGGGATGGGGTGCCGGTCCCGTGCGGCTGCTCACCCGCGATGCGACCATCGCCCACACCATCCGGCGGGGTGCCGGGCGCACCTTTGTGATGCTCTACAACTATGGTGAGCAGCGGCAACGCTTTGTGGTGCAGGTGCCCATGCGTCGCGTCGAGATCTGGGATCCGGTGACGGGCGACATCGCTGGATGGCCGCCCGAGGCGGGCGAGAACGTGGCCCTGGATCTGGAGCCCTATCGCGCCATCTTTTTGCGAGAGGCCTAGGGCCTTACCCAGAGATCTCGTGAATGGTCAAATGGATCTGACGCCGCCTGGGGCCGTCCCATTCGGCTAGGTAGATGCCCTGCCACGTGCCCAGCGCCAGCTTGCCCGCCGCGATGGGGCAGGTGAGCGCAAAGCCCGTGAGTAGCGCCTTGATGTGGGCTGGCGAGTTGCCCTCGGCGTGGCGATAGGCCGGGCTGGCTGGCACCAGCGCGTTTAGTGCGTTCACTACATCCTGCCGCACGGCGGGGTCCCAGTTCTCGTTGAGAGTTATGCCCGCCGTGGTGTGAGGGACAAAGAGGTGGCACAGCCCGTCGCGGATGCCGCTAAGGCCGACGGCTTCCTGGACCTGTGGGGTGATGTCGACGAGCTCGGTGTGGACACCGGTACGGATGCTGATCTCTATGATCATGGTCGTTGCTCCCGCATAGCGACTTGACAGCTTGCGCTCGCCCGGCTAAGATAGGCCCCACGTTCCATGTGCCGCATTCGTCTAGCTGGCCTAGGACACCGCCCTCTCAAGGCGGAGATCGGGGGTTCGAATCCCCCATGCGGTACAAGTGGGGCGAGGATATACGCCTTGCCCCATTGTACAAGATCGCGGCTGGCCCTTCCACTGGGCCGGCCGTTTTGTGTATACTAGGCTGGACCGCAGTGCCGAGAGCGCCGGAAGGGCTATGGGTGCCGACGCTCGACAGAAGGGTTCGCCATGCAGGGCTATGTCACCAACATCCAACGCTATTCCATCCACGATGGTCCCGGCATCCGCACGACCGTCTTTCTCAAGGGCTGCAACCTACGTTGTTTCTGGTGCCACAACCCAGAGACGCTGGCCCCCAAGCCCGAGCTACAGCTTTTTCCCGAGCGATGCATCGGGTGCGGTGCCTGCCTGGAGCGATGCCCCCACGGCGCTCACGCTCGGGTGAACGGGGACCGCGTCTTTCGGCGCGAGCTATGCCAGGCGTGCGGCGCCTGTGCCGAGACGTGCTATGCCGAGGCGCTGGTGCTGGTGGGCGACAGTATGACGCCCGATGAGGTGGTGGCCCAGGCCTTGCGTGATCGCCCGTTCTATGAGACGTCCAACGGCGGCGTCACCATCTCGGGCGGTGAGCCGCTTCTTCAACTCGGCTTTAGCCGGGCAATTCTCGAGGGTGTGCGGGCTCAAGGTGTGCACACTGCCATCGAGACCAACGCTTGCTGGCCTTGGGAGCGGCTGGCGTCTCTGGTGGGGCTGGTCGACCTCTGGATGGTCGACATCAAGACCATGGATAGCGATCTGCACCGCCAGGTGACCGGCGCCCCCAACGAACAGATCCTGGCGAACCTGCAGCGGCTGGCCGAGTCAGGGGCGCCGATGGTTGTGCGAACGCCGATCGTACCGGGTATCAATGATAGTGCTGAAGCGGTCGCGGCTATCGCCGCGTTCGTGGCTGGGCTGCCTACCCTGGTCTACTATGAGATGTTGCCCTTTCACCCCATGGCCACGGGCAAGTATCGCAGCCTGGGCCTGGATTACCGCGCAGCCGAGCTCAAGCGCCCCTCGCAGGACACCATGGCGGCCTTGGCCCAGGTGGCGGCTGGCAGCGGCGTCGAGGTCCGAACGGGCGCGTAGGAGGATATGCAGTGGAGAGGGCAGCGGCCACGGGCAGGATCAAGCGTCTTCGTGAGCGAATCTTGGCGGAGGAGACCATTCCGCGCGACGAACCCGAGCTCCTCTGGGCACGCTCGTGGATGGCGACCAGCCACGAGCCCTGGAATCTGGTGCGGCGGGCACGCGCCACGGCAGCTGTGCTGGAGGGACTGACGCCCGAAATCGGCCCCGACGAGCTGCTGGTGGGCACGTTTTCGCGGCGGGCGCTATCGCCGGGCGAGCGAGCCGAGCTGGAGCGATGGCGGTCAGAGCTGTCACCGGTGGCCAGCCCCGTGTGGGGTCAACGCGCCCACATGGCCATCGACTATGAGACGCTCCTACGACGCGGGCTGAGCGGTCTGCGACGGCAGATCGCGCTCTACCGCCAGCGGCTCGATCTGACCCGCCCCGACGACCTGGAGCGCGATGCCTTCTATCGGGCTTGCGAGATCGCGTTGGACGGCCTGCGCACGCTGTTTGAGCGGTATGCCGAGGCATGCGAGCAGGAGGCCGCGCGGACGAGCGACGCGGGTCGCGCCAAGGAATTGTGCGAGCTGGCTCGCATCTGCCGCCGCGTGCCCGAGCACCCGGCAGAGACGTTCCACGAAGCGCTGCAGGCCATCCATCTGACGACCTACGCCCTTTGCGCCGGGCAGCTCATGCTGCTGTTCCAGCTTGGGCGCCCCGATCGATACCTGCTGCCTTATTACGAGCGCGACCTAGCTGTGGGGAGGCTGACGCCCGCCTCGGCGCAGGAGCTGATCGACTGCCTCTGCCTGATGCTCAGCTCGTATACGCCGCGGGGCCTGGCCGTGGGCTTTATGATCGGTGGGAGAGACGCCAGCGGGCGCGACGTCACCAATGCCCTCACGGAGCATTTTCTGGAGAGCATCGCCCACACGCGCATGGCCTATCCCGGCATCGGACTCTGCTGGAACGAGGACACGCCGCCGGCGATCACCGACCGGGCTTGCGAGCTGCTGGCCGAGGGCCTCACCCATCCGGCCATCTTTGGAGATGACCTGATCACACGGGGGATGCTGGAGGCTGGCCTGCCACCGGCCGAGGCGTGCCTCTACCAGCATAGCACTTGCGTCGAGCTGACCCCCGTGGCGTCGTCCAACGTGTATGTGGCCAGCCCGTATATCAACCTGGTGCAGTTGCTCCATGACCTTTTGGGCGTGGGGCCGCTCGATGCGCGCGGCGATGCCGTACTCGGCGCTGAGCGACGGGACGCTTTTGCGAGCTTTGACGCCCTCGTGGAGGCCTACGAGGCCCGCCTGGCGGAGGCGATCCGCGAGGCGGTGGTGGAACAGAACACTGCCCAGATGACCCGCTACTATCATGGCGGGTTCCCCCTGCTCTCCTGCTTTGTCAACGACTGCCTGGCCAGGGGGCTAGACATCGATCAGGGCGGAGCGCGCTACAACTGGATCGAGCCATCCTTTGTGGGGCTGGCTAACCTGGTGGACGCCCTGGTGGCCATCCGTCGGTACCTCTTTGGGGAGCACACGCTGGATCTGGCGCAGCTCCGCGAGGCGCTGGCGGCCGATTTCTGCGGATGCGAGGATCTGCGCCTGATGCTGCTGCAGCGCGCGCCCAAGTACGGCAACGACGACGACGAGGTGGATGCGCTGGCGGTGCGGATTACCAGCTACATCGCCAGCGAGGTGCGGCGCTATCGTACCTATCTCGGTGGGGCGTATCATCCGGGCTTTTTCTGCTGGATCATGCACGAGCGGCTGGGGCGCGTTACCGCGGCTTCGCCCGACGGACGCTTGGCCGGACAGGCATTGGGCGACGGCTCGGGTCCTGCCCAGGGCCGCGAGCGGCTGGGCCCGACGGCGGCGGTACTCTCGGCCACCAAGTGGGATCACGCGCCCATGCTGGGCGGCATCGCGGTGAATCTGCGCTTTACCCGGTCGCGCCGTCCCGAGGGCTTTGTGCAGGGGTTGCGGGGCCTCATCGAGACTTATCTGCGGCGGGGTGGCATGGAGATCCAGGTCAACGTGGTGGATACGGAGACGCTCATGGCCGCGCGCGAGAACCCCGAGGCCTACCGCGACCTGGTGGTGCGCATCGGCGGCTATAGCGACTATTTCGTGGGCCTCTCGCCGCAAATGCAGGCAGAGATCATCCAGCGGACCGAGCACGAGGGTTTGTGACATGGCGGCATCTGCTTCGTTGGGAATGGCGACCGAGGAGCTTGTCGCCGCCTTGCACCAAGCGGGCGAGCACACGGCGGCGGGCTTTATCGGGGAGGTGTCGACCGAACCCTTGGCGCGCATGACGGCGGCGCTTTGCAGCCAGTGGCGCCAGGCCGAGCTTTCAGTGGGACGGGGAGCCGCTCTATCCTGCCGGGCGCTACTCGTGGTACGCCCAGGGCAACGCCGTCGCCTTTCACTATTCCTACTCGTTGACCAGCGATCGCGCCCGCCTGGCCGAGCTGGGCGCTCGCGCCATGCGCATCCTGCTGGATCTGGTAGAGGAGCCCGGGGCCGCCCCTGTGGCGGTGCAGATGCAAGCGGAATTGGTAGTCCGTAGCTCGGCCTAAGAACTGCCGAGCGTTACGATCAGCCTAGTATACGGGGAGGGACCATGGTCGATCAGCTTCAGGCGTGGTTTGGTATCGCTGGCAAGGTGGCGGTCATCACGGGCGGCGGCGGCGTGCTGTGCGGAGCCATGAGTCGCGGCCTGGCCAAGGTGGGCGTGCGCGTGGCGGTGCTGGATATCTCCGAGGCGGCCGCCCAGCGCGTGGTGGATGAGATCACGGCCCAGGGCGGCGATGCGTTGGCGGTGCCGTGCGACTGTCTCGATCGCGCCTCGCTGGCTCGGGCTCGCGAGCGTGTGCTGGGCGCCTTTGGCCCCGTGGATTTCCTCATCAATGGCGCCGGTGGCAATAGCCCCAAGGCGACCACCTCGGCCAACCAGTCGTTCTTTGATCTGCCTGAGGAGGGGTTTCGCTGGGTGTTTGACCTAAACCTGACCACGGCGCTGCTCACCACGCAGGTTTTTGCGCGCGACATGGTGGATCGCGGCGAGGGCGTCATTGTGAACATCGCCTCAGTCAACTCATTCCAGCCGCTAACCAACATCCCGGCTTATTCGGCGGCCAAGGCGGCCATTCGCAACTTTACCGAGTGGTTGGCTGTGCATCTCTCGCAAAACTATGCGACGGGCATTCGCGTCAACGCCATCGCGCCGGGGTTCTACCTCACCGAGCAGAACCGCTTCTTGCTGGAGGACCCGGAAACGGGCGGCTATACCCCGCGCGGCGAAAAGGTGGTGGGCAAGACGCCCATGGCCCGCTTTGGTGACCCCGATGAGCTGCTGAGCACGCTGGTCTGGCTGCTATCGCCGGGTGCGGCCTTTGTGCATGGCGTAACCGTACCAGTAGACGGCGGTTTCTGCGCTTACAGTGGCGTCTAGCCAGCTTGGCCATTTCGGATAACGGCCTCAAGCTACAGGAGGAAAGAGCTACCATGACTGGCGTTCCCGAGCCTGCTGCCCCGTTGGCTGCGCTGCAGGTGGAGCACGAGTTTTTTGTCGGCATCGACTCTGATGGCTGCGTCTTTGACACCATGGAGATCAAGCACAAAGAGTGCTTTACGCCGAATATCATCAAGCATTGGGGGCTGCAAGCCGTCAGCAGGTACGCCCGCGAGGCCAGCGAGTTTGTGAACCTCTATAGCAAGTGGCGCGGCGTCAACCGCTGGCCCGCGCTGATCAAGGTGTTCGATCTGCTGCGCGAGCGCCCCGAGGTCCAGCGTCGCAAGGCGGCCATCCCCGAGGCGCCATCCATCCGTGGCTTTATCAGTTCTGGTTTACCGCTGAGCAACGAGTCGCTGGCGCGGCTGGTTCAGGAGACCGACGACGATGAGCTGCGCCGGGCCCTGGCGTGGAGCAACGCGGTGAACGCCACCATCGCCGACATGGTCCACGGCGTGCCGCCGTTCCCCTATGTGCGTGAGAGCCTGGAGCTGATCGTACAGCACGCCGACGCCATCGTCGTCTCGCAGACGCCGGTCGAGGCGTTGGTGCGCGAGTGGCAGGAGCATGAGATCGACGGCCTGGTCAAGGTGATCGCGGGCCAGGAGATGGGGACCAAGTCGGAACATATTCGTTGGGCCTCGCAAGGTCGTTATGCCGACGACAAAAAGCTGATGATCGGCGATGCCCCTGGCGACCTCAAGGCCGCTCGCGACAACGGCGCCCTCTTTTACCCGATCAACCCCGGGCATGAAGAGGAGAGCTGGCAACGGTTCTATGAAGAGGCGTTTGACCGATTCATCGCTGGGACGTACGGCGGCGCCTACGAGGCCGAATTGATCGAGGCTTTTGAGGCTGCGCTGCCGAGCGTGCCCCCTTGGAAGAGGTGACCACCATGGTGCTGGGTGTGGGCAATCCCGACCGCATGCTGACAGAGGACCAAGTTCGTGCCGTCTTTGCCGAGGGGGTGCGGGCCCTCGCGCCGAAAGGCAAGCGGTTGCTCTTTATCATCCCTGACGGAACGCGTAGCGCGCCGATCCCGCTCTGCTTTCGCGCTATCACGGACGCGACCCTGGGCGTGGCCTCCCAAGTGGATTTCATGGTTGCGCTGGGCACTCACCCGCCCATGAGCGCCGAGGCCTTGCGACGCCATGTGGGCATCACCCAGGAGGAGCGTAAAGGACGCTATGCTCAGGTCGGCCTCTACAACCATGACTGGAGGGGTGACCTGCTGACGATCGGCACGCTGACACGCGAGGAGACCCGCGATCTCTCCGACGGGATGATCGAGATCGAGGTGCCGGTGCAGGTCAACCCCCGAATTCATGACTATGACCACTTGGTCGTGGTGGGGCCGGTCTTTCCGCATGAGGTGGTAGGGTTCTCGGGGGGCAGCAAGTACTTTTTCCCTGGGATTAGCGGGCCGGCGGTCATCGACTTTACCCACTGGTTGGGCGCCTTGCGCACCTCGCGTGCCACCATCGGTCGGGAGGATACGCCCGTGCGCGCCGCTATCGACAAGGCGGTCGCGTTCATCGACCAGCCGATCTCGTGCTTTTCCATGGTGGTGCGGGGGCATCACGATCTGGCCGGCCTCTACTTTGGCGGATTGCAGGCGTCGCAGAGCAAGGCGGCCGAGCTCTCGGCCCAGGTCAATGTGGTCTGGGTGGATCGACCCTACCAGACGGTGCTCTCGGTGATGCCAACGCTCTACGATGACATCTGGACGGGCGCCAAGGGTATGTACAAGATGGAGCCCGTCGTGGCTGATGGCGGCACTGTGATCATCTATGCGCCTCATATTGACGAGATCTCGTACACCCACGGCAAGTATCTGGACGAGATCGGCTATCACGTCCGTGACTATATCTTGGCGCACTGGGATCGCTACAAGGACTATCCGTGGGGCGTGTTGGCCCATTCGACCCACGTCAAGGGCGACGGCGCCTATGTGAATGGCGTCGAGTTGCCGCGGATCCATGTGGAGCTGGCTACGGGCGTGCCGAAGGAGCGCTGCGAGCGGATCAACCTGGGTTACCGTGACCCCGCCAGCATCGATGTGGCGGCTTGGCAAGGACGAGAGGACGAGGGTATCCTGGTGGTGCCGCGAGCAGGCGAGATGCTCTACCGGCTGAAGGAAGAGAGGGGGAGGGCATGAGCAAGTACGACATCGGACTGGTTGGGCTGGCCGTGATGGGCCAGAACCTGGTGCTGAATATGGAGCGCAATGGCTACTCGGTGGCCGTGTACAACCGCACCACCGAACGGATGCGCAAGTTCATTGCCGAGCGAGCCCAGGGCAAGCAGATTCTGGGTTGCGCCACCCTCAAGGAGCTGGTCGGGGCGCTGGGGCGCCCGCGACGGGTGATGCTGATGGTACAGGCGGGCGCCCCGGTGGACGCTGTCATCGCCGAGCTCAAGCCGCTCCTGGCGCCGGGCGACCTGATCATCGACGGCGGGAACTCGTTCTACAAGGATACCGAGCGGCGGGCTGCGGCGTTGGCCGAGGACAACATCAATTTCATCGGGACCGGCGTTTCGGGCGGCGAAGAGGGCGCCTTGTGGGGCCCGGCCATCATGCCTGGCGGCCAGCCCGAGGCGTACCGCTTGGTCGAGCCGATCTTTACAGCTATCGCGGCCAAGGCCGAGGGCGAGCCGTGCGTGGCCTATATGGGGCCGCGTGGGGCGGGACACTATGTCAAGATGGTGCATAACGGCATCGAGTATGGCGATATGCAGCTCATCGCCGAGGCCTATGACGTGATGGCTCGCGGGCTGGGGATGCCGGCGGCCGAGCTAGCCGAGGTCTTTGGCCAGTGGAACCAAGGAGAGCTCCAGTCGTACCTGATCGAGATCACCAGTGAGATTCTGGCGCGGGTGGATGAGGAGACGGGCAAGCCCCTGGTGGACGTGATCCTGGATGAGGCCAAGCAAAAGGGCACGGGAAAATGGACCTCGCAGGACGCTTTGGATCTTGGGGCGCCGACGCACACGATCAATGCGGCTGTGGAATCGCGGATCATCTCGGCCTACAAGGATGAGCGCGTGGCGGCCAGCCAGGTGCTCACCGGCCCCACCATCAAGTTCAGCGGTGATCGGGGGCAGATGATTGAGGATGTGCGCGATGCTCTCTATGCCGCCAAGATCTGCTCCTATGCGCAGGGCATGGGGCTGCTGCGGGCGGCGTCCGCCGAGTACGACTATGATCTGGATATGGGCGCCATCGCCCGCATCTGGCGGGGTGGGTGCATCATCCGCGCGCGCTTCTTGAACGACATCGCGGCGGCCTTTGACCATAACCCCAAGCTCACCAACCTGATGCTGGATCCGTTCTTCCGTGACGAGATCCTGGCGCGTCAGGGCGCGTTGCGGCGCGTCATCACCACGGCCGTCAGCATGGGCATCCCGGTGCACGCCTTTGCGTCGTCACTGGCCTATTTTGACGCCTACCGCACCAAGCGGCTGCCGGCCAACTTGACGCAGGGTCAGCGCGATTATTTCGGGGCTCACACCTACCGCCGCATCGACAAGGAAGGCGTCTTTCACACCGAGTGGACCGAGTAGGACCGACCAACAAGCATCCGAGAGGGGGGATGGGTGGAGCGACGTAACGTGATCGTGGCCCAATCGGGCGGGCCATCGCCGGTGATCAACAGCAGCCTGCGCGGGCTGGTTGAATCGATGCGCGCCGATACGGGCACCTTTGGCACTATCTATGCGGGGGTGAACGGCATCGAGGGTGTGTTGCGAGAGGAGCTGCTGGACCTCTCGGCCCAGCCCCCGGAAGAGATCGCCTGGCTTGGCACTATGCCGGCGGCTGGCGCCATCGGTACCTGCCGCTACAAGCTGCGTGCGAACCAGCGCGAGGATTTTGATCGGGTGCTGGCCGTCCTCGATGCGCACGATGTGGGTACCTTTGTCTATATCGGCGGCAACGACTCGATGGATACGGCCAACAAGGTGGCGCGGCTGGCCCAAGAACGTGGCGCTGACGTGACGGGCATCGGCGTGCCCAAGACGATCGACAATGACGTTGGAGATCCCGATTTCCGCTTGATCGACCACACTCCCGGCTATGGCAGCGTGGCGCGCTACTGGGCGTATGCGGTCCAGCGCGCTAATGAGGAGAACGCCGGCTCGTTTCCGGCGGACCCGGTGTTGGTGATGCAGGCCATGGGGCGACGGATCGGCTACATCCCAGCAGCCGCCCGCCTAGCGGACCCCGATCGGGAGATGCCGCTGCTGATCCTACTGGCCGAGATGCGGCCTACGCTGGCCGAGATCGCCGACCGGGTCAACGACTTGCTTCGGGCGCGCGGGCGCGCCATGGTGGTGCTTAGCGAGGGCCTGGAGCTGGCCGATATCGGCGTGACCAAGGACTCGTTCGGCCACCCTCAGTTCTCGGCTAGCGAGACGACCGTAGCCCAGGTGGTGATCAACTATCTGAATCGGCAGGGGCTGGCCGCTCGGGGCAGTGCGCGCAGCGACGTGCCAGGCACACTCCAACGGCATGACATCGCCTACGCCTCCACGGTGGACCTGGCCGAGGCCTATGCCGTGGGATGCAAGGCGGCCGAGCTGGCGGGGCGGGGCGCTTCCGGCCAGATGGCGACGATCTTGCGCGAGCCGGGGTCCGCCTATGCGGTGCGCTATGATCAGGTGCCGCTGGAAGCGGTGGCCAACTCGGAGCGTACGTTCCCCGCAGCCTGGATCGATCGCGACGCGTGTGACGTCACCGATGCGTTCGTCCGCTATGCGCGGCCGCTGATCGGCGAGAGCTGGCCCTCGGTGCCACTGGTGGATGGGCGGATGCGCTTTGCCCGGTTGGAGCGCATCATGGCTCCCCAGCGGCTGCCGGCCTATGTGCCGGAGGCTTATCGCTAGTCGGCCTGGGCTCGGGCCAAACGCATCAGCGCCCGCCCGATGGCGGCGATGGCGTGATCGATCTCCTCGGCGGTCGTATAACGCCCCACGGAAAAGCGCAACGTGCCCCTGGCATAGGCTAGGGGCACCTCCATGGCGCGCAACGTGTCCGACACCGTGACATCGCCCGCGTGACAGGCGGCCCCGGCAGACGCGGCCACCTCATCGGCTAGCTCCACCAGCAGGTCTTCAGCCTCGATGCTGCGAAACCCCACGCTGAGCGTGTTCGGCAGCCGTTCGGAGGGGTGCCCGTGCACGCGCATGTCGACGCCAAGGCCCCGCAATCCGACTTTTAGCCGGTCGCGCATAGCGGCCAGATGCCGTGCATCCTGCTCCAGGTGGGATTGTGCCAATGCCGCGGCCGCGCCCAGGCCGACGATGCCGATCAGGTTCTCGGTCCCAGGGCGCAGGCCCCGCTCGTGGCCGGCGCCGCGCGTAAAGGGCTCCAGCGGCGTGCCCGCGCGCACATAGAGGGCGCCGACTCCCTTGGGGGCATAGAGCTTGTGGCCCGCGATGCTGAGCAGGTCCACCCCCAGGGCCTCGACTTCCACGGGCAGCTTGCCAGCGGTCTGGGCGGCGTCGGTGTGAAAGAGGGCCCCGGCCTGCCGCGCCAGCCTGGCCATCTCCGCGATCGGCTGGACGGTGCCCACCTCGTTGTTGGCGTGCATGATGGTGACCAGGATGGTGTCCTCGCGCAGGGCCCCGGCTAGATCCTGGGGCGACACGCGGCCCTGCTGGTCGACGGGCAGAGTCGTGACGGCATAGCCGTGGCGTTCCAGCCAACGGCAAGGTTCGACCACCGCCGGATGCTCGATGGCGCTGGTGATGATGTGACGGCCCCGCGCCCGCAAGGCCTGTGCCACCCCAAAGATGGCCAGGTTGTTGGCCTCGGTGCCCCCGCTGGTAAAGATGACCTCGTCGCGGCGGCAGCGCAGCATGCCAGCCACCTGGGCTCGCGCGCGCTCCACTGCCCGCTTGGCGGCGATGCCATAGCTATGTGGGCTGCTAGGGTTGCCAAAGAGGCCTCCCAGGCACGGCGCGATCGCCTCGGCCACCTCGGGCGCCAGCGGGGTGGTGGCGTTATAGTCCAGGTAGACGGGTGTGCGCATGGTCCCTCCTTCCTGCTCAGCGCGAGTATGGTAGGACAGCAGGGGCCTGGGGGCAAGCGGAGAGCGGGTTCATGATCGAGATGCTTAGGAATTGCGCGATGGGCTCCCCTGTGCTATGCTCGCGCTATTCGTGATCAGTTCGCAAGGAGCAAGCGACCATGCCTCCCATTCAAGTCAAGCCGGGCATTCACTGGATCGGCGTCAACGATCGCACCACCGACCTCTTTGAAGGGCTCTGGCCCATCACCAGCGAAGGCGTCTCCTATAACAGCTACCTGGTGCAAAGCGACAAGGTGGCTTTGGTGGATCTGACCAAAGCGACGCAGGAGGGGTCGTTCTTTGACCAGCTCGCGCAGCTAGTGGATCCCACCGAGCTGGACTATGTGGTGATGAACCACATGGAGCCGGATCATACGGGATCGTTGCGAGTGTTGCAGCACCTAGCGCCTCGGGCCGAGTTTGTGGTGTCGCCCAAAGCCAAGGCGATGCTGGCGGCCTACTATGGCATCACCGAGCGCGTGCGCGTGGTGCAAGATGGCGAGAGCATCCCGCTGGGCCAGCACACCCTACAGTTCCATCACACGCCCTTTGTGCATTGGCCCGAGACCATGGTCACCTACGAGTCGTCCCAGCGGGTGCTCTTTTCCTGTGACGCCTTTGGCGGCTATGGGGCGCTGCGAGGGACCATCTTTGATGACCAGTGCACCGATCTTGCCTTTTATGAGCGGGAGGCGTTGCGCTACTATGTGAACATCGTCGCCAAGTACAGTCGTCCGACGCTCATGGCCATCGAAAAGCTGGGCGGGCTGGACATCGACGTGATCGCGCCCTCGCACGGGCTGGTGTGGCGCGATGAACCCCTGCGGATTGTGGAGCTGTACCGTGACTGGGCGAGATACGCCACGGGCCCAGGAGACCCCGCCATTACCCTGGTGTACGGCTCGATGTATGGGCATACCGAGGCGATGATGAACGCCGTGGCCGAGGGGGCGTCGAGATCGGGCACGCCAGTGGCTATCTATGATGCGGCCCGCGCCCACGCCAGCTATATCCTGCCGTCGCTGTGGACCTGCCGCGGTGTGCTGGTCGGCGCGCCCACCTATGAGGGCAACCTGTTCCCGCCGGTGGCCGAACTGCTGCGTCTCGCGGGGGCCAAGCGGATCCAGCGGAGGCTCGTGGGCTACTTTGGTAGCTGGGGTTGGAGCGGCGGCGCCCGCAAAGAGTGCCAGCAGCTGGCCGATGAGCTCAAGTGGGCTTGGTGGGACGCTCTAGAGTTCAACGGGGCTGCAACCCGTGCGCAACTGGCCGAGGGGGAGGCCTTTGGGCGCCGGTTTGCGGAGGCGGTGGCGGCCGGCACCGAATAGCGCCTGAAAACAAGAACAGGGCGGGGATTCCCTCGCCCTGTTTGGGTCTAGGTGGCCGATCTAGCGCGTGCTGCCTTCGGTCTTGTAGTTAGTACGACGGCTTTTGCGGAGCTTTTTGGCGGCTTTGCGCTTGCGCTCTTGCGACGGTTTCTCGTAAAAGCGCCGGCGGCGCGTCTCGGACAGAACCCGTTCCTCTTGGACCTCTTTGCGAAAGCGACGCAATAGTCCCTCAAACGACTCGCCATCACGGCGAACCACCTGTGTCACCTTACTCGTGTCCTTTCTCAAGGGTAGGGCGTGCCAATGGCACGCGGCGGGGCCCTATGGGCCCAGAACAAACGGCGGCCGGGTCAGTGTTGATCCGGTGTCGTCGCACAGGCACTCGATGCAGCCGTCCACCACCATCGAGGATGGTCGCGGTTCGATGCTGCGCGGGCTTGTGCTCGCCTCACCCCCCTTCGAGAAAGCACGCCAACGGCGTGGAACGAAATCGGCTCCCAACCTTCAAGCAGAACGCGACAACGCGGATAGATTCTACCACAGCTCTTGGGCCGCGCCAACTCGGCGGGGCTCAGGCTCAGCGCTCGTCGTCGTTCAGACGAATATGCAACTCTTTGAGCTGACGCTCTGTGATGGGCGAGGGCGCGTCGGTCATCAGGTCCATGGCGTTTTGCGACTTGGGAAAGGCCATCACCTCGCGGATATTGGGCTCCCCCGCCAGCAGCATGACCAGACGCGCGATGCCCCACGCCAGGCCGCCATGGGGCGGTGCGCCGAACTCGAACGCGTCCAGCAGATGCCCGAACTGGGCGCGGGCTTCCTCCTCGCTCAGGCCGATCGCAGCAAACATGCGCGACTGCACATCACGACGATGGATGCGGATGCTTCCGCCCCCGATCTCGTAGCCGTTGCAGATCACGTCGTAAGCCTTGGCGCGGACGCGGGCTGGGTCGGTCTCCAACAGGTGCAGGTCCTCATCCAGAGCCGAGGTAAAGGGATGATGGGTCGCAGAGTAGCGTCCCTCCTCGTCATTCCACTCCAGCAGCGGAAAGTGGGTGATCCAGGCAAAGGCCAGCACGTTCTCATCGGCCAGCTTGAGCTTGCGCCCGAGCTGCGCTCGCAGGCCTCCCAGCACGGTGCAGGTTGTCTTCCAGGCGTCGGCAACCGCCAGTACCAGGTCGCCAGGGCGGGCGCTGGTGCGCTCGGCGATGGCCGCAAACTCGGCATCGCTGAGGAACCGCTTGGCCGAGGAGCGGATCTCGTCCTCTCCGTAGGCGATCCAGATCAGCCCCTGGGCGCCAAGAGCCTGGGCATCTTCCACCAAGCTGTCGATCTCACGGCGGGAATAGGCCGCGCCCCCGGGCACGCAGATGGCCTTGGCCACGCCGCCGTCCGCCACCGTCGCCGATAGCACGCGGAACTCGCTGCCGGCGGCAATGTCGCCTAGGTCGGCCAGCTCCATGCCGAAGCGAAGGTCGGGATGGTCGCTGCCAAAGCGATCCATGGCCTCCTGGTAGGTGAGCCTCGGGAAGGGGGTGTAAAGGATGCGCTTCTCGCTGACGGCGGGAACTAGCTCGATGAGCAGATCCTCGCTGAGCTGCATCACGTCGTCGGCATCCACAAAGGACATCTCAAGGTCGAGCTGGGTGAACTCGGGCTGACGATCGGCGCGCTGGTCCTCGTCTCGAAAGCAGCGGGCGATCTGAAAGTAGCGCTCAAAGCCCGCGACCATCAGTAGCTGCTTGAGCTGCTGCGGCGATTGCGGCAGCGCATAGAACTTGTGGCGATGAAGGCGGCTCGGCACCACATAGTCGCGCGCGCCCTCGGGCGTGCTCTTGATCAGGATGGGCGTCTCGATCTCGACAAACTCGCGAGCAGAGAGCCAGTTGCGGATGAAATGCACCGTCTCATGCCGCAGGATGATATTCCGCTGCATGCGCGGCCGACGGAGGTCCAGGTAACGATAGCGGAGTCTCAAACTCTCGTCGACATCGGACTCTTCGTTGATGTAAAAGACTGGCGTCTTGGCCTCGTTCAGGATCACGAGCTCGGTCGCGGCTACTTCGATCTCGCCCGTAGGCAGCGACGGATTCTCGAGACCTGCGGGGCGCGATCGCACATGTCCCTTGACCTGGATGACGTATTCGTTCCGTAGTGAGGAGGCTAGTCGGTGGACATCGGCGTCGCCGCTCGAGTTAAAGATCACCTGGGTGATGCCCCAGCGGTCGCGGAGGTCAACAAAGATCAAGTTGCCGTGGTCGCGTCGACGGTGGACCCAGCCTGCAAGCTGGACCTCGGCACCGATGTCCGTTGGGCGCAAAGCGCCGCAGGTGTGTGTCTTGAGCATTGGGTGGCTCCTCTTGGCAGAGTTCGAGACTCTCCTCACTCGGATACACGATTATAGTCCCTCTCGGGGCCGCGGCAAACAGTTCTCGTGGCTCGGTTGGCCATGCCGATGGGTTCTGCTAGAATCGAGATCCTAGGGAACGGCCTGGTGGGAGGGCGATCCACCGACAAGCGGCGGCATAGAGGAGCGTTAGCGGATGCGACGTTGGTTCAAGCAAGGCGGCATTGTGCCCGTGGGTGCCCTGGTAGTGGTCGGGCTAGATCAGCTCACCAAGCACTGGGTGCGGCAGCATATCCCCCTTTATAGCTCCTGGCAGCCGATCCCCTGGCTGGATCCGATCTTTACCTTTACCCACATCCGGAACACGGGCGCAGCTTTTGGTCTGTTCGGGGGCATGAATACCGTGTTCATCGTGCTGGCGCTGGTGGTGGTGGGCGCCATCTTGGTGCTCCATCGCCAGTTGGCCGGTCAATCGGCCTTGCTGCGCGCCGCTCTGACCCTGCAGTTGGGCGGGGCCACCGGCAACCTGATCGACCGCGTTACGGTCGGCTATGTGACCGACTTTGTGAACTTTCGCTGGTGGCCGATCTGGAACATTGCTGATGCCTGCATCCTGATCGGGACGGTCTTGTTGGCCATCTATGCGCTGTTCCTGGAGCCTTCCCACACTGCCAGCGACGCACAGGATAAGAGTGGCAGCGCGGTCGCCAAGGCGGCCGAGGTCGAGGACGGCCCCGACGCCGTATCCCCACAAGCCTAGGCGACATCATCCATGCAACCGGTGACGCTCGTAGCCCCAACCGACGGCCAGCGCCTAGACCGTTTTGTGGCGGACGAGCTGCCCCAGCTCTCTCGGTCGCAGGTCAAGCGCCTAATCCAGTCCGGTCAGGTCACGCTGAACGGCGAGCCGGCCAAGCCGGCGGCATCGCTCTCCCAGGGGGACCGCGTTGTCGTCCGGGTGCCGGCCGCGCCGGAGGCAGAGCTGGTCGCCGAGCCAGCACCGCTGGACGTGGTCTATGAGGATGCGCACCTCCTGGTGGTGAACAAGGCCGCCGGGGTCATTGTGCACCCGGGGGCGGGGCGGGTCGAGGGATCGTTGCTAGCAGCGGCCATCGCCTATCGTCCCGATATCGTCAGCGCGAACGAAGACCCCGATCGGCCCGGCATCGTGCATCGGCTGGATCGAGATACCAGCGGTTTGATATTGATAGCAGCCACTGCCGACGCCCAGCGCAAGTTGAGAGCGCAGTTCAAGGCTCGCCAAGTCCTCAAGATCTATCTGGCTCTGATTCAGGGGCGTCTGGAGCCAATGGTTGGTGCGATCGAGGCTCCTATCGCCCGAGACCCCCTTTGTCGCACGCGCATGGCAGTCGCGGCTGACGGGCGCTATGCTCGGACCGAGTATCGCGTGCTGGAGCATCTCTCGGATGCCACCTTTGTGGAGGTGCAGTTGCTCACTGGGCGGACCCACCAGATCCGCGTGCATTTCAGCGCCATCGGCCACCCGGTGGTGGGCGACCGGGTCTATGGCGGGCGAGGCGCCCATAAGGCGGCGCCCCGGCAGTTTCTCCACAGCCACCGACTGGGATTCACGCACCCGGCGTCAGGCGAGGCCCTCGAGTTCACCAGCCCGCTACCGCAGGATCTCCAGCAGGTGCTGGACCATCTTCGACCCCAGCCAGGGTGCGCTCTAGGCCAGGGCGAGCGTCCCATCGCGCTCCTTTAACCCCAGCAGAAGCGGGCGCTCGTTGGGCGCGAGATTGGGTTGATGCAGCGCCAGCACACAGTCGCCCCGTGACGTGCGGCAGATGGACCCATGCCCGCCGTCGTCGCCAAAGAGCGGCTCGGGCTCTTGCTCCCATGGCCCCAGCACCGACCCGCTGGCGGAGCGAGCCAGGCCCACGGCATAGCGCCCCTGGGCAAAGCTGGACCAGGCCATCAGCAACGTGCTATCCGACGTGCGATGGAGGCTTGGGCCATCGGTGACATAGCAGCCTGGCTGGGGGTAAGCCCCGACCCAGGGGGCCTCCGATGCCCTGAACAGCACGACGGGTTCTCCCTCGGGACGGGAGAGGTCGTCGGAGAGCCGCATGGCACAGATCTCGCCGTCGAGCACCTGGACCCACTCGTGACAAAAGACCATCCATGGCGAGCCATGCTCGTCGACGTGGAGCGTTCCATCCAGGCACTCCCAGTCTCGCGGGGTGGGCGGCTGCTCGCCGAGGGGGCGATACGGTCCCATGACGTCATCGGCCACCAGGATATGGGTGCCGCGGCAGGCGTCGTGGGCCTTGAACGAGCAAAAGAGATAGAAACGACCGTCATACTGGTGCAGCTCTGGCGCCCAAAAGTCGTGCGTGCCCCAGAACCCCTCTGGCGGCTCAAAGATGGTGTGGGGTCCATTCCAGATCTCTAGATCGACGGAATGGAACAGATCGAGCCCGGTCCCGTGGCCGCTGACGGCGCCTCCCCTGGTGCGGTAGCTGGGCGTGCCGATGAGATAGTGCCGCCGATGCTCGGGCACGGCCAGGATGAACGGGTCGCGCATATGGATCTCGTGCAGGCGTGGCATGGCTCTCTCCTTTGCCGTCAGGCTGTGTCTCTCAAGCAAGGTTTCTGCCTGGCTGATAGCGATGGGATTGTGGAGACGATGTCGCTTTTGACGCTGATTCGCATCTTTTGTACGATATGGGGCATCTGCACGAACCATGCCGAGAGAGGGGCCTCATGATCGATCTTCGCAGCGACACCGTAACCCAACCGACCGAGGCCATGCGTCGGGCCATGTACGAGGCCGAGGTCGGCGATGACGTCTACGGTGAGGATAGTACCGTCAACCGCCTGCAACGCAAAGCCGCCGAGCGCCTGGGCAAGGAGGATGCCCTCTTTGTGGCCAGCGGCACCATGGGCAACCTGGTCGCACTGCTCGCCCACTGTGGGCGGGGAGATGAGGCCATTATGGGGGATCAGGCGCACACCTTTTTCTACGAGGCGGGCGGGTCGGCGGCGCTGGGAGGCATCCACCCCCGCATCGTCCCCAACCGACCTGACGGCACCGTGGCAGCCGAGGACGTCGAGGCGGCGGTGCGCGACGCCAACAATATTCACTTTCCTCGCACGGCGTTGATCTGCCTGGAGAACACGCACAACCGTTGTGGCGGAGTGGCTCTCTCTCCAGAGCAGGTGGCGCCGGTAGCCAACGTGGCCGCGCGTCATGGTCTGCCTATGCATTTGGACGGCGCGCGCATCTTTAACGCGGCCGTAGCGTTGGGGGTTGACGTCTCTGTGTTGGCCGAGCCATTTGAGTCGATCCAATTTTGCTTTTCCAAGGGGCTTGCGGCTCCCATCGGATCGATGGTGGTGGGCTCCAAGTCCTTTATCCAGAAGGCACTGCGCTGCCGCAAGATCGTGGGGGGCGGGATGCGGCAGGTGGGCGTCATCGCAGCTGCGGCCGAGGTGGCTATGGACACGATGGTGGATCGCCTGGCAGAGGATCACGCTAACGCGCGGTTGTTGGCCGAGGGCTTGGCTGAGATTCCGGGTCTGGTGGTGGATCTGGACAAGGTCCAGACCAACCTGGTCGCATTCGAGTGCGACGAGCCGGGCATTTCCACCGAGCAGATGGTGATGGCCTGGCGGGAAGCGGGGGTGTTGCTCAATGCCATGGGGCCGCACCGTTTCCGGGCCGTCACGCACTATGGCATTACCCGAGACGATATCGAGCAGGCGCTCTTGGCGGCCCCCGGCGTCATGGCGGCCTGCAGGCAGGGGTAGGGCGCATCGTGACGGGCTCGGCGGTGTTTCAGAGTAGGGAATGGCTAGCTTGGGTGGCGTATAGAATTCCAGGAGTCGGTCCAAGCTGAGCAACGCCGAGGACGGACGTCTGGGAAGCGAGGAGTGACCATGTCGTCCCAGGATCTGCGTCGTCGGCGTCGTGCTTGGTATCTTTATGACTGGGGGAATTCGGCCTATGCGGCCGTCGTGCTGCTGGCCGTTTTTTCGACCTATTTTCAGGGCACGGTGGTGGGTGGCGCCGAGGGATCCCGGCTGTGGGGCCTGGCGGTGGGCATCGCGATGTTCTTTGTGGCGGTGACCTCGCCGATTCTGGGTGGCATCGCCGACCACGTGGCCCACAAGAAGCGGTTTCTGTTTGTGTTCACCGCGCTGAGCTGCGTCTTTACCGCCATGCTGGCTCTGGTGGGGCCCGGCGACGTCGTCAAGGGCATGGTGTTCTTTGTGCTGGCCGAGGTCGGGTACCGTAGTGCCCAGGTGTTCTATGATGCTCTGCTCCCAGAGATCGCTGCGCCGGAAGAGATGGGCAAGGTCAGTGGTACCGGTTGGGCCATCGGCTCGGCCGGCGGCGTGGTCTGCCTGCTGATCGTGCTGGCGGCGATGCAGTTACTGCCGGGAATGATCCCCTCGCTCACTCAGGGCGTGATCGTTCGCTATTCGCTCGTCTTTACGTCCCTCTACTTTGCGGCTGGCACCATTCCCTTGTTTGTGGGGCTGCGGGAGCAGGCCGAGCCACAGCCGATGCCCAAAGGGCAGTCCTACTGGACTCTGGGCTTTCATCGGCTAGCGGCGACCTTGCGCGAGGCGCACAACTATCGCGAGTTCCTGAGCTTTTTGGTGGCCTGCCTGGTCTATGAGAACGGCACCATCATCGCGCTGAACTTTGCAGCCATCATCGGCTCGGTCGTCTTTGGGTTGGACCAGACCGGCCTGATCATCTTTGTGGTCATCGTGCAGGTCACGAACGTGTTGGGCGCCTACCTGTTTGGTTTGCTGGCGAGCAAGCTGGGCAGCAAGCGGGCGCTGATGGTATCGATTGCCGTGATGGTGGTCGCCATTGCCTGGATGTATTCGAGTGCGGCGGGGACGATCTACTATGCTATCGGTGCCTTGGCTGGATTTGCGATGGCCGGCATGCAGTCGCTCAGCCGGGCCCTGGCGGGGACTCTGGCTCCGCCCGACAAGAGTGCGCAGTTCTTTGGGTTCTTTTCGGTGGCGGGGAGGATGTCCTCCTTCATCGGGCCGGCGGTGTATGGCTGGCTGGCGGCTCTGCTCGCGCGGCAGTACCAGGTGGCCGGCATGGCCGCCGATGTAGCGGAAGCCCAAGGTCTGCGCGTGGCGATTTGGGCCATCGGGGCCTTTCTCGTCGTCGGCTTGGGCTTGCTGCTCACGGTGCGGGAGCGTGCTCACGCCTCGGCCGTCAAGCCGATCGCTGAGCCGATCGCCTAGTCGGGCAGAGGAGCAGAAATGGTCGCCTCCGAAGTCACCTATCCGCGTCGCCGCCTGGTGCGGGGGTTCATGAGACGGGCGTCGCGGCTGGCCTTGTCGGCACTGACCGAGTTCCGGGTGGAGGGGCGCGAGAACCTGCCCGCATCGGGGCCTCTTATCGTGGTGGCCAATCACTTTTCGTTCCTGGATCCCGCCGCCTTGGTGGGCGCCGTGCCATGGTCGCTCGAGTTTCTTGGCGGGCTAGAGTTGCCCAACGCTCCACCCATCGTGCGGTGGATTCCCAAGCTGTGGGGCTATTATCCGGTGCTGCGCGGGGGCAACTCGCGGAAAGCTCTGCGGGCGGCCGAGGGGGTGCTCAATCAGGGGGGGATCCTGGGCATCTTTCCAGAGGCCGGCAGTTGGGCCCAGGTGCTGCGACCGGCCCGACCAGGGACCGCCTATCTGGCGGCTCGCACGGGCGCGCCCTTGCTGCCCATTGGGTTCGATGGCCTGCCGCAGGTCTTTGAGCAGTTACGTGCGCGGCGCCGGGCGCGGGTAACCGTTCGGGTGGGCAAGGTTTTTGGCCCGTTCAAGGTGGCAGATCGCGGGCGAGAGCGTCGGCGTGTGCTCGATGGCATCGGCCACGAGATCATGGAGCGGATCGCGGCGCTGATCCCCGACGAAAAACGAGGGTACCTCTCCGGCGATCCGGCGGTGCGCGAGGCGGCCAAGGGTACCGAGGTCTACCCCTGGGACGAGAGCCCCGAAGGGGTCTAGCATCGGTCCGGACCGAGCCAACGGTCGACCAGCAGGGCCATGGGATCTGTAGATCCCATGGCCTTGCTGGCTCTCAGAGGTGGCGAGTGCGGCTAGCCCCGACGTGCGGAAGCGCTGCTTGCGCCCTGGACAGATTCGGCTACACTAGGTGTGTAATCCCTGCTGTGCACGTGATGCCAAGTGCGTTTTGAGCCAACACATATGTCTAGGGGATCGGGTATCCATGACGCTCTGAGGAATCCCGATGAGCCGAAGGCAGATCCCCACCTGGGAAACCAGGTTCAAGACAAACGGCACACGACATGGTGGGGATTACGCTGTGTCAGGCCACACTCTCCCCGGGCCTAGGACCGTTCCTCCTCTTGATCCAGTTCCTGCTCCAAAAGACGCGCCTGCCTGCGATGGGCGTCAGCCCGTGGTATCACCGTCGCCGCCGCCTCGACGAGGGAATCCGCCATGGCCAAAAGCACGACCAAGGGCGTGGTGCTGGTCGCTTCCGCTGGGGGCGGCGTCAGCGTCACTTGCGCGGCATGCGCCTCTGGCGCGAGGGGCGAGTGGGCCAAGGCTAGCGTCTGCGCCCCAGCCTGCCGGGCGAGCTTGAGCGCGGCGGCGACCTGGACGCTGCCACGAGCG
>JAXGON010000012.1:0-92121 GCA_040767425.1 Anaerolineae bacterium | reverse complement strand
CCGCTGCTTGTGCGGGCCCCCGTCAATTCCTTTGAGTTTTAACCTTGCGGCCGTAGTCCCCAGGCGGGATACTTAACGCGTTGGCTTCGGCACTGAAGGCATGTTAGCCCCCAATACCCAGTATCCACCGTTTACAGCTAGGACTACCGGGGTATCTAAGCCCGTTCGCTCCCCTAGCTTTCGCCTCTCAGCGTCAGGTGCAGACCAGAAAGCCGCCTTCGCCACCGGTGTTCCTCCTAGTATCTGAGCATTCCACCGCTACACTAGGAATTCCGCTTTCCTCTCCTGCCCTCAAGTTGCCTAGTTTTGAACGTCCTCCCCTAGTTAAGCCAGAGATTGTCACGCCCAACTTGAGCAACCGCCTACTTGCCCTTTACGCCCAGTGAATCCGGATAACGCTCGTCTCCTACGTGTTACCGCGGCTGCTGGCACGTAGTTAGCCGAGACTTGTTCCTGTGGTACCGTCCTTCCTCGTCCCACAGAAAAGAGCTTTACAACCCGAAGGCCTTCTTCGCTCACGCGGCGTTGCTGCATCAGGGTTCCCCCCATTGTGCAATATCCCTTACTGCTGCCCCCCGTAGGAGTCTGGACCGTGTTCCAGTTCCAGTGTGGCTGATCATCCTCTCAGACCAGCTACCGATCGTCGCCTTGGTAGGCCTTTACCCTGCCAACTAGCTAATCGGCCGCAGGCTCATCTCAAGGCGGTCGAAACCTTTCATCCCAAAGGATCTTATGCGGTATTAGCTGACCTTTCGATCAGTTGTCCCCCACCTCGAGGTAGATTACCTACGTGTTACTCACCCGTCCGCCACTGACCAAGTATTCGTTGGTCCACCTCATCAACCCCCTTGTACGATTTCTCGTACGCCAAGGCCTCCGAGGTCTCCCGCTGAACTCGGCCCGTTCGACTTGCATGTATTAAGCACGCCGCCAGCGTTCATCCTGAGCCAGGATCAAACCCTCCGTTAATATAAAGCTGCCCTCTCGAACAGCTCCATACCTTGTCAACGGATTGCCCGTTCCTCTCTATCACTCTTTAGTTGTTAAGGTGCTCGCCCCTCGTCGGGACAGGCAGTCTAGCAGATTCTGCTGCCTTGTCAAATGGCCCTCTCAAGCGAAACCCGACGCCATTCCGATCCGCGTCGGGCGGGGTCGCCTCCGGTGGTCGCGTTTCTCTGCGAATCACCCCGCTCCGTTGCGTGGCCTCATCTCCGAGGGCAAAAACCATTATACCACGCCCAAGAGGGATGTCAAGCTGGCGTGCTCTGAGAGTGTTGAAAACCCGTAGGAGGTAGCGCTGAGAGGACAGAGGGGATATGCTGGAGGACGAGGAAGGGGGGAACAGCCCTTTGGGGACGTAAAGCGCTGGCACGGCTTCGGGCGTTGCCACTATCTGGGCTTGGGGCGCTATCGAATTCAAGCCCTGCTGACCTTATATAGGAGGAGCCAGAAGTCCTAGGATGCCGCCGATAGCTGCATAATCGGTCAAATGCATCAAGTGGCTATCCCCCTTCGAACAGCCATTATTCCACACCCTCAGCCCAGCCTTCCTTACGACGCCTCTAGCCGCCCTTGCCCGCGAGCGGCAGCATAGAGAGCCAGTGATGCCGCCACTGAGGCATTGAGCGAACTGACGTGCCCCCTCATGGGGACGCTGGCCAGGAGATCACAGGTCTCGACCGTCAGCCGCCGCATCCCCGTACCCTCGCTGCCCACCACCAGGACGGTGGCCATCTTGAATCCGACCGCCCATAGGTCTTGCGCCCGTGGGTGTTGCTCCACACCAACGACCCACAGGCCCTCGCCCTTGAGCCGTTCGATCTCGCGTACCAGATTCACGCACTGGGCCACGAGCAGGTACTCAGCCGCGCCTACCGACACACGACTCACCGTCGGCGTGACGCTGGCCGCCCGGTCGGAGGGCAGGATGACCCCATGGACGCCTACCGCATCGGCCGTACGCAGGATCGCCCCCAAGTTGTGCGGATCCTGGATGCCATCGAGGGCCAACAAGAGCGGCAATTCGTCCTTGGCTCGGGCAGCTTGCAGCATGGCGTCGGTGGTCGCCAAGGGATAGGGACCTACCTCGGCGGCGATGCCCTGGTGGGCGGACCTTCCCGCCACCGCGGCCAACTCGCCATCAGAGGCGTTCTGCACCTGCACGCCCCGCTCGGCACAGAGCGCCAAGATCGAGTCGATCTCTGGGCGCGAGCTCCGCCCCCGGCGCAGATACACCCGATACACCTGTCGCCGCGCCGCATCCAAAGCGGCGTGGACCGCATGCGGCCCGGCCAGGACTTCCATCCACCCCCCTGAGCGCCGGCCTAGCGGAGCACCCAGCGGGTGCCCTCGGGCCCGTCTTGGAGGATCACGCCCAGGTCTGCCAGGCTATCGCGAATGCCATCGGCCAACGCGTACTGCTTGGCTTGGCGCAGGCGCGCGCGTGTAGCGATGAGCAGGTCCAGCAGATCGGCCGTCAGGCCCGCCGTCAGATCCTGGTCCAGGCTCTCGCTCAGCAACCCCAGCGCGTCGCCTGCCAGCCGGGTGTAGAGGGCATCGATAGCCTCCAGCGACGCATCGCTGAGAGCCGCGTCATCGGTCAGCCTTGCGTTCACCTCGCGGGTCATATCGAAAAGCGCGGCAATAGCGGCCGGCGTGTTGAGGTCATCATTCATGGCGGCCTCAAAGCGCCCACGGGTCTCCTCCAGCAGCGCACTGATCTCGGGATCTAGCGCTCCCTCGGGGGCGCCGGTGCGACGCCGTCTCACCGTGCGGATGGCGTTATAGAGCCGCTCCAACCCACGCTCGGCAGCATCCACAGCCTCTTCGGTCAGGTCCAGCGGGCCACGATAGTGGCTGAGAAGCACAAACAGGCGGATGACCATGGGGTCCCATCGCTCAAACGCCTGTTCCAGCGTGACAAAGTTCCCCAGAGACTTGTGCATCTCCTCACCGCGGATCATCAACATGCCATTGTGCATCCAGTAGCGCGCAAACGGCTCACCCGTCGCGGCCTCTGCCTGGGCGATCTCACACTCGTGATGGGGGAACTTGTTCTCGACGCCGCCACCATGGATGTCAAAAGGCTGGCCGAGGTACTTGATCGCCATGGCGCTACACTCGATATGCCATCCAGGAAAGCCCTCACCCCAGGGGCTGGGCCACCGCATGACGTGCTCTGGCTCGGCTCGCTTCCACAGGGCAAAATCGGCCGGGTGCCGCTTCTCATCGCGCACCGCTTCGCGGGTACCGCTCTGCAGATCCTCCACCCGTCGGCCCGACAGCTTGCCGTACTCGGGAAAAGACTCTACTGCAAAGTACACCGAACCGTTGGCCTCGTAGGCGTGGCCTGAATCGATTAGCTTTTGGATCAGCGTGATCATCTCGATCACATGCCCGGTCGCACGAGGGGCGATATCGGGCCGCAGCACGTTGAGGCGGTCCATATCGCGATAGTAACGCCGGGTATAGCGCTCTGCCAGCTCCATGGGCTGGAGCTGCTCACGTGCAGCCCCCTTGAGGATGCGGTCCTCGCCGCCATCCAGCAGGTGCCCTACGTCGGTGATGTTCTGCACGTAAAGGACGCGATAGCCAAGGTATCGCAGATAGCGGACCACCGTATCAAAGTTGATGTAGGTCTTGCCATGCCCCAGGTGGGCATCGCTGTACACGGTAGGTCCGCACACGTACATGTGCACGCGCCCCGGACGAATCGGCTCAAAGACCTGTTTGTCTCGCACCAGCGAGTTATAGAGCATCAGCGGGTTGGTGTCTGTCATCCTAGCCTCGATCCCTCACGTTCTTCCCTCATCTCGATGGCCGCGCAGAGTCGATCACGGCACCGCCCGGCCCCCAGAAGGCTGGCCACAATGCCCAAGCACGGCCCCATCATGGTGCCTGTCAGCGCCGCGCGGATGGGGAACATCACCTGGCGCCCGCGCAGCCCCGATGTATCCCGAAAGTGATGGCGCAGCTCCTGAAAGAACGCTGCCGCCCGCTCGGGCGTGTTTAGCGCCTCAGGGCACAACCTCGCAAGACATACCTGCAGCACCGCCAGCGCATCGGGCCCCTCGAGAGCCGCCCGTGCCTCGCTGGTGATGGTATGCACTCGATCCTCGAATGCAAACCCCGACAGATGGACCGCATCGTCCAGGCAGGCGCACTCTTGTTGCGCCGCGCCTGCCAGGATCGCCAGCCATCCCGCGGAGCTGTGAGCGGTGCCCTCGGCTCGGTGCCAGCGCCCGTAGGCTTCCGTGAGACGAGGGCGCAACAAACCAGGGATGCGCCCGGGATCGGCGAGTCGCATGGCACGCCGGCCGGCCGATGCTAACCACTCGCGATCTGGCCGCCACGGGCCCTTCAACAAACGCCCCGAACGATAGCGAGCCACGACCTCATCGCGACTGGGCTCTGCCGGAGGTGTGGCCCAGCAGGCGGAGGCAGCCAGGGCTGCGCGGAGGGCTTCCGGCAGGTAGCCCCGCGACCGGTACCAAGCCAACGAAAAAGGGAGCTCGCGCGAACCCTCCGTCCGCCCAAACTCTAGATAGCTCGCCGGCCGCCAGCCCAACGTCTCAACGGTACGCCCGCCGACCGCTGCTAGCTCGTCGACCTGGCCACAGACCAGCGCATGCGTGACGCCTAGGTGATGGTCCTCCCACACCCGACGCCAACCCCCCATATCGGACGGCTGCCCATCACCCAGGGGATCCGGCGGCCAGGTATCCTCCAGCCACACGTCCACCCAGGCCAGGCCCAGCCATCGCAACAAGGAGACTTGCTCCTGGGCCACCTGGCCGCCATCGTCATGGCGCACCAGGACGAGCTCGCCGCCCAGCGATTCGGCCAACATCGCATTGGCCACGGCCAGGCGGGCATCGGCCAGGGTCAGCGGTCTACCCGGTAGATCGAACCGTGTGCGAACCGTCCCCCGGGCCGCTGTCCCATCCGGCGCGGATGTCTCTGCCTCGTGCGTGGTCATGCCGATCACGCCGGGGCCAGCGCCAAATCGATGGCCTCGGCCAACGTCCGAACGGGCTGCACCTGAAAGCCATCGCTGGCGCCAAACTCGAGATGGCGACCCGTGGGCAAGACGGCACGGCGAAAGCCCAGCTTGGCGGCCTCACGCAGCCGCTGCTCAGTCCGCCCCACGCTGCGCAGCTCGCCAGCCAGCCCGACCTCGCCAAAGACGACCAGATCCTGGCGCACGGGGCGGTTCAGATGGCTGGAGGCCACCGCAATGGCAATGCCCAGATCCACCGCTGGCTCCCGGATGCGCAGGCCCCCCACCAGGTTCACAAAGAGGTCCTGGTCGCCCAGCCGCAGCCCAACGCGCTTGCTGAGCACCGCCGTCAGCAGCAGCAGTCGGTTGATATCCACCCCGTTGCAGGTTCTCCTGGGGTGCTCCAGAGTGGCCCGGCTGGCGAGGGCCTGAATCTCCACCAGCAGAGGCCGGGTGCCCTCCAGCGTCGCTACGACGGTCGAGCCGGCGCTATTGGGCAGATGCTCCTCAAGAAAGACCTGCGAGGGATTGGGTACCTCTACCATGCCGGTCTCGCGCATCTCAAAGACGCCGATCTCGTCGGTGGAGCCAAAGCGGTTCTTGACGCTGCGCAACAGGCGATAGGCGTGAAACCGCTCGCCCTCCAGATAGAGCACTGTATCCACCATATGCTCCATGATCCGAGGGCCGGCGATGGCTCCGCTCTTGGTGACATGCCCAACGATAAAGATCGGGATGCCACGAGCCTTGGCCAGGCGAAGCAACGCGTTGGTGCACTCGCGGACCTGGGTCACCGAGCCAGGCGACGACTCGAGCGCCCCATAGCGCACCGACTGCACCGAATCCACGATGGCCAGACAGGGGTTAGTCGTCTCGATCTCGGCCAGGATGCCTTCCAGTTCGGTCTCGGCCAGCACCAGGAGATGCTCTGCATCCAGAGCGAGGCGATCGGCCCGCAGGCAGAGCTGCTGAGCCGATTCTTCACCGCTGACATAAAGCGCGGGCGAGCCCTCGCGGCCCATGGCGGCGGCCAGCTGCAGCAGTAGCGTGGATTTTCCGATACCCGGGTCGCCGCTAACCAGCACCACCGCCCCGGGCACGATGCCCCCACCCAAGACGCGGTCGAGCTCTGCCATGGGGACCTTTAGGCGGCGCTGAGCATCTCGCGGAATCTGAGACAAGGGCTGGGCCTGAGGGGCTCCAGCCGGGCGAGGTTCACGGGCCGAGCTCGCCCGCTCCTCGCTAAAAGTCTCGACCAGGGTATTCCACTCGCCACAGATGGGGCAACGGCCGGCCCAGCGTGGCCGCACCGCCCCACAAGCCTGGCAGACATAGCGCGTTCGTGTCTTGGCCATGACTACCCGCGCGGCGAGGGCAACATCGCCTCGTGCTCCTCACGTGGCTGCCGTCGGAGAATGATATGGCCCTCTTCAGCGTCCACCACGACTGTATCACCAGGCTCAAAGCCACCCTCAAGCAGGCGGTCGGCCAACTGATCCTCCACGCTATGCTGGATGGCTCGCCGCAACGGGCGGGCCCCGTACTGGGGATCGAACCCATCCTCAACCAGTTGCGCCCGCGCCGCATCGGTGAGCACCAGACTCAGCTCCTGGTCCTCCAGCCGCTCTAGGAGCCGCTGGACCTGAAGCTCGATGATGGCCTCGATATCGGCACGAGACAGGCGGTGAAAGACCACGATCTCATCGATGCGGTTCAAGAACTCGGGCTTGAACTCGCGCTTGAGCTGCTTGGTGAGACGGCTCTTCATCTCGCGGTACGAAGCTGCATCGGGGCTTCCCACCCCGGCAGTGGCAAAACCCATCACGCTATCCTGGCTGATCTCTGACGTCCCTACGTTGGACGTCATGATCACCACGGCGTTCCGGAAATCAACCTTGCGTCCCTTGGCGTCGGTGAGATGGCCATCCTCCATGATCTGCAGCAGGATATTCAGCGCCTCTGGATGGGCCTTTTCGACCTCGTCAAAGCAGACCACCGTATAAGGGCGCCGTCGAACGGTCTCGGTAAGCTGGCCAGCCTCCTCGTAGCCCACATACCCTGGCGGCGCTCCCACGAGGCGTGAGACCGTATGCCTCTCCATGAACTCGGACATATCGAACTGAAGCAGGGCCTCTTCGGTGCCGAAAAGGAACTCGGCCAGGGCTTTGCACAGCTCGGTCTTGCCAACGCCCGTCGGCCCCAGGAATAGCAGCGAGCCGATGGGACGCATCGGGTCTTTGAGGCCAGCACGGCTGCGACGCACCGCTTTGGCCAGCGCGCGGATGGCCTCGTCCTGCCCCACCACGCGCTTGTGAAGCGCCTCCTCCATGGTCAGCAGCCGTCGCGATTCCTCGATGGCCAGATTGGCCACCGGAACCCCCGTCCACATGGCCACGATCTCGGCGATATCCTCCCGTCCCACCCGCAGCTCACGCTCGGGGGCCTCGTCTAGATCCAGCCCGAGCTGGTCGCCGCTCAACGCCCCAGATCCCACGCCAAAGGCGCGCAGATCCTCGTCATCGACGTCATCGCGGTCCTCACCCTTGGCCGCGGCCGCCCGCGACCACGCCGCCCCCGACTTGAAGACGCGCACCCGCGACGCGGCCTCGTCCACCAGGTCAATGGCCTTGTCGGGTAGGAATCGGTCGCTGACATAGCGGGCCGAGAGGCGCACCGCCTCCTGAAGGGCCTCGTCCGTGATCTCGAGGCCGTGATGTTCCTCATACCGATGGCGGATGCCTCGCAAGATATCTAGCGTCTCTTCTTGCGTGGGCTCGTCGACGTACACCGGCTGGAAGCGGCGCTCCAGCGCTGGATCGCTCTCGATATGCTTGCGGTACTCTTCCAGGGTGGTAGCGCCGATGCACTGGAGCTCGCCGCGCGCCAAGGCCGGCTTGAGGATGTTGGCTGCATCCACCGAACTCCCCGCTGCGCCAGCTCCCACCAGCATATGCAGCTCATCGATAAAGATGATCGTGTCGCTGGTGCGGATCTCCTCGATCACCTTTTTCAGGCGCTCCTCAAACTGGCCCCGATACATGGTGCCCGCCACCAGCGAGCCCACATCTAGCCGCACCAAACGCTTCCCTTGGAGGTCACCCGGCACCTGCCCCGCCACGATCCGTTGAGCCAATCCCTCCACGATAGCGGTCTTGCCCACGCCGGGCTCGCCAATCAACGAGGGGTTGTTCTTTGTCCGGCGTGCCAGGATCTGCAGCACGCGTTCGATCTCGACCCGTCGTCCGATCACCGGGTCCAGCTCCCCAGCCCGGGCGGCCTCGGTGAGGTCCAGCCCTAGCTGCTCGAGCAGCGAATCGCCCTTGGCCTCTCGCTTGGTGCTGGGCTCCGGGATGGCCGGCCGTCGCTGTAGAGCCGCCAAGACCCTGCGTCGGACAGTCTCGGGCTTGACGTCCATGCTTTCCAGAATCCCAACGGCCATACAGTTGGGCTCGCCGACCAGGGCCAGCAATAGGTGCTCGGTGCCAACGTGCTTGTCGCCCAGGTTGTTCGCCTCACCAAAGGCCTTGGATACCACCAGCCGAGTCTGCTCGGCCAGGGTGAATCCCTGAGCGGGCCGCTCGGGCTGACCCACGAAGCGAATGACGGCACGGCGCGCGCGCGCAACGTCCACCCCGAGGTCGCTTAGAACCTCGTAGGCAATGCCGCCCTCGGCGTGCATGAGCCCCAAGAGCAGGTGTTCAGTTCCGATGACTGAATGGTTGAGTCGGCGAGCCTCGGCCTGAGCTTGACTCAGGGCATGCCTCGCTCTGCTGGTCAGTCGGTCACTGGTGCTAGCCATGGTCTATCTCTCAATCGCTGATGCCACTCGGCCACATTGATGCCAGATGCTTATCAAAGACAAGACGGGGCCAGTGCCTTGGCTACACCGGCCCCTCATACCCCCTGATAGGTCCAGGATGATGACTGCCCCTGCCGCCACCGCGACGGCAAAACCAGGCACAGTCGGTCTTGTTTGATAATGGGACCGGCAAGTCCGGCACATTCCGGCGTAGCGTGCGGCCCCAGGATGACCCTAGCTCTCGTCCTCCTCTGCTGAACCCAGATCGTCCAGCAGGTCATCCGTGGCCCAGTCCGCGTCTTCTGCGCCGGGATCCTCATTCACACGCTTCAGGCTCAGGCCAATGCGCTGCCGATCAGGCTCGATGCGGATAATCTTGAGCTCTACCTGTTCGCCCTCGGCGAGCATCTCGCTGGGGTGTTCGATGTGCTGGTCCGAAAGCTCCGAGATGTGAACAAGCCCCTCGATGAACTCGTCCAGCCTGGCAAAGGCCCCAAAGTCCGTCAGCTTGGTAATGGTCGCCGTTACGACCTGGCCCACGCTGTACTTTTCCGCGACCTCAGCCCAGGGCTCCTGCTGCAACCGCTTCATGCTCAGGGCGATGCGGCGGCGATCCGGATCCACGCCCAGGATGTAAACCTCAACCTCTTGGCCGACCTTGAGGATCTGGCGCGGGTGGTTGACCCGCTTCCACGAGAGCTCGGACAGGTGCACCAGGCCGTCTGCCCCGCCCAGGTCCACAAAAGCGCCGAAATCGCACAGGCTGCTGACGATGCCCTTGCGAGTCTCGCCTGGCTCCAGAGCGTCCAGCAGCTTGTCCTTTTGCTCCTTGCGCCACATGCGCACGGCGGCCCGTTCGGACAGAATCAGCCGGTTCCGTCGGCGATCGATCTCGATCACCTTCAGGTGCAGCTTGGTGCCCACAACGCTGTTAAGAGCCTCTTCGCGCTCCTCGTCGGTGCCGTCCCGCGAGACGCGGACGCTGACCACCTGCGAGGCCGGAAGGAACCCGCGCACCTGACCAACGTTGACGATCAGGCCGCCCCGGTTAAAGCCAACCACGGTCTCTTCGACGATCTCGTCGTTGTCATAGAGGCGCTGTGCCTCGATCCAATCTTCCTCCATCTGCGCTCGACGGAGCGAGAGGATCAGATTGCCTTCGCGATCCTCTGGGCGAACGACGTACGCTAGAACCTTTTCGCCCACCTTGAGCGACCTACGCGTCTCTGCATCCAGGCGCTCCAGGTCTCGCGAGGTAACAATGCCCTCGCGCTTGTAGCCGATGTCGATGAACACCTCGGACGGGCGTACGCCCACGATGACGCCTTCGACGATATCGCCCCGCTTGGGGAGGCCGAGAGTAAGCTCCTCCTCCATCAGCAACGACATGGGGTGGACCGCAGCCCCGCCGTCGCCACCCTGCCACCCTGCATCCGCAAACTGCTGACCCTGCATACGCACACCTTCTTCCTTGTGAGATGGCCCCCATTATATGAAGACTATCTCAGCAAGCAAAGGCCGGTCTCGGACGTACCCTAGGCACCGCCCAACCACAGCGTGACCAGCCCTCCCAGGCGCAATGTGCGCTCGTTGTACTGGACCACACGCAGTTCCAGCTTGATATAAACATCGTCGCGCAGCCGCCCCTCCCACAGGATGGAATCGCCCGCATGACGATAGGGATAGTCGTTTTCGGGGAGCCCGCCGAGCTCGGCACCCTGCTCATGCTGTCCCTCAAAGCTTAGCAGGGTCCCCGGGATAAAGGCCCCCTTGGCCAGTGAGTAGGCCACCGCCCCCGAGTACTTGATGGGAGACTCGGTAACCGGCGGCATTGACTGCGGGCTCACGTCGGTCACCGTCACATGGGCGGTGCCGGCCAGATGGACCGACTGCTCGTTGTACCAGGCCACTCGCAAATCGAGCTTGACCTTGGCTCCCGCAACCGGCTCGCCCTCCCAGGTGAGCGAGTCGCCCTGGCGCTTGAGCGCCCTCTGCCCCCCCAGAAGAAAGACGGCGCCGTCGTCACCATACTCACTGTAAACCACGTTGGTGCCTGGCAAGGCCTCACCCAGCCCGACGGTGAGCACAGTGGGCAGCTGGTAGGTCAACTTGGTCGATCGCTGGCCCGGCTGGATCGTACAACCCAAGACCCCGCCGGATGATAGGACCACGGCCAGCGTCAGCAGAAACGATCGCCTCACGAGTCTGGACATTGCTGCTACCTCGCGCGCTGGCGGGGCGGCCATCCCTACCCCAATTCTACGTTACGGCCAGGTGTATGTCAACGCATGAGCAAGGGCGCATGCCGCTGGCACGCGCCCCCATATTCCACCCTATGGGCAAGAGATCCTAGCGCGCGACGATGTTCACAATCCGCCCGGGCACATAGATCACCTTGCGCACCGTCAGGCCCTCCAGATGCTTGCTGACGTTCGGATGCGACAACGCCTGGTCGCAAGCGCTCTCCTCCGAGATGTCGGCAGGCACATCCAGGCGGCCACGCACCTTGCCATTGATCTGCACCGCCAAGCTGATAACCTCTTCCGCGGCCAGGGCCGTGTCGGCGACCGGCCAGGCCTGCTCATGGATCGAGTACTCGCCTCCCAGGCGCTCCCACAACTCTTCGGCAACGTGCGGCACAAAGGGCGCCAGCAGCAGCACCAAGGTTCTGATCGCCTGATCCCATGCCTTGGTGCCCCACACGTCCGTGGTGGCAACCTTGACCAGTGTGTTGTTGAATGCCATCAGGGCCGCCAGCGCCGTGTTGAACTTGAAGGCCTGGATATCCTCGGTCACGCGGATGATGGTCTGATGCGTCTCTCGCAAGAGCTCTGCCACGGCCTCTTCGGAAGGAGCCACGCCGCTGGGCTCTCGCTCCTCCAAACAGACCCGCCAGACCCTTCGCAGGAACCGGTTCACGCCCTCGATGCCCGTCGAGCTCCAACTGCCTCCCAGTTCCCAGGGGCCCAGGAACATCAGAAAGGCTCGAACTGAGTCCGCCCCCAAGGTGCGCACATAATCGTCGGGATTGACCACGTTGCCCCGCGACTTGGACATCTTTTCGTTGTCCTCGCCCAGGATGATTCCCTGGGTGAACAGGCGCAGCATCGGCTCGTCGAAATCGACCAGCCCCATGTCGCGCATCACCTTGGTAAAGAACCGCGTGTACATCAGGTGCATGGTGGCATGCTCGATGCCACCCGTGTACTGATCGACGGGCAGCCAGTAAGCGCCCTTGTCCGGGTCGAACGGCACATCCCCCTCGTAATAGGGGCTGACGTACGCATAGTGATACCACGATGAACAGAGGAACGTGTCCATGGTGTCGGTCTCGCGGAGGGCGGGACCACCACACCGCGGGCAGGTAGTGTTCAGGAATTCCTGATGGTACTTGAGTGGGGATTCGCCCGTCGGCATGAACTCGGCGTCGTCGGGGAGCCGCACCGGCAGATCCTCCACCGGCACGGGCACCGCCCCACACTCGTGGCAGTAGATCACCGGGATGGGCGCGCCCCAGTAGCGCTGACGGCTGATCAGCCAATCACGCAACCGGTAGTTCACCTCGCCATGGCCGATGCCCCGCTCCTCGAGCCAGGCAATCACGTCGGCCTTGGCCGTATCGCCTGGCGTCCCGCTGAACGGCCCCGAGTTGATCATAGTGCCGTACTCGACATGAAAGAGCACGTCCTGATAAAAGGGCACGTTGTGCAGCATCTCCATGATGGTACGGAATGAACGGGCGGGCGGGTAGAGGCTTTTGCAGCGCTCCAGGATCTCACGATCGGCGGCCTTGGAGTCAAACGCCCGCGCGCCATCATCAAAGATAAACAACCAGCGGGCCCCAACCACCTCGTTCCAGTTACCCGGCACGAGCATCCTTTGAATCAAAGCCACGTACCGGTCGATCTGATCCGAGCCCGTCATGGTTACATACAGGCCATCCCCCCGGTCGCCGACGGGCGCCCTATCGAACGAGATGCCTGCCCGTTGCAGCTCACCTGCGAGGGCATCGAGATCACGAACCGAGCCGGGGAATACCAGGCTCTTGGCCATGCCGTCAGGTCGATCGATCACCGGAATGACGGGCAAGCCGAACTTGAGGGCAAAGGCCAGGTCGCGGTCATCATGGGCCGGCACGGCCATGATTGCACCGGTGCCGTAGGTCATCATAACATAGTCCGCGATCCAGATCGGGATACGCTCGCCGTTCACCGGGTTCACCGCATAGGCTCCGATGAACACGCCAGTCTTTTCCTTGTCCGCCGCCAGACGCTCGATCTCGGTCTGGCGCGTGGCCTGCGACCGGTACGCGCTCACCTCCGCCTGGTGCTCTTCGGTGGTAAGCTTGTCCACCAGCGGATGCTCCGGCGCCAGCACCATGAACGTGGCGCCCCAGAGCGTATCCGGGCGGGTGGTAAACACCTCGATAGCATCACCCTGCTCCGAGCAAAAGGTGACCGCCGCGCCCTCGCTCCGGCCGATCCAGTTTCGCTGCATAATCTTGACACGTTCGGGCCAGTCGATCTTGTCCAGACCTTCCAGCAACTCCTCGGCATAGTCCGTGATCCGGAAGAACCACTGCTCGAGATCCTTTTTGATGACCGGCGTGCCACACCGCTCGCAGTGACGGTCATCGCCCCACACCTGCTCGCGGGCCAGCGTGGTATTGCAGGCCGGGCAAAAGTCCACTGGCGAGCGTTTGCGGTAAGCCAGCCCCATCTCCCAGAACTTCAGAAAGAACCACTGGGTCCACTTGTAGTACGCCGGCAGGCAGGTGATGACCTCACGATCCCAGGCCCACATGGCACCCATGCTCTTGAGCTGAAGCCGCATGTTGTCGACGTTCTTGAGCGTCCATTTGCGGGGGTGGATCCCCTGCTTGATGGCGGCGTTTTCGGCCGGCAGCCCAAAGGCATCAAAGCCCACCGGGAAAAAGACGTTGTGGCCCTGCATCCGCATGAACCTAGCGCGGGCATCAGAGGGCACCATGGCGTACCAGTGGCCGATGTGGAGGTCACCCGAGGTGTAGGGAAGCATGGTGAGGGCATAATACTTGGGCCGGGCAGGATCCTCGCGCGTAGCGTAGAGGCCAGAAGCGTTCCAGCGCTCCTGCCACTTTTTCTCGACCCTGATAGGATTATAGCTGGGCGCCCGCTTGGTAACCTTCATACCGCTCCTTGTCTCGCCATCCACTGGACTCGGATGCACAGCCGTCGCTGTCTCCTCAGCATCCCACAGAAAGCGTATCGGTAGTCATCAGACAAAACAAAGGCCTCGCCCGGCGGGGAGAGGCTTGAGGAACAAGGCTGACGTGCTACTCTATGACTCTACCCCAGGGCGGATCTGCTCCTCGTCGCCGAGGAGCCCAGATAGGGTGAGCCCATGCGCGTTCCTGTTCGTCGCGTTCATCACATCACTCCGTGCTCGTAGCGCGAGCATAGCACACCGCCCATGGTCCGTCAAGAGTCATGCGCCCAAAGCAAACTCCCCCGCGCGTCGGCGGGGGAGGGACGAGTGGAGCTGAGGGGAGTCGAACCCCTGACCTCTTGAATGCCATTCAAGCGCTCTCCCAACTGAGCTACAGCCCCGGATCTATCGGTTGTGCGCCCTCTCGGGCCAAAGTAAGCGGCTTGCGACGGGCGAAAGCTGCCTGGTTTGCGGTGGTGGAGCTGAGGGGATTCGAACCCCTGGCCTCATCAGTGCGATTGATGCGCTCTCCCAGCTGAGCTACAGCCCCCTGCACGGCCTCCCAGTATACTTTATCCAGGCAGCCTGTCAAAACGTCGTGCTCTTTCATGCATCGAGATGACAACGACGCACACGTGAGCAGGGCGCGTCCGCGGGCGCGCTACATCGCCATGCCCCCATCCACGCACAGGACCTGGCCGGTGATGTAGGCGGCCTCTTCCGACGCCAGGAACGCCACGGCCACCGCCACGTCGTCAGGCTGGCCCAGGCGCCCCAAGGGGATATTCGCACGGGCCTCGGCTACCAGTTTTTCCCCCAGTGAAGCGGTCATGCCGGTCTCGATATAGCCAGGCGCCACCAGGTTCACCGTGACGCCACGCGGGCCTAGCTCGCGCGCCAGCGTCTTGGTCAAGCCCACCAGCCCCGCCTTGGCCGCCGCATAGTTGGCCTGGCCCGCGTTGCCGCGCAGCCCCACCACCGACCCGATGTTGATGATTCTGCCCCAACGCTTGCGCAGCATGACCCGCTGCACGGCCTTGGCGCAAAGAAAGGCGCTCTTGAGGTCGGTATCGAGCACCGCGTCCCAATCATCCTCGCGCATCAGGGCCGATAGCTGGTCGCGGGCGATGCCGGCATTGTTCACCAGGATATCGACGGTGCCGTACCGGGCGACACAGGCCGCGACCAGATCCTTGGCGCCGGCCTCGGTGGATACATCGGCCTGGATCGCCTCGGCGCGCGCCCCCATCTCGGATAACGCCTCCACCACGGCGACGGCAGCATCGCTACTATCGCGATAGTTGACCACCACCGCCGCTCCCCGTCGCCCCAGTGCCAGGGCGATGGCCCGGCCAATCCCCCGCGAGGCGCCGGTGACGATGGCAACCCGCTCTTGCAGATCGGTCATCGTAGCGCCTCCAACGTCAAGCCGTGGGCTTCCGCCAGACCTGTCACCGCCAGCCGCCCCACATCGGGCGCGATCCGACGTATCAGCCCGCCGAGCACCGCCTTGGGTCCGATCTCTAGCATCGTGCGAACGCCCATCTGCGCCATCAGCTTGACCGCAGCCGTCCACTGCACCGGGCTGGTGAGCTGCTCCAGCAACGCCCGCTTGATCTCTTCCGGTGCCGTAACCGGCCGGGCCCAGGCATTGCAGATCACCGGCCACCGTGGCGGCTTCAGATCGATCTGATCCAACGCCTCGGCCAGCGCCTCGCCAGCACTCGCCATCAGCGGTGTGTGCGTTGCTACGCTGACCGCTAGGGGCATGGCCCGCTTGGCTCCGCGGACCTGGGCCAGCTCGAGAGCATCCCCCAAGGGCCCCGCCAGGCCCGAGATGACCGTCTGGCCCGGGCAGTTTAGGTTGGCCATCCATACGCCTGGATCGTTGGTGTGCACCTCCTCCACAATAGCCCGAACCTCGTCGTCGCTCAAGCCCAGGATGACCCCCATGCCGCCGGGCGACGCCTCGCCAGCCGCCGCCATGGCCTGACCACGACGCTGCACCAGCCGCAACCCCTCCTCAAACGACCAGGCGCCGGCCACGGTCAGGGCGGTGAACTCGCCCAGGCTATGACCGGCTACACAGGCAACGGGGAGCGGCTCCTGGCAGCGGGCCTCAATCTCGCGCCACAGGGCAACACTCACCGCCAGAATGGCCGGCTGCGTCACCGCCGTATCGTTTAGCAGCTCCTCTGGCCCCTCCCGGATGATACATGTGAGCGGCATGCCCAACACGTCATCGGTCTGCGCCATCAGATCCCTAGCGTGCTCCGAGCCGTCCAACAGATCGGCGGCCATTCCCACAAACTGGGATCCCTGGCCGGGAAAGACCAGGGCCAACGCACGTCCATCGGTCATGATATCTCTCCACGACAGCAATGCTGGAGCCGCTCCATGACCTCCTCCGCCTGGCGGATCGTGCGCTCCACCACCTCGCGCACTGACACCACGTCATGCACCAAGCCCGACGCCTGGCCCGCCATCAGCGAGCCGGCGGTCACGTCGCCCTCCATAGCCGCCTGCCGCAGGCGACCGGTCCCAAAGCTCACCACCTCTTCCTCCGGGGCGCCACGTTTCTCCAGCTCGTCAAACGCGCGCGCCATCTGGTTGCGGATGCAACGCACCGGATGCCCCAGCGTCGCGCCCGTCACCATGGTGGAGCGCTCGCTGGCCCGCACGATGGCCTGCTTGTAGTTGGCGTGGGCGATGCACTCTTCCGTACAGATGAACCGCGTGCCCATCTGCACCCCCGCCGCGCCCAGGGCCAGAGCGGCCGCCAACCCGCGCCCATCGGCGATGCCCCCTGCGGCAACCACCGGAATGGCGACCGCATCCGCCACTGCAGGCACCAGCGGCAGCGTACCCACCTCTCCGATATGCCCGCCGGACTCGGAGCCCTCGGCGATGACAGCATCGGCGCCAGCCCGCTCCAGTCGCTTAGCCAGGGCCGCCGAGGCCACCACCGGCAGCACCTTGATGCCGGCGGCCTTGAGGCGGTCCATGTAAGGCGCAGGATTGCCCGCACCGGTGGTCACGACCGGCACCCCCTCCTGCTCGCAGATCGTCAGAACCTCATCGACATACGGGCTAAAGAGCGGGATGTTCAGACCAAAGGGGCGGTCGGTGCGTTGGGCGATCTGTCTCACCTGATCGCGCACCAGGTCGGGCGGGGCGTTTCCGGCACCATAGATGCCCAGGCCCCCCGCCTCGGAGACCGCCAGCGCCAGCTCCCAAGTGGCCACCCATGCCATGCCCCCCTGCAGAATGGGATGCTGGATTCCAAGAAGCTCGGTGAGTGGTGTGCGCAGCATCTATCCTCCTCATGTAGACGGTCTGTGGACTCTAACACCTCCCTAGGCTTGACGTTGCGCTACCCGTCTCGCCACGATTCGGTGCAACCATCTGAGTGAACAAGTGTTTATCTGATCGATAGCATGAGCAAGTGGGCAACGGGAGGTTTCTCGATGGCAATTCGCGTGGTGGTAACGGGCATGGGTGCAGTATCCCCCCTCGGCAACGATCTGCCAACCAGCTGGGCTGCGGCGGTAGCCGGCATCTCTGGCATCACGCGCATCACCCGGTTCGATCCCGAGGGCTATCGCAGCCAGATCGCCGGCGAGGTCAAGAACCTGGATCCGACCGATCATTTCGACCGGCGCGAGGCCAAGCGCATGGATCCGGTCCTCATCTATGGTGTGATCGCCGCTCGCGAGGCCATGGCCGACGCCGGGTTCGAGACGCCGCCGCCCAACGCCGAGCGCATGGGGACGGTGGTCGCCTCGGGCATCGGCGGAATGACGACCCTCTCCCAGCAGATAGAGGTGTTGCTCTCTCGCGGCCCCGAGCGAGTCAGTCCTTTTCTGGTGCCCATGATTCTGCCCGATGCTGCCGCCTCGCAGGTTGCCATTGACTGTGGCCTGCGCGGGCCTAACATGGCTGTAACCTCGGCCTGTGCCAGCGGGGCCAACGCCATCGGCGAGGCCGCTGCCATGATCCGCCGCGGCGCCGCCGATGCGATGCTCTGTGGGGGCACCGAAGCGAGCATCGTGCCCATCGGGGTGGCCGGCTTTTGCGCCATGCGGGCCCTCTCGGAGCGCAACGACGACCCCCAGGCCGCCAGCCGACCCTTTGACAAGGACCGCGACGGCTTTGTCATCGCCGAGGGCGCGGCCATCCTGATCCTGGAATCGCTGGATCACGCCCAGGCTCGCGGCGCCCGCATCTATGGCGAACTGGTCGGCTATGGCTCCACCGACGACGCTTACCACATCGCGGCCCCGCTGGAGGATGGCGCCGAGGCGGCTCGATGCATGCGCCTGGCCTTGGCCGACGCCGGCCTGGCTCCGCAGGACGTCGACTATATCAACGCGCATGGCACCAGCACGCCCCTCAACGACGTCACCGAGACCCGCGCCATCCGTGCAGCCCTGGGCGCGGCGGCGGATGACATTGCCGTCAGCTCGACCAAGTCGGTCACCGGCCACCTGCTGGGGGCCTCCGGCGCCTTGGAAGCAGCTTTCACCCTCAAGGCCCTCCAGGAGGGCGTCTTGCCGCCCACCATGAACCTGGACGCCCCCGATCCAGGCTGCGACCTCGACTATGTGCCCAACGCTGCTCGCCACGCCGATATCCACGTGGCTCTGAGCAACTCGTTCGGCTTTGGCGGCCACAACGCGTGCCTCGCCTTCCGGCGATGGGAGGCCTAAGCTGACGCGCCGCGCCGCCATCGTTGGCTGGGGCATGGGCCTACCGACGCAGGTAGTCACCAACGCCGATCTGGCCGAGAGGATGGACACCTCTGACGAGTGGATCCGTTCGCGCACCGGCATCGCCGAGCGACGGATTGCCGAAGCGCGAGACACCACCGCCTCGCTGGCCATCACCGCCGCCCGCCAGGCCCTTCAGCGTGCCGATGCCGACCCACGCCAGGTGGATCTGGTCATTGTCGCCACCGCAACGCCCGACTATCCCCTGGCCAGCACGGCGTGCCTGGTTCAGGACGCCATCGGCGCGACCAATGCCGGCGCCTTTGATCTGGGCGCCGGCTGCTCGGGCTTTGTGTATGCGTTGGTGATGGGCCATCGCTCTATTGCGTCAGGCGAAAGCGACTTGGTTCTGGTCATCGGCGCTGACACGCTATCTCGGATGGTGGACTGGGAGGATCGCTCCACCTGCGTGCTCTTTGGTGATGGGGCCGGCGCGGTGCTGCTGCGAGCCACCGAGGGATCGGCTGGCATCCGCAGCACGCTCCTCGGCTCGGATGGCTCCGGCAGCCAGATGCTGTATGTGCCCGCCGGAGGCAGCGCCCGCCCCGCCTGCGCCGAGACGGTACTCCAGAAGGAGCACGCCCTCCGTATGGATGGCCGCCAGGTGTACCGCTTTGCCACGCAGACCATGGCGGATGCCTGTGAGCGCGTGGCCGAGCGAGCGGGGGTGCCGGTCAAAGACGTTCACCACTTTGTGCCGCACCAGGCCAACCAGCGGATCATTGCCCAGGCCGCCAAGCGGCTCCAGGTAGATGAGAGCCGGTTCTTTTGCAACCTGGAGCGTTACGGCAACACCTCGGCCGCATCGGTGCCCATTGCTTTGTGCGAGGCGGCCGAGAGCGGGCGGTTCCGGCCCGGGGAACAGGTGATCCTAGTCGGGTTCGGCGCGGGCCTAACCTGGGCAGCGGCGCTGCTCGAATGGGGCGACGCCGAGCCTGGCGGACGAGTGTCCTGGTGGCACTCGTTGGGACGCAAGGCCCTGTACGGGTGGGCCCACCTTCGCAGCCGCAGCCGGCGAACCTGGCGTGGCTTTATCCAGCGGCTCTGGCGCCTCTTGCTGCCGCTGACCGGTCTCGACGACTAGCAGCTGTCGCCGGGAGCCGCGCTACGCGCGCGCATCATCAGCTTCCACTCGCCTTCTTGGACCACAGCATCGTCCTGGTTGGTCACCGCCAGCTTGAGCGTGACCAGACCGCCCCCCGCGCTGGGCATGGCCCGGGTGTGTACCACCTCGGCGCGCACGTGGATCGTATCGCCAAAGAACACGGGCCGCCGAAACTTCCAGGTCAGCCCCATGAATGCCAGCACGTTGGCATCGGTCAGGCCCGCCCGAGCCACCAGCCCGGAGGCCACCGACAGCCCCAGCAGCCCGTGGGCGATCCGTTGGCCAAAAGGTGTGGCTTGAGCATACACCGCATCGGTATGCAGGGGGTTATAGTCGCCCGATAGTCCCGCAAACAGCGTCACATCCGCCTCAGTCACCGTCCGTGCGGGGCTGATCACCACATCACCAACCTGCAGATCCTCGAACCATCTCCCAGTGCTCGACTGGCTCATTGCCGCATCCCCCTTTCCTTGCTAGGATGGGAACACCGCGTGCGGAGGCGGGATGCGCCCCCCATGGAACCGTGCCGCCGCCCGGAGAGTCTATAGAGCAACCAACCCAACCACGAGTCCCCCGCCGAGAGAGGATTATGCTCAGCATTCATGGCCAGCGGCGTCGTGCGCCCAAGTGGATGATGGTACTGGTCGCCGTCCTATGCGGCGCCATTGCTCTGATCGCATGGCCGCTCGGGCTACGGGCCTGGACCCAACGCTGCTTCGCTGATCGCGTCTATAGCATCGAGGACGTCCCTCCTCGCAACGTCGCCGTGGTGTTTGGGGCGGGCCTCTGGGCGGACGGCTCCCCCACGCCGGTGCTGGCCGACCGCGTCGACACCGCCGCTGAGCTCTATCACGCCGGCAAGGTCAGCGTGTTGCTCATGAGCGGCGACAACTCGCGGCTAGAGTACAACGAACCCCAGGCCATGTGGGACTATGCCGTCAGCGCTGGCGTGCCGGCCGAGGCGATCGTCCTCGACTATGCCGGGCGCCGCACCTATGACTCGTGCTATCGGGCGCTACACATCTTTGGCGTCCAAGATGCCGTCCTGGTCACCCAGGCTTACCACCTCGATCGGGCCCTCTATACCGCCAACCGGCTGGGCATCGACGCCGTGGGTGTCCCGGCCGACAAGCGATCATACGTGTACATCCAGCGCTACCGGTGGCGCGAGGTGGCCGCCACGTGGGCAGCATGGTGGGATCTCAACGTCCTGCACCCCAAGCCGATCCTGGGCGAGCGAGAGCCGATCCCAGGCGTGAGCGTCTACTAGCGAACGTTCCGCTCCCAGGCTGCCACGATCTGTTGCGGCGACGCGGTGCCGGTGGTCCCGATACACTGGATGGTCACCGAGGCCGCCAGGTTGCCGATCGAGGCCGCCTCCAGAGGCGTAGCGCCAGCACATAGCGAGGCCGCGATGGCCGCGATCGTGGTGTCGCCGGCCCCCACCACGTCGATCTCGCCCCGGACCGGCACCGCCGGCACCCTCTCTGCGTGGTCAGCGTCGCAGACGAGAATGCCCTTTTCGCCGACAGTCAGGAACACGATACGCCCCCCTCGGCGGGCCAGCTCCACACCGACGGCGCCTGCCTCTTCCAGCGGTATCACCTCCTCTGCCTCTCGCCCCAGCGCCCGTAGCGCCTCGGCGGCGTTGGGCTTGAGCATGAGGTGCCGGTACAGCCCCACCCGCATGCGCGAATCAACGAGATGTGGCTTGCCAGAGTTGCTGCGGGCGCTCTCGATCACCGCCTCGCGCAGCCCCGTGGTCATCACGCCCAGCTCGTCGCCGGTCACCTGATCGGCCACCAAAATGCCATCGGCCTTGCCCGCCAGATCGTGGAACGCCTCGATGGCTTCCCGCTCCCAGCGCGCTGGGGTGGGCGTGCGGTTACAGATGTCCAACCGGGAGAGCTCGTGTACGTGCCCGTCCGGCTCGTGCATCATCGGCTTGATGTAGGTTGGGGTGAAGCGATCGGAGGCTACCACCAGGCCGGACATGTCCACGTCCAGCTCTTCCAGGCAGCGCCTGAGCACATAGCCCTCACCATCATCGCCGATGATGCTCACCACGCTGACCTGCGCCCCCAGCGCCCGCACGTTGGCCACTACGTTGCCGCCGGCCCCGGGGCTGGCCCGCACCGCGGTGACCTGGTGAGCCTCCAGCCCTGTCTCCAACGAGATCTCGGCCAGCGACCGATCGATCTCCAGATAGCGATCGAGAAACAGGTCGCCCACCACCAGGATGCGCAGCGAGCTCATCGTGGCCAACAGGTCGGACAGGCGTTCGCGCGTCAGCATCAAGCCCCTCCCTAGCGCTGTCCCATGGCGTCCACCACCTGCCCATAGAGCGATGGCAGCGTATCCCGGTGATCGCCCCGCACATAGTAGCTCTCACCGCCGTCGCGCACCGTCCGTACCAAGATGGTCTTGTAGGGCCTGAAATAGTAGGCCGGTTGTGACTTGTCCGGCTCCTGGTAAAGATCATCTCCAAGCGACTGGAGATCAAATACGGCCGTGGTCAGGTGGGCGATCACCTTGCCATCGGCATGAGCCACGTTGCGAGCCATTGACAGCGCCTTCAGGTACACCTCCGGCCCCATGACCGCCGTCCCAAAGCAGAGCAGGACGCCGCCCTCCAGTCCAGAGACCTGGTTAGTATAGACCATAAAATCGGTGTACGAGGCCGCGCCCAGAGCCGCCCCGTTGCAGTTGGGATGCATGTGAACGATATCGTAGCCGATGCTCACGTGCAGCGTGACTGGCACCCCCAACCGGTACCCCGCCGCCAGGATGCTGGTGTCGCGATGGGGCAAGTCGCCCTCCCAGATAGCGCGGCCCACCGCCTCACCAAAGCCGATACCCTCATCAGCCGCCTGAACAGCCATATCATTGAGGGCGCCTGTCTCTTGCCACAAGCCAAATTCGCCCGTCCGAATGTAGCGGGCGACGCTCTCGCTGGTGCCTCCGACGAGGGCCAGCTCATAGTCGTGGATCGATCCCGCGCCGTTCAGAGCCACCGCGCTGATCACGCCCCGCTCCATTAGGTCAATAACATAGCGTGCCAGACCACACTTGATGACGTGGGCCCCCATCATCAGGATCACCGACGCACCGGCCTCACGAGCCTGCAGCATGCGTTCCGCCAGGACCGGCAGAGCAGGATGGTCGAACGCCGGCCGCGGATCATCCAGCCGGGCTAGCTGATCGATCGAGAGGTCGTGTTGCCGCGCTGAAAGCGGCTGCAATCTGAGTCGGCTCCGATCGAACTGTGGGTACGGCATGGGGGTACACCTCCCTCCGTGTGGGCGTCTCCAAGAGACGGGGCGCCGCTAGAATCCGTGCTCAAACATGCGGCAGTAGCTCTCGTATCGAATCCGTGGGATCCGCCCCTGTTCCACCGCCGCTTGAACCGCACAGCCCGGCTCGTGGCGATGGGTACAGGGCGAAAAGCGACACGTGGGCGCGTATGGACGCATCTCTGGGAACAGGCCGTCCAGATCCTCGGGCGCGATATCCCAGAGACGAAACTGCCGCAGCCCGGGCGTGTCGGCCACCTGGAATCCCGCCTCGGGGCGCAAGATCTGCGATACCACCGTCGTGTGCGTCCCGCGGTCGTGATACGTACTGACCTCACCGGTCTGCAAGCCCAGGTGAGGCCACAACGCGTTCAGCAACGAGGATTTGCCGGCACCAGAGGGGCCAGTCAAGGCCGTCAGGCGACCACGCATCAGCTCGCGCAGATCGTCCAGCCCCTCGCCCGTCGTCGCGCTGGTGCGCACCACCCGGTAGCCGATACTCTCGTACACACCCAGCACCCGAGCCTGCTTTTTTCGGGCGAGGTCCATCTTGTTGGCAACGATGGCCACGGCCAGCTCTTCCACCTCGCAAGCGACGAGATAACGATCCAGCATAAAGGGGTTCAGCGGAGGGTTGACCACGCTAAAGACGGCCAGGACCAGGTCCAGGTTCGCGACGATGACCTGCTCTACCTGAGGGCGGGGCGGCGGGGGGCAGCGCGATAGCGCGCTCTTGCGGGGCATGATCTCTTCCACCATGCCACGGCCTTCTTCCAGTACGGTGAAACGAACTCGGTCTCCGATGGCGATCAGATCGCTCTCGGCCGCCTCTTGCTTGAGCCGACCACGCACACCGCAATCCAGCACCTCTCCGGGAATACCATCGCTCTCCACATAATAGTGGCCGCCATGGGAACGGATGACGGTCCCTTTCAGAACATCCGGAGCGGTCACACGTCAGCCCCCTCTTGCGGGGATACCTGGCTCGGCTCCCACCGTCGGTAGCGCCACAGGGCCTTGAGCGCCGGCAAACCGTCACGCCACGGCGAGAGCTTTTTCTCGTCGCGCGGGTCATACGAGATGGGCACCTCGTGAATGTCGATCCCCATGCGAATGATCTTGGCCGTGATCTCTGGCTCCAGGTCGAACCGGTTACACTCGATATCCAGCCTGCGCGCGATCTCGGTCCGCATCAGTTTATAGCAGGTCTCCATATCGCGGAGGCGCACCCCATAGAGCAGATTGGTGAGCCAGGTGAGGAACTGGTTCCCGAGGCGCAACAGCAGCTTTTGGTTCGCAAAGCTGCGCACACCATACACAACCTGCGCCTTGCCAGAGAGCAAAGGCTCCAGCAGGGCATGGTAGTCCTCGGGGTCGTACTCCAGGTCGGCGTCCTGAATGATGACCGCATCGCCAGTTGCCGCCTCGAGGGCGCTGCGGATGGCGGCGCCCTTGCCTCGATTCACCACGTGGCGTACGATGCGAACCTCGGGTAGGTCCACCTGCGCCAAGATCTTGGCCGTTCCGTCGGAAGAACAGTCATCGACGATAATGATCTCTTTGTTCACATCGACGGCCGCAACACGTTGGAGTATGGTGGCGAGATCCGCCTCTTCGTTATAGACGGGCATCAGGACCGAGAGCTTGATCACGAGGCGCTCCCTTGGCTGGCTTGGCCAACGATCGTTGATAGGTACACGAACGCGATTATAGCGTGTCGCTCTGCGCTGAACAAACGTCAGGCGCCAAACGCCTTGGCAAGCTGACGGCCGCTCAGAACTGGCGTACACTGGTGGCGTCCCCCTATCCAGCACGGAGGTGAACCCATGGACCTGAGACTCACGAAAAAGATCGCTCTGGTGGCCGCCTCCAGCCGGGGTTTAGGACGGGCCGCCGCGCAAGCCTTGGCCGATGAGGGCGCCGACGTAGCCATCACCGCCCGCCACCAGGACGAGCTAGAGCGCACCGCACACGAGATCGCCACCAACTCGAGCAGACGCGTTCTCCCGGTGGTCGCGGACCTAGCCGTCGCCGCCGACATTGACCACTTGGTCGAGACGGTGCTCGGAACCTTTGGGAAGGTGGACATCCTGGTCAACAACGCTGGCGGCCCGCCCCCCGGCCACGCGTTGGACGTCACCGAGACAGACTGGCGCGCCGCCTATGAGCTGACGCTCATGAGCGCCGTGCGGTTGGTCCAGGGAGTGCTGCCAGGGATGCGTAAGCGGAGATGGGGCAGGATCGTCAACATCACATCGATATCAGTCAAGCAGCCGCTGCCTGACCTAGTTCTGTCCAACGCGATCCGCGCGGGCGTGGTGGGCTATGCCAAGACCCTGGCCACCGAGGTTGCCGCCGAGGGCATCACGGTGAACAACGTCTGCCCGGGCTATACCCTGACCGACCGCGTCCGGAGGCTGGCACAAGCGCGGGCCGCTTCCACCGGCATCGACATCAGCCAAGCCATGGCCACTTGGGAGGATGCCATTCCGGCCCGCAGGCTAGGCCGCCCCGAGGAGTTGGCAGCGCTGATCGCCTTTCTCGCCTCGGAGCAGGCCGCCTATATCACGGGGACCACCATCCAGGTGGACGGAGGCCTATACGCCGGGCTGCTCTAGCTCGTCGCCTCAGGCGATGGGCTTTTCATAGATCCGATAGGTACGATAGATCTCGCCGCCCATCATCTCGATGCCGCGTCGGACGTTATAGTTGTCCTCGAGGATCCAGGACATCTCGGCCCACTCAAAGCCCTTTTTCACCGCCACGCGGCAGGTCTCTTGGTAGAACAGCGCCTCGACACCCTTCAGGCGATACTCTTGCAAGACGCCCATGATCAACACGCGCAGCCCGGTAATGTTCCGCCGGCCAAACAGATAGTGATACCAGCCAAAGGGGAATAGACGTCCCTTCATCTTGACCGCTATCTGGTTCAGGTCCGGCAGGGTGATCGAGCATCCGATGGGCCGGTCGCCGTCAAAGGCCAGGTAGCAGAGATCGTCATCCACGATCATAGCGAGATCGTGCGCCAGGTGATCGAACTCGGCATCGGTCATCGGGACGGCGCCCCAATTCTGGGCCCAGGCCTCGCGGTAGATCGGCTTGATCAAGTCGACCTCTTCGTCCAGGCGTTTGCGCACCAGCTTGCGGACTCTGATGCCATAGCGCTCCTGGGCGGTCTTGGCCACGCGCTTGACGCGGGCTGGTAGGTTCTCGAGATCGGGACCAAAGCGAGCGACATCGACCTTGTAGGCATAGAGATCCTTGGCCTTGGTCAGCCCATACGCCTCCAGGAGTGGAGCATAGTAGGGAGGATTGTAGGGCATCATCACTACCGGACGGCCGTCGAACCCATCGACGAGGAGTCCGCACTCATCATTGATGTTGAGGTTCATCGGCCCCCGCATGGCTGTCCGACCGCGCACCCCCAACCAATGCGAGGCCGCTTCCAGCAGAGCCTGCGCCACGGCCTGATCGTTGACCGCCTCGAACTCGCCAAAGAAACCCAGGTTATCGTTCCACACCTGGCGATGTATCTCGTCGTCGATGGCGGCGATTCGCCCCACGATCTCGTCTCCCCGCTTGGCCACCCAAAGCTGCGCAGTCGCGTGCGCAAAGAAGGGGTTCTTTTCCGTCGAGAAATGGTCGCGCCGCTCCGAGAGTAACGGCGGCACCCAGAAGGGGTCGTCGCGGTACAGGTGGAACTGGAACCGGATAAAGGCCTCCAGCTCCCGCTGGGTGGTGACGGGCTCAATTCGAAGCTCTGCGTCTGACATGGCCGCTCCTCAAATGCCTACACATCTCCAGCATCGACAACCCCGGGCTGATCCTTGCGATGCGCGCAGCCTGTAGGCTTTTGCGATTATAGACCTGCGAGGGGACAGCGCAACCTACAGACAGCAAAAAAGGGCCCTTCGAGGGCCCTTGATCGCGAAAGATCTATTATCGAGGGGCGAACCGATACCCCATACCCCGCTCGGTATGGATATAGCGTGGCTCAGCGGGATCGGGCTCGATCTTTTGGCGGAGACGCCAGACCAAAAGCTTGGTATAGTCGGTGTTCCCCACGTACTCTGGCCCCCACACCGCCGAGAGGAGCTGGTTGTGTGACAAGATCCGGCCAGCATGCTCAGCCAGGTAGAACAGCAGCCGCGCCTCGGTGGGCGTCAAATCCACCTTTTCACCATGCAGCCGCACCTCCCAGCGATCGGGATCGATCACTAGGTCGCCATAGACCTCCTGCTTGCCTGAAAGCTCGCGGCCGACGGACGGGCTCGCGCGACGCAACACCGCCTCGATGCGGGCCTGCATCTCCCGCAGACTGAACGGCTTGCGGATATAGTCATCGGCGCCTAGCCGCAAGCCCCGAATCCGGTCGGTCTCTTCGCCCCGCGCAGTTAGCATGATGATGGGCACCATCGACTCTTCACGGGCCCGCTTCAGCACATCGAACCCGTCCATCTCGGGCATCATCACATCCAGCAGCATCAGGTCTGGCCCCAAGGTGTGCAGCTTGCGCAAACCCTCCGCGCCGTCGCTGGCCGTCCGCACCTCGTAGCCAGCGTGTGCCAGGTAGAGTTGGACAGCCTTGGTCAGGGCCTCATCGTCATCCACGAGTAGTAGGGTTATCTCAGTATCCATGGTGACACCTGCTTGATCGGTTCCGGGTCAGAACCGCAGCCTTTCGGTCTCCTCCACCTAGTCACGTCGACTATAACACGCACGCCGTTGGCCTACAGAAAGCCTGCGTAAAAACGCACTGTGTCGTTCGCCTTGCCCAACAGCGGCATCCAGTATAATCAACTCGTGTGTCGTGTCGACGTCATCCGACACCAAACCATGGCCATTCTTTGAGCATCCATCGTCTCGTTCTATAATCGCCTTGATACGATGAGGAAGGAGCCCCCAGTGCGCCAGATGCCTCCGCCCATCATGACGTCAGAGCTGGGCTCATTCGCGCGACGTACCATCACCGAGCGCAAGCCCCGCATCATCGACCGCGTGATGGCCACTAATGCCTATCCACCAGCCATCCAGGCGCAATTGACGGCCCTGCGCCGTGAGCTGGCCGACGGTCCGGTAGCGGCACCTCTGCCGCAGAACGATCCCGCCGGCCACTGGCGAGAGGCCTGGACCCCATGGCAGGGACGCTCATGGCTAGAGATCCCCTGGTACCTAGCCGAGTCCTACTTTTACCACCGCCTGCTGGAGGCGGTACACTACCACGACCCAGGCCCGTGGCACCATCGCGATCCTTTTGCCCCCGACAAGGCCGAGGCGCTGCACCGCGCCGTGGACGCGTTCGAGCCCGATCGGCTTGGCGACAGGGATCCCGTCGAACGCCTCAGAGAGCTGCTGCTGCGGGCCCTCTGGGGCAACCAAACCGACCTCAGCAACCACGATGTGCGCGATGGCCCGTCCGCCTCGCCGGCGAGAGACGGCCGCCACCTGCTGGTGGATCACTCCATGTCGCTGGCCGGCGCACTGGCTCACGGGGCGGTGCGCAGCTTGCACGTGGTTTGTGATAACGCTGGCCCTGAGCTGTTGGCTGATCTGATACTGCTTCACCACCTGCTGTCCTCGGGGCTGGTGGATCAGGTTACGCTCCACCTGAAGAGCACGCCCTTTTTCGTCTCTGATGCCATGCCCTCGGATCTCGCCTACACGCTGGAGCGGCTGAGCCAAACATCGGTGCCGGCGCTTGGTGCGCTGGGGGCAGACCTCACCACGCTGGTGGAGAGCGGCCGCTTGCGGGCCCTAGCCGATCCCTTCTGGAGCGGCCCAGCGGGCTTTTCGCACATGCCGGCCGCGCTCCTGGCTACCCTGCAACAGGCCGACCTTGTGTTGTTCAAGGGCGACGCCAACTATCGCCGCCTGCTGGACGACCGACACTGGCCGACTATGGCCGCCCTCGAGGAGATCACGCGCTACCTGCCCTTTTCGTTCGCCTGCCTCCGCACACTCAAGGCCGAGCTGGTGGTAGGCCTACCCCCAGGCATGGCCGAGCGCACGGCTGCGACTGACCCGGATTGGCTCACTAGCGGTCGATGGGGGTTGATCCACGTTGTGCCCCGGCCAGATGCGCCACAGGGTCCGGTCCCGCCGGCCTCGACGCCGTGAAAGGGTTGCCCATGGACACCTGGACGGTCTCGGAACTGACGCGCTACATCAAAGAGCTGCTGGACAGCGCCCCCGGCCTGGCCGAGCTGTGGGTGGCTGGCGAGCTATCGAACTGGAGTCGAGCGCGGTCAGGCCACTGTTACTTTACCCTCAAGGACGACCAGGCCGAGATCCCCTGCGTCATGTGGCGCGGAGCCGCCGATCGCCTCACCTTTGAGCCGCGGGTGGGAGACTGGGTACAGGCGCTGGGATCGGTCTCGGTGTACGAGCGGGGTGGCAAGTACCAGTTCTATGCCTCGGCTCTGCAGCAGGCCGGCGTAGGCGTACTCTGGGAGCGGTTCCTCGCCCTCAAGAACAGGTTAGAACAGGAAGGGCTCTTTGACGAGTCCCGCAAGCGTCCACTCCCTAGCTGGCCACGCCGCATCGGGGTGGTCACCTCACCCACTGGCGCAGCCCTCCGCGACATTTTGAACGTGCTGAACGAGCGCTATCCCGTCGTTGAGGTAGTGCTCTCGCCCAGCGCGGTTCAGGGGGCCGAGGCGCCCGCCGGACTCGTCTTGGCGCTGGAGCGGCTGTATGATGAGCCCGGCATCGACCTGATCATTCTAGCGCGGGGCGGCGGCTCCATGGAGGATCTCTGGTGCTTTAACGACGAGACTCTCGCCCGCACCATCGTCCAAGCGCCGGTGCCAGTTATCACGGGCGTTGGCCATGAGACCGATTACACCATCGCCGACCTGGCTGCCGACTATCGCGCGCCCACGCCCTCGGCCGCCGCGGCCGCGGCCGTTCCCGAGGCGGCAATGCTCTTGGAGCAGATCGCCCTCAAAGGCCAGCGTGCCCGGTCAGCTATCGACGCGATCATCGGCCAAGCGCGCGACGACCTGGAACGAGCCAACAGACGCCTGCTCCTCCAGTCGCCAGAGCGAAGGCTCCCGGAGCTGTGGCAGCAGCTAGACGACGCCACACGCGACCTGGCCAGGGCCGCCGCGCATCAGCTCCACCTCAGCCGCGTTCGGCTAGAGGGCGCCAGCGCCCGCCTGACGGCGCTTGATCCCATGTTGGTGCTCAAACGCGGCTATGCGGCGCTAGAGGATGCGGCCACTGGCCAGCGGGTCACGCGGGTATCGCAGGCCACCGTGGGACAGCGGCTGGGCGTTCGCCTGTATGACGGCCGTCTCCTGGCCGACGTCGTAGAGATCGACGACGCTTCTCTCGATGACCACGAGTCTAGCAAGAGGAACTAGAATGCAGCAAGAGATCGAATCCCTTACTTTTGAAGAGTCGTACGCGCGGTTGGACGAGGTGATCGAGGCGCTCGAATCCGGCAAGCGGCCCCTACACGAATCCCTGGCACTCTATGAGGAGGGCGTGCGGCTGGCCGCCCAGTGCGAGCAACAGCTTCGGGCCGCCGAGCTGCGCCTGACCGAGCTGATTGGCAAGAATTGGGGAAAAGGACCGTCAGAGGACCTGCTCAACCCAGGAGACGACGAGGAAGACGTCTTCTAGGCACGCCGTTGAGAGGCTAAACCGCCCCTCGCTACCACACGGGCGTAGTGACCGTCTTGATAGGCAGCACCGTCCTGGGCGGCGTGGCCGTCGCCGTGGGGCGCGCGGTCGGCGCGGTGGATGGCGTGACGCTTGGCGTTGCCGACATGGTCGGGCGCGGGGTATAGGTTGGGCGACGCGTGCTGGTAGGCCGGGGCGTCCTGGTCGGCGCCCTAGTAGCAGTGGCTGCCCGATGCGGCGTATAGGTGGGACGAGGCGTCATGGTCACGGCCTCCTCCCGCGCAACCACCTCCGTGGGCTCCTCAGTGGGTGTAGGCGTGGGATCAGCCTGCACGATCAAGAGCTCATAGGTCGCATCCTCGCCGACCACCCCCCGGTTGCTCACCTGAACCGACAACGTGCTATCTTGCGCGGGCATCACAAACACGCTGGAGGCCAATGTTCCCGGCCAGGCGTCGTCGTTGCTGCTCCGCTGACCATTGTGCGAGACATCGAGGATGGTATCGACCCCGGGCGCCAGGTTTGCCGTCGCCACCAAGTAACCGCGCCCGCCAGCCACCCGCACCGTGGCGCGGTGCACCTCTCCCTTGCTCGTAAAGGCCCGCTCGACGAACTGACCCACCCGCAGCTCCACCGGCCACGCCTCGATCGCCCGGGCCGCGGCCGATGCAGGTTGCGGCACCGCGGCGGCCTCCATCGCCACCGGGCCCGGCGATTCCGGGACAGGAGCCGTCTCCACTAGCCAGGCGATCGGGACCGAGGACGCACCCATGCTACCGGTTAATTCACCAGGCCCCGTGTTGTCCCTTGAGCCCGAAAGCAGCAGCCAGACAAGAGCTACAGCTCCGAGCGAACCCAGCGCCCAACCCCATCTGGGCGTACGCCGCAAATGCAGCCATAGGCGGTCGCCGATCGATCCTCGCGCCAGGAGCTCGAGGTCATGCCCCAACTCGTACGCGCTCTGATAGCGACGAACCGGGGCGGCCTGTAGCGCCCGCCAGAGCACCACGCCCAAGGAGCCGTTCGCTCCTTTGCCGGGGTTGCGGGCGGCGGGCGTGGCATCCCAGGCCGCGCGCCCATCCAGCGCCTCTTGTAGTACCAGACCCAGGCTGTAGAGGTCAGAACGGCTGTCCAGCCGGCCACTGGCGGCAGCTTGCTCTGGCGACATGTACGCGGGGCTTCCCGGGTGCTGTTCGCGGGGCCCACTGGCGACCAGATCGCTAGGCATCTGGGCCCACTCCAGCCCAGTCAGCACAGCCCCTTGGTCGGTGAGCAGGATGTTGCGCGGCTTGATGTCTCGGTGCACCAGACCACGGCCGTGGAAGGCCTGGAGGGCGCCACATAGGTCGGAAGCCAATCGGAGAGCCTGTTCAGGGGACAGCGGTCCGGCAACGAGGCGCTGATCCAGCGGCTGCCCCTCAACCAGAGGATACACGACCGCCACGTCGCCATCGTCCATGGCCAGCCAGTCTCGCGGGCACACGAGGTGAGGATGTCGCAAGTCGGCGGAGCGCGCGATCAGCTCGGGAAGACGCAGGCGGAGATCGAGCCACGGGCTGCCGCGCCAGGCAGGCTGATCGCGATGTACGTGCAGAATGACCGGCTCACCCGTCTGCTCGTCCAGAGCGCGATAGACCGTCAGCCGGATATCCGAGGCCAGACGCTCCTCCAGCTGGTAGCGGCCGCCAACCCGCTGGCCCAGATCCATGGAACCCCCATCTCCCGCTCAGCCTTCCAGCCGCCCGCATGGGGTCAGTATACCGTCGGTCATGGCGACCAGCTACGAACCCGCTGCCGGTCCTACCCGAGAAAGAGAACGCCGAGCTGGTAAGCGACAATGCCGCCCACCAGCGAGAGCACACCCAGAAACACCAGATTGAGGAGCGTCCACTTCCATGACGCGGTCTCTTGGCGAATGGCCGCCACCGTGGACACGCAGGGAATAAACAGCATCTGAACCACCAGGAACGCCAACCCGGAGGCCGGCGTAAGGGAGGCCCTCAAAGCCTCCGCCAGCGAAGCGCCTCCCTGCCCAGAGCCGTACAGGATGCCCAACACTGCAATCGAGTTCTCCTTGGCGACAAAGCTGGCCAGCAGGGCCACCAGGGCCCTCCAGCCCAGCCCCATCAGTGCCCCGACCGGCTCCAGGAAGCGTCCGATACTGGCGAGAACGCTGGTCTCGATGTCGCCCGTCGGCACCGATGCCAGGAGCCAAACCAGCACCGAGGCCGTCATGATGACGGTAGCTGCCTTTTGCAGGAACGCAAGCAGCCGCTCCCACACAGAGATCCCGATGGTGCGCCAGTTGGGCACGTGATAGAGCGGCAACTCCATGATGAACGCCGCCCGCTCTCCCCTAAAGATCACGCGATGCGCCAGGTACCCCGTAAGCGCCAGCACCACCAGCGGCAATGCCGTCAATATCCACGCCATCAATGCTGGACGGGCAGGGAAGAATACCGGCGTCAGCACTGCAACGATGCCCAGGCGCGCCGCACAAGGAACCAGAGGTGCCAGCATGATGGTCAACAGACGACCACGGGGCGATTCGACCACCCTAGCCCCCATAATGGCAGGCACATTACAGCCAAAACCGAGGAACAACGGCAGAAAGCTTTTGCCATGCAGACCGATCACATGCATGAAGCGGTCCATCACATAGGCCGCCCGTGCCATGTAGCCGGTGTCCTCCAGAATGCCCATGGCCAGGAAGAAAAGCAGCAGGATCGGCAAAAAGGTGAGGACAGTGCCCACACCGCCGATCACGCCCTCGGTGACCAGACCTATCAGCCAGGCAGGGCTACCTCCCAACCAGGCCTCGGCGAGCTCAGCTAACGGCGAGACCACAGATCCTTCCAGCAGCTCCTGCAGCGGCCCGCCGACCGAGTAGGTCAGCCCAAAGACGAGAGCCAGCACAGCGGCCAGCACGAGCAGCCCCCAGAAGGGATGGGTGGCGATATTGTCCAGGTGGTAGGTCAGCGTGACGCGCCCGACGCGCGGACGACGCAGCGCCGCCCGGGTCATGCGACGGATCCAGTCATAGCGCCCGCTGGCCACCGCGATGATGGCGTCTTCGTGGTCGCGCAAGATCGCCTCGACCTGTTGCCACAGCGCCGGCTCGAGCGCCTCCCTCATCATGCCGGTGACCTGCTCATCGCCTTCCAGTAGCTTGAGCGCCACCCAGCTCTCGATGTAAGGCTCTGGCACCCGGTCGTGGATCAGCTCGAGGATCTCTTCTAGCACCTCGCGGTGGTCGTCCTCGATCTCGGGGCGGTTGGGCTCCATGGTGGGACCATCGCGCGCCACCTTGACCGCCGCATCGATCAGCTCGTGTACGCCCACGTTGCGACTCGCGATCATCGGGATGACCGGTAGGCCCAAGGCGGCCGACAGCACTTCGGCATCGACCTCAAAGCCTTCCTGATGAGCGACGTCCATCATGTTGAGACCGATCACGAGCGGGGCGGGCAGGGCCAAGAGCTCTGCCACGAGATAGAGGTTACGTTCTAGACTGGCGGCGTTGATGATCACCAACACGACGTCGGGACGCTCACGCATGATATAGTCACGCGTGATGGTCTCCTCGGGCGAGGCCGCCGTCAGGCAGTAGGTCCCTGGCAGATCCACCAGATGAATCGCCATGCCGTCGTGAACCAGCTCGCCCGTCCGACACTCAACGGTCTTTCCCGGCCAGTTTCCCACATGCTGATTCAGTCCTGTCAGCATGTTGAACACAGTGCTCTTGCCGACGTTGGGCTGTCCGGCCAGAGCGATCACAGCCCTTTGCTCTGTCAAAGTGCCCCCTACTCAGAGGCTCATCTCATAGCGGCTTGACCGTGACATGCGCCGCTTGGCCGCGACCGAGGGCGATCTGCGTATCCATGATGCGGACGATCAGCGGGCCATGCCCGGGGTTGGCGCGGACGACGACCTCGGCACCAGGGGTGAAGCCGAGAGCCGACATGCGTGCAACAAAACCACGTCCTCCATCAATGCGAACTATCGTAGCCTTGGCATCGGTTGCCAGATCTGATAGACGCACAAACCTCTGTGTCAACGCCTGTCTCCGATCAAGAGATCCTAGAGATGACCTACATAGATGACGGCAGCGACCGTCTATACCTTCAAGAGTCTCGAGCACTCTACACCGCGGCCCCAAGCATGTCAAGAATCCCGGCGTTGTGAGCCAGTACCGCCTATCCACCCAGTATCGGCTTCCAAAGATCCACGCTGACCCCAGAGAGAGTCTTCCTAACAAGAGGCAAGCCCTGTGACCCGCCCCTCTGCCAGCGCGCTGTATTAGCGCCGCAACTGCCCGCCCAAATCGTCAGACACGCGCTGGACGATGGCCCCGCGGACCTGTTCCGATTCCTTGCTGGTCAAGGTGCGATCGGGAGCCTGCAAGACCATCCGGTACGCCAGGCTGACCTTGTTGGGCCCGATCTGCCCGCCGCGATAGACGTCAAACAGGCTCAGCCCAACCAGCAAGGAGCCAGCCGCCTGCCGGATGGCGGCCTCGACCTCATCGGCGCCAACGGTCTCGTCCACCACAAAGGCCAGGTCCTCGATCAGCGCCGGCATGGGCGAGATGGGACGGATGGCCTGCGTCGGCTGCATCCGAGCGAGCAGCGCCTCCAGGTCCAGCTCGGCCAGGAGTACCGGCTGGCTCGGCAGATCAAAGGCCGCACATACCCGTGGATCGACCTGGCCCGCAACTCCGAGGCGCTGATCGCCACAGTACAGCGCCGCCGTCCTGCCCGGATGGAAGGTGGCATGCTCTGTCGCGCGGAACCGCAGATCGGCGATGCCGAGCCGCTCCGCCAGCTCTTCGATGATGCCCTTGAGATCGTAAAAGCCCACCTGAGAGGGATCCGGCGTTAGCCAGGAGGCCTCCTCGCGCGGTCCCGTCAGCACCAGACCTAGCCGCCTAGGCTCGTCGGGCAGCTCAGCCCCCTCGCGCGGCAGGAACACCGCCCCGATCTCGAACAGCGACACACTCTCCACAAAACGCAGGTTCCGCGCCGTCGTCTCCAGCAGGCCGTTCATCAACGTCTGGCGCATGTACTCTTGCTCGCGGGTCAGCGTGTTTGCCAGTCGAACATAGTCCTCAGGCGCGGGCAACGTTCCATGAGGATCCAGCTTGGCCACACTCTCCAGGTTCGTGAGCGAGTAGGTGATCACCTCCGTCAGGCCACAAGCGACCAGGATGTCTCGCACCTTCTCTTCTCGCATCAGGTCTTGGTTTCGCAGGTGCGAAGGCGTCTCCTCGGCCATCAACGTGGTGGGAAGACGATCGTACCCATACACCCGTGCGATCTCCTCCACCAGATCCGCCGGCAGCGACACGTCAAAGCGAAAGCTGGGGACCGTGACCGAGACGCCGGCGTCGTGTGTGGAGCAATCGAACCCCAGGCTGACAAGCATCTCGGCGGCGCGCTCGGGCGTGAGGCTGATGCCCAGCAGCCGCTGGATCTCGCTGACCGGTAGCTCTAGCTGCGGCGCCTCAAAGGGGCGCGGGTAGACGTCCACAAAGCCTGCGGCGATGGTGCCGCCCGCCAGCTCGCGCATCAACTCGGCAGCGCGGCGCAGTGCCACGGGAGGCAATTCGCGATCCACGCCGCGCCCAAACCGTTGCGCGGACTCGCTAACCAGGCGCTGCTTGGCCGAGGTGCGTCGGATGCTGATGTTGTCAAAGCTGGCCGCCTCGAGTAGCACGTCGCAGGTCTCGTCCGTGACCTCGCTCTCCAGGCCGCCCATCACGCCGGCGATGGCCACCGGCCCACCCCCATCCGTGATGAGGAGATCATCGGCGGTCAGCTCACGCTCCACGCCGTCCAAGGTCGCCATGCGCTCGCCCTCTCGAGCCCGCCGCACGATGATGGTGGGAGCCCCGCCAGCCGTCTTGGGTCGCAGCTTGGCATAGTCAAAGGCGTGCAGCGGCTGACCCAAGTCCAGCATCACATAGTTGGTGATATCGACGACGTTATTGATCGGCCGCATGCCGGCCAGCACCAAACGTCGCTGCATCCAAGCGGGTGAGGGCCCGATGGTGACGCCGGTGATCAATGCGGCGGCATAGCGCGGGCACAGGTCTGGATCGTCGATCTCGACCACCACGCGCCCGTCGATGGGCTGCCCTGCGGCCTGCATCGCAGGCGGCTGCCAGCGCAGCGGCTCGCCGGTGAGGGCCGCCGTCTCGCGCGCTACGCCCAAGACGGAAAAGCAGCGCGCCAGATTGGGCGTCAAGTCCAGATCCAGCACCGTATCGCCCCAATAGTCGGCCAATGGTCGCCCCACCGGCGCATCATCGGGCAAGATCAGGATCCCCTCGTGGCTGTCAGATAGCCCCAGCTCCTTTTCCGAGCAGACCATCCCCTCGGACCGCACCCCACGGATCTTGGCCGGCTTGAGCGTCACATAGCGCTCCTCGTCGGCATAGCCATCGATGAGTCGCGCACCGCTCTTGGCAAAGACCACCTTTTGGCCGGACGTGCCCACCGGCAGGTTGGGCGCGCCCGTCACCACCTCGATCTCTTCATCGGCGCCGAGGTACACCCGCACCAGCACCAGCCGATCGGCGTTGGGATGCGGCCGTACAGCCACCACCTCGCCCACCACGATTCGTTCGCGATCCCACCAGTCTCCGACCCGGTCGATAGCCGTGACCTCGAGCCCCCCCAGCGTCAGGCGGTCGGCCAGCTCGTCGACGGGCAACGTCACATCCACCATCTCTTGCAGCCACTGCAATGGTACACGCATAGCGCATCAACCTCCGTTGAGCGAAAGCTTGCCTAGGCGAACTGCTGAAGGAATCGCACGTCGTTGGCAAAGAACTGGCGGATATCGCGGATGCCGTGCTTGAGCATCGCCATGCGCTCGGGCCCCATGCCAAAGGCGAATCCGCTAAACTCGTCGGGGTCATAGCCGCCGTTCTTGAGCACGTTGGGATGCACCATCCCCGCCCCCAGGATCTCCAGCCAGCCGGTGTACTTGCAGATTTGGCACCCTTCGCCATGGCAGAGGATGCAGTCAATGTCGGCCTCGGCGCTGGGCTCTGTGAACGGAAAGTAGCTGGGGCGAAAGCGCAGCCGCCGCTCGCCGCCGAACATCTCGCGAGCAAAGCGCGTCAAAACGCCCTTGAGATCGGCCATGGTGATATTTCGGCCGATGGCTAACCCCTCCACCTGGTGGAACATGTGCTCGCTACGCGTCGTCACCTGCTCATAGCGATAGCACTTGCCCGGCAGAATCACGCGTAGCGGCTCGGGATGGTACGCTCGCATGGCGTGGATCTGCCCGGGCGAAGAGTGGGTTCGCAGCAGCACGCCAGGGCGCGTGGTGTAAAAGGTGCTCCACATGTCGCGGGCCGGATGGTGAGGCGGCATGTTCAAGTACTGAAAATTGTAGACGTCCGTCTCCACCTCGGGAGACCGCAACACAGTAAAGCCCATGCCACCAAGGATCTCATAGATCTCCCGTAGCGTCTGGGTGCTGATATGCAGATAGCCCACGGAAGGGCGCCGCCCCGGCAGCCGCACATCAAAGGCCTCCCGCTGCAGGGCCGCCTGAAGCGTCTCTTGCTCCAGCGACGCCTCACGCTCGTCATAGGCTGCCTGCAACGCTTCCTTGACCTCGTTGGCGAGGCTTCCCATGGCCGGGCGCTCCTCCGCCGGCAGCGAGCCCAAGCTTCGCAGAATGCCGGTAAGCGCCCCCTTTTTGCCCAGGTATGCCGTTCGCCAGGCGGCTAGTGCTGCCTCGTCATCGGCTGCCTGCAACGCCTCCAACGCCTCTGCCTGCATCACCAACAGCTCTTCTCGCATCGTCATGATCTTGTCCTTTGCATGGGCGGGGCTCGCTCGAGTAACCCACAAAAAAAAGCAGCCGCCCCTAGGGACGAAGCTGCCAAAGTCTCCGCGGTACCACCCTGATTGGCCTCGCGTGAGGCCCACTCATCAACGGCTGGCGGACCCAACGGGCCCGCGTGCCGATGCCCCTTAACGGTGGGCTACCGGAGCGACCTACGCGTCGGGGCGCTGGTCCCCGAGTTCAGCCGTCGGCTCAGGAGCGAACCTCAATGGGCGTCTCCCAGGGGGACTTGCAGTCGGTGATCCCCCCTCCCTGAGGGGCCGTTCCCCACCCATATTCTCCATCATCGCCTGTGCACCTATGTGATTGACAGCGATTATAGCCCTCCGTATTGACACCTGTCAAGCTTGTGCATTTGCCCACAAATGCAGAACTGGATAGAGTAAGCACATCGCGTGCGGCACGTGGAGAGTCGTGCTGCGTTCGCGCCCGCTTGTGTTTTCTTTCGTTTCGTTGTACCCTCGGAACAATCGATCAATTCAAGGGAGAATCGCATGCTCGAAAAGCTCTTTGCCCCGTCGTCCGTGGCCGTCATCGGTGCCTCCGAGAACCCCGGCAAGCTAGGGAACCAAGTTCTGGCCAATCTGATCTCGAGTGGATTCCAGGGCGCCTTGTACCCCGTCAACCCAAAAGCTGACGAGATTCTGGGTCTCAAAGCCTATGCCAGCGTCAGTGACATCCCCGGCGACGTCGATACGATTGTCGTCGTCATCCCCAACAAGTTCGTCGCCGACGTCTTGGAAGAGTCTGGCAAAAAGGGCGTCAAGGCCGCCATCATTATCACGGCCGGGTTCCGCGAGGCCGGGCCCGAGGGCGTGGCCTTGGAGCAGGAGATCGTGCGCATCGCCAAACGCCACGGCATTCGGCTCGTCGGGCCAAACTGCCTGGGCGTGATCGACACGCACACCCCCATGAACGCCAGCTTTGCCGCCGGCACGCCAGAAAAGGGCACCATCGCCTTTATGTCCCAGTCCGGCGCCCTCTGCACGGCCATTCTGGACTATGCCCTGGCCGAGCATATCGGGTTCTCGCAGTTTGTCAGCCTCGGCAACAAGGCCGACGTGGATGACGTGGCGCTGCTCGACGTCTGGGGAGACGATCCTAACACCAACGTCATCATCGCCTATGTCGAAGGCATCACCGACGGCTCCCGGTTCATCGAGACCGCCCGCGCCACCGCCGCCAAAAAACCGATTATCGCCGTCAAGTCGGGCCGTACGGCCTCGGGATCAAAGGCCGTGTCTTCGCACACAGGCAGCCTGGCGGGCTCTGACGCGGCTTACGACGCCGCGTTCTTACAGTCGGGCGTGCTGCGCGCCGAGTCGGTGCAAGAGCTATTCGATTGGTCCACCGTCTTTGCCTACCAGCCACTGATCAAGGGCAATCGCGTTGCCATCGTCACCAACGCTGGCGGCCCGGGGGTCATGGCAACCGACGCCCTGGAAAAGCAAGGCCTGGTTCTGGCTACCCTCCAGCCCGAGACCGAGAAACGTCTGGCTGAGGTCCTCCCCGCAGCGGCCAACATCCACAACCCAGTGGACGTGCTAGGCGATGCCCGCGCCGACCGTTACGCTGCCGCGATGGACGTCGTCATCGCCGATCCTGGCGTCGATGGCGTTATCGTCATCGTCACGCCGCAGACCTCCACCGACATCGAGGGCACGGCCGAGGCGCTGGTCAGGGAAAGCGCCAAGTCGGACAAGCCGCTCCTGGGCTGCTGGATGGGCGCCAAGGAGGCCTCCCGAGGCACCGAGATCCTGGCCAAGAACAAGGTGCCCAACTACCCATTCCCCGAGCGCGCTGTGGGGGCCCTCGGCGCCATGCTGCGGTACCACACCTGGAAGCAGCAACCCGCCGTCGAGATTGAGACGTTCGACGTCGACAAAAAGGCCGTGGCCGATCTGCTAGCGCGGATTCGCGCCGAGGGGCGCACTGCCATCGGCGATGCCGAGGCGCAGACCATTCTCAAGGCCTATGGGTTCACCACGCCCAAGAGCGACGTGGCCCCGACGCCCGACGAGGCCGTGGCCCTTGGCGAAGAGATCGGATATCCCGTGGTGGCCAAGATCGCGTCGCCCGACATTCTCCACAAGTCCGATGTGGGCGGCATCATCGTGGGCGTCTCTAGCGCCGACGAGATGCGCGAGGCGTTCGACACGCTCATCGCCCGCGCCAAGGAGCACCAGCCAGACGCCACCATCTGGGGCGTTCAGGTGCAAGAGATGGTCACCAACGCCCGCGAGATCATCATCGGCATGAACCGTGATCCGCAGTTCGGGCCGCTGGTCATGTTCGGCCTGGGCGGCATCTATGTAGAGGTGCTCAAGGACGTCACCTTCCGGGTGGCGCCCATGTCGCGGCTCCAGGCCGACGAGATGGTCAGGTCGATCCGCTCGTTCAAGCTGTTGACGGGCGTGCGTGGCCAGGCCGCCTCGGACCTGGACGCGGTCGTGGATGCCATCCTGCGTATCTCGCAGCTCGTCACCGATTTCCCCGAGATCGCCGAGCTGGATATCAACCCCCTGCTCGTGCGCGAGCAGGGCCAGGGCGCGGTCGCGGTTGACATGCGGCTGATCCTCAGTTAGTATGACGCTACGTTCGTGAGCCGCGCTCTCTAGTTGAGCGCGCATGGCCAGCAACGATGCAGAGAGCCTCTCGAACCACGAGAGGCTCTTTTGTTGCCGAGAGAAAAGCTGTAAAGGAGCTACCCATGACACTGATCGAAAACATCCACGGGCGAGAGATTCTGGATTCGCGCGGCAACCCAACGGTTGAGGTCCAAGTCCTGCTGTCTTGCGGCGCCGAAGGCCGCGCCGCTGTCCCCTCGGGCGCGTCGACTGGCGTCCATGAGGCGGTGGAGCTACGCGACGGCGACAAGGCCCGCTATGGCGGCAAGGGTGTTCTCAAGGCCGTCGAGAGCGTCAACGACGTCATCGCCCCGCAGCTCATCGGCACCGACGCCCTGGACCAGCTCGCCATCGATGCGCTTATGTGCGAGCTCGATGGCACCCCCAACAAGAGCCAGCTTGGCGCCAACGCCATCTTGGGCGTCTCCCTGGCCGTCGCCAAGGCCTCGGCCGAGGCCCTGGGCCTGCCGCTCTACCGCTACATCGGCGGCGTCAACGCCCACGTGCTGCCCGTGCCCATGATGAACATCCTGAACGGCGGCAAACACGCCATGAACAGCACTGACCTGCAAGAGTTCATGGTGATGCCCGCGGGCGCGCCGACCTTTGGCGAGTGCCTGCGCTGGGGCACCGAGATCTACCATAGCCTGGGCAAGGTGCTCAAGGACAAGGGCCTGAACACCACCGTTGGCGACGAGGGCGGCTATGCCCCTTCGCTCAGCTCTAACGCCATGGCCATCGAGGTCATCCTCGAGGCGATCGAGCGCGCGGGCTACCGCCCTGGCGAGGACGTGTTCATCGCCCTCGACCCTGCCGCCTCTGAGATCTATGAGGACGGCATGTACGTCTTGGCCCGCGAGGGGCGCAAGCTCACCAGCGATGAGATGGTCGCCTTTTACGCCGATTGGGCCGCCAAGTACCCGATCATCTCTCTAGAGGACGGCCTGGCCGAGGACGACTGGGATGGCTGGGTCAAGCTGGTGGAAACCATCGGCGACAGAGTGCAGATCGTCGGCGACGACCTGTTGGTCACCAACGTGGATCGCGTCCGCAAGGCCATCGACCTCAAGGCCGCCACCTCCCTGCTCTGCAAGGTGAACCAGATCGGCAGCCTCTCCGAGGCCATCGCCGCCGTCGATATGGCCCATCGCGCTGGCTGGTCCAGCATCGTCTCGCACCGCTCGGGCGAGACCGAGGATGCCACCATTGCCGATATCGTGGTTGGCCTCAACACAGGCCAGATCAAGACGGGGGCCCCTTGCCGCAGCGACCGCGTTGCCAAGTACAATCAGCTCCTACGAATCGAGGAAGAGCTGGGCGAGGTTGCCGTCTATCCTCAGATGCAAGCCTTCCGGGTCAAGCGCTAGGCCCAACGGCTAGCCAACGGGGCGGGAGCGTGCTTCCGCCCCGTTCTGCTTGGCGCCCTCGCTCCCAGGCCTTAGAATGCCCCTATCGCGCCGTATCCCGTAGGCATGGGGTTCCCCGATGACGTTTGCCCTGCTCTGGTGGCTGCTGACCACCCTGCTTGGATGGGCCGCCTGGCCTTGGGCCAGACTGCTTTTGGCGCATGCTCCAGGCCGCGGATGGGCCGTCAGCCGTCTCCTCGGGTTGGTGCTGGCCGCCTATCTCTACTGGCTCACGAGCAGCGTGGGCCTGTTCCCTGCGGGCCGTGCCTTGGCCATCGCCGTGTGTGCCGCCTGCCTGGTGGCTGGGGCGCTGGCCTGGTGGGGCACGTTGCGCAGCGCGCCGCACGCTCTGCGCGAGATGCGTCGCGAGATCCTCACCGTCGAGCTGCTATTCGCTGGCAGCCTGGCGCTCTATCTCTTTTTCCGCGGCGGAACGCCCGCCATCCAACACACCGAGCAGCCCATGGACCTGGCCATGCTCTCGGCCACGCTGCGCAGCACGTCCATGCCGCCTGCCGATCCGTGGCTGGCAGGCGAATCCGTAAGCTATTACTACGGAGGCTACCTTCTGGTAGGGCTGCTGGCGCAGGTCACGGCCACGCCAGCGCCAACGGCGTACAACCTGGGGCTGGGGCTATACGCCGCCCTGGCCACCGTAGGCAGCTATGGCGCCCTCCACGCCATGCTGGCACCCAGTGGAGTCCCTCGAAAGAGCCGAACGTTCGCCCTCCTGGGAGCCCTCGCCACCGTGGGCTGCAGCAATGGGGAGCCGATCCTGGAGTTTCTCCAGGCACGGTTTGGGATAGCGACGCTGGCGCGCTGGAGCGGCGTCCCTGGCCTGGCCGAGGCGCCCATCACGGGGCGTTGGCTCCCCGAAGGCGTTTGGTGGTGGCGGGCCAGCCGCGTTGTCACTGACGTCTCCCTGGGAGGGCGCTCGGGAACGCTGATCACCGAGTTTCCCGCCTTTGGCTTTCTGCTGGGAGATCTGCATCCCCACCTGATGGGCCTGCCCTTTCTGGCCCTCGGGGTGGCGGTCGCGATCGAGCTGCTAGCGCGATCGCGCCACGGGACACGGCCCCATGCGGCCCTCGCGTTGGCTGTGCTACCGATCGGGTATGCGGGCATGGTCAACACCTGGGATCTGCCCGTCATCGTCGCCCTGATCGGCCTGGCTTGGGGAGTGGGCCGCTGGGCGTACACCCATCGACCCTGGCGCTCTCTGGTCGAGGCGGCCCTGGTATCGGTGGTCGGCCTAGGCCTCTGTGGGCTGCTCTATGCGCCGTTCTATGCCCAGCTCGAGTCACAGGTCCAAGGGCTTGGTTTTGTGATTCTCACACGGACGCGATTACGGAGCCTGATCTTGCAGTTCGGGCTCTGGTACCTGCCCATCACGCTGGAGCTGATCCTCGCTCCGCGCCCGACCAAACGCTCGTGGCGACGTGTGGCCTGGTTGAGCCTGTCAGTGGCGTTGGCCCCATGGTTGGCAGTACTAGTCCTGGGGGGAGTCGGCGTCTGGGGCCTAGCGTTGGTGGGGGCGCTCAACGTGGGCCCCTGGGCAGCGCTGCTGCTCTCGATTCTCGTGGGCCTGCTGATCGAAGATCTGTGGGCGCGGATCGTGGCGGACGGGGCCGAGGCGTCGCTGCCGCAGCTAGCGGGGCACCTGCTGGCGCTCTTGGCCAGCCTGGCCCTCATCGGCGTCGAGTTTGTTTACATCCGCGACCTGTTTGGCACCCGAATGAACACGCTCTTCAAGGTGTATCAGCAGGCATGGATCCTGCTGGCGGCGAGCGCTGCTTGTGCCGCCTATCGTCTGTGGCAGGCTCAACGCCCTCGTCGCTGGGCCCTCGTCCCCTGGGCACTGCTCCTGGCCCTCTCGCTGCCCTACTTGCCCTTGGCGGCCGCCAGCCGATGGGCTGAAAGCCCCTCCACTTGGACCCTAGACGGCGCAGCGTACTTGGCTGAAGAGGATCCCGACGCCTACGCCGCCTACCGCTGGCTGCTGGCGAACGGCCAAGCCGACGACGTGCTGGTCGAAGCACCCGGCGAGACCTACGATCCAGCCACCAGCCGCCTGTCAGCCCTCACGGGGATGCCCACCATCCTCGGCTGGCCCGGCCACGTGGTGCAGTGGCGCGGGCATGACGCCATGCTGGCGCCGCGCCTTGAGGATCTGGAGGTCATCTATGTCTCAGGCAGCGAGAGCGAGGTGGTGGAGACGCTGGCACGCTACGGCGCTCGCTATCTCTATATCGGGGCATACGAACGGGATCGCTACGGACTAGACGACCGCCGCCTGGCCCAGCTCATCGTCTGGCTCGAACCAGCCATGTCCAGCGGAGACGTTCATCTCCTCCGCGTTCCTGATCTGGACTAGACCTCAGAGACGCAGCAAAAGGACGCCAGATGCTCCTGGCGCCCTAGAGGTATCGTGGTGGAGCTGGCTAGAGCGTATTCAGCCTCGAAGCCAGGCGAGACTTGGTTCGGGCAGCCGTGTTGCGATGGATGACGCCCTTCTGAGCCGCCTTGTCCAGCTCACGACAAGCCTGACGTACCACATCCTCGGCGGCTTCGCGGTCGCCCGCCGACAGGGCCACCCGCGCACGGCGCACGCTGTTGCGCATCCGCGTGCGAATCAGGCGATTGCGCATACGTCGTTTCTCAGATTGCCGCGCTCGCTTGGCGGCAGAAGCTGTATTGGCCAAGGTGATCCTCCCAAGCTTCCCATACGGGATGAATGCAGTAGCAAGGCCCAAGTATACGTCAGGACCACACGGCTGTCCAATCGTACGGCAACGCCATCACGCCGCGCCCAGCCGAGCCATGCGCGCTAGCCCTCCTCCAGGCCAAGCAAGAGCAGGAACCGTGCGGGAAAGGTCTCGTTGGGCTCGTTCGGCTGGCGCGCGCTGCAGATCATGACGATGAGCGTGTCACTGGTAACCTCGCCATCGGGGAACCGTTCGCTCAGGTAGGCGGGGCGGGACAGATACGCGCTGGTGGTCTCGGCGTCCATGCGGACGGCCCTCCGCACCACAAAGCGAGCCTCTTGATCGCCCTGGCCAAACACCACAGGGTGCCCTCGCAAGCGCTCCAGATTGGCCTCGATGGTGGCCAAGGCATACGGCGATGCCACCGTGCCCTCGATCAGGGCCCGCAGCGGCTCCGCCTCCAGCGGCTGGCGCGCCCAGTAGCCATCGTGGATACTGAGAATCGGCACACCCGTCGGCCCGTCGGCGTACACAAAGATGCGATGACCTGGCCGCCACGAGCCGATGTCGTCAAAGATACGCAGGCTCTCGCCCGTGGCATCCGAAAGCAGAATGCCGACCTGCTCCAGCATCAACCAATCGGCGCGCTCCCAATCGGTCGGGTAGGCGAGGGTTAGGGGCTGCGACGACGCTGCCAAGTCGATCCCCCCAACGACCAAGCTGCCCGATCTGGGACTCGCTGTCGGCCGTCGCGTCGCAGGTGGCGACGTGGGCGGAGCGGGCTCGGTGGTCGATGTGGCCGTCTGCGCGGGGGTGGTCGTCTCGGTCGGCGCTGCCATGGGCGTGTTCGTAGACCCCTCCTCGCTCGGCGACCGGCTCGCGACAAGGCTGGCCATCGAGGTAGGGCTGACGGTGTCCGTGACGATGGGCTCCGCCACCGTGGCAATGGACGTGGGCGCTGGCGGCGCGGCGATGGTTGGGCTAGGGGCCAGCGCCACCCGACCATTGGGCGGTTGCGTGAGGCTAAACGCCACCCCAACGGCCACCGCCGCCACAAAGACCCCCACGATTAGCCGCCCCTGTCCTCTCATCCCAACATCCTTGCCTGCCCTGTTGCCAGCTCGTCCAAGACGTCTACTCTGTCCGATTCGCTTGAACAGTCTACTCAGGGGGGCAGCTAAAATCAAGTGACTTGGTTAGAAATACGATCTTCTGCCAACGCCCTTGCCAGGCCTGGGCCGCCCTCGTAGACTGTGCCAACAGACATCTAGCAATGGGAAGGGGAATTCCATGCGCATCAGTGACATCAAGGCCTATCCAGTGTGGGTGGGCAGCCGAAACCAACTGGTGGTCAAGGTCGAGACCGATGACGGCGTGTACGGCTGGGGCGAGTCGGGCCTCTCGGGTCGCGAGCTCGCGGTGGTGGGCGCCGTCAGGCACTTTCGTGAGTTCCTCCTGGGGCGCGACCCGTTCGCCATCGGCCGCCATTGGCAAGAGATGTATCGGAGCGCCTACTTTGAGGGCGGCCGCGTGCTCACTGCCGCGATCTCGGCCATCGACTTGGCCCTGTACGACATCGTCGGCAAGGCCTTGGGTGTCCCTGTGTACCAGCTGCTAGGCGGCAAGCAGCGGGACTATGTCCCCGTATTCGCCACCATCGGGTTGAGCAACCTGGAAAAGGCCGAAGCCGATGCCCGCCTCTTGCTGGAACACGGTTGGCAGGCCATCCGTACCAGCATCGGTTACCGCGGCCGCTCGGAGGATCCGCGCGCCTGGGAGCCCTGGCGCTCTATCGGCGCAACGGCCGAGCTGCTGACCCAGCTCCGCCAGACCTTGGGGCCCGACCCCGTCTTGGGCATCGACTACCACCACCGCCTCAACGTCGCCGAGACGGCCTCGTTCTGCCAGCGCATGCCCAACGGCACGCTCGATTTTCTGGAAGAGCCGATCCGCGACGAGTGTCCGCCCGCCTACCAGTCGCTGCGCACCATGATCGACGTGCCATTGGCCATCGGCGAGGAGATCTCGAGCAAGTGGGAATTCCTGCCCTATATCGAGCAGGGGCTCACCAACTATGCGCGGGTCGACGTCTGCAACGTTGGCGGCCTGACCGAGGCCATCAAGGTTGCGGGCTGGTGTGAAGCCCACTATATCGACCTCATGCCGCACAATCCGCTGGGCCCCGTCTGCACGGCCGCCACGGTCCACCTAGCGGCAGCGGTCTCCAACTTTTCCTGGCTCGAGTGCCGCGCCACGCCCACCGAGCAGCTCGGCGCCGACAATGCCGATCTCTTTCCGCGGCAGGTGCAGCTGGATGGACCGCGCTACATCGTTCCCGACACGCCTGGCCTGGGCGTCGACGTCAACGAGGAGCTGGCGGCAGCGGGCGAGTTCCGCTTCTCAGAACCCCCGCACCTCCACAAAGAGGATGGCTCCTACACCAACTGGTGAGCCGACGCGACGACCAGAGAGGAGAACAAGGCCATGGCCGAACGGCTATTGCGCGACCAGATCACACCCGACTGGGAGGAGCTGCGTGACTGCTGCATCCTCCGCCAGGGCACGCCGCAAAGGGTGCACCATATCGAGTTGTTCCTCGACCAAGAGGTCCGCCAGGCCGTGGCTCGGCGGTTCCATCTCTGGGATGGGCTCGATGCTGACGATCCTTTCTTTGACGTCAAATCCGAGGTCATCATCCAGCGGTTCCTGGGATACGATCATGTGCGAGCGGGCGTCGAAGGGCTGACGATGACGTTCAACTATGGCTCCGCCGCCGACACGGCCGACCTGGAACGCACGGGCGGACGCCAGTTCATGTCGGAGGGGCGGGGCCCCATCACGTCCTGGGAAGAGTTCGAGGCCTACCCCTGGCCCCAGATGACCGATGCTCATACGCGGATGCTCGAGTGGTATCAGGACAACCTACCCGATGATATGTGCATCATCGGCGGTGGTGGCTTTGGCCACTTTGCCGAGTACCTCACCTGGCTGATGGGCTATGAGACGCTCTGCTATGCGCTGTTCGATCAGCGCGACCTGGTCCGAGCCATCGCCGATCGCATTACCGAGATGTTCCGTCAGGCGCTGGAGCGCATCTTGCAGTTTGATCGCGTCAAGCTCGTCTGGGGCAGCGACGACATGGGCTTTCGCTCGGCCACGCTCATCGGCCCAGATGACCTCCGCGAATTCGTTCTACCAGGCCACAAGCTGATGGCGGGAATGTCTCACGCGGCGGGGCGGCCCTACCTGCTACACTCGTGCGGCAACCTGCGCGAGATCATGGAGGATCTCATCGAGGATGTGCGCATCGACGCCCAGCACTCGTTCGAGGATACGATCATCACGGTGATCGAGCACAAGCGGCTCTATGGAGACCGCCTCTCGGCCCTGGGCGGCATCGACGTCGACTTTCTCTGCCGCGCCGATGAGTCGGCCATCCGCTCCCGCGTGCGCGAGACCCTCGAGGCCTGTATGCCTGGCGGAGGCTACTGCCTGGGCACGGGCAACAGCGTCGCCAACTATATCCCGCTGGAGAGCTATTTGATCATGCTCGACGAAGGGCGGCGCTGGCGACCCTAGGGCGCAACACGCTGCACCGAAAGCCGTATAGCCTGTGAAGGAATGACGGACCAACGAGGAGGCACTATGGCCGGAGGACAGAACCGACGCCCGCAGGGCGTCACGCTACTAGCAATCTATCGCTTCTTTGTGGGAGCAGTGTCCCTGACGGCCACTGGGATCCTGGTGCTCTTGGCGCTGCTCATCCTGCTGACGGCGACCAACGCAGCGGGCGTCGCCTTTATGACTGTCCTCCTGGGCATAGTGGCCATGGTGACCCTGATCTATGCGGCGTTGTCCATCGCCGTAGGTTGGGGCCTGCTCAAGATGCAACCCTGGTCGCGCTGGGGCGCCTTGGTGTTGGCCGTCCTGTCCCTCTTGGACTTTCCCACGGGGACCGCGGTCGGCGCCGTGACCATCTGGTATCTGACGCAAGAGAGCTTGGCCGCCCAGTTTACGCGCGGCGATGATCTGCCGCCCGAGACGGTGGCAGAGTAGCTCGGCATAGGCGCTGGCCGCGCCAGGATATCTGGCGCGGCACATGTGGTTGCCGTCTTGTCCTAGAGGCTAACGGGCTCGCCGAGCTTGGCCGACTTGATGATGGCATCGGTGATGCGAGTCTGCGCCAGCCCATCCTCATGGGTCGGAAGGGGGCCCAACCCCTCCCAACCTTCAGGCTCCAGCGTATCACCCAGAATGGCCTCGATAATCGCGTCCGATAGCGCCATGGGGCGGCCATAGCCCAGCCCGCGATACTCGAGCGCTGGGACACGCCCCCAAGTACCTGCTCGCAGCGTCCCCGCCATCGGTTCAGGTCGATGGAACATCGCCCGTACGTTAGCTCCCACCGCCGACAGGGCCTCTTGGTGGCCCAGCAACGTTGCGGCATCGATCTCATCGGGCAGATTGGCCCGCCAGCCAGGCTCCGTCCCGAACCCTCCCCGCTTGTTATAGATCAGCGTGCCCTTGTGCCCCGAAAAGCACATGTAGAACTCGACCAGCTCGTCGATATGCTTGATCCACTCCGCTTTGACCCGCACCCGCATCCCCGAATCGAACGTCAGGAACGCGTCATAGACGTCTGGGGTATAGCCCAGGACCTGTTGCTGGCTGATGGCATAGACGTCGGTCACTTCTGCGGGCCTGAAATAAAAGCGGAGCAGATCGACCACGTGGCTCAGCAAAAAGTGGACCGTAGACGACCCAGCCGCCCAATCGCGGCTGCGTCCGCCCCACATCTGGGTGGGCACGCAGATGTTATCATCCAGGCGCGATTCGCCATAGACCACTGGCCCCAAGAGCCCCTGCTGCATCACATAGCGGGTGGCCATATCCAGCGGCGTCGCGCGGTTGGCATAGTTCACAAACAGCCGCGCTTTGCGAGCCTCCACCTCATCATGGATCTCCTGAGCGTCAGCCAGCGTGGTCGCCAGCGGCTTTTCCTGCAGGATCGTCGGCACGCCAGCCTTGAGGGCGGCCAGCGTCGGCTCCTTGTGCAACGGATCTGGCGTCGCGACGACCACCAGGTCCAGGGCATGTTCGGCCAGCATCCGCCCATAGTCGGTATAGCTCTCGGCGCCCAGGCGGCACGCCACCTCGTTGGCCGTATCGCTGCGAATGTCGGCCACCGCCACCAGATCCACCTCAGCATGAGCCGCCATGTACTCGGCATGCTGGGAGCCCAAGATGCCCAACCCGATAACGCCCGCACGTAGCTTGTCGGCCATATCCACCTCCCGTCGTCTAGCACCCATATTCAGCAACGATCATAGCCCCGCACGGTGGCACTGTCCACCCCAGCCGCCAAGCGACGGCAGGGGCCGCGTGGTTTGGCAACGTCGCCGTCCCTGCATAGACTGTCCTTGGTGATCCTCCCGCACGCTACACGCTGCGCTCGATGACGGCGTGTCTGTACGAAGTGGGAACCTGAGTGAAACGGACTGGTCCAGAGGGGTGTCATCGCTGTGTTAGGCAGGCTCTTTCGCAGGCGCGCCCGCAACAAGGTGTTCGTGATCGGCCTGGACTGCGCCGAGCCCAGTCTGGTCTTTGACCGCTATGCCGCCGATCTGCCGAACCTCTCCCGGCTGGTTGCCCAGGGGAGGCACGGCCCACTGGAGACCACCATCCCGGCCATCACGGTGCCGGCCTGGTCCTCCATGTTCAGCGGGCGCGATCCGGGCGAGCTGGGGTTCTATGGCTTTCGCAACCGGGCCGACTATTCCTACGACAAGATGCGCATCGCCACCGGAGCTGCCGTCGCCGCGCCGCGCGTGTGGGATCTGGCTGGCGACGCCGGCAAGCGGGTGGCGGTGGTGGGCGTACCGCAGACGTACCCCGTTCGCCCCGTGAACGGGCTGATGATCAGCGGATTCCTGACGCCGAGCACACGCTCCGCGTATACCTGGCCAGCCGAGCTCAGGGACGAGGTCCAAGAGGTAGTGGGCGACTATGCCCTCGACGTACAGCCCTTTCGCACCGACCGTAAAGAGCAGCTCTTGGGTCAGATCCAGGCCATGACGGCACAGCACTGCCGTCTGGTAAAGCACCTGCTAGAAACAAAGCCCTGGGACCTCTTTGTCTGGGTCGAGATCGGCGTCGACCGCATCCACCACGGCTTTTGGAAATACGGCGATCCCGCCCACCCCATGTACGAGCCCGGGAATCCCTTCGAGCGCGCCATGCACGACTATTACGTGTATCTCGACGGCCAGATCGGCGAGATGCTCGCGCTGCTGCCGCGGGACGCCACCATCGTGGTACTATCGGACCACGGCGGGCAGCCCATGATCGGCGGCTTTTGCATCAACGAGTGGCTGATGCAGCGGGGCTACCTGGTGCTCAAGGAGCAGCCAGAGGGCATCGCCCGCCTGGAGGACTGTGCCATCGACTGGGAGCACACCCGCGCCTGGGCCTCTGGCGGCTACTATGCGCGTGTGTTCGTGAACGTCGCCGGCCGCGAGCCTCACGGCGTCGTCCCGCCGGAAGAGTACGAGGCGTTTCGCAACCAGCTAGCCGCCGAGCTCGAGGCGACTACCGATCAGCGCAACGAACCCATCGGCACCCGCGCCTTTCGCCCCGAGGATGTCTACCGTCGGGTTACCAACATTCCGCCCGACCTGATCGTCTACCTTGGCAACCTGGCCTGGCGCTCCGTCGGATCGGTGGGGCACGGCGCGCTCCACGTGTTCGAGAACGACACCGGCCCCGACGATGCCAACCACGCGCAGAACGGCCTTTATATCGCCACCGGGGGCGAGCCGCAAACCGGGCCAAGCCCACGTACGTGGCATGCTGTCGCGCCCACCATCCTGGAGGGGCTGGGCTTGACGGCCCCGGGATGGATGGGAGACGAACGGCTATAGGCTTGTGACGGCGCATAGCCCGGCTGGGCGCTGACACTGTTTCGGTTCCGCGGGCAAGAGCCCGATAGCGGGATCTTGAGGACCCGGGAGGCCCGCGGTAGAATGTCGGCACCCATAAGCTTTTGCAAAGTAGGGCGTAGGTCATGTTTCGTCAGCACAGTGTCAACTATGCCATCCTCTCATTAGCCATGGACCTGATCATGGCCCTGGCGGCCTTGCTGCTGGCTTTGGTGATACGCCCCAACTGGCCTTGGGCCATCCCGCTGCCGCGGGAAGGCCTGATACCACCGTTTTTCTGGTGGCTGGTCCCCGCCACCTGGCTGCTCGTGGGCCTGGCCCTCGGCATCTATGACCCCTCCCGTACGACCACCTACCGCCAGCAGTTCGCCCACGTCACGCGCGCGTCGTTGCTATGCGGCCTCGTTCTGGCGGGGTTGGTCTACCTGACCTATCGCCAGACCTCGCGCTGGCTCCTGGTCATCATCGTGGCCTCGCTTTGGGCCTTGATGGTCGGTTGGCGCCTGGTGGCCATGACCATCCAGAGGCGCAACCACCATAACGGCGAGGTAGCACGGGTGATCATTGTGGGAGCAGGCGTGCTGGGCCGCGAGGTGGCCAACCGCCTTCAGGGCCATGCCTGGCGCGGCCTGGAGCTGGTGGGGTATCTTGATGATGACCCCTCCAAGGCCTCGGACGAGGTGCGCATCCTGGGGTCTCTTGATGAGATCACCGAGATCGTCAAGGCGCACCAGATCGATGAGGTCGTCGTGACGCTACCGCTACGCGCCTGGGAACGCCTAAGCCAGGCGGTCGTCTCCCTACACACCTTGCCCGTGCATGTGCGCATCGTGCCCGACTATTTCTCGCTCGCGCTACACAAGGCCGACTTTGAAGAGTTCGCGGGCATACCGATGATCGATGTGCGGGCGCCTGCCTTGAGCGACTACCAGCGGTTAATCAAGCGCTGCTTTGACCTGGCTGTGGCGAGCATTGGGTTTGTGGTGACGCTGCCCCTTTACGGTGCCATTGCGCTGGCCATAAAGCTCGACTCGCCGGGGCCCGTGCTCTTTCGTCAGCAACGGGTTGGCGAGAACGGTCGGCTATTCGACATGCTCAAGTTCCGCTCCATGCGGGTGGGCGCCGAGGAGCAGCTGTCGCCAGCCCGGAACGAGACGCTTGAGGATCTAACCGTGTACAAGCGACCTGATGACCCGCGGGTCACCAGGGTGGGCAGGATCCTGCGTCGGACCAGCCTCGATGAGCTGCCGCAGCTCATCAATGTCCTCAAGGGCGAGATGAGCCTGGTGGGGCCTCGTCCCGAACTCCCGTGGCTGGTGGAAAAGTACGAGCTCTGGCAGCGCAAGCGCTTCACGGTGCCCCAGGGCATGACCGGCTGGTGGCAGATCAACGGTCGCAGCGATCGTCCCATGTACCACAACACTCAGGACGATCTCTACTATGTGCAGAACTATTCCCTGCTGCTGGATCTGCGCATCCTCCTGCTGACTATCCCCAAGGTCCTTCGGGGCGAGGGCGCCTACTAGCTCGCGTCCCGCCGCGGAACGGCCCCGGATCACGGCTCGCGCTCCCGCTAACGCTCTCTTTCCAAGCCGAATGGTCTCTTTTGGCTGTTGGAGCTCTTGCGTTACGTTCCGTCACGCGTACACTAGCGACGCAACCTTTAGCCGAGAGCACCGTATAGCGGGTAGGCAGCGTTGCTACGCGTCACGTAGCAAGAGGCGAGGTAAAGATGGTAGGCGATCTCACCGAACGGATTCAGGCGTCTCGCAACCAGGTCGAGGAGCTCCTCGCCAAGATACCAGGCTACAAGGGATACAAGCAAAAAGAGACGCGTCGCGAGGCCGACAAGCTCTTGCGCCTGCACGTGGCCCGCGAGCATGACGCCTCGCTGCGCCGCATCTCTGCCGTACAGCGCGACCTCAGCGACGCCGGTGAGCTACGGTTGGTGCTCCAGCTAGACCGCGCCATGGTCAAACTGCAGATGCTGGCCGACCGCATCAAGACCGCCAGCTATGGCTACTCGGGGCTTTTCGACGCCATCAAGGTCGACGAGGAAGTGCTCGATGCACTGTACGCGTTCGATCTGGCGATGCTCGAGGGCGCCGGCCAGGTTGATGCCGCGCTGGACGCCATCGCCTCGGCCGGGGGTGACTCGGACGCCCTGGCGAAAGGCGTCCAGGAGCTGGTCTCTTTGCTGGATGAGCTCAACGGCACCTTTAGCAAGCGACAGGATGTCATCCTCACGTAGAACGCACCGTACAGCCGCCTAGGAGGTAGAGATGGCCAGGATTCTTGATGTCATCGAGTGCCCAGATCTTGGGCCGCAGGAGATGGTGCGGCGCGTTCCCGAACGCGGTGCAGGGGATTTCCGTTTGGGATCCCAGCTCATCGTCCGCGAGGGGCAGACCGCGGTGTTCTTCCGCGATGGCAAGGCGCTAGACAGCTTTGGCCCAGGGCGCCACACCATCACCACTGCCAATATCCCCCTGCTTGCACAGCTTGTCTCTGGCATCTTTAGCGGCAACACCCCGTTTACCGCCGAGGTCTACTTTGTCTCCACCCGAGACATGGTGGACCAGCGCTGGGGCACGCCAGAACCGATCACGCTGCGCGACGAGGTGCTTCGCTTTGTGCGCCTGCGCGCCCACGGCACTTACAACATGGCCGTGGCCGAGCCGCAGCGCTTTGTGGGGCAGGTCGTCGGCGCGCGCGGCTACTATAGCGCCAATGACATTGCCAACTACCTGCGAAGCATGATCGTCAACCGCTTGACGGATCTGCTGGGTGAGAACATAAAGTCCATCCTGGATCTCCCCTCCATGTTCGAGGAGATCTCGGCGGCGGTCAAGGCCAAGCTGGCCGACGACTTTAGCGCGGTCGGGCTCTCGCTCAAGCAGCTCTATATCCTCTCGGTGAGCCCCACCGAGGAGACGGCCGCTGCCATCGATGAGGCCGCCTCCATGGGCGCCATCGGCAACATGGACGCTTACGTCAAGTTCAAGGCCGCTCGGGCCATGGGAGACGCCGCCACGGCCGAAGGCAGCGCGGGGGGCGCCGCCCAGACGGGCATGGGCCTCGGCGCAGGCCTCGCCATGGGCCAGGTGATGAGCGGCGCGTTCGGTGGCGGGGGGCAAAGCGCCACAGCGCCAGCCCAGGTGATCAAGGTCCGCTGCCCCAACTGCGGCCATCTGAATCCAGAGACCGCCAAGTTCTGTGCCGAGTGCGGCACCAACCTCGCGGGCACCATCAACTGCCCCGAGTGCAACGCCGAGAACCCGCCGAGCGCCAAGTTCTGCAACTCGTGCGGACACAAGCTCCGCTGACCGCCCCGCTCGCTTGGCGAGAGGGCACGGCCTCAAGGCCGTGCCCTCTTCCTGTCCGGCAGTCCATCGGTTGCGAAGAGATCGGCTCCATGTTACCATCCCCGTCATCACTGCTGTCGCCATACCCGCCCTCTGGGAGGCCCGTCCATGCATGATCCGTCCGAAAGCGTACTCACCCTGCCCCCGCGCGACCAGATGGACGAACACGCGCGGCGCTTGCGCGACACCTATGCCATCCGTCCCACCGATCGCCTGATTCGCCGCGAGTTTGGCTACTACTCGCTCCAGGCGTGGGAGACCCAGGGCCTCTCGCTGGAGCAACCGCTGGCCCAGCAGTTCATGTACGATCCGCCCGGCTTTCACGCCTTGGGGGGGCTAGGATGGTGCGAGGCCGCGTTTGAGCCCGCCTTTGAGACCAAGGTCATCGAGGATCGGGGCGACTATGAGCTCGAGCAGGATCAGGCGGGCCGACACGTGCTCTATTTCAAGGGGCGACGCGATGGCTTTATGCCCGAGTATGTCGCCCACCCCGTGCAGGATCAGGCCACGTGGGAGCGCGACGTCGTCTGGCGTATGGACCCCACCACGCCAGCGCGCTATGCCGAGCTGGAGGCCCAGATGGCCGCCGCCCGCGAGGCCGCCCGCCGCGGCCTGATGATCTCGCAGCGGGTCATCGGTGGTTACATGTACCTGCGCAGCCTGATCGGACCTGAGCGGCTGCTCTATGCCTTTCACGACCAGCCCGAACTCATCCACACCTGCATGGAGGCCTGGCTGTCACTGGCTGACGCCGTCATCGCCAAGCACCAAGAGCACGTGACGCTGGACGAGCTCTTCTTGGCGGAGGATATCTGCTACAACGGCGGCGCCTTGATCTCGCCGCGCATGATGCGTACCTTTCTGTTGCCCTACTATCAGCAGTTGATCGACAACATCCGACACCGCCAACTCGATCCTACCCGGCACCTGTATGTCCAGATCGACACCGATGGCAACGCCCTGCCCGTGATCCCCATCTACCAAGAGATCGGCATGGACGCCATGAGCCCCTTTGAGGTGGCCGCTGGATGTGATGTCGTCGAGATTGGACGGCGCTACCCTGGGCTGGCCATCTTTGGCGGCATCGACAAGCGCGTGTTGGCCCAGGGGCGAGCGGCCATCGATGCGCACCTGGAGCGTATCCTGCCCACCATGCGACAGCGAGGCGGGTATATCCCTACCTGTGACCACGGCGTCCCCGCCGAGGTGCCGCTGGACGACTATCGGTACTATCGCCAGCGATGCATCGAGCTTGGCGGCTAGCCAGCCCCATTGAGGAGGACCAGATGACTGATCTGCGCGTAGGCACGGCTCCGTTCAGCGGCGCGCTCTCCACCCGCGAGCGGTACAACCGCTTTATGCACTATCAGCAGGTAGATTGCATCCCCAACTATGAGTTCGGCTACTGGGATGAACTCAAAGAGGACTGGATGGCCCAGGGACACCTGCCGGCATCACTCCGGCGGGAGGATGGCGCCATTCCGGATCGGGCTGTAGAGACGTACTTTGGCGTAGAGCAGTTCACTCATGTGGGGGCCCGCATCGGGGCCTACCCGCGCCGTGAGACCCAAATCGTCTCCCGCCAGGAGGGCAGGATCGTCTATCGCGATGGGCTGGGCGTGCTGGTGCAAGAGGTAACCGAGGGCACCCGCACCATTCCTCACTTTCTCGAGTTTCCGATTCGCGATCGGGCCACCTGGGAGGCCTTTCGCGACGAGTTCCTCGATCCTCAGCACCCCGCCCGCGCCCTGACCGAGGCGGAGCTCGACCGCATGTTGCGCGATAGCCGCGCCGCCGATCTGCCCGTCGTGGTCGGATTCGGCTCGTTCATCGGCTGGATCCGCGATTGGATCGGGTTCGAGAGCCTGGCCTACCTGTCGGTGGACGACCCCGACCTTGTGGAAGAGATGGTTGCGCATCTCGCCCAGATGTTGCTGACGCTCCTGCCGCCGACGCTGGAGCGCTGCCAGATTGACGTCGCGGCTGGTTGGGAGGACATTGCCTTTAACAGCGGCCCGCTCCTCAGCCCGCGCTTTTTCCGTGATCGCATCATGCCGCACATGCGCCCCGTCATGCGCATGCTCCGACAGCACGGCATCGACGTGATCTATACCGACTGCGATGGCAACATCAACGCGCTGGTCCCCCTCTGGCTGGACGTGGGCTTGAACTGCATGTTCCCGTTGGAGGTCAACGCGGGCAATGACCCCGTCGCTCTGCGCCAACGCTATGGGCGCGACCTGCTGATCATGGGAGGGTTCAACAAGTTCGCCCTCCACGAGGGGCGCGAGGCGATCTTGGCCGAGCTCAAGCGGCTAGAGCCAGCCGTCGTCGAAGGGGGGTTCATCCCTCATGTGGACCACCGCTGCCCCGCCGAGGTAAGCTGGGACCACTATTGCTACTATATGTGGGAAAAGTGCCACCTGCTCGGCTGGCCCGAGGACCGCATACGTCAGGCGCCAGCGTTACGTGAATGGAACCCCTGACATGATCCCAAGGGGGCACCGACTAGATCGATGCCCCCTCCTCCATCTCGTCATCAGATCGGCTGCCTAGCTCATCATCCCCTGCGTGAGATCTTTGAATGCGGGCCACCCTAGATCCGGGTAGAACCGATGCCCGCCCTCGCCGATCACCAAGCGGCAGTGGTCGCCTGCCCCGCAGCGATCATAGATCGCCTGGATGGTCGCGAACGTCTCGCGCACCCCCTCCAGCGGAAAGATCGGATCGTCTCGGCCAGCCACCACCACCAGCGGTCGCGGCGCGATCAGCACCGCCAAATCGCCCATCTCAAAGTGGTTCAGGATGCCAGGCACATAGTTGCAGGCGCAGTGATCGATGGACGCCAGCGAATGGCGGAACGTGCACACATAACAGGAAGGCATCGCCGCGCAGAGCCGCTCCTCCATGCACGCGGCGAAAAAGGTGGTGGTCCCTCCGCCCGAGTTACCCATGCAGGCCACCCGTGAGCTATCAACCTCCGGGAAGCTAGCCAGCGCGTCGATGGCCCGCGAGACGTCCCAGACGCGCTCGCCCACCATGGTGCGCCCCAGCATGAGCGCCACCATGCTGGCGTGATGGCAACCACGACCCAGCGAGACCACCTCGTCGGGGCGCTGATCGCGGCGCTCGCCAAAGCTGCGCTGCTCCATCACCAGGGCCGCATAGCCCTGGCGCACCGCCTGCACGCCAAAGTCTCGGCCTCCAGCGATGCTCTCCTCGTCGCCAGGGAACCGTGGCCGCCCCAGCGAGATATGCATGCCCGTAGAGTGCCCCTGCAGGCAGATCATGACCGGATGCGGCTCCTGACCCTCGTCCGGCAGCAAAAGGTGACAAGGGACCCGCGCCCCCTCTTCGGCCGTGAAGCAGAACCGTCGCTCGAGATAGCCCTCGCGCTGCGCCTCCCACTCCACCTGCAGATCGAGGGGGACGCGATCGGGGGTGCTTCCGAGCAGGGTGGCGAGCGTTTCCCTGACCTGACCGCGCCACACGGCCAGATCACGGTCCGGGCGATACCCCAAGGCTCGCGGCGCGCGGTCGAGCCAAATCTCGTGGCAGACTTCTGGGCCGTTGTTCATGGTGCTCCTCTCGTGGCTTGACGTCCAACCTGATTCTACTCTGCCGGGCAGAAGACGGCCAGGGTACCGGTGATCGCCCAAGCGTGTCGCGCCCTGTGCACGCCGCCTGCACGCCGCTTGCCCTGGCGTGGACCTCGCCCTAGAATGGGGCGGTTCGTGGCCGGCCCGGATGCTCCCCCAGAGGCCTCTGCGCTACGGCCCATCACAACCATAGGGAGGTCTCAATCCGATGAAGCGACGGCGTGTCTTGCTGCTTGGGCTGGACGGGGCAACGTGGCGTATCCTGGATCCCATGATCCAGCAGGGCCACTTGCCGCATCTGGCCGCCCTACGTGAGGGTGGAGCCCACGGCGAGCTCCGCTCGACCATCCCGCCCGTCACCGCCGCTGCCTGGACCAGCTTTCAGACCGGCCTGCTGCCCGGCAACCATGGCGTGCTCGATTTTCGTCAGCACGACGCAACCACCTATGAGACCTATGCCGTCTCGTCACGCGACGTGCCATCACCCACGCTTTGGGAGCTGGCCAGCGCTGCGGGCAAGCGCGTCGCTCTGCTCAACGTCCCCCTTACCTATCCGCCGCGTGCCGTCAACGGCGCCATGGTGACGGGCATGCTGACGCCGGATCTAAAGGCCGAGATGACCTATCCCCCCGCCCTGCGGGATACACTGCTCCGCCGCGTTCCCGACTATCGCATCCTGGTCTCGCAATCAGTGTTCAACCTGCAGGGATGGTCGCGCTTTGTGGAGATGTCGGAGCAAACGGTACGCGCCCGCGCTGGGGCCTTCCGCTTGTTGGTGGAGGAGGAGGTCCCAGACTGGGATCTGGCTATGCTGCACTTTCAGGAGACCGATACCCTGCAGCATGCCGCCTACCCCTGGCTAGACCCTTCCCACCCCGAGTTCTCGCCTCAGCACTATGAAAAGGCCTTGTCCGTCTACCGAGCTATCGATCAAGAGATCGGCGGCCTGGTGGAGCGGTACGGTGATCCTGATACGCTGGTCATTGCCTTGTCCGACCATGGCCACGGTGCCGTGTCGCGCACGGCCAACGTGAACGCGGCGCTGGCCGAAGCCGGCTTGCTCGAGCTGGCCCGTTCAGGCCGGAAAGGCTCGCTGACTGCGCTCGCTCGCGCCGCCATGACAGCGCTACTGCGACTGGATCGCTGGAATCTCAACCGTCGCCTGCTCCCTCGCGGCAAACGGCGTCGCCTGGTAGAGCAGGTACAGAACGCTGTCGGCATCGCGTGGGACCGCACCAGGGCCTATATGATCCACGGCTGGGTGTATGCCTACGTCAACGTGAACCTACAAGGACGCGAACCGAACGGCGTGGTGCCGCCCGCCGAGTACGAGGCCGTCCGCCAGCAAGTGGCCGACGCCTTGCACGCCCTGAAGGATCCCGAGACCGGCGCGCCGGTTGTTGCCGAGGTGCTCTTCCGAGAACAGGCCTTTCCAGGCATCGCTTGTGAGCAGGCGCCCGATCTGGTCGCGGCGCCCAGCCCTGGTTACGAGTTCACCGCATCGCTGTTGCAGAGCAGCAAGGCGCGGGTACGCCGAAACCTCTGGCGGCGCGACCATACCGGCACGCATTCCATGGATGGCATCCTCTTGGCCCATGGCGCGGCGGTGCGCCACACAACGGTCAGCGACGCTGCGCTGGTCGACCTCTTTCCGACCGTTCTGGCTTGGCTGGGCTTGCCCGTTCCGGCGTACTGCCAGGGTCAGGTTCTCCAGACGCTATTTGAGCAGCCGCTGGAGATCGCCATCGATGATGCCGCCACCCTGGAGCAGTTCTCTCGCGCCCGCGCCTACTCCCCTGAGGACGAGGCCCTCATCGACGAACGGCTAAGCTCGCTAGGCTACATGTAGACGTATAGTCGGCGACCAGGCCGCAGGAGACGGATGTCAACTCTTACCCCGTCAGTGAGCCGCTTCAGCACGTGGAGGCAGGCGCTCGAGCCCCGTGCGCCGATCTGCACGTTGGGTCTCTGGCTGCTTCTCTGGCCGCTTTGGTGGGTCCTCGGCATCGAGCAGTTCGTGCCGACGCTTGTGGCCGTCATCCTCCTGGCCCAACTAGTGCTCTCAAAGCAGGTCGCGCCATCTGGACAGCGGACGGTGCTGGTTGCCTTTGCTCTCTTTATGGTCGCGCAGTTGCTTTCGGCCCTGGGAATCGGCAACCTCCGTCGTCTGCTCACCTTTGCCAGAGCCTTTGCCACATGGGCCGGCGCTGCGGCCGTCCTCGCCATCGCCACGACGGTGCCGCGCGACTCTGAGGACGTGCATCGCCTGGTCTGGATCCTGGCTGGGCTGGTGGCCATCGCCAGCACTGTAGCCGTCGCCGCTCTGCTTGGCCTCCGGCCAGAGGGCTGGGTCTCGCCCTTTGCCCGCCTCTTGCCAGAGACGCTCGAACGAGGCGGCTATCTTGAGCAGATCGCGGAACGTTCCTTGGGGAGAGTGGGCTATTTCCGCCCTCTGGGGCGCTACTATCGGGTCAGCAGCCTGTTTCTTTGGCCACTGAGCAACGCCACCGCGATGGCCGCCTCCCTCCCCCTGGTAGCCACGCTCACCCGACGGGGCAAGGCCTGGCATCGGGTGGCAGCCGGGCTGATCGTGCTGCTGGGGCTGGTGAACCTGACGTTCACCACCGGTCGGGCGGCCATTGCAGGCCTGGTGGCTGGTGGGATCGTGGCCTGGGCGGCCTACTCGCGCTTCCGGTGCCTGTTCTGGCGACTAGCCCTGGTTGGGCTCGCGGTGGTGGCGGTGTTGGTAGTGGTTGACGTCGCCACGCCCGGCGGATCGTTCCTCATCGAGGGCGGATCGACGATCTTGACCGAGGTCGTGTTTGCTCGCGACCGCTACGAGGACGCGGGATCGGCGGTGGTCAGAAGCGCGACCTGGGAAGTGACGATCCGCGACTGGACGAAACGTCCCATCCTGGGATGGGGAACTGCCCGAGACATGCCTGATCTCGCCCTTCCGGCCGGCACGCATAGCACCTACCTGGGCATTCTGTATAAGCATGGCCTCGTGGGCCTACTCGCCTACCTGGCGTTGCTGCTTGCGCTATGGCGCGGCACCCGCCCGCTTGGTGCTGCCGCCGCCATAGCGGCACCCTGGGCACAGGATCTGCTCATAGCCGGACGATGGTCCCTGATCGCGGTGCTCATCGATGGCCTCACGTCCACGCCCGCAGCGGATACCATGGCCCTGCTGATTATCTGGATCGGATTCGGTAGCGTGTTGGCTTGCCGCGCTCTCGTTGAGCCACCAGCTCACTCCAAGGATTCGCCATCCAAGACTGCCTGGGTCTTGGGTGTTCGGGTAGCATCGCTATCCGTGGAGGAGCTGACCCATCGCGTGGTTCAGCTTGCCCAGGAGCGCGCCCACGCCATGGTGCTCAACGTCAACGCCCACTGCCTGAACCTGGCCTACGAGCAACCATGGCTGCGCGAGACCCTCAACGGCGCCGATCTGGTGTTCTGCGACGGCGCCGGCGTGGTCCTGGGAGCGCGGCTGCTGGGGCAGCGGATCGAGCGGCGCATCACCTATGCCGAGTGGATGTGGAGGCTGGCGGCGGCCGCCAGCGAGGCCGGCCTCTCCATGGCCTTTGTGGGGGCCCCGCCGGGGATTGCCGCCCTGGCCGCCGATCGCCTGCGGGAACGCTATCCCGCCCTTGACGTGACGGCTCTGCACGACGGTTACTTTGGCAAGGATGCTGCCGACCCCGAGAACCTGGCCGTCATCGCGTCCATCAACGCCATGAAGCCAGACATACTGCTGGTCGGATTCGGCATGCCTCTCCAGGAACGCTGGTTGGCCGAAAACTGGCACCAGATGGAGGCCGGCGTGGCGCTGACGGGCGGGGGAGTCTTTGACTATGTGTCCGGCACGCGAAAGCGGGCACCGGCATGGATGACCAAACACTCGCTGGAGTGGCTGGGACGGCTGCTGATTGAGCCCAAGCGGCTCTGGCGCAGATACCTGATCGGCAACCCCCGCTTTGTCTGGCGCGTTTTCAAGCAGCGCCTGGGCATCGACCGGTGGCCACTCCCCCCACCATCCTAGGAGGCTCTCCGTGTCAGCCACGTCGCGGCCCGCCTGCCGGCCGATCACGGTGTTCTTGATCGCCAACGTCGAGTGGCACTTTTCCTGGCAGAGCTGCCAGACAATCGCCCGCGGCCTGGCTGAGCGAGGATTCGTCGTCCACTATCTCAATCCCCTGCCCAAGCATCTCCCCGGCTTTCGTGAGGTCAGACGCCTGGCCGCAAGGCTCACCGGGCGGCCCCAGTTGGCCGGGCAGGCGCACAACCCACTGCCCTCAGGCGTCACCCTCTGGAACCCGCTCTGCCTACCGGCCACCGGCCCATGGACGCGCAGGATCGCCCACCTGATGCTGCTCCCCCTGATCCGTCGCCTGCAGCGTATTCGGGGGGAGGCCGCCCGCTGCGTGGTGATCACCGCGCTTCCCTTTTGTCTGCCCCATCAGGTTGCGCTGTCGTTGCGGCCCGATCTGTTGCTCTACCTGTGCCGGACCCACTGGGCGGCCGACCCGCGCGCACCCAAACGCGAGCTGTGCGAGGAGCGCGTCCTCTCTGATGCTGACCTCGTGCTGCCCGACTCGGATCTGTTGTACGAGCGCTGTCATGATCATCCCGGCGTAAGACGGCTGCCCGCGATGGTCGATCTCGACCGCTTTCACGAGGTGCCCTCCGCGGCATCTGGGGGGCGGGGCCCGGGAGGACGCCTCCGTTGCACCTACTATGGCGGCATCTCGTGGCGTCTCGATCTGCCTCTGCTGGGCGAGATCAGTCGCCGCCACCAGCTACGTCTCATCGGGCCCATCCGCACCGACCTGGACATGCTGGCTCCCGAGACCGAACTCGTCGGCACCGTGCGTCACGAGGCTCTTCAGCAGCACCTGGAGGAGACCGACGTCTTGTTGCTGCCCTACGCGCGGCACGAATTCGTGCGGGGGATCATGCCAGCCAAGCTGTTCGAGTACCTGGCGACCGGGCTCCCCATCGTAGCGACCGATGCCCTCCCCACCCTTCAGGAGTATGCCCCTCTCATCCACATCGCCAGCAGCGCAGACGAGTTCCTCGAAGCGATTGAGCGGGCACCTCTTGAGGATCCTGGCCTGAGGGATGCTCGGCTGGCTCTGGCGCAAGAGCATGGCGTAGCAACGTGGATGGACCGCATTGCCGATTGGATCCAGGAGGGGTTGGCTGCCAAGCCCGATTTCCAGGCTCCTGGCGATTGACACCCGGTTCTCCATTCGCCATAATCTCTAGTACCGTGGATGGTCAGTCACGGCCTCGTTGCGATGTATATGGAGGATGAGCATGCCAAAGGGAGTGATCGAACGCTCAGGCGGCCGCACGGCTGCATCGGATCTGCGGGACATGCTTCGGGAGCTAGAGGTCGGCGCCGGCGATCTGGTAGGCAAGGGAGAGGAGATCCTTACTATCCTCCGCCTGCGAGACCGGGTGCAGGATGAGAGATGGAGCGTCTGCTGGAGCAAGGCCTCACTCAAGCCAGAAGAAAGCCGCCTAGAGACGATCGACTCTTGCTTACGCGGCACGCCGGCGTCATCGAAAAAGAGCTCCGCAAGACGGGCGGGCTGGCCGCAGCCCGGGAAGCGGAACATTTTCGGAAGACAAGACGTGGTGGTTCGTCGATATCCCCTACTATGAGAACAAGAAAGCGATCCCGATCCACCTGGATCACAGTAGGCATCATCGCCGTGGTGTTAGTTGTGGCAGCCTATGTCTCAAACACGCTGTTCGGGCCTGGCACCAAGGCCGAGCGAACACGCACCCACTTTGTCAACGGCCAGCAGTACGTCGCGCGCCAGGAATGGGACATGGCTATTGAGGAGTTTGAGCGGGCACTTCGTATCGACAGCGGCCGTGCCGATGCCCACGTCTACCTGGGCGTGCTCTATGAGATCACGGGTCGCCAGACAGAAGCGCGCGACCAGTTCACCAGGGCACAGAGCGGGCTGCGAAACCGTCGCACCTACCTGGAGACCTTGGCCAATGCTTATGAGGAGGCAGGGGAGCTCGACCTTGCCATCGGCCAGCTGGACGAGCTGATTGCCACTCAGCCGACCCACGCCCAAGCTCACCTCCAGCGCGCCGAGATCTATGCCCGACTGGGCAAAGCCGAGGAAGCCGCCAGCGATTTCGCCACCGCCGCCGAGTTGGCCGATCAGCAGAACAACTCTGAGGTGTTCAACCAAGCCAGCCTAAGGCTCAACATCATGCTCAAGACGTTGACACCAGACTCCTAGTCATCCTCCCACATCGCTGCTGAGAACGGCCATGCCCGGGCATGGCCGTTCTGCGCCCACCAGCCAGCGAGCCAGCCACGCACGATGCTCTTTGCGGCCCCGACCCATCTTTGCCGTGCCCGCCCACGGATGCTATACTCGGCCCGTTGTCGCACCCTGCCAAGCCTTTTGGCGTGATGGCCGCACCCTCTGCTTGCCGATTTCGGAGCAGCATGTCGTTCAGCAACCCATTCATCACCGATCGTCCCCTGACTGACCAGGATCTCTTTGTTGGGCGAGATGCCGAGTTCGCCCAGCTGCACGGTATGCTTGGGTCGGAACAGCGCATCATCTGTTTGTTTGGGCACCGCCACCTGGGCAAGACATCCTTTGTGAACCAGCTCGCTCTACGCCTGCACCCACGCTGGCAGGTGATCCAGATCGACCTGACAACGGCCCAGATCCGTTCAGAGGCGGGGCTGATCCAGACCATCGCGCACAAGCTGGGTGGAGAAAGCCAGGAGTCTCAGCAGGCAGAGGAACCTACCACCGAGACCTGGTCAGCCCTCGAGGCCAGGATGGAGGCGGAGCGCCCTTGCCTAATCTGCCTCGATCAGATCACAACGGCCGACCTCACAGCACGCAAGAGCAGTTGGTTGGCGATCCTGCACTCGGCTCAGCGAGCGCTGTCCTCATCGGCCAAGTTGGCCCTGCTGCTCTGTATAGAGGGACACCTGGCTGACCTCGATCAGGCCATGCTCGAGGGAGCCAGCGTCATCGAGTTGTCGTCCCTCGACGAGCAAGAGTCCGAAGAGCTTCTGGCCATTCCGCTCCGAGGCAAGCTAGCCCTGGGCTATGAGATCATTCGTGCGTCGTACGTGCTCGCGGGCGGCGATCCCTATCTGCTCCAGCTCTTTGGCTCCTTTTGCTACCAGCATTATGCCAAGATGGGTTGGGTTCCTGCCAATGGTGTCAGCCATCTCTCGGAGGATGTCCTCCAGGCGGCAGACGAACACTTTCGGGAGCAGTGGGAGCCGCTCAGCGACAGCGCGCGGCTGGTGCTCTCCGCCATGTGCGAGACCACGGGGCAGCATGGGATCTGCACGCCTGGCGACGTCAACCGTCTGCTAGCGGCCAGCGTGCGCTTGCTCCGAGGGGATGTGAATCGCGGGCTGGCCGAACTGCACGCTCGCGGGATTCTGGACGAGCTAGGAGGGCCCACCTATCGCGTGGCATCCGACATCCTGCGGGTTTGGGTGCGCCGCACCCACCCGCTGGACGCCACCATCGCCTCCAGCGGCACCTACCGCTCGCGCCGCGTCAAGGTGCACAGCACCCGCCGCCGCCGCCAAATCGACTGGACAGGCATCGCCCTCTGGAGCGTCGCCATCCTGCTCGCCGTCGCCATCGCGTGGGTATGGCGGTCGCGCGATGTAACCGTCGTCTGGATGCATCGCCCGACACTGGACGTTCCCCCCACAGCCGAGCCCGAGGATTCTGAGGCGCTTCCCACGCCTGAGGCGGGCCTAGCGCAGGGCTATATCGTCTACCAAGCCAAAGAGGATCCCGACAAGCCTTGGGATATCTATATCATGCGCAGCGACGGGTCGGACCCCGTTCGCCTGACCAATACGCCTAGCAACGAGACCTTGCCCGTCCTCTCGCCCGACGGCCGCAAGATCGCCTTTGTCTCGGACCGCGATGGCAACCGCGAGGTCTATGTCATGAACCGCAACGGTTCTGACCAGACCAACCTCTCGCTCCATGCGGCCGATGATTGGACGCCATCGTGGTCACCCGATGGTACCGAGATCGCCTTTGCCAGCTTTCGCGATGGCCGTTGGGAGCTGTACGTGATGACGGCCGAGGGAACCAGCCAGCGGCGGCTCACCTCTCACAGCGCCGCCGACTATAGCCCCGCCTGGTCACCGACGGGCAACGAGATCGCCTTTGTGTCGAACCGCACGGGCAATCTCGACATCCACCTGCTCTCGCTGGCCGACTTGTCGGTGCAACGCCTTACCACCGATCCCGCCAGCGATCAGTCGCCGGCCTGGTCACCCGATGGGCAACAGCTCGCCTGGGAGAGCTACCGCGATGGCAACATGGAGATCTATGGCATGGACGCCGATGGGACCAATGTGCGGAACCTCAGCCAGGACGTGTACGCCAATGATCATGGCGTAACCTGGGCGCCCGTGGGCGAGCGCATCGCCTTTTACTCGAACCGCGATGGCGGCTGGGACATCTACACGCTGGATCTGACCACGGGGCGTCGCCTGAACCTCACCTTGGGCGAAGCCATCGAGCAGAGCCCGTGCTGGAGCCGCTAGAACCAGCGACCGCAGCGACAGCTCACTAGGCCAAGGTGTAGAGGAGGTTGACCAGGAGCGTTCGCACCATCTCCAGCAGGATCATCGCGACCATGGGCGAGAAATCCAGCCCCCCTAGCGAGGGGAGCACCTTGCGGATGGGCCCGACCACGGGCTCGGTGATCTGCAGGATGATCTCGGCAAAGCGGCCGCTTCGATCAATGGGGATCCATGATAGCAGCACACGAACGAGGATGGCCAGGCTCAGCAACCTCGCCAGAATATCGATAAAGTTGATGAATATGATCACGAGTTGGCCCTCCCCAGTTCCTGGGCACGGTGATACGCCGCTTGGACGGCATCAAGTACGGCGGCCCGAAGGCCACCCTTTTCCAGTTGATAGAGCGCCTCGGCCGTGGTGCCACCAGGCGAGGTAACCCGCGCGCGCAGGTCTGCCGCCGAGATGCCCGCCTGTTGCGCATAGGCGGCCGAGCCACGCACCGTCTGCAGGGCCAGTTGCTCCGCCACCTGCCGTGCGAACCCCAAGCGCACCCCCGCCTCCACCAAGGCTTCGATGAACAGAAACACATAGGCGGGCCCCGATCCGCTCAGCGCCGTCGCCATATCGAGATAGCGTTCCTGCGCCACCTCGATCTCCAGGCCCAAGCCGCCCAGTACCTCTCGCGCCAGTCGACGCTGCTCATCGGTGGTCTGCTCTGTGGCCGTCCACACCGTCGCGCCCTCACCCACCTGTCCAGGCGTGTTCGGCATGGCCCGCACCACCGCCTCCACGCCCAGCGCCGCTACGATGCGATCGATGGTGACCCCAGCGACGATGCTGAGAACCAATGTGCCCTCGGCGATAGCTCCGCGCAGGCCATCCAGGACCTGGTCCAGCACCTGGGGCTTGATCGCCAGCACCACCAGAGAAGCGGATCGAACCGCCTCGCGGTTATCAGCATAGGTCAGCACGCCATACTGCTGTTGAAGCACGTCGCGGCGCTCCGCCAGCGGCTCGCCCACTCGCACCTGCTTTGCCTCAAAGCGCTCTCCCGCCAGCAGCCTGGCCACGAGCGCCTCGGCCATGGTCCCGCCACCGACAAAGGCCACCACCTGGCCCAGCGGCTGATCTAACACGGCTGCTCCTTCCTAGTAGGTTGCGGGGCCAAAGATGGCGCGCCCGATCCGCACCATGGTCGCCCCCTCCTCGATAGCCACCTCAAAGTCATCGGTCATGCCCATGGAGAGCTCTGACAGGGACACCCCCGTCACGCTCGTTTGCAGCGTGTCACGCAGCGCCCGTAGCTTGGCAAACACGGGCCGCACCGTCTCGGGATCATCGGCGATGGGAGCCATGGTCATGAGGCCGCACAGCCGCAGATGCCGACATGAGGCGATCTCGCGCACAGGATCCACCAGACGGCTCCAACCGTCCTCGTCGGCCGCGTCGAACCCGTATTTGGAGGGCTCGCCAGAGACGTTGCACTCGAGCAGCACCGAGATCCCCCGTTCCGCTTCGGCGGCCGCGCGATCTAGGCGCTGAGCCAGCTTGACCGAATCCAGCGAGTGAATCACGTCGGCAAACTCGGCCACCCGACTGGCCTTGCGACTCTGAATATGCCCCACCATGTGCCAAGTGATACCGTCGCCCAGCCGCTCGATGACGGCAGGTATCTTGGCCTCGGCCTCTTCCACGCGGTTCTCGCCCAGGTGCGTCAACCCGCACGCGTACGCTGCCGCGATCTCCTCAGGAGTGCGGGTCTTGGAAACGGCCACGATGGTCACGTCCTGGGGGGCGCGACCAGCTCGCTGACACGCGTCCGCGACGCGCTCCCGCACTCGTTTCACATTACTGGCCAGATCCACCATACGTACCTCCATGGCCGCCGCAGCTATCGGGAACGCAGCCCGATGGCCACCGCGAACCGCCCTGTTCTGCCCTTTTCGCGCCGATGCGAGTAGAAGCGATCCACATGGCAGCTGGTACACAAACCAGCCACGTCGATGGCTCTCACCCCACAGCGCTCTAGCTGGATCGCATTCGCTCGCCAGAGGTTCACATAGCGACCGTCAGCATCGACGATCTCGCCCTGCGCATCAGAAAAAGCCTGGCGGAACTCGTCTCGAACTGACTCACCCACCTCAAAGCAACACGGCCCGATGCTCGGACCGATCACCGCGCGCAGGTCGGCGGGCTGGCTGCCGTAGCTGCTCGCCATAGCTCGCACCGTCTTGGCCACGATGCCCTGGACGGTGCCCCGCCATCCCGCATGGGCCAGCCCTACCGCTGCGCGGAGGGGATCGAATAGCAGGATGGGGACGCAGTCGGCATATCGCCCCATCAGCAAGATCCCTGGGAGGTCGCTGATGAGCGCATCGGTCGCGGCGATGGTCTTTCCCGCGTCGTCGTTCGAAACCCGATGGACCCGATCCCCGTGGACCTGGTGGCCGCTGACCACGCGCTCGGAATCCCATCCCAAGGCGGCATAGATGCGACGGAGGTTCTCGGCCACCGCCGAGAGATCATCGCCAACGGCTCCGCCCACGTTCAGGCTGCTATATGGGCCCTGGCTCACCCCGCCCAGGCGGCCCATCACTGCGTGTTCAATGCGTTCATCGGCCAGCAGAGAGGATCGCCAAGCCACCAAGTCATCGCGCAGCACGCTCACAGCGCCCCCTCGCCCCTTGATGGACAGCCGCGGGCATCGACCATCCGCCAGGGCAGAGGCCGCTGCGGAGCCCATGGGGCCAGATAGCCCTCGACGTCCAGCCCCGCCTTGGCCAGGAGGGCCCCCACCCGTTTGGGAGTTGCGCGGCTCGTCGTCGCCAGCGCCTCACCTACCGCGGCATCGCCACGCGCCAGGATGCCCTGAACCCGCGCCAGCGCGGTGGATTCGGCTCGCACGCTCACCGATCGAGATTGCAGCGATGCGCGAATGCGGGCCAGACGAGCATCCAGCACCTCAGCGGGTGCCATGCCGCACCGCTCCCACGGCGTGTGCGCCTTGGGCACAAAGGGGCTGACTCCCACCACCACATAGCGATCAAACCGTCGGGCGATCTCGCCAGTGAGCTCGATCAGCGCCGCGATATCCTCTTCGGCCTCATCGGGCAGGCCAACCATATAGTACAGCTTGAGCGTCTCAAAGCCTAATGCGTTGGCGGCTGCCACCGCGCGCATAATATCCTCGTGTGAGATCCCTTTGCGCATGGCATCGCGCAGACGCTGCGAGCCCGCCTCGGGCGCGATGGTCAGCGTGCGGACACCGCTGGCCGCCAACCCTCGCAGCAGCGCCTCCGAGAGGGGCGCCGCCCGCAGTGAGGAAACGCTGAACGGGATCCCCTCTGAGCACAATCCCTCCACGAGCGCGTCGATCTGGCTGTAATCCGAGACCGCCGCCGACACCAGCCCCACCCTGGGCCAGCGCCCCCGCGCTCGGCGGGCGAGAGCCAACACCTGATCCAGGCTCTGTTCACGAAAGGGGCGGTACCAGCGCGTGGCCAGGCAAAAGCGGCAAGCGTGCACGCAGCCACGCGCCAGCTCGATCATGGCCATGTCGCCAAACTCAGCCTGAGGGCACACCACCGAGGACGCAAACGGCCGCCGCCCGAGGTCTGGCACCCACTGCCGCGTCACCAGTTCTCGCTGGGGTCGGCTCGGCACCCACATCCCTGGCAGGCTCGCCAGCCCGTTCAGGGCTTGATCGCGCTGCCCGCCCATCTGCAGACGTCCCGCCTCGACGATGCCCTCGAGGGACTGCTCGGCCTCGCCGATCATCACGGCGTCGGCCATCGGGCCCATCACCGCAGGATTGGCCGACACGGCGGGCCCTCCCATCAGCACCAGCGGATCGCGCACGGTCCGCTCGCGGGCCAGCACGGGGATGCCTGACCGCCGCAACACCTCAACGACGTTGCCATAATCCAGCTCGTAGGGAATGCTAAAGGCGATCAAGCTGGTCTCGCGCAAGAGGCGCTGCGATTCCAGGGTGACGACGGGCTCGCTCCGATCCTCTCGTCGCCCGAGGGAGGCAAAAGCGCGCTCACAGGCGACGTCAGGCATGGCATTGAGCCACTGATAGAGCCCATGCATGGCGAGGCTCGACATGCCGACCGCATAGCTGTTGGGAAAGACAAGGGCGATGGGGACGCGACCGCCCCAGTTCTGGATGACCGCTCCGTCCTCGGTCTGTAGCAGCGCTCGCGCTGCCTCGATGGTGCGCCACTTCATGCCCGATCCCCCTGCTCTGCTGAGTCGATCCTAGCGGCGCGGGGGAAGCATGTCAAAGTAGGGGAGGGCCGCAGCAGGCTCTCTCCGTAACCTTGTGCAGCTAGTCGGTGGCCCGAAACACGAGGTCGAGGATTCCGCTCAAGTCCACCTCTGCTTCGGGCGATTCGACGCAGGTAGCCGCATAGTGCCGCAAGAGCGCGATGCTGGCGCTGCGTGTAGCCGCGCGCACGGAGGCGAGTTGATCAAGGATCTCGGCGCAACTCCGTCCTTCCTGGAGCATGCGCTGGATCCCCTTGGTCTGGCCCTCGATGCGGCGCAGGCGCAGGACCAGATCGTCTCGCGCGGCGCTTTCTAGCGTCGTCATGGCCCTTCCCACCGATCGTATCCTGAAAGGAGGCTAACTAGCCTCGGCGCGTGAGTCCTCAACCACCAGATGGGGCGCAGTTGGCACCGCTGGATTGGACACCCGTTGACGCAAAGGCCGAAACCACCTTGCGGCAGTTCTCGCTCTTGCAGGTGGGGCAAGCCACCTCCACGGGGCGCGTGGCGCTGCGCACAAACTTGTCAAAGCGCGTCCCACACTCGACACATTCGTATTCATAGATGGGCATAGTGGATTCCTACTTGTCTCTCTCGCCGCTAGTCATCAATACCTAGCGCTGCTATCACCTCGGCCTGATTCAAGGATCCAACCTGGCGGAGCAGTTCGTCACCCTGCGCGTCATACACCACCAAGGTGGGAACGGCGCGCACGCCCAGCCTCGCTGCCAGAGCCCTCCCCACCGTTCCAGTAGCGGAGAATCTCAGCACGGTACCCCGCTCTCCCAACGATCGCTCGATCCCGTCGACGACAGGCTTGGCTAGGAAGCAAGCCGTTCAAGTGTTGGTATAGACCTGGATCACGACGGGGCGGCCCGCTCCAATGATCTGATCCACCTCTTCCAGCGAAGCCAGGTCAGACGGGCTGGTGCGAAACAACAAGTAGGCCGCACCCAGCGCGCCCAAGACGAGCAGCGCCAACCAGTTCTCCGCCAGGAGCTGTCTCACGCCATCTCAGCCTCGAGGATGGCGTCGATCTTGCGCTTGAGCGTCGGCTTGGGCGTGACCCCCACGATCCGCTCCACCTCTTCCCCATCGGCGAACAGGATCAGCGTGGGGATGCCACGAATGCCCAGCCCCGTGGGCGTCTCCATGTTCTCGTCGGTGTTCATCTTGACAACCGCTAGACGGCCGTCATACTCTTCAGCTAGTTGCTCGACGATGGGTGCGATCATGCGACAGGGACCGCACCAGGGAGCCCAAAAGTCCACCAGAACCGGGGTATCCGCTTCCAGTACATCCTGCTGAAAGCTGGCATCCGTCACATGCTTGACCTGATCGCTCATGTTGTCTCCTTTGGCCCAAGGCCTGAACTGCTCACAAAAGGGCGGCTCCATAGGATACCCCCCTTGGGTACATACCAGAGTATACCATCCCCCTAATAGGCTGTCAACTCGCTGGTCATGCTCAAGAGGAGCCGCTATGATACGGATGATCGTCCCGGGCGTCGGCAGCATGGAGATCGAGCATCTGCTGCTGGACGTCAACGGCACGCTTACAACCGGTGGCATGCTGATCCCTGGGGTGGCTGAGCGTATCGCTCGGCTAAGCGATGCGCTCCAGATCATGCTGGTGACGGCGGACACCCGAGGCACAGCCGACGCCCTGGCCGAGAGGCTGGGCGTGGCCATCCAGCGTGTTCCTGCGGGAGGCGAGGCCCAAGCCAAAGCCGACCTGGCCCGCCGCTTGGTTGCTGAGCGAGTGGCGGCCATCGGCAACGGCGCCAACGACGCTCTCATGCTTGAGGCGGCGAGGATCGGCATTGCCGTTCTGGGAGACGAGGGAGTGGCGGTCAGTGCCCTGCGGCGGGCCGATCTGGTCACTGCCACCATTGCGCAAGCCCTGGACCTGTTCATCGATCCCGTGCGATTGGTCTCGACCCTTCGTCAGTAGTCCGAGCAGAGAGCCGCTGATCCGAACAAGGAGGTTACGCGAATGGCGGTGGAAGAGAGACTGGGAGCCTTTTACCTGGGCCGCGCCTACGATCCCAACTCGGGCCAGGATCAGGTCGATGACCCCATTATGTACGATGCCCGCGACCTCACCACCCATGCCGTCTGCGTCGGAATGACGGGCAGCGGCAAGACGGGCCTCTGCATCACGCTGCTGGAAGAGGCGGCGCTGGACGGCATCCCCTCCATCATTATCGACCCCAAAGGGGACATGACCAACCTGCTCCTGACGTTCCCCGAGCTACGCCCTTCCGATTTCGAGCCGTGGATCAACGTCGACGACGCCCGCCGCAAGGGTCAGTCCATTGCCGAGTACGCCCAGCAAACGGCGCAGACCTGGTCCGATGGGCTCGGGCAGTGGGATCAGGACGGCGACCGCATCCGTCGCCTGAAAGAGGCCGCCGAGTTCACCATCTATACCCCAGGCAGCGAGTCGGGCCTGCCCCTGAGCGTGCTTCAGAGCTTTGACGCGCCTGATTTGAGCTGGGATGACGACGCCGAGTCGTTGCGCGAGGCGATCTCTAGCACCGTATCGGCCTTGCTCGGGCTCATCGGCATCGACGCCGATCCCGTGCAGAGCCGTGAGCACATCTTGCTCTCCAACCTGCTAGAGCGCGCCTGGCGCAACGGCGAGGATGTGGACCTGGGCCGCTTGATCGTCGACGTGCAGAACCCTCCCATCGAGCGCCTGGGCGTTTTCGAGCTGGAGACATTCTACCCCAGCCGTGATCGCATGAGCCTTGCCATGCAGCTCAACGCTCTCGTGGCGGCGCCCAGCTTTGCCGCCTGGCGCGAGGGCGATCCCCTCGACGTCGGTCGGCTACTCTGGACGTCATCGGGCAAGCCGCGCGTCTCGATCTGCTACATCGCCCACCTCAGCGATGCCGAGCGCATGTTCTTTGTCACGCTCCTGCTGGAACAGGTCGTATCCTGGATGCGTAAGCAGCCTGGCACCACCTCGCTGCGCGCCCTGCTCTATTTCGACGAGGTTTTTGGCTATTTCCCACCCACCGCCAACCCACCCAGCAAGACGCCCCTGCTCACTCTGTTCAAGCAGGCCCGCGCCTTTGGCCTGGGCGTCGTATTGGCCACCCAGAACCCGATGGACCTGGACTATAAGGGGCTCTCTAACGCAGGAACCTGGTTCGTGGGCAAGCTGCAGACCGACCGAGACAAAGCTCGCCTGCTGGACGGCATGGAGGGGGTTGTCTCCCAGTCGGGAACCCTGCTGGATCGCCGCTACATGGACCGCATGATCTCGTCGCTGGGATCACGCGTGTTTGTGCTACACAACGTCCATGGGGATGGACCCCAGCTCTACCGCACCCGGTGGGCCATGTCGTACCTCCGGGGGCCCATGACCCGCACCCAAGTCGCCGACCTGATGCGCCCCTATAAGGATCGCCGGCCAGCAGAGACGCCACGACGCACGGCGGCCGCAGCCAAAGCCAGCTCGTTGGTCAGCGAGTCAGCCCTCACCTCCGCCGGGTTCCTGTCGACGCCACCCGCGGTGAACTCGCGGGTGATGCAGTACTATGCGGCGCTGAGTGTGCCCCGAGAGCGGGCGGCAGCCAAGCTCGGCGGCGAACTCGTAGACGCGGCGCTCATCTACCGTCCCCAGTTGCTCGGGTGGGCGCGGGTGCGCTTTGTGGATTCCAGCTCCAACGCCCTCGAGGAGCGCCAGGTAGCCTGCCGTCTGCCGCTTCCAGAGGCGTTCCGCACCGTCCAGTGGGACGCCTTTGCCGAGATCGTAGAGGGCCTGGACGACCTAGAGACCGAGCCTACCGGCCGAGCCTACTATGAGCGGCTGCCTGACGGGATGAACGACTCGCCGCCCTATACCCGCCTCCGTGACGCGTTTCAGGACTATGTCTATCACGACATCGGCCTGGAGCAGTGGCATAACGAGGCGTTGGGGCTCACATCCTATCCGGGAGAGTCAGAGCTCGCCTTTACGGAGCGGTGTCGCGCTGAGGCGTTGCAGCGGTCGCGCGCTGCCCTGCAGGCGCTCGAAAAAAAGCACGCGCAGGCCATCGACAAGCTAGATGACAAGATCGCCAAAGAGGAGGCGAGCCTACGCCAAGCCGAAGTTGAATGGGAGAGCCGCAAGCGCCAGGAGGTCTTGTCGGCAGGCGAATCCATCGTCGGACTGCTACTGGGCCACAAGCGCAGCCGCGGTCTCTCGCAAGCCGAGACAAAGCGCCGCATGACCGCCAAGGCCCGTCAGGCCATGGACGCTCGCGAAGACGCGTTGGAGCGGCTCCGTGCTGACCGCGAGGAACTGGTAGCCGAGCGCGACCGCGAGCTGGAGACCGAGCGGCGCAGGTGGGATGAGGTGCCGACCCAGATCGTCCAGCGAACTCAAAGCGCGCGACGCTCAGACATCGACCTCCTGGCCTTTGGTCTGCTCTGGACGCCGTATTGGGCCCTGGAGATCGTGGGACACGACGGAAACACGCGGCGTGAGATCGCCCCGGCATAGGCGGGCGTTGGCGACACAAGCGGCGTCTGGCCCTAGCCAGGTAAGGAGGAGATCATCCAGGGATCACCAACGGTTCGCGTCTCTGTGATCGCCACGGTGCTCAACGAGCGTGAGAGCATTGAGGCATTGCTGAGCTCGCTAGCGCAGCAGACGCGCCGCCCCGATGAAGTGGTCATCGTCGATGGGGGCTCCACCGACGGCACCTGGGAGCGCCTCGAGTCAGCCGCGCAAGCGGGCACGCTTCCGCTGCGGGCATTCTCGCTGCCTGGCGCCAATATCTCCACCGGCAGGAACCGCGCCATCGCGGCTGCCAGCTATGATATCATTGCCGTCACCGATGCCGGCGTGCGGCTGGCGCCCGATTGGCTAGAGCGTCTCGTCGCCCCCTTGGCGTCGGATACCCCGCCGGACGTAGTGGGTGGAGTTTTTGTGTCGGCGCCGCGTTCGCTCTTTGAGCGCGCCCTGGGGACCATCACCTTGCCGCGTTTGGACGAGCTGGATGCCAAGAGCTTCTTGCCGTCCTCGCGTTCGGTAGCCTTTACCAGGGCCGTCTGGGATAGAGTCGGGGGCTACCCCGAGTGGCTCGACTATTGCGAGGACCTGGTGTTTGACCTGGCCATGCGCCGCCAGGGGGCGCAGTTTGCCCTTGCCACCGATGCGCTGGTCCACTTTCGACCCCGTTCCAGCCTGCGCGCCTTTGCCAAGCAGTACTATCGCTACGCCAGAGGCGATGGAAAGGCTGACCTCTGGCGGGGACGCCACGCCATCCGCTACGGAACCTACCTGGTGGCCGCCCCGGCGCTGCTGGTCTTGGCTTGTGTCCACTCGCCATGGTGGCTGACCGCCCTGGCGCTGGGGGCGGCCGGCATGTTCTGGCGCCCCATGCGCCGCCTGTGGCCAGAGCTCGCCTCGGCAAGCTGGGGCGAACGGCTGGGCATGGTAGCCCTGTTGCCCATTTTGGTCATCACGGGTGACCTAGCCAAGATGGCCGGCTATCCCGTCGGGATCGTGTGGCGCCACCGCCACCTACGCGACGTCTCACCCTCTCCCCCTCGCTAGCCCCCATTGGTGCAGCAACCTCGGTGTGGTAGAATGGTTGGCGTACCTTTAGCGACGGAGCAAGCATGCAAGACCTAACCGTTGTGATCGTCAACTATAACACGCGCGAGGACCTCGCCCGCTGCCTCGGAACCATCCCCGAGGCCGCTGTGAGGCTGGCGTGCCGGACCATCGTGGTCGACAATGCCTCCAGCGATGGCAGCGCCGAGATGGCGCAAGAGCGCTTCCCTTGGGCAACGGTGATAGTCACCGACCACAACGGGGGTTACGCCTACGCCAACAATATCGGCCTGCGAGAGGCCGGCTTTTGCGAGGGAGGCGAGCCGCCCCGCTATGCTCTGCTGCTCAACCCTGACACCCTCCTGCCGCCGAGAGCGCTGGAACAGATGGTTCAGTTTATGGATGCCCATCCCGACATCGGCGTCAGCGGCCCCAAGCTGGTGCGCCGGGATGGTGCGCTAGACAAGGCCTGCCGCCGCAGCTTTCCTACGCCGGCCGTCTCTTTCTATCGCATCGTGGGACTCAGCCAGCTCTTTCCGCGCAGCCGCGTGTTCGGCCAGTACAACCTCACGTTTTTGGACGAGGACCAAGAGGCCGACGTCGATGCGGTGGTGGGCGCCTTTATGCTCATGCGTGGCGAGGCCTTGGCGCAAGCCGGCCTGCTGGATGAGACATTCTTTATGTACGGCGAGGATATCGACCTCTGCTACCGCATCAAGCAGCGCGGGTGGCGGATCGTATACCACCCGCAGGTCACCGTGCTCCACGTCAAGGGCGCCTCGAGTCGCAAGGCCAGTGACCGCGCCATCACGGCCTTTTACGACGCCATGCGCATCTTTCACCACAAGCACTATCGTGCCCAGACGCCCGCGCCCATTAACTGGGCCATCGATGGAGGCGTTGCCCTGCTCAAGTGGACGGCCCTGATGCGCAACCGGCTCCGCCCGGCAAAGCGCAAGCATGTCGCCTCGGCATAGGAGGGCCTTACCAGTGTCTCGGCGGCTCGAATCCCTCCTCGTCCTCATTACCGTGGCGGTGGACGCCGCCATGGCCGCCGTCGCCATGTATCTGGCCTACTGGCTGCGCCAGACCGTACCCTTTCCCACCGCTATCCGTCTGGGGCCCTTTCGCAACTATGTGGGGATTCAGATCATCCTGGCGGTGACCGTCGTACTGACCTTTTTCTGGTACCGGCTGTACCATCTGGGGCGCAGCTATTCGCGAATCGACCTATTCTACTCGATCCTCTCGGGCGTCTCTATCGCCACCATTGGCACGACCGCCCTTACCTACCTGCTTTACTCGGAAAGCACCGACCTCACCCGGGGATTGATCATCTATGCCTGGTTCTTGGCCATCATCCTGACGGGGCTGGGGCGAATCTTTACAGGCTGGTTGCACCGCCTGGCGCGCCGATCCAATCCCGATCGACTCATCCTAGTAGGCACCAACGACGTCGCCCGCATGATCCTGCAAAAGACCCTCCAGTCGCCCGATCTGGGATACCGAGTCATCGGGTTTGTCGACGACGTGGACCGGGAAGAGATCGCTGGGGTTCCTGTCCTCGGCGGTCGCTCCGAGCTGGAGCGCGTGCTGCGCGAACAGGACGCCAACGACGTGGTCATCACCATCAATGCCTCGCACGACGAGACGCTGGACCTGATTGCCGCCTGCCAACGCGCCAACACCGCCGTTCGGCTGTTCCCCGACCTGTTCCAAATCATCGCTACCAGCCTCACCATCGACGACCTGGATGGACTGCCGCTCCTGACGGTCCGCGATGTGGCCCTTCGCGGCTGGAAGCTGACGCTCAAGCGCGGCATGGACCTGATCGTTTCGGCGGTGGGCCTGTTGGTGCTCTCCCCCTTGATGATGCTTATTGCGCTCCTGATCAAGATCGAGTCGCCGGGGCCCGTGTTCTACTCCCAGGTGCGGGTGGGGCTGGACGGGAAACCGTTCAAGATGCTCAAATTCCGCTCCATGCGAACCGAAGCAGAGGCCGCTACGGGTGCCGTGTGGGCATCGGAGGACGATCCCCGTCGAACGCGGATCGGTTCGGTGTTGCGTAAGCTGTCGCTGGATGAGCTACCCCAGCTGATCAACGTTCTGATGGGGGAGATGAGCCTGGTAGGGCCGCGCCCGGAGAGGCCCATCTTTGTGGAGCAGTTCCGGCAGGTAGTGCCCCGCTACATGGAGCGACACCAGGAAAAGGCCGGCATGACGGGATGGGCCCAGGTAAACGGCCTCAGAGGCAACACGTCGATCGTGGAACGAACCAAGTACGATCTCTACTATATCGAGAACTGGTCGCTGCTATTTGATCTCAAGATCATCCTGCGGACTATCGTGAACATCCTGCGAGGTGACAAGCACGCCTATTAGGCCTGGACCGGCGGCCGCGTCCTAGATCCGCGCTACCAGCTCGCCGCGCTGAAAGGTCCGCGCCCCCAGCCACACCAGCACCAGCCCAATGACCAAAGCCACCGCTGTAGCACCCAAGATCACCGCCCCACCAAAGTAGAACGCTCCCGCCAACTGCCCCACCATCAACAAGACCACGGGGAGCACCAGCGCGCCGGAAGCCTGTTGGGCGCCGGTCACCGTCTTGGCCTTGGAGGAGACCAGCACGGTGACGCCCAAGCCTATCAGGGCGCAGGCCGGCCCCAAGAGGAGCACTAGCAGTAACCAGTCGGCGGAGGGAAAGAACAGCCCGCCCATGAGCCGGTAGCCGGCGGCATTCACCACCACGGCGTTCAGCACGAACCCAACCAGCCCCAGCCCCACGGCCGGCACCAGCGCCGCCAGCACCTTGCCCGCGAACAGCTCCTCATCAGAGATCGGCGTATAGAGCAGCGGCTCCAGCGTGCCACGTTCGCGCTCACCGGCAAAGCTATCGGAGGCTACGATGCTCGCCAGCATGATGGGCAGGATCAGGAACATGGGCGCAAAGAACTGGGTGGTCGCCAGGTAGACCCACTGCTGCGTCGGGTCCATGCCCGCCAATTTCTGCTGAACCGGCTCTGGCAACGCGGCGAGCATGGAACCAAAGTCCTCCAACATCATCTCGCCGCTGCTAAAGGTGTCGGGATCCAGCGCGGGCGCCAGCACCAGGCCCAGAGGCAGCAGCACCATCAGCACCAACGGCACCACGACCATAGGCAGCCACACCATCCGGTTGGCCAAGACGACGCGCAGATCCTTGATCATGACGGCGCGGATGGCTCGCCAGTTCATGCGCCATCCCCCTCGGCTTGGGCGCCAGTTGGTTCGTGCTGAATGCGAAAGTAGATATCGGCCAGGGACCACTCCTTGGGAGCGACACGATACACCCGCGCTCCCGCCCTGACCAGCCCCTCCACCAGGCCAGGGATCTCTTGTCGAGACGAGAGGCGCACGCGCACCCCACCCTCCACCGGCTCCCACCCGTCGCCGACGATAGTGCCCAACGCCACGCCCAGGGCGCTCCCTTCGAGGCCGGCGAGCTCGATCTCGACCCACAACCCCTCCCAGAAGCGCTCTGCCAGCTCGGCAGGCCGTCCCACGGCCCGCAACACCCCCTCACTGATGACGCCGATCCGGTCACACAGGCGTTGAGCCTCGTCCAGATTGTGCGTACACAAAAAGATCGTTCGCCCGTCCTGCCGGCTGAGCTTTTGGATCATCTCGTGCACGCCTTGCGCCGCGGCTGGGTCCAGCCCAGAGGTAGGCTCGTCCAGAAAGAGCAGTTCGGGGTCGTGAAGGATCGCACGACTGATGGCCAGGCGCTGGCGCATCCCCTTGCTGAACCCGGCGACCGGTCGGTCGGCGGCCTCGCTCAGCTCAAAGAGCTCCAGTAGCTCGTCAACGCGGCTGTGCACCCGTACTGGCGAGAGATCATACAGCTCGCCGTAAAAGGCCAGGTTCTGACGCGCAGTGAGGCTGCCATAGAGCGAGGGAGTCTCGGTGAGAACACCGATCCGCCGACGGATCTCGGCCCCGGCCGATCGCACGTCGGCCCCTAGCACCCAGGCATCGCCCTCGGTAGGCTGGAGCAGGCCGGCCAGCATCCGCACCGTGGTCGTCTTGCCGGCGCCGTTGGGCCCCAGAAAGGCAAACACCTCACCATGCTGCACCGCCAGATCCATCGAGCGCACTGCAACTTTGGCATCAAACCGACGGGTCAAGCCCTCGCAGCGAATAGCTTCCACAGTGCTCTCTCCCGCTTATTCGGCGACGGCGGCTTGGGGCGCCGTTGGCAAGGTCAGCGGCAGATAGGCGTCATCGAGCCAATAGCCCGCCCCTGCGAGCCGCCACTCCCCTTGGTCAGGCGAAGCCTGGACCTGGAGCCTCAGCATGCTGGACTCTCCTGGCCACAGTTCGTCGACCGAGGTAATCGCGCTGCCCACGTCGCCGCCCGCTTGCCCGTACCAGCCCCAAAGCTCCACCCGTGCGTCACGCACCGGCTCATCGCCCAGGTTCGCCAAACGAACCAGGATGATCGGCCCCAGTTCGGCTGCGCACACGCTCATCTCCTCGATAGCGAGCTGCGGACCAGACACCTCGATTTCGGCCTCGGACAGAGCCAGGCGATAGGCTCGTCCCTCGCGAACCAAGGCGACGCCACTCGTCCGCCATGGACCCACCTCGCCCGGCACCGGCCCGTTGCGCAGCAGCAGATCCGTCGAGCCATCCCCGTCGAGCCGCACCGGCTCACCAAGGGTTGCCTGCCAGATGGCGCCACTCGGCGCCTCTCCCCAGACCAGTAGATCCTCGGCCTCCAGCGCGTCGGCCCCGGTGTTCCACAACGTTAGCGCGATCTCTATGGGCGATCCTACCATCGCAGCCGACACCAGATCCAGAGCCGTCAACGTGATAGGGAGCGCCTCGACCAGAAAGGTCCCCTCTAGATCGAGCGCGCAGGCTTGCTGCCCAACCACGTACCGCAGCCCGGTGGCCTGCCAAACGCCGGCTAGATCAGGGTGGACGCGCAGCGCCAGCGTACGTTGGCTCCGCGCCGGGAATCTCCAGTCGCCCTCGGCGTCGACCAGGATCGTCTCCCCGAGGGGGCTCTCCATCACCAACTGAACGCTGGTCAGGTCCAGCACCCGATCACCCTCGTTGCGCAGCGGCACCAGCCCAAGCGCCTCAACCCCCAGCTCTACAGAGGGGGTCAGCGTACGCGCCTCGCCATCGCTCACCAACATACCCGCGCATCCGTGGTTGACGACCAAAGCGCCAGGCACAAAGGCTCCCAACGAGCGCCCAAAGAGGGTAGCCAGTTGGGTGGAATCGGGACAACGCCAGACACCGTCCTCGAGGATTAGGACCTCCACGTGAAGATGGCTGGCCGACACGCCAGACATCCCGGCATAGCCCAGCAGCTCGCCGGCCTTGACCGGACGCGTCTCCAAGCGTTCATCACGGAGATGCGCCAAGCGCACCAGCCAGCCATCCTCCGTATGCAGATCCACATAGTTGCCCAGGGTGGTACTCAGAAGGCGCGCATCCTGCCGGAAATAAGCAACGCCATCGGCGGGGGCATAGATGGGCACACCCTCGAGCATGGTTACGTCAAAGGCGATCCCTGTCGCCTTGCCGTTGGCCCAGTGATCCTCCGGGCCCCAGGTCACGCGATGAACATCGCCGCCGCGCCAGGGCAAGAGCCAAGAGGCCGGCGCCCCATAGTCGGGACCCTCAGCCCGGGCCACGCCTGCGCCCGCCGCGAGCAGACCTAGCACAAGGGCCAAGGCCAAGCCAAAGACACCTCGCTTCGCGCCGAACCTTAGCGGCATATTAGCACCGGGAACCAGGCCTCACGGAGCACGCGATCAACGGTGCTCCCAAGGAACGCCTTGAGCAGCGGCTGGTAGCCATAGCCGCCCATCAGCAGCAAGTCAGCCTCATCTTGCTGCATGGCTTGCAACAGGGCCCGATGTGGCTCGCCCTGCACCAACCTGCCCCGAACCTCGGTTCTCCCCGCCTCCGCTATATAGTCCAGCGCACTCTGTAGCGTCGCCTGGTCGTCAGATCCGTTCCCCACGGTGATCACCGAACCCTCGACCCCCCAGCACGAGAGAACATGCCGGAACACGAACAACGCCTCGCGCGCTTTGGGGCTACCATCAAAGGCCAGCAAGGCTCGCTGAGGGACCCGGACCGCCGTGCCTGGCACCGCCAAGATCGGCCGGGCGCTCTGCTCGGCCACCACCTGAAAGATGGTGCCCAGAGGACGTTCGGCCAGCCGCCCATGCTCGCGGCGCTGATTGATCACTACCATGTCGCTCCAGCGAGCGCGGTCGATAATCTCGCGCGCCGGATCTCCAACGCTCCATGATGTCGTGTGGGACACACCCAGGCTCTCGCAACGAAATCGGAACTCTTCCAGCAGCCGCTCCGCCAATACGCGATCCTGTTCGCTATCGGAACGAGCCACGTGAAACCCGTGCAAGGTACTGGCCTCGCGGCGGGCAATCTCTGCCGCCTGGCTGAGGGCCAGCCAGCCCGATTCGGCTCCCGTGATCGTTACCAGGATATCCGGAAAGATGTGCGGTTGTGGATGCGGGTCGAGCCGTTCCTGCCGCCAGGCCCCGGCACTTGGACCCGCCTCCAACGACTCGGGCATCACCGCATCGCGTATCCTGTGCATGACGCGATGCAGCCACCGGCGAGGATGCTGCCCGAACCGTTCGGCGAAATCGCCTACCGCTTTCCACGGATCGATGCTCCGGCTGAGCTTTTGTGAGAGGTAATAGGCGTGCTCGACGATCCACATATAGAGATCGGCCTCTGTCCGGCCGGGAAAGTCATCCAGAATCTTGCTACGGTGGATGGCTTGGACCAGCGGCGTATAGACCTGATCGCACCAATGCATCACGGCCTCATCCTGTGACAGCGGCTCGCGGCGGTCTTGATCCACAAAGTACTTGTGCACCCGAATATGCTCGATGAGCCGCACATAGTCACCCGGCATCGACAGCCTGATATCGACCTCTGGCCGCAAGACGTCCAATCTGGTCTGCTCCAGAAACTCGCGGCGAGCCTTGACCACGTCCAAGTCCTCAGGTGTGAGGTCCGCGGTGACGGGGACTTTGCTCTCGACCTCGATCACCTCGGCATCGATGTACACCTGGTTGTTCTGGCGCGCCACCGAGACCCGATGGTGGCCATCCACCACAAAGTAAGCATCGCCCACCTTGTAGACCGAGATGGGCGGGAGCTGAATGCCCTCTTGAACCGCAGTATCGACGCTCACCCACTTGCCGGACGTATGTCCTCTCCGTGGCAAAAAGGCGCGATCAAAGTCATCGCTGCGGCCAAGGCTGCCGATGATGCGATCGACCCGGATCGGTTGGACGCCTCGATAGTGCTGCTCGGCCAGGCCGGCCGCACTCTTGACGTCCTCAAACCGAACCAGGCGGTTGTCTTGGCCTCGCAAGCTGGACCAGATATGCCGCAGGCGCGCTTGTCGCGTCGCCCGGCTATAGTCCGCTCTGGCCTGAGCGCGAGCCCGGTCCTCACTCATCGCGATCTCTCCGAGTCCCTATCACAGCGGCCCAAGCTCGCTGTGTGGTCGTTTGTGTGCATTCAGCTCATTCCCGCAGCCATGCGCTGGCGCCAGGCATCGCTCAACTCGCGAACGCGGTCCGCCTCGGCCGGAAAGGTGTCGGCATAGCTGCTCACGAACCGCTCCAGCGCATCGCCGCCATCATCGGCCATCCGGGCCAAGGCCAGCAGCAACTTGGCCTCGCGCGCCTCGGCCGACTCATAGTTGGCAAACCAGAGCATGTACCGTTGCGGGTACGCCGCGGGCATCTCGGCCATCAGCTCCGCCAGGAACCCGGCCATCCCCCGCCCGCACAAGCAACCATCTCCACCAGAGAGATGCCCCTGGGCCGGACAACAGTCCCAGTAGTCGGCATCCAACGCGTCCCAGGGCCCCTGGCCGCTCTGTTCGGCAGCCAGCGCCCACGCCCCCATGGCACGGCGGGCCTCCTGCAACGCCACGTATCCTTGCCAGAGGGCCACGTCGCCATCGACGCAAGCGCAATCGGGTGCTGCCTCCAGCAGGCCGGCCGGCGGCTGATAGCCAGCGGCTGCCAGCAAGAGCTGTGCCAGCAGCCCAGGGAGGGCTTCACGGGCCTGCCGCCCCAGATCCGCTCCTTCCCCTACGCCGAGAGCGATAGCATACTCTACGCGGGCTTGGCGTCCAGATCCTCGCACCTGCACGCTGCGAAGCAATCCGGGTTGCCCGTGGGAGACCACCAAGATGGGATAGTTGCGCAGCGTCTGAGGGATCTCCGAGCTGAGACTGGTGGCAGCATAGGCACCAGAGATGCCATCAAACAGCGACATCAGGTGGGCGATGAGGGGATCGGTCATCACCTCGCTGTCAAAGGTATCATAGATGGGATCGTCGCTGGCTAGTGCCGTCAGGCCCTCCTCACCGGGCCTAGCCAGCACATAGCCGCGGGGGCTGGGAAGCGTTCCGCCACATCCGGCCATCGTCACAAGAACCATGGCGCACAGCGCCAGTAGCGAACATCGATGCTGCACCTTTTACCTCAAAGATGGCGCGAAGGGGCACGCGCACCAAGCTCATTCTACCACAGCGGTCTAGGGTCGCCAATCATTCGCCTCGCCACTCACCGTGTGCCAGCGCCTGCAAATCGCTCGGGAATTTGAGCATCCCTTGGGAGGGTGCTATACTCCGGCCTGGGTGCATGTAACAAACGCAGTGGATCCATACTATGGTACTCACAGTCGAGTTCCTCGGACATGCGCGAAGGCTGGTGGGTTGCCCGACCCACGAGCTGGAGATCGGCAATGACGCCACCTATGGTGACCTCTTGCTTTCGCTGGCCCGCGCCTTCCCCGCGCTTACTGACGAGATCATCGACTCGTCGACCGGATCCCTCACCCCTGCCTATACCATGGTGCGGCACAACCTACGGCCAGTTCATGACTTTTCGGAGCATCCCACGCCCGGAGAGCACGTGACCCTGATGTTCGTAGAAGCGGGAGGTTGATCGTGTTCGCGTACACCGGCAAGATCCTTCACGTGGATGTGGGCTCCAACACCACGTCCGTCCAGCACGTCGACGCCGACTATTTGGCCAAGTACATCGGTGGCGTCGGCCTGGCCACGCGGCTGGCTTGGGAGAACGTCAAGCCTGGCTGCGATCCTCTCGGGCCCGACAATGCGCTCTGCTTTGCCTGCAGCGCCTTTGCCGGCACCACCTTTCCCGTCGGCACCAAGCATGGCGTCGCATCCAAATCGCCGTTGACCGGGTTCATCGGAGACTCACTCTCAGGGAGCCATTTCTCCGAGGAGCTGCGCCGTGCCGGCTGGGACGGCATCGTCTTCAAGGGACAAGCTCCCGAATGGGTAATCATCTTTATCGACGATGACGACGTCAAGTTCATGGATGCCTCGGCGTACATGGGCATGGGATGTGTCCAAACACAGATCGCGCTCCGTGAAAAGCTTGGAGACGAGAACATCCGCGTTACTTCCATCGGCCCAGCAGGCGAGCACCTGGTCCGCTTTGCCATGATGGACAACGACGGCCGGCAGGTCGGGCGCACCGGCAACGGCGCGGTGATGGGTTCCAAGCGCATCAAGGCCATCGCCATACGTGGCTCCCAACCCATCCGGGTGGCGGATATCGATGGTGTGCTTGCGGCCACCCACAAGCTCATCGAGCGCAGCAAGGGACCTGGCACGCTCAAGTACCGAAGCCTCGGCACGCCTGCCAACGTGCTCAACATGCAAAAGCTCGGCGTCTTGCCCACGCGCAACTTTAGCGAGACGGTGTTCGAGCACGCCGAAAAGGTGTCGGGCGAGTATATGGCCGAGCACTATACGGTGAAAAAGGTGGGATGCACAGGCTGCTCGATCGGGTGTGAGCAGTGGGCCCTGGTCAAAGAAGGCAAGTACAAGGGCGCCATCGCGGGTGTCGACTATGAGCCGCTGTTTGCGCTTGGCCCCAACTGCGGCATCGGAGAGATGCCCGCCATCATTCGGCTCGTGGAGGCCTGCGACGACCTAGGCCTCGACGCCATGAGTGGCGGCGTGGTAGTTAGCTGGGCCATGGAGTGTTACGAGCGCGGCATCCTTACCAAGGAAGACATGGATGGCCTCGAGCCGAACTTTGGCAATGACGAAGCGGCGCTAGCCCTCCTGGAAAAGATCGCACACCGTGAAGGTATCGGCAACCTGCTGGCAGAGGGCGTCAAGCGCGCCTCAGAAAAGGTTGGCAAAGGAAGCGAGCACTTTGCGATGCACTCCAAGGGGTTGGAGATGCCTGGCTATGATGTGCGTGGCCTCAAGACCTTTGCCATGGGGTTGGCCGTAGGCACCCGAGGGGCCTGTCATAACCGCTCCTTGGCCTACGAGCTCGACGTCAAGGGCACTGTAGATCGTTTCACCGTAGACCACGAGCGGGGCCGACTAGCCAAAGAAAAAGAAGACTTTGCCTGCATTCTAGACTGCATGGTTATCTGCAAGTTCCTGCGCAACTGCTTTGACAATTTTGAGCAAGAGGTGGCGCAGATCTATACGCTGGTGACGGGCATCCCCATGACCGCAGAAGGGATCGCGGCCGTGGGCGAGCGAGTCTGGAACCTGAAGAAAGCCTTTAACATCCGCGAAGGCTGGAAAAAGGCCGACGACTGGCTCCCTGCACGAGCCCTGGAGGATCCCGTGCCAAGTGGCCCCTCCAAGGGATCGTTCATCACAGCCGATGAGCTCCGCATGGAGATCGACGACTATTATGCGGCGCGCGGCTGGACACCCGAGGGGCTGATCCCCAAGGCCAAGCTGATCGAGCTCGGCCTGGATGATGTGGCCGAGGCCATCGGCGTGGAACCCGCACCCGAGCCCGCCTTTTCGGCCGAGGAGGCCCGCTAATGGCAAACATCGGTTACCAGCATATCGTTTGCGATCCCGTCGAGTGCATCGGCTGCCGCCTCTGCGAGTATGCCTGCTCGGCCACCAAACACGGATGCTTTGATGGCACGCTGTCGCGCATCCGTGTGGTGCGTATCGAGCCCATCACCATGACGGCCATCAGCTGTCGCCTGTGTGAGGACGCCCCTTGCATTCTGGCCTGCCCCGTCAAGGCCTTGTCGCGCTCGGAAAAGAACGGCATCATCCTGGTGGATGAGGACCTCTGCGACGGCTGCGGCTGGTGTGTGGAGGCCTGCGAGTTCGGCGCCATCGTCCTGAACCCCGAGACCAACCACGCCGAGATCTGCGACCTCTGCTCTGACCTGCCAGAGGGGCCTGCCTGTGTGCGGTTCTGCCCCAAAGACGCCCTCTCCCTCTCCACGCCCGAGGTGGTGAGGCAGCAGGCCCGCCGTGACATAGTCGCCCGTTTGCTCGAGGAACTACAATAGCCCCCCATGCCCAACGCACAGCCCTACGGGGTTGGTGCGTTGCTGCATGCTAATCATCGGCAAGAGGAGCCGTGAATGGAACAGTCTGAGGATCTCCGCATCGGCGTCTATATCTGCAGTTGCGGATCCAACATCGGGGGCGTGATCGATCCCGCCAAGGTAGCCGAGTACGCCTCCCATCTGCCAGGCGTCGTCATCGCACGTGACAACCTCTACATGTGTGGCGACCCAGGCCAGAATCTCATCCAGCAGGACATCCGCCAACACAAGCTAAACCGCGTGGTGGTGGCCGCTTGTAGCCACCGCATGCACGAGCCAACCTTTCGGGCGTGCGTATCCGAGGCGGGCCTGAACCCATTCCTCATGGAGATGGCCAACATCCGCGAACAAGTCACGTGGGTGCATGCCGACGACCCCGAAGCATCGCTCCTCAAATCCAAAGAGCTGGTGGCCGCCGCGGTGGCCAAGGTCAGCGCCGCTGAGGCGCTTCAACCTATCACTGTGCCGGTAACCAAAAAGGCGATGGTCATCGGTGGCGGCGTAGCGGGGATCAGCGCAGCTCTGGACCTAGCCGACATGGGAACTCACACCTATCTGGTGGAGAAAGAACTCTCCATCGGGGGCGTAATGGCCCAGCTCAACAAGACGTTCCCTACGATGGACTGTTCCATTTGAATTCTCGCACCCAAGATGGTTGACGCGGCGCGTCACCCCAACATCACCATCCTCGCCAACACCGAGGTCGAACACGTCGACGGATTCATCGGCAACTTTTCCGTGAACCTGATAACAAAGCCCAGGTACGTCATCGCCGATCGTTGCAACGGTTGCGGCGCTTGCGCCGAAGTTTGCCCCATCGAGATACCCAACCCCTTTGAGCTAGACATTGCCCCGCGCAAGGCCATCGACGTTCCCCATGGACAGGCAGTGCCGTTGATCTATGCGATCGATATGGACCACTGCATTCACTGCTACAAGTGCGTGACCGCCTGCGGCAAGCTGGATGCGATCGACTTTGCCCAGCAGCCTCAGGAGACCAACGTCGAGGTGGGCACCATTGTGGTGGCCACGGGGTTTGCCTCGTTTGACCCATCAGTGATCCCTGAATACGGCTATGGCCGCTACCCCAACGTCATCACGGCGATGGAGCTGGAGCGCCTGGCCAACTCGGCAGGACCCACCGTGGGTCGGCTGGTCCGGCCCAGCGACGGCCAGCCTCCCAAGAGCATGGCGATCATCCAATGTGTGGGCTCGCGCGACAAGCGCTACAACGAGTACTGTAGCGGCTTTTGCTGCATGTACGCCATCAAGAACGCCATCCTGCTCAAGCAGATGTACCACGATATCGATATCACCATCTTCTATATCGATATCCGAACGCCCTCGAAGGGCTATGAAGAGTTCTACACCCGCGCCAGGGAAGCGGGCATTCGTTTCATCCAGGGACGACCCTCGCTGGTTAGCGAAGACCCTGAAACAGGCAACCTGATCGTAGAGGCCGAGGACCAGGCGCTAGGCAGCGTGGTCGAGGTGGAGGCCGAGATGGTCTGTCTCTCCGCTGCTGCCATTCCGCAGCCTGACGCTGATGATCTGGCGGCCAAGTTGACCTTGGCTCGCAGCCCAAGCGGCTTTTTCATGGAGTATCACCCCAAGCTGCGCCCCGTGGACGCCCCTACCGATGGCGTCTATCTGGCGGGGGCGGCGCAGGGACCCAAGGATATCCCTGCCTCGGTGGCACAGGGGAGCGCTGCCGCCTCCCGTGCCGCGCGGGTGCTCTCGCAGGAAACCTGGGAGATCGAGCCCATCGTGGCGGAGGTTGACCCGAGCCTGTGCATCAGCGCCCAGGGCAAAAAGTGCGGCATCTGCGCCCGTGCCTGCCCCTATGGCGCCATCGTGGTCGAGCAGGGGCAACCCGCCACCATCTTTACGGCCAAGTGCCACGGCTGTGGCGGCTGCGCAGCTGAATGCCCCCACAATGCCATCCAACAAAAGCACTTTACCGATGCCCAGATCCTGGCCCAGATCAAGGCACTGCTCCAGGATCGGCCCGAGGAAAAGATCCTGGCCTTTATGTGCAACTGGTGCAGCTATGGCGGCGCCGATATGGCTGGCATCAGCCACTTTTCCTATCCGCCCACGTCGCGAGGCATTCGCGTGATGTGCTGTGCCCGAACGGACGACAAGTTCGTGCTCGAGGCGTTCCGCCGCGGCGCGGGGATGGTCCTGGTCTCGGGTTGCCACCCGCAAGACTGCCACTATATCACGGGGCAACAGGTGGGGGCTCGCCGATTTGAACGGCTGCGTACGACCCTTGAGCGCATAGGCATCGATCCTGCGCGCTACCGCGTAGAATGGATCTCGGCCGCCGAGGGCGAGAAATACGCGCGCGTGATCACCGAGATGGACGCCGTGCTCTCCAGCTATGATCCAGCCGAGATCGTGCGTCAGAATCGCCAGGCCGCGGCCCAGATCGCCCGCCGCCTGAAAAAGTGGAATGAGGACCCCAAGCTCGTGCATATCTTTGAGGATCTCCCGCTGGCCGAGGAGGTGGTCGAGTGACGGCGCGCCCAACCCAACTCGACCCCCACTTTGCAGCCGAGGTCATGGAGCGACCTGGAGGCCAGCACCTGCTCACGTGTATGGCTTGTGGCACCTGCGCCTCGGTCTGCCTCGTGCGGCGATTCTATCCCAGCTTTAACCCGCGTCGCGTGCTGCATCAAGCGTCACTAGGCATGCGCGAGGCCGTCCTCTCCAGCCCAGAGATATGGCTCTGCTCCGCCTGCGACGCCTGCTACCCGCGTTGCCCACAACAGATACACATCTCAGAGGTGATGGGCGCCCTACGCGACCTGGCCATTGAGGAGGGGTATGAGGCGCCTGGCCCTTTCCCCGTCGTGGATCGCGCGCTTTGCTCGGGCTGCGCCGTATGCGCCCGCGTCTGCCCCTACGGGGCCATCGGCCCCGCGCCCGATGAGGATGAGCCTGCTCGTCAGACCGCCCACGTGGATCACACCCGCTGCCTACACTGCGGGCTATGCGTAGCAGCCTGCCCCGCGGGGGCCATCTCGCTGGAGG
>JAXGON010000011.1:0-98218 GCA_040767425.1 Anaerolineae bacterium | reverse complement strand
GCCATCGGCCCCGCGCCCGATGAGGATGAGCCTGCTCGTCAAACCGCCCACGTGGATCACACCCGCTGCCTACACTGCGGGCTATGCGTAGCAGCCTGCCCCGCAGGGGCCATCTCGCTGGAAGAGATGAACGAGCAAGAGATCCTAACACGTATCGCTGCCGATGGCTGGATGGAAGGCCAGGGCGTGCTTTCGGGCGGCGCGCAGCCCAGGTGCTTGGCCTTTGTCTGCCAGTGGAGCATCCGCTCCGACGCTGCCTGGGACCGCGCCCAGCGGTTCGGGGATCAGGTGCGGCTGGTGCCGCTGCCCTGCTCGGGCCGCGTGGATCCCGCCATGGTCTTGTGGGCGCTCAGTCATGGCGTCGATGCCGTGCTGGTGGTCGGCTGCGACGACGACGAATGCCACTACCAGCGCGGCACCTATATCGGCCGCAGCAAGGTATACCTCCTGCGCGAGATGATGGCCGCCATGGGCTATGAGCAGGAACGTGTCCGCTTTGCGCGACAGGCCTCAGAGGACCGTTACGGGTTGGAGCGCCATATCCAAGAGATGCTTGCGATCATCGCCACCTTACCGACGCCCGTCGCGGTGACCATCGACTAGAGCGGGGAGAACACTAGTTCATGGAGAAACTCAAGCTAGCCGTCTACTGGGCCTCCAGCTGTGGCGGCTGCGACATCGCCCTCGTCGAGCTGGGCGAGCATCTGCTAGAGCTAGCCCAGCTGGCCGACATCATCTTTTGGCCATGCGCGACCGATGGCAAGACCAGCGACGTGGAGGCCATGGAGGACGACAGCATCGACCTGACCCTGTTCAACGGGGCCATTCGCACGGACCATGATCGCCACATGGCCGAGTTGCTCCGAAAAAAGTCACGTCTCTTGGTGGCCTTTGGATCCTGCGCCACCGAGGGCTGTATTCCCAGTCTAAGCAACATCCGTGGCGCGGCCTATGCGCTGCATCGAGCCTCGGTGGACAACCTGACATCGGACAACCCCCAAGGCATTGTGCCCTGCGCCGAGTACATGGCGCCCGAGGGAACACTGTCACTTCCAAGGCTCGAGAGCCGCGTGCATACGCTAGACCAGGTTGTCCCCGTGGACTATTACATCCCGGGGTGCCCGCCGCACCACGATCAGGTCTGGCGCGCCATTTCGCAAATCATCGCTGGAGACCTGCCAGCACGGGGCGCCACCATCGGCGCCGATCCGCGCACCGTCTGCGACCAATGCCCGCGCACACGTACGGGCAAGATCCGCGTGAGCCGCTTCCTGCGAGTACACGAGGGCGAGCCAGAGCCCGATACCTGCCTGCTGGAGCAGGGATACCTCTGTGCAGGGCCTGCGACGCGCGCCGGCTGCGGCGCTCTCTGCATCCGAGCCAATATGCCATGTCGAGGGTGCTATGGCCCACCCGAAGGCGTAGTCGACCAGGGCGCCGCGCTTCTGGGCGCGATCACCGCGGGGTTGGAGGCCAAGTCCGATGCCGAGATCCGCGCCGCTCTAGAGTCCATCGCCGACCCCGTCGGCACCTTTTATCGATTCAGCTTGGCGGCATCCATCCTGCACACCCTCGGCTCGGATGGCGAGGCACCCAACCAGTCCTGTGTCGCGAGCCAGGAGGATCAGCCGTGAAGCGCATCACCATCGACCCGATCACCCGTCTAGAAGGCCACGGCAAGATCACCATCTTTATGGATGACCGCGGCGATGTGGCCAACGCCTACTTTCAGGTGCCCGAGTTTCGCGGGTTTGAGGCGTTCTGTGAGGGGCGACCCGTAGAGGAGATGCCTCGCATCACCCAGCGCATCTGCGGCGTCTGCCCGATGGCGCACCACATGGCTGCAGCCAAGGCCGCCGACGCCGTCTTTGGCGTCGAGCCTCCGCCCGCCGCCTTGCGCATCCGCGAACTGGCCTATAACGCCTTTGTATCGGGTGACCACGCTACCCACTTTTACGTGTTGGCTGGCCCCGATTTCATCGTTGGTCCCGAGGCAGACCCCGCCGAGCGCAGCATCCTGGGCGTCATCGGCCAGGTGGGCATGACCATGGGGCGACGAGTGATTCAGCACCTTCAGGAGACGCACGAGGTCGTCGCGTTGCTGGGCGGGAGGTTCGTTCACCCTGTGATGGCGCTGCCTGGCGGCGTCTCCAAAGCCGTCACGCCCGAGATGCAGACCCGCCTCCAGGAGATCGGTGAGGACCTGGTCGAGTTTGGCTTGTTCTCCCTCGATCTCTGGCGTCAGACTGTGCTGGGCAACCCCGCCTACCGCGAGATGATCGAGAGCGAGGCCTATCTACATCGGACGCACAGCATGGGCCTGGTGGATGCCGACAATCGCCTCAACTTTTACGATGGCAACGTGCGCGTGATCGACGTCGAGGGACACGAGATGGCGCGCTATGCGCCAAAGGATTACCGCGAGTACGTGGCGGAACGGGTCGAGCCCTGGTCCTATGTCAAGCTGCCCTATCTGAAGCAGATCGGCTGGCGCGGCTTGGAGGACGGCATGGAGAGCGGCGTCTACCGCGCCACGCCCTTGGGCCGCCTCAATGTCGCCGATGCCATGGCGACGCCACGAGCCCAAGAAGCGTACGAAGAGTATCTGGAGGCCATGGGCGGCAAGCCCGTGCACGCCACCCTGGCTACCCATTGGGCCCGTCTCGTGGAGATGCTCTATGCTGGGGAGCGGATGCTCGAGCTTGCCCTTCACCCCGACCTAACGGATCCCCATGTGCGCGTGATCCCCGATGGCATTGTCGGTGAGGGCGTCGCGACGGTGGAGGCTCCACGCGGCACTCTGACGCATCACTATATCACTGATGAGCGTGGCATCATCACCCGAGCCAACCTGATCGTCGGCACCACCAACAACCACGCCGCCATCTGCATGTCCATCAAAAAGGCCGCCCAATCGCTCATCGGCGGGGGGCGACCCGTCACCCAGGGCCTGCTGAACAAGGTCGAGATGGCCTTTCGCGCCTATGACCCCTGTTTTGCCTGTGCCACCCATGCGCTGCCAGGCGAGATGCCGCTAGAGATCTCGATCTATGACCACAACGGCCAGTTGCAGACCCAGCTCCAGCGACATGCGGGAACCACACCCCCCATCATGAGGGGAGGTTGAGCTGATGACGACGCGCGGCGCACCCTTCAAGCGCGATACCGAGAGCCGCCTGACGCTCCTGCGCCCCATGATCACCCGTCGTTACGAGCTGACGGTGGATCACGAACAGTGTTGTGGCTGCCGTATCTGCTCCCTGGCCTGCCCACAGGAGGCCATCGCCCTCTCGGAAGCCGTCCTGGAAGACGGGCGCGTGGTCCAGCCAGCCCGCGTCGACATCGACCCGCAAAAGTGCAGCTTCTGTGGCGAGTGCGTGGTGCTGTGTCCCACTCGCGCCATTGATCTCACCATCAATGGCAAACCCGAAATCCCCGTGATCGTTAGCAAAGCGTTCCCGTACCTAGTGCGGCGAAACCGCGTCGATCAGCGAGCAGCAGAGGGCGCTCGCGACGCCACCTTCATCGAAGATTGCCCCGTGGGCGCCATCTCGGCGGAGGTGGAACGTGACGCCTCGGGCGAGGTGACCGCCATCCGCAATGTGAAGGTGGAAAAGCGCGCCTGCCTCGGCTGCTCGCGCTGTATGCATATCGGGCCTGAGGGCCTGTTCACCGTCACCAAGCCTTACGAGGGGCGTGCGCGGGTCGATGCCACACTCTGCCCCGAGGGCTGCCAAGCCTGTGTGGACGTGTGCCCAACCAACGCGATCACCTATGACGGCCAGCGCGTGTGGCTCGATGAGCGCTTTTGTCTCTTTTGCGACGCCTGCACCCACATATGCCCCGCCGAGGGAGCGCTCACCATCATGCGCCGCCGCATCAACCACACGCCGATCGACTCGGGCGCGTGGACCAAGGCGCTGGCCCTGTTGGTATCGAGACATGCTGTCACCCGCGAATTCGACATCAAGGGCCAGGCCAAACGCCGCCGTTTGGTGCTGAACAACGAGGCCTAGAGGTCGCCGAGATGCCTCTTCTTTCTGACCTGGTCTCTGCCCTGCCACAGGCCGAGACGCGCCACACGGCTGGCGTAGAGATCACGGGCATCACCTGCGACTCTCGTCGCGTCCAGCCAGGCGATCTGTTCGTGGCAGTGCCTGGCGTGTCTGTGGACGGCCACGCCTATATCCCCAAGGCAGTAGAGGCGGGCGCCGTAGCCGTGGTAGCCGAACGCCTCGTCCCGGCCCTGGAGCATGTCCCCACGATCCTAGTACCAAACGCCCGCGAGGCCGAGGCCCTGTTGCACGCCGCTCTGCAGGGCTTTCCAGCAACCAAGCTTCGCGTAATCGGCGTCACCGGCACCGAGGGCAAAACGACCACCGTGCGGCTGCTGGTGCGCATCCTAGAGTGCGCCGGCGAGAGTGTCGCCAGCATCGACACCGTGGCCGCCATCATTGCGGGGCAAGAGATCGAGACCGGCGCCCACACCACCACCCCCGATGCTCCTGCGTTGCAGCAGATGCTGGCCGAGATGGTCCGGCAAGGCGTGACGACGGCGGTGATCGAGGCCACCTCCCACGGCCTGGCCATGCATCGCGTGACCGGTTGCGCCTTTGACGCGGCCATCATTACCAACCTGACCCACGATCACCTGAACTATCACGGCACCTGGGAGGCGTACCGCGAAGCCAAAGCCATGCTCTTTGAGAGCCTGGCCAGCGCGGCTCGCAAGCCCGGCGTCCCCAAGGTAGCCATCACCAACGCCGATGACGTCTCCCACCAGCGGCTGCACAGCGTGCCGGCGGACATTCACCTCAGCTATGGCCTGGACAATCCTGCGGACGTAACGGCCAGTGACATCCGCGCGACGGTCGAGGGGCTCTCGCTGGTCGCTTACGGTCCCGGGGGGCGCAGCTTGTCGCTCCACTCGCCCCTGGCGGGAGCGTTCAACGCGTACAACATCCTGGCAGCGGTAGCCTTGGGATGGGCGTGGGAGCTGGGTGACGCCGCCATCACCGAGGGTGTGGCCCGGTTCACGGGTGTGACCGGACGGATGGAGCGGATCGAGCGGGGGCAGCCTTTTGAGGTCTACATCGATTTTGCCCACACCCCCAACGCGCTGCAGCGGGCGCTGACGGCCCTCCGCGAGACCACCGCAGGCAAGCTTTGGGTGGTGTTCGGCTGCGCGGGCGAGCGCGACCGCGCCAAGCGGCCCACCATGGGGCGCATCGCCGCCGAATTGGCGGACCGGGTGGTGATCACGGCCGAGGACCCACGGACCGAATCGGTGGATGCCATCATCGAGGAGATCGCCGCCGGGGCAGAGAGCGCCGGCAGCCGCGAGGGCACGGGTTACTGGCGTTTGCCCGATCGCAGCGAGGCCATTGCCTTTGCCTTGCAGCAGGCGATGCCGGGCGACACCGTCGTCGTCACGGGCAAGGGACACGAGCCCACCATGTGCTATGGCACGGTGGAACATCCCTGGAGCGAGCACGCCGCCGTGCTGACGGCCCTGGCCGACCTAGGGTTCGGCTAAGGACGCCTTCCGCTGATAACGATGAGCCCGGGCTGCACCTCTACGCTCAACACCTCGACACCCTCCACCGGCACAGGGATCCCCTTTTCGCCGGTAGCCTGGTCGATTACCTCCTGGATGGCAGCCTGAGCCATCATCCGCACAAAGCCGGACACCGACTCGTCCAGCGAAAAGCTGATGATCTGGACATAGACCTGGCCATCCTCCAGATAGGGCTCGCCCACGACGGTCACACCAATGTCGAGCCCCATCTGAGACTCGCTCACCTGCAACCTGGCCCGCACCTGCCCTTCGCCCAGGCTGACCTCTTCGACGGTGACGGTAACGTCATCGCGGCTCAGCGACTGGTCGGCCAGCATCTCGAGGATGTCCTCCTCGGTGTACTCGATGGTAAAGGCGCCCGGTTCGTCGGTCGCTTTTGGCGGCGCCGCCTTGGCGGGAGCCCGGGTGAGCGTCGGCGCCAGAGTCGCCGGCGACGCTGTACTGATTGCACGTTCCTGACCAGCACGCTGGGCCCGTTGCAGCATCCCAGAAAAGGCACACGCGGCTGTCGTGACCAACAGCACCAACCCGGCTACAAGCAACCCGTACCGTGTAGGGTGACGGTCCACCTTTCCTCCCGTGTCTGTGTGCCCATCGCGCGCTACTCGGTCAGCACCCGCTCGGCCGGTACGTACGACAAGCCCAACGCCCCGGCCACTTCCCGATGGGTAACCTCGCCACGATAGGTGTTCAGCCCCTGTCGCAGCGAGCGATCCACCAACAGTGCCGGCACGACGCCCAGATCGGCCAAGCGCTGAATATAGGGCAACGTAGCGTTGGAGAGCGCATAGGTCGACGTTCTGGGAACGGCGCCCGGCATGTTCGGCACCGCATAGTGGATCACGCCGTACCGCTCATAGGTAGGTTGGCTGTGGCTGGTAGGGCGCACCGTCTCGATACATCCGCCCTGATCCACGGCCACATCGATCACCACCGAGCCGGCCGCCATGTTGGAAACATGCTCCTCGGTCACCAATACCGGCGCCTTGGCCCCCGGCAAAAGCACCGCACCGATCAGCACCTCGGCCCGCCGCACAGCCTCGGCGATGGTGCGCTTGTTGGAGGCCATGGTTGTTAGCCGCCCGTGGAGTACGTCGTCCAGGTAGCGCAGACGTTCGATATTGATATCGATAACCGTGACCCGCGCTCCCATCCCTAACGCGATCTGAGCGGCATTTGTTCCCACCGTGCCGCCGCCGATGATGACGACGCTGGCCGGGCGGACCCCGGGCACGCCTCCTAGCAGTACGCCGCGCCCGCCCTGGCCTATCTCCAGGTAGTGAGCACCCAACTGCACCGCCATACGGCCGGCCACCTCGCTCATAGGAGTCAGGAGCGGAAGCGACCCGTTATCTGCCTGGACCGTCTCATAGGCGATGGCGGTGACTCGGTTCGCCAGGAGCTCTCTCGTCAACCCGGCTTCGGCCGCCAGATGCAGATACGTAAAAAGCGTCAGGTCCGCCCTCAGATAGCCGTATTCCGCTGGGAGGGGCTCCTTGACCTTGACCACCATCTCAGCCCCGTTCCAGGCCTCCTCGGCGGTCGCAACGACGGTAGCCCCCGCCGCCACGTATTGCTCATCCGCAAATCCGCTGGCCACGCCGGCCCCAGTCTCCACCAGGACCCGATGCCCGTGGTGTGTGAGCGTCTCGGCCCCGCCCGGTGTGATGGCAACCCGGAACTCTCGGTCCTTGATCTCTCTAGGAACCCCGATGATCATCTTCTGACCGCCTTTGGCCGACAATCTAGGGCAACCCGCTCTGGAACACTGAATCATCGCCGAGATTGACCGAGGTCACCGCTCCTTGGAGCGAGACCCCTTGGCCCACCAAGCTCTCCTGGAGCACCTGGTGCCTCACGACGGCGCCAGCCTCGACGATCGAGTTGGCAACCACGGAGCCCTCCACGACCGCGCCGGCCCCGACGCTGACATAGGGCCCCACGACCGACCTCCGAACAGTGGCCCCCTCGGCAATGTGGACCGGCGGCACCAGCACCGATTCCTCGCAAGGGGCCTCCCGCGCATGGCCGTGCTCCAGTAGATAGCGCTGCGTTTGCAGGAGCGCCTCGGGCGTGCCGCAGTCCTCCCACACAGAGACCGGCCGGGTGACAAAGCGAGCCCCCTTGTCCACCATCACCTGTAACGCATCAGCCAGATAATACTCGCCCCCTAGGCTGCGCCCGCTGGCCATCAGCTCCTCGATGGCCTCCACCAGATCACGGCCTTCGCGTATCCAGTAGGCGCCGATAATGGCCTGGCGATGCTCCAGCGTGGACGGCTTTTCGACGAACCGGGTGATCTGGCCGTCCTCCACCACGACGATGCCAAAGCGGCGGGGGTCGGGCACCTCTTTCGTCCAGATGATCCCATCCTCGCCACCGTCGCCCAGCCCGCTGAGATCCCCCTCGAACAGGGTATCCACAAAGACGATCAGCAGGGGACCCACAAGCCACTCACGGGCAAGATAGATGGCATGCGCTTGACCCTTGAGCTCCTCCTGAACAACGAACCGTGAGACCAGCTGGGGGTACTCTGTGGCCATATACCGTCGCACGGTTTCGCCCAGCCAGCCGGTGATCAGGATATAGGCATCGGGCGATGCCGCGGTGAGGCTATCCAGCACATGGCCCAAGACGGGCTTGCCGGCCACGCTCAGCAGAGGTTTGGGGCGTGACCATGTCTGGGGGCGCATCCGCGTACCAAGCCCCGCTAGGGGAAGCACCACTTGCATGAGGGCATCCTTTCGCCAAGTACAGCCGAACTCGAAAGGGCGAGCTACCGTGCCCCGTCATCGCCGGCCAGAGTCGGCTGCATCCCGTGCCATGGGGTCACACACTCGTAGGCATCAGCCACTCGCAAGATGGTAGCTTCCTCAAAGGCGTTACCGAGCACCTGCACGCCCACGGGCAAACCGTCAGCCAACCCACATGGGATCGACACTCCGCAGAGCCCCGCCAGGTTGAGCGACAGGGTAAAGACGTCGGCCATATACATCTGGAGCGGATCGTCAGCCTTTTCGCCAATCTTGAAGGCCGGGGTGGGCGTCGTGGGGGCAACGATCACATCGCACTGAGCAAAGGCCTCGTCAAAGTCGCGCTTGATCAGCGTGCGGACCTTTTGCGCCTTGAGATAGTAGGCATCATAGTAGCCGGCCGAGAGGGCGTACGCCCCGAGCATGATGCGCCGCTTGACCTCGGCACCCAAGCCAGCCTCGCGACTTTTGCGGTAGGCATCCCAGATGTCCTCGGCCGCCGGATCGGAATAGCCATAACGCACGCCGTCATATCGCGCCAGATTGGCGGAAGCCTCGGCCGGCGCCAGCAGGTAATAGACCGGCAAGGCATAGGAGGTGTGGGGCAACGAAACCTCCACGATCTCGGCACCGAGATCCTGCCACACCTTGAGCGCGTCGCGTACAGCTGCGCTGACGGCCGGGTCCATCCCCTCCTCGCTGAGATACTCGCGAGCCACCCCTAGGCGCATGCCGCGCACATCGCCAACCAGTTCGTCAGCGTAGGAGGGCACCGGCCGGTCTGCCGATGTAGCGTCCAGGGGGTCATGACCCGCCATGGCACTCAAGAGCAGCGCCGCGTCGCGCACCGTGTGGGTAAGCGGTCCAGCCTGATCCAGCGATGAGGCAAAGGCCACCAGTCCGTGCCGCGACACCCGCCCATAGGTGGGTTTCAGTCCCACTACCCCGCAGAACGCCGCCGGCTGCCGGATACTGCCGCCCGTGTCCGTCCCCAGAGCAGCCACGGCAACCCCGGCGGCCACTGCGGCGGCGCTCCCTCCACTCGATCCTCCCGGTACGCGATCGAGATCCCAGGGGTTGCGCGTCGTCCAGTAGGCCGAGTTCTCGGTGGAGGAGCCCATAGCGAACTCGTCCGTGTTGGTCTTGCCCAGCGGCACCACACCAGCCCGGCGCAGCCTCGCGACCGCGGTTGCATCATAAGGAGGCCTGAACCCCTCCAGCATCCGTGAGCCGCAGGTGGTAGGCATGTCGCGCGTACAGAGCACGTCCTTGATGGCCAACGGCACCCCCAGCAGGGGAGAGTCCTCACCCTCAGCGCGACGGCGGTCGGCATCCTGGGCTGCTTGCAGCGCCACCTCGGGCGCGATATGCAGAAATGCCCGGATATGCGGATCCACCCGGGCGATGCGATCGAGCAACCGCTCTGTTAGCTCAACGGAGCGGACCTGGCCGGCTTGGAGGGCGGCGTGTGCTTGGGTGATGGTCAAGCCAGAGACGCGCACAGGACGCATCCTTTCGTGAGGTGGCGGATCGGTGAGAACCTAGCCCTCGAGCACAGGGCGAACCCGAAAGAACCCGTTATCGGTATCGGGAGCGTTGGCCAGGGCCTCGTCGGTAGCCAGCCAGGGTCGCACCTCATCCTCGCGATACACGTTCTGCTGGTCGGCGACCTGTGCCGTTGGGGGGATATCGTCGGTGTTCAGCTCGTTCAACCGCTCAAAGTGCGCCAGGATCTCGGAAAGCTGCCGCTGATAGAGCGCGACTTCGTCCTGGCTCAGCGAGAGCTTGACCAGCTCGGCGATATGCAGGACTTGATCCGGTAATAGTGCCATGCCGCCCCTCCCACACTCCGATTATACCAGCGAGGGCAATTCGCCCCAAGCGATGCCAGCCTAGGCCTCGCGGACGACCACCTGGAGATTGGCCATCGCCACAAACACCCGCTCACCACGGGCCAACCGCACATAAACGCCGCTGACCCAATCGCCCAAGGCGGTGCGCACGCGCCCTTCAGGCACCTCGCAGATGACGCCAATGCCTCCCCGGTGAGGTCCGGCGGTCAGCCGTACGATCGCTCCCACCGACAGCTCCCGGTAGCGCGCCAAGACCATCTGCGGCTTCTGAGCCAAGGGGACGACCAGCTCGGCCGGCAGCCGGTGAACGCGATCAGCGCCAAACAGGACCGCCCCCTTTTGCCCCAAGGCCCGCAGCCCCTGGTAAACCACCTCGGACATGGGCATCTCGCCGAACCCCTCCGTCGCCAGCACAGCCAGGCCGCTCTCTTCGCACAAGGGGGCCAGATGCACCGGCAGCGACCCCACCACCAGCCCGCCAACTAGGTACGTGGCGGCGCGGCGAATCACCTGTGGATCTCGCACTCGGGGAGCCACCAGGATGGATCCCCGGAGCCTGAGCCCCAAGTGCGGCGTCTCCAACCACCAATCATCCCCCTCAACCACAACGATGGGGCCAGTCCCCTCGTGGGAGGTGCCCCAGCAGCCTCGCAGGTGCGCGCCGGTCGCCGCGATGGTGGCGCCGCGATCCGGATGAACGCACTGAACAACCCCCGGCATGCCGGCGGAGACCTCCTCAGGCGGATAGGTCGCGCGAAGGATCACTCGGCCGTCGCTGATAGACTGGACGCGGCCCGCGAACGGGCTGACGATGCTGGTTCGCCAGAACGCCCAGCGCCGCCTCTCGGCGACCAGATCTCCCACAGCTAGGCTATCGCCCACGCGGACACGCAAGTGGCCCGCAACCTGAGAGGGGGAGCACCCCAGGACGGCCGCCACGTCGATGACTCGGGGCGCGGAATCGGCGTCGCCGCGAGCCACCAAGGTGCTCGCCTCGACGGCCTGGCCCTCACGCACCAAGACGCGGCCCTTGCCGCGGAGGAGGCGCGGGCGAGAGACCATCGCTTCCGGAGAAAAGAGAGGCTCAGTCAGAGGAACCGACATCGCAGCCCAGGACGCCTAGCCACTGGCGAATGCGAGCGCGACGATCCTCAACGCGCCCAAGGGGAGGCAAGGGCCGTCCGCGAGCGTCCACGATAATGCCCAGCCCTCCGCCCGGCACCCGCGCTCGCCCGCCCTGACCAGCATGTCCCGTGCCGATATCCAGGCGCCGATGGGGATACACCTCGATATCAGCCCGTGCCCCGCGAGCCAACGGCAGACGTGCCACGTCACCAAAGGCCACGTCCCGTTCGATGGTGCGGCCATCGTCATATCGCACCACGATGCGCAACGCACGGGCGCCCTGGCGCAGCTCGCCCACGGGAGCAATGATGGTGCCAGCATGGTAGAGGGCGTCTTGCTGGAGCAACTGGACCGCCGCCAGAGGCCAGACCTGCCCGATGGCACCAACCTGGGGCCAAAGGCTGTGTCGATCAATCACCAGGCGGTTCAGGCCGACGGGCTGCACAGAGTCCAGGCAGGTCAGCATGGCCGCCCCATCCTGCACCGTGTGCCCCAACACGCCGCCTCGGGCCGCGATCAGGTCAAACCGCGGCAGCACCAAGCTGGTACGCTCGGCCTCATCCCAGCCTAGGCGCTGCTCGCGCAGAGCGCCCACCGCCACCGATAGCGAGGCTCGCGCCAGCGCATGAAGAAAGGCCAGCTCTTCAAACGATTGCGGGATGCCATGGGGCCGGAGTGCCACGCCAGCGGCGCGATCGACAATTCCGTTAGGGGGCATCTCCTCCAGCAACCACTGACCGATCTCGCCGGGACCCACCCGCTCCACCAGGGTGGAGGCAGCAGCGCCAGTGCCCGCTCCCGCCACGGACGCCCAGTGATAGAGGGGGTTCCGGGCCACGCCGGCAAAGGCCCGGCCGCCGCCCACGTCGACCCCCACCACACCTTGGTTCTCGCGAGACCCCAGTAGCTGCAGCACCAAGCCCAGGGCGTGCTGGCTTCCCAGGATCGGCGCAGCACACGCATCTCGCAGGGCCGGATAGCCTGGAAGCTTGGCCAGCGCCACCTCTTCGTAGGTCGTCATCAGCTCGGCCTGCAGCTCGCCCAAGCTCTCTACCTGGGCGCTGGGACGGACATTCTCCACAGCCCGGAATCGAAAGACCGGCGAGAGCTCCTGCGCGACCGGTCGGCGCGCCTCGAGATTGCCAGCATAGATGATGGACGGGCGCCGCTCCGCGGGTGTCTCCTCGTATAGAATCGCCAACACCCGCGCTGCCTCTAGCAGCGGCTCCACCGGACCAGCGTCGACGCCCCCCACCATCACGATCACGTCGGGCGGGCGCAACACCAGGGCCTCGATGGTCTCATCGCTCCACTCGCGCAGTCGTCCGGCCAGTGGCAAGCGGGCAACCACCTGGGCGCTGGCCGCTTCGCAAGCGCGGGTAGCGCTCTCGACGCTCTGCCTTTCGGCCATGCCGACGATCACGCATCGCAAGGGCGGCGCGGCGCTGGAAACGGCGACCAGCGCATCCACCCCGGCGCCCGAGACCCGCTCCGGCAACACGATCTGCCCTAGCGAATCCAGCAGCGGGCGCTGTGCCACCTCCTGCAGCCGCCGGATGGCGCGACTGAACCCGATGGTGATATCGGACTCGGGCGCCTGGAGCGTGGTCGGCGACTCGGCAGTGGCCACCATGCGGTACACGCCCTCGACGCGGTCCACCAGAACCGCGTGCGTCATGGTGCTGCCGATATCGGCCGCGAGAAAAGATTCGGGTGTAGCCTGTTCAGCCATGCCCGCCTACCCGCCCCCCGCTACCAAGGTCGAGATGAATCCAGCTAGAAACGACAAGCGACTGACGAGAAGCCCGAAAAAGGTCACCATGGCGCCGGCGTATACCACGCCGAACCCCACCATGATCACCGCCCGCCCCAGGGCTCCCAGGCCATCCACCGCCTTCTGCCAGGCCCGGCCCAGCCGTCCTTGCCCAGTGACGGTGAACTGAAAGGCCGCCAGCGCAGCGATGGTGCCCAGCAGCAAGAGGGCGGCGTCCAAGGCATAGGCCCAGCCGACCACGCCCCCACCATAGTCGCGGGGCGCCAGTGAGACCATGCCCGCCTCGAGCTGTGGCACCAGCGTGCCTGCCAACGCGCCGCCCAACGCCAGCGCCGCTCCCCCGCCAAAGAGCATCGCCAACGGAACGTTGGCCACGGCCGAGAGTGGCTTGATGCCTCGGCACAGCAGCAGCAACCCCAACACCATATAGACGCCATAGAGCCAGTGGGATGCCGGATCCTGGATCAGAAGCTGGATTCGCGGCCACAGCACCAAGTTCCAGGCCTGCGCCGTGGCATAGCCGGCGGCCACGCCAACCAGCAGGAACTGCATCGTCTTGGCCACGGGGTTGGGGGCAATGGCATAGGAGAGCACGGCCAGCGTGATCACGGCCGCTACCCAGGCGCCGATCTGCTCCCAGCCTCCAGCGGCCAAGCTTGTACCCACCGCTATCCTGCCCAGCACGGCGTTCACTCTGCCCCCTCAGGGCCAGCACTGATGTAGAACACGTTGGCGAATACGGCCACCAGCACCAGAATCACCAGCAGGGCCGCGTACCCATCGGCCCAGGCTGCCGCCTGCACCCGAGTACCCAGCGCGATCTCTAGCTCTCCAGCGGCCACCCCGCCCGCCACCAGATGAGCGAGCTGCCCAGAGAGCAGGTAAGGCATCAACGGAGCTTCGAGCTGGCCCGTGACCAACGCATCGACCGGGGCCTGCAGGCAGGCGCCGAGCTGCTCGACCCACATCCGCGCGGTGGTGCCGTCGTCAGCCAAAAGGATAACCCGGGCCACATCGGCGGCCCCTGCCAGATCGGCGGTGGCGCCCAACTCGTCCAAGGGTCGCCCTTGCACCGCATCGGCCTCCAGCCCGCCCCACCCCTCACACAGCGCCTGGGCGCCGGCGCGGTAACCGCTCAGGTAGCCGGCCACCACATAGTGGGTGCCGTAGGCATAGCCACCCTGCATCTCCTCGGCTCGCCCCAGACGCTGCCGCGCCAGAGCGACGCCGGCCGGATCGGTTGCCACGGCCACGACGGCGACCTGGCGCCTCGCCAACGTTTCGATGACCGCATCGGCCAGCGGATCCATCTCGCCACTATAGGACGGTGAGTAGGCAAAGACCAGAAGAACGGCATCGTCGGGGCCCAAGCCGGCCAACGAGTCGGCCAAGTCGAAGGCAGCTTCCCTGGGCACCATGGCGCCGGTGAGCCCCCCTGGGCCGATGGCGGCCAATAAAGCCGCGGCCAGGACCAGCAGCGAGAGCAGCAGACGGACGGCGCGCATCGGTGCGGGTTCACGGACCGCCTCGTGCACCCGGCGGCGCTCGCCTAGCGGAGGCGGGCCCAGGAGTAACTGCTCCAGCGTGGCGGCTAGTTCCTCCTCATCGGCCGTCGGCCCTCTAGGAGGCACATAGGTCGGGCGATGCGCCCTGGCGATGGCCGCCTCGATAGGCAAAAGGTCCAGCTCGTCCCATGGTTGCGGCGCCCCGTGGAACGCGGCCTTGACCGGTTGGTCCGTCGCCAGCTCCTTGGAGGGCGTTTCGTCCCGACGAACGGAACGGTGCGGCAAACGCCGGGCGGCCACCTCTTCCGAGCGACTGGCGGGCCGTTCGGTTGCTTCGTCTCTCGCATCGGGCCGCCGCTGATCGGGCTCTCGCCGCCCCACGGCGCGAAAAGCGCTGCGGCTATCATCCCGGATGGGCCGGATGGGAGGCGGTGACGGATGCTGCGGCGGAATGCTATCGGCACCGGGCTGGAACGACGAGACACACTCGGAGGCATCAGGCTCGGCAAGGGTGTCATCGGTCGTACGAATCTGCGCCAGACAACGATTGCAGAAGGTGTTGTCGGGAGGATTCAGCGCATCACAGCGCGGGCACGCCCGGTACGTAAACCCAGCCAACGAGGCCCCACACTGGCGGCACTCGTTGGCGTCTTCTGGGTTACGGTATTGGCAGCCGGGACAGACGATCATCCGGTTCCGCCTAGGTATAAGGTCTTTCGACGCCGACCAGGATGCGCAGGGAGGCGACAACGGCGCCTAGCGACACGCCCAGCAGGATGCCCCGCATGCCAGCCGCCGCCGGCACCGCCACCATCCACTGGCGCAAGCGCGGTAGGATGGGCGAGATGGCGCCAGCGATGGGAAGCTGCGCCAGCAGCGCGAACAGGGCGCTCACCAGCAGCACGGCCGCCTCGCCGGTGCGCAACCGAAAGGCACGGTAGGCACCCTGGATGCCAAAGAACGCCAGAAGCGCCGCCGTCGTGGCTTGCAGGGGCTGATAGACATAGTCAAAGAGCCACTGTAGCTCCTCGCCGCCCGGCCTCGCGATGCCCAACCCCAAAGCCGCCAGCAAGGCCACGAGCAGCACCACACTACCCAACCGGTCCCCATCTCGCTGGGCCAGACGGCTGGCGTGGGAACCGAGCAGCTTGAGCGCTGCGAGAATCAACGCAAACGCCCCCAGCACGACGAGCCCCTCGAGCAGCGCCTGCCCCAAGGCGTTGATGCCTGGCTCGTCGACGATCAGATCGCCCAGGAGGGCCAACCCAACCAGCACTGCCACAACCGCGGGCACCGTGCGCCGCATCGCCTCGTTACCTCCACCAACCAAGTGAGAGGGCCACCGTGCCGAGGATCATCGCCGCCACACCCAACCAGCGCAAAAGATCGGCAGCCACCAGGCTGGCAACCTGGTTCTGGTCGCCCAGATAGGCGCCAGCGGCATAGACCTCCTCGCCGATCACCGCATCATCCATGGCGGCGTACATTAACGCGGACGCCGAGGGTTCCACCGTGCCCCCCACGGGCGTGCGCATTCCGCGTCCCAGCGCTCCCGCCAGCCAGAGGCCTTCATCGCCGAACTTGCCCAGCAGCACGTGCGTGGCCATAGGCTCGACCGGAGCCATCGCCTCGGCGCCGGCCGCATAGGCCATCGGGTGAGGGCCCGCGAAATGGGTCTCGGCGTCAGCGTACGCATTGGCATCGATGGCGCCCATGGCCGCGGCCATCGCCGTGGCGTCGCCGGCTGTCAGGACGGTCCGAGACGCCCCCGCTGCTCCACCACTCGTCAAGTAGCGCGCGGCCTGGATCGCGGCGGCGGTCTGCAGGGCGTCCTCTCCCCCTACAGAACCAGAGCCGAGCCCGAGGTGGATCGGCAAATCGCTCTCGGCGGCTCGGGTCGGCGCCTGGGCGACGACCTCGTAGGCGCCGATGCGCCGCAAGGTAGCCCGCCTCGCGGCCCGCGACAGCAAGGCGATGGCGAGCAGGACGAAAGCGACCGCCAGCACGATTAGTGAAGCGATGCCGATCTCCAGGCTGGCCAGGATCGACTCAAGCATCGCCCAGCCCCTCCTCCTTTGGTCGCGCCTCGCCCATGATCAACGCCTGCACAGCCGAGATCTCCTCTGGCTCCTGGCATAGCCGTCCCAGTGCGCTCAGCCTAGGACCGCCTAGCGCCGAAGCCGCCTCCAATAGCTGCCCGCACAGCACGCCCACGGGCTTGGCCATCTCCAGCAGGATAACCAGGGCTGGGCCCAGGCCCGCCTGCCGAGCTCGACCAGCCCACGCTTGATAGGTTGCTCGGTCGTTTGGATCCTGCAAGAGACGCTCCGCACGCGGCTTCCAGCCAACTGAGCCCTAGTATACCACCAGCCGCCAGTCGAACCTAGGACGGCATTCCATCGCCCTCTAGCAGCATGCGCAGCTGCCGCGCCGTATCGACGGCCTGCCCCTGCCAGTGGTTGTTGGTGAAAAGATAGACGGTACCAGCCTCCTGCTCCAGCTGACGAGCCCGCTGGGCCCAGGGCTGGAGCTCGTGTCGGCTGTACCGATAGTCGTACCGCTCCCACGCCTGTTCGTGGCGCCACCACTTTTGCGCGTTTCGGCCGTGGAACCTCACATACCCGGGCGAGGCCGTCGCCGCTGCTATCGGAGGCACTAGGTTGTGAAATCGCGGCTCATCGACGCAGCAGTACCCCAGCCCAACCTGCCGCAACCGCTCAAAGAACGCGGGCTCGATCCAGCTTCGATGCCGTACCTCTACCACCAGGGGGAGATCATCGAACCGCTCCCGCAGGGTCTCCAGATAGCCCATGTTCGCCTCGCTCTGCGCAAACGAGGGCGGAAACTGCGCCAAGATGGCCCCTAGCTGCTCGCGCTCCCGCCAGGGGGCCAGGGCTTGGACGAACGCCGCATAGGCTGCCGCATCGGCATCGCGCGAGTGCGTCATGCTCTGATGCGCCTTCAGGGTGAACCGAAACCCAGGCAAGGTCTTGGCAGCCATGGCCTCCAGCGTGTGGGCATCGGGCATGCGATAGTACGACGCATTCAGCTCGACCGCATTGAACTCACGTGCATAGTAGGCTAACCAGTCGCTCTTGGACAACGCCGCGGGATAGACTGGGCCCACCCAATCATCGTACGAGAACCCACTGGTGCCGATATAGATCACGCGTCATCCCCAACCTCGTCGCCGAGATCAGGATCCCCCTCGGTCTCTGTCGCGTCAAGCGGCTCTTGTTCGGCATCCGCGTCGGTGACGAGGACATCGCGCGAGCGACCGCCTGCCTGCGGCGGCCCCACGACCCCCAGTTCCTCCAGCTCGTCGATCAGGCGAGCCGCGCGAGGATAGCCCACGCGTAGCTGGCGCTGCAGAAACGACGCCGAGGCCTGCCCATGCTGCCGCACCAGATCCACGGCCTCCTGAAGCAGCGCGTCATCATCGTCGTCGACGCTCTCCTCAAGCCCTTCCCATGGGGGCGCCTCGGGCGCAGCTGCCATCTCGCCCGCGGACTGTACCTTCCAGAAACGTACCAGCGCCTCTAGCTCGCGGTCCGAGACAAAACAGCCCTGAACCCGCAGCAGCTTTGAGGTGTCTGGCGCCATGTAGAGCATGTCGCCCTGGCCCAAGAGCTTTTCGGCGCCAGGCGCGTCCAGGATCACGCGCGAATCCACTTGAGAGCTGACGGCAAAGGCGATACGGGCTGGAAAGTTCGCCTTGATCAGTCCCGTGATGACGTCCACCGAGGGGCGCTGAGTGGCCACCACGAGGTGAATGCCCGTGGCGCGGGCCATCTGCGCGATGCGGCAGAGCAACGCCTCCACCGAATCCCCAGCCGAAAGCATCAAGTCGGCCAATTCGTCAACGATGACCACCACCATCGGTAGCGGTTCCTCCCCGCGCGAGTTGGCCTTTTTGTTATAGGCGGCGAGGTTGCGCACGCCCGCCTCGGCGAACTTGGCATAGCGTCCGTCCATCTCGCGGACCACCCAGCGCAGGGCGGCCACCACCTTTTGCACGTCCACCACCACGGGAGCCACCAGGTGCGGGATGCCGTTATAGTTGGTGAGCTCAACCCGTTTGGGGTCAACCAGCAGCATCCGCAGCTCGTCGGGCTGGCAGGTGAGCAAGAGCGAAGCGATGATCGAGTTAAGGCAGACGCTCTTGCCAGATCCTGTGGCCCCAGCCACCAGCAGGTGCGGCATGTCCTCCAGGTTGGCGACCACCGCCTCGCCAGAGACATCGCGTCCCAGCGCGATCCGCAGCTTGCCTCGTTGCCGCCGAAACGGCTTGGATTCCATCACGTCCCGCAAGCCGACCAGCGTCTTCTCGCCGTTAGGCACCTCGATGCCCACCACCGAGCGCCCAGGCACGGGCGCCTCGATGCGGATGGGCGCGGCAGCTAGCGCAAGAGCCAGGTCGTTGGAGAGGGCGCTGATCTTGCTGACGCGCACCTTTTGGCGGCGCGCCCCCCCCTCACGATCGGGGTACTCGATGAACCCTGGCTCGACGCCAAACTGGGTGACCACAGGGCCGCGATTCCACTCGACCACTTTGGCGGGCACCCCAAAAGAGGCCAGGGTCTCCTCGATGACCTGGGCGCGGTGGCGCGTATCGGCATCGTCGCCCGTGGCCTCGCTGTCGCGCTCGAGAAGATCGAGGCTGGGCAGCCCTTGGGTGGACTTTTGCGGTCGCGACGCAGGTTCGCTGGGGGCCTGAGCGTGCGAGACCTCAGCTGGCTCGTCCTCGTCTTTGAGCGTGGCATAGGCAGGTAGGTTGATGCGGATCCCCTCGGGCTCCGCGGCAGGCTCGGGGATCGGCGTCGCGCGCTCGGCCGCCAGCCGCTCCAGCGTGCGACGAACCGTCAGACCACACCAAGCCCACGCCCAGCGCAGGCCCCAGACCGCATCGCCCCAGCTCAGATCGACCAGCAGGGCCAGACCCCATCCAGCCACCGCCAGCGTCAGCAGCGCCGACAGCGTCCGCCCAAAGGTGGGGACCAGAAGCCGATACCAGGCCCACCCCACATGACCACCCCAGCGGCCAGCGCTGGCAAGCTCGCTGGCCCGAGCGAGATCCGCAGCGGCCACCAGATGCAGGAACCCGAGCCCGCCAAAGAGCAGCAGCTCGGCACCCACCACGGTGTGCCAATCTACCCGCGTGCGCGCAGAGACGATGCGCTCCCAGAATAGGACCACCACGCCGCCCACCACGCAAAGCAGCACCACCACATAGGCGCCCACACCCAGCATCTGGCGCAGCGCCCGTGACCAGGCCTCGCCCAGCTTGCCCTGTTCTGGGAGCAGCAACGCCATGAGGGCCGCCACGCTGAGGGCACACACGAACAGCCCCCAGACCTCGCGCTGCATCAACAGCCGCTTGATCTTGGCCCAGGGCGATTCAGTCCCTCGGCGACGGGGCTTGGTGGAGGTTGTCTTGCGGCGTGGCTTGCTCGACGGCACGATCAGGTCCTTTGCGATACTATCGCCTATCAGTACAGAAACGTGGGGTCGCTATCCGAGTCTATATCGGCTGCGCGCGCTTCGGGGGACTCGAGCAGCTCGCCATCGATGTCTCGCATGCTCAGGCTAAGGCGTTGGTTCTTGCTGTCGATGCGAATGATCCGTACCCGAATCCGCTCGCCTACGCTGACCACCTCGCCAGGAAGGGCCTCGCCAAGCTCGGGCATCTCGGATACGTGCACCAGGCCTTCGAGCCCTTCCTCGATCTGCGCAAAGACGCCGAAATCGACCACGTTGGTCACCTGCGCCTCGATTACCTGATCGAGCTGGTACCGCTCGTCCACCTTTTCCCAGGGGTTGGCCTTGAGCTGCTTGACGCTCAAGGCAATGCGCCGTCGCTCACGATCGACGCCGATGACGAGCACATCGACCTCTTGGCCGATGGAGAGCACGTCCGAGGGGTGGTTCACACGTCGCCATGAGAGCTCCGAGAGATGCACCAGCCCGTCGATGCCACCCAGATCCACAAAGGCACCAAAGTCACACAGGTTGCTGACCGTGCCCTGGCAGACCTCTCCCTCCTGGACCTCTGCCAAGACGCGGTCGCCATCACGCGGCCCCCAACGGGTCGCCCGCTCGGAAAAGACCAGGCGATTACGGCCCCGATCCAGCTCGATGATCTTGAGATCGAGTTCGCGCCCCATCCAGCATGCCAGCTTGCCCTCGCGGTCGTCGTCTTCGCTCAGGATGGAGACATCGCTCATCTGGGAGGCGGGCACGAACCCCTGCAGGTGTTCCCATCGCACCAGCAGGCCGCCGCGATTCCAGCCCGTCACGGTGCCATGCACCACGCGACCGCTATCAAACACGGCTTGGGCTTCATCCCAATAGCGCGCCATCTCGGGCGCCAGACGCCCGCCACGGTGCCCCTCTACCCCCATCTCGCGGTTGAGATCCCTGGCCGTACGTTGCGCGCGCCGCCTCTCCCACACCCGCCGAGCCATGGTGACAAAGCGTCTGGCAGAATCCAAATCGCTGCTAAAGGCCACCATCGATCGCCCCCTCACGAAACACTAGCATGCTCCCAAGCGGGAGGATTGTAACGAGGCCACACAACGATGTCAACGGTCTCGGCTAACCTGCGCGCTAGGTTGGAGGGCGGCGACGAGCTCTCTATAATGTCGCTACAGGCACCTCGGCCTATCAGGGAAAGGAACGCACCCCATGGCCCACATCAGTCAGAAGGCTTTTCAGGATCCTCCCAAACGCTATCGGCCGATCCCTTTCTGGTCGTGGAACGAAAAGCTCTCCGTGCCCGAGACCCGTCGCCAGATCGCCCTCATGGACGAGGCGGGGATCGGGGGATACTTTATGCACGCCCGTGGCGGCCTACAAACGCCCTACATGGGTGAGGAGTGGATGGCCAACATTGCCGCAGGGATCGACGAGGCCCGCCAGCGCGAGATGGGCGCCTGGGCCTATGACGAGAACGGCTGGCCCAGTGGGTTCGGCGACGGCAAGGTCAACGGCCTCGGCGAGCAGTACCAGCAAAAGTATCTGCGCTATGAGATCGTCGACGAGGAGACCCGTCGCGAGGACGGCCGAACCATCACCCATCTCCCCAGAGAGGATGGACGTTGGTGGCATTTCTACTATGACGTGAACCCCTTTTACGTGGACACTCTGGATGCTGAGGTGACTAGGCTCTTTCTCGAGACCATCCACCAGGCCTACGCCGAGCGCTTTGCCGACGATCTCGGACGGGCCATGCCTGGGTTCTTTACCGACGAGCCCCAAGTCTCTCGCAACGGCATTCCCTGGTCGCTCACGCTTCCAGCCGCCTATCAGCAGGCTTATGCTGAGGACCTCTTGCAGCTGCTCCCCGCGCTCTTTGTAGAGACGGGCGCGTATCAGCGCACCCGTTACCGCTTCTGGCACCTGGTGCAGGAGCTCTTTGTCACCAACTTTACAGAGCAGCTGTATGACTGGTGCGAGGAGCACGGCTGCCAGTTGACGGGGCACATGGTCCTCGAGGAAACGCTGCTGAGCCAGATCACCTCCAACGGCGCCGTAATGCCCCACTTTGAGTTCTTTCACATTCCTGGGATGGACTGGCTTGGGCGGCACATCAACCCACCTACCACGCCTCTCCAGGTTAGCTCGGTAGCTCACCAACTAGGCACTCGTCAAATCCTCAGCGAGACCTTTGCCCTCTGCGGCTGGAACGTGAGCTTTGAGGAACTCAAGTGGATCTATGAGTGGCAATGCGTTCGGGGCATCACCCAGCTCTGCCAGCACCTGGAAGCTTACTCGTTACGCGGCATCCGCAAGCGTGACTATCCGCCGTCCATGTTCTTCCAAGAGCCCTGGTGGGACCAGTATCGCTTCTTTAACGACTATGTCTCGCGTCTCGGGTTGCTTTTGGCCGAGGGCGAGGTAGCCTTTGACGTCTTGGTGCTCCACCCCCAGTCGTCGGGATGGCTCTGCTACAACGATGCCGACAATGCCGACATCGGGGCCCTCAACGACGGGTTCATGCGGGTGATCGAGACCATGGAGGCAGCCCACATTCCCTTCCATCTGGGAGACGAGCGCATCCTGCGGCGACACGCGTCGGTAGACGACAACACCCTCGCGGTGGGCACCCAGAGCTATCGCGCCGTGGTGGTGCCGCCATGCCGCGTGCTGAGCCGATCCACGCTTGCGCTGCTGCAGACCTTTGCCCAGAACGGCGGCTGCCTGGTTTGGGTCGGGGAACAGCCTACCCTGGTTGAGGGCGAGCCGTGCGAGGATCTGGCCACTCTCACCCACATGGGCACACCCGTCGTTGCGCCTAGGGAGCTACTCCAGGCGCTCCCCGCCACCTTGCGCACCATCTCGGTGGCGGATGAGCAGGGCGACGAGATCGAGGCCATCGCGGCTACCCAACGCAAGCTTCAGGCCCTGGGGCCATTGGGGCCCTGTACGTTCTATTATTTCGTGAATAGCGACATCGCCCATGACTATGTCGCTAGCGTCTCCCTGCCAGGGGGCGGCGCCACGCGGGTGGTGCTAGAGGACGGCACGCTGCAACCGCTGGCGTTCCGCGCCGAGGACGGGCGTGTCATCATCGAGCATACCTTCCCACGGCGAGGCTCTCTGGCTCTAGCGGTGACCGACGACGCTGCCAGCGTCGCGGACATCGGCAGCCCGCCAGCCACCGACAGCGAGCTCCTGCCAGCCAGCCGCCTGGCTGGCCCCTGGCAGCTAGAGCTGCTTGACGAAAACGCCCTTACTCTGGACTATTGCGACATTTGGATCGATGGCGAGCTCGAGGCCGAGCACGAACATATCAGCGTCGTCCAGGAGCGCTGCCTGAACCGCAAGAAACCCGTGGAGCTCAAGCTGCGCTTTGAGGTCCAGGTGACCGATAGCTGGGCTCCCGAAGGGGCGCTCTACCTGGTGATGGAGCAGCCCAGTCTCTCGCGGATCCAGATCAATGGCGAGCCCGTGGAACAGCGCGACTGCGGCCACTATCGGGATACGTCGTTCCGCAGGATCGACATCGCCAGGCGCCTCCAATCTGGACCCAACGAGATCATCCTGGAGACCACCTTCCAGCAGCGACCCGAGGTCTACGAGAACCTTCAAAAGGCGCGCGCCTTTGAGTCCGAAAAGAACAAGCTCACCTATGACAGCGAGATCGAGGCCATCTACCTGGTGGGATCCTTTGGCGTGCAGACTCCAGGCACGTTCGCGGCCCTGCCGCGACAGGCCATGCGCTACCGCGGCCCCTTTGTCATCGGGCCGTTGCCCACCGAGGCGGACCCGCGCGACCTGACGCCCCAGGGTCTCCCCTTTTTCAACGGGTCGGTGCGCCTGACAAAGCGAGTTACCCTCGGCACCGACGAAATCCACCATCGCGCCTTTGCCCTGGAGGACATTCGGGGCCATATCGTCCGCCTCAAGGTCAATGGGAGGCCGATCGCGCGCTGGTTCTGGCGCCTATCGGGCTGATCTGGGCGATGCGCTGGGATCTGGCGAGACCGTCTTTGAGATCGAGCTGACGGGCGGCCTGCGCAACCTGCTGGGGCCACATCACCTTCAAGAGGGCGAATCCTACGCAGTGGCGCCGCCCAGCTTTTACAAAGAACCCAGCGTCTTTGGCTGCGCCCCTTGGGATGACGATTATTGCTTTGTCGAGTTCGGTGTCTGCTTGCCGAGCGAATGAGTCCCAAAAGGGGAGGTGTCGGCTATGGCGGATACCTCCCCGCCATTGATTGAGAGTCATCGCATGAGTCATGCCCCTGTCAGCTATGTGGCCTGCCCCAACGTTTACCTCGAGGTCTGTTACTCGCAGCTCACGAGACGCCAGTTGGAGGAGATGGTTCACGCCATCGGCTATGAGCGGGGTCTCATGGGCACGGCTATGCCCTTTATTGATCCTGCCTTTACCGTCGCCAAGGTCGTCTGTGCGGACCTGCCCGCCGAGCAACGCCGTGCCATCCTGGGCGGGAATGCTGAGCGGCTCCTTCGGGCGAATGGGGCGCTCGCCGCCATGGGCGTCTAGCCACCATGAACCAGAACACCCCCGCGACGTCCAGCGACGCAGAAGGAACCCCTGTCGCGCTACCCCCCGCCTCGCCGCGGCGGCGCACCCTCCGACAGGCCGTGCGGCGCACGGTGCGGCGCGCCAAGGTGCGGGTCGCCAGCCTGCCCTTTAACGAACGCATCCTCTACGCCGAGACGTTCTTCCAAGCCATTCTGGCCAGCGGTGTTCTGGCCTTTGCTGGGGTCTTTTTGGTGCGCCTGGGCGCGCCCAACTGGTTAGTGGGTCTCTATTCGTCGCTGCCCGCGTTGGCGATCACCCTGACGGCCATTCCAGTGGCATCGTTCGTGCAGCGCCAGCGGTCGCTGGTAGCGACGGCCAACTGGGGTCGCTTTATCTTTCGCGGCACGGTGGGCCTCTTTGCCCTGCTCCCGTTGCTCGAGCCGATCACCGCCAGCTACATCCTGGTAGGCGCGCATGCCTTGATCGCCGTGCCTGGCTCGGTCGCCAACGTCGCGTTCACCACGCTGCTCGGGCAGATCACGCCTGCCGATGAGCGCCCCCGCATCCTCAGCCTGCGCATGGCCATCAACGGCATCGCAGCCACCATCTTTGGCTTCTTAGCAGGCCAGTGGCTAGACAACGCCCCCTATCCGTTGAACTATCAGGTGCTCTTTGTGACGGGTTTCGTGGCGGGGCTGATCAGCATCTATCTGCTGTCGCGACTGCGGGTTCCGGAGCGAGCCTCGCCCGCCGCGAGCGTCAAGGCGACGCGGCGAGTTAGCATCGGCCAGCTCCTGGCGCTGATCAAGGATACGCCAGCTTTTCGGAGCTATGCCATTGCCTCCTTTGTCTTTCGCCTCGGCCAGGCCATGCCGCAGGCGCTCTATACCATCTATCGGGTGCGAACACTGGGCTCGTCAGATGCGTGGGTGGCCATCCTGCTGACGGTTCAGAGCGCCCTGAGCGTCATCGGCTACTTTGCGTTGGGCAAGCTACTCCGCAGGCCAGGCTTTCGGGAAAAGCTCTGGCTAAGCTGCCTGGGGACCGCGCTCTATCCGCTCACCACCGGCCTGTCGCGCACACCGGCCATGCTGCTGATTCCAGCCGTTCTCGGCGGCGTTTTTGGCGCTGGGACCACCATCTACCTCACCGATCTCTTGTTCCGCGTCTCACCCGAGGACAATCGCCCGCCCTTTGTGGCCGCCGACACCATGTTGGCCAATGTGGCCGCCTTTGCGGCGCCCATGATCGGCACCGCTCTGGCAGATTCGACCAGCATCGTGCTCGCGTTCTATCTCATCGCCGCGTTCCGGATCGTAGCGTCCATGTCCTTCTGGCACCTGCTGGTGCGGCCGAGCAAACGCGCTACTTGAGCACAGTGCCAGCAAGGCGAACGGCGCGCCCCTGAGGGGCGCGCCGTTCTCACTCAAAGCGCGGTTGCTAGGCAATGCCCAGCCACTCTCGCACGCGCTTGGTCACATCGTCCGCGTTAAAGCCCAGCTTGGCGGCTAACACGTCGCTGGGAGCAGAGTGCCCGAACTCGTCCTGGGTGATGAACAGCGCATCGCAGCCCACCACCTCACCCCAACCAAAGCGAGTGCCGGCCTCGACCACCACTTTGCGCGCCATCGTCGGCAGGATCCCTTCGCGGAAGGCGGCATCCTGCGCCATGAACAGGTTGCGCGAGGGCATGGAGACCACCCGCGCGGCCACGCCCTCCGCAGCCAGGGCACGCCCAGCAGCCAACGCCAGTTGCACCTCGGAGCCGGTCCCTACCAGCACTAGGTCGGGATCGCCTTCGCAATCCTCGAGGATGTAGGCGCCCCGAGCAAAGACGTCGGCCGTCAGAGGAGCCTGGCGCTCCAAGGCTGGCACGCCCTGGCGCGTCAGGAACATGGCTGAAGGGCCATCGGTGTGGCGCAGCGCATAGAGCCAGGCCTGCGCTACCTCGGCGCCGTCGGCCGGACGCAGATCGACCATGCCCGGAATCACGCGCAGCGAGGCTACGTGCTCTACGGGCTGGTGCGTGGGGCCATCCTCGCCCACAAAGATGCTATCGTGGGTGAACACAAAGATCGATTGGGCGCCCATGAGGCTCGCCAGGCGAATCGGCGGCCGGCAATAGTCGGCGAACACCAGGAAGGTGGCCCCGAACGGGATCCACCCGCCATACAGCGTCATACCGTTGAGGATCGAGCCCATGGCGTGCTCGCGCACACCAAAATGCAGATTGCGCCCCTCGGGCGTCTCCGGCGCAAAAGCTGGCGAGCTATCCATCCAGGTAGAGGTCGACGGCGCCAGGTCGGCGGACCCTCCCACCACATACGGAACCAGCTCGGCGATCTTTTGCAGGACCTGCCCGCTCATCCGACGCGTGGCGTTGGGCTTGGTGATGGCGCTCAGAAGCTCCTGCTCGATCCCATCCGGGAGCTCTCTGGCGAGGGCCGCCTTGCGCTGCGCCGCCAGAACCGGGTTCTTGGCCTCCCAGCGATCGAGCTTGGCCTGCCAGGCTCGGTGTTCCTCTTGCAGCTCCTGTATCCGCTCCTGCCAGAGCGCACGCACCTCATCGGGCACGTAGAACGCCGGCTCCAGGGGCCAGCCCAGGTTCTCTTTGGTCAGCTTGGTCTCGTCGGGACCCAACGGTGCGCCATGGACCTCGGCCGAGTCCACCATATTGGGGCTGCCCTTGCCGATGTGCGTGCGGGCCACGATCAGGGTCGGCCTCTCCTTTTCAGCCTGTGCCTCCTCGATGGCTCGAGCGGCCGCCTCGCCGTCGTGCCCATCGATATAGAGCACTTGCCAGCCATAGGCCTCGAACCGCTTGCCGCGATCCTCGGTAAAGGCCAGGCTTGTGGATCCCTCGATAGAGATGCGGTTGTCATCGTAAAAGTAGATGATGTTGCCCAGCTTGAGATGCCCAGCCAGCGACGCCGCCTCTGAGGCAACGCCTTCCATCAAATCGCCATCGCTGACGATGGCATAGATATTATGATCGACGATAACCTCGTCGCTGGTGTTGTAGCGCGCGGCCGCCATCTTGGCCGCGATGGCCATGCCCACGCCGTTGGCAAAGCCCTGCCCCAGCGGGCCGGTGGTCGTTTCGACGCCGGGCGTTAGCCCATACTCGGGATGCCCCGGGGTCTTGCTGCCCCACTGACGAAACTGGCCAAGGTCATCCAGCGATAGATCATAGCCCGCTAGATGCAGGAGCGAGTATAGCAGCATCGATCCGTGGCCTGCCGAGAGGATGAAGCGGTCGCGGTTAGGCCAGGCGGGGTCGGCCGGATCAAAGCGCAGATACTGGTACCATAGGGTAAAGGCATAGTCGGCCGCGCCCATGGGCAGGCCAGGGTGACCGCTCTTGGCCGCTTCCACGCCGTCTAGCGCCAACATCTTGATCGTGTTCACCGCTAGCTCGCGCTCGCGTTCGGTCAACGTTCTGGGCATCGCTCTTGCTCCTATCGCTTTCGCCGCAGCCGCAGGTGGCTGCGCACCACTCCTGACTCTACTGTGCTATTCTAGGGCCAACCTGGTCTTGGGACAAACCCCCGATCGCTGGCCACACTAGGGCGCCGAAAAGCCGCGAAAGCCCTCGCCGATGACCTCGCTGGCCGACTGGACGATCATGAACGCTTCGGGGTCGATCCGCGACACCAGCCGCTCCAGCCTGCTCACCTCCGACTGTGACACGGCACAGAGCAGCACCCGCTTGGGCTCGCCGGTGTAGCCGCCCTCACCCTGGAACACTGTCACGCCTCGCTCCATATCCTGCAGGATCGCCATCCGCACGGCCTCGCTCCGCCGCGTGATGATCCAAGCGGCCCGTGACGGCTTGATCCCCTCCTGCACCAGGTCGATGATCCGGCTGGACACGATCGCCAGCAGCAGGGCGTAAAGGGCCGGCTCCAGGCCAAAGATGAGCGCCGAGGATCCCAGGATGACAATGTTGGCGGCCAGCAAGGTGTGTCCGATCTTCCAGCCAAAGGCGCGGTCCAGAAGCTGCGCCAGGATGTCGGTGCCGCCAGTGGTGCCGCCGGCCCTAAAGACCAGTCCCAGCCCCAACCCATCGATGATGCCGCCGTACAACGTATAGAGCAGTGGGTCGCTGGTCACATGCTCGGGCAGATAGGGCGGGAGCAGATCGATCGCCAGGGTCATCACGGTGACCGCCACCACGGTGCGAACCCCCGCCGAAAGGCCGCCTCCCCACTTGAGGGCGATCACAAAGAGCGGAATGTTGATGGCCAAGGTGACCATGCCAACCGGCAGGCCCATAACATAGTAGAGGATGGTGCCGATGCCGGTGACGCCGCCAGAGACCACGCGGTTGGGGATCATAAAGAGATTGGCGCCGATGGCGATCAGGATGCTCCCCAATACGATAACGGCATAGTCGGTCACCACCCGGGAGCTGCGGCGCAGCCTATCCCTCCATCGGCCAGCGTGGCGGGCCCGGCGCTCGCGACGATCGGCGCCGCGCCGCTTGGCATCGGCCCCGCGTCGCCCCCTCATGACGGTTCACAAGCCTTGCAGGCGGCCACGATCCGCTCGTCGTTGGTAGGCGTGAGACTCTCGCCCGCCGGCACCGTCAGAAAGCGCTCCTCATCCCAACGGCCGTCGACCAGATCCCGAATGAGCACCAGGCTGCCGGCCAGCCGCTCAAACATCCAGCCCCGCCTTTCAGCCTCGCTGGCCACCGCGGGGGCATAGTCGGGGAATGCCGCCTCGGAGGCCTCCACATAGGCTGCCCGCTTATAGTGCTGCTGCCAGGCCCCCATCACCTCCATGAGGTAATCGGCATTGTCCTGACCGTATTTGGCGACGTACTCTTCATAGGTCGCGTGCAGACTGGTAGCGTCCTCGGCGCCCAACGCCACCCAGCGATCCAGGCGCAGCGCCCGCTCGTAATAGTCAGCGGCATACCAGTAGGTGCCGGGCTCGCGACGAAACTCGGCGGCATAGCGCTCGCGCGACCCCAGATAGAGCGTGATGCAATCGTGAGCCCGCGGCACCACCATGGTGGTGTGCTGGCTCGTGAGCCCCGCTGTGGCGTTGCTGCACAGGCCATACCCCAACAGCAGCGCATCATAGGCGCCCTCGGGGATGGCATCGATGCGTCGCTGGATCTCGGCATGGAGGCGCTCGGGCTCCACGTGCAACGCCATGCCCACCAGCTCTACATCCACCACATGGGGCGAATGGGCCGCAGCCAGATAGGTTGGTCGCGCCAACACCTCGCAGATCAGTGCCTTTAGCCGCATTGATGCGTCTCCTTGTTCGCCACAGTCAACAACAACCCTTGCCCCATAAGAACATTTGTTCTATAATGTCCTCGCGCCCTGCTCGAACCTGGGAGGGGATTGATGGATCTGGACCTTGCGGATCTCGTCATCACAACCTTGCGCCATATCCAGGATGAACACGACTATAGCCTACGCGGGATGGCCTACAAGCTCAAGGTGAGCCCGAGCTACCTTTGCATGGTATACGGCGGCCAGCGCAACGTCGGCATCGGTCTGCTGGTCGCGGCGCTACGCGAGTTCCCCGAGATGCGCCAGGCCCTGCTCAGCGCCCTGCTGCCGGCCAAGCCTCCCCCTGGTGACGATTCCTAGACCCCAAGAAAAGCCCTCCACCGCGTTCTGGGTGGAGGGCGCATCGGGTCTCTTGAGGCTAGCGCTTGACAGCCGCCATCACCGATGCTGCCAAGCTCACCTTAAGGGCATCAGCCACCACGAATGGCGCCACGCCCAGCTTCCAGGCCTGGCTCAAGCTGCCGCTGTAGCCGGTCAGCCAGAGCAAACCGCCACCATAGATGGCCGCCAGCCCAGCGATCCCAGCTAGCAGATACGTCATCAGGGTGCGGCCGTATCGCTCCACGACCCACCCGGTCGCCCCTGCGGCCACCGGGAACGCCCACAGGTAGCCCGCCGTAGGAGAGACGAACGCCGCGGGCCCCGCCAAGCCTGATGCCGTCAGGGGAGCGCCCATCAACACCAGCTGCAGATAGGCCACCTGCGCCAAAAGCCCGCCACGGGAACCCAACACCAGCCCGCTCGTCAAGACAACCAGCACCTGCAACGTCAGCGGCACCGGGGTAAACGGCAAAAAAACGGTCACCCTGGCCGAGACCGCCGTCGCCAGGGCAAAAACCAGCACCAGGGCGACGCGCCACGCGCGCATCACGCGCGTCCGCTCTTGCGTCAGTGTCATAGCATGCATCGGTTCCTCCAAACTGCTCCGCTTCCGTTTTCCCGACCATCGCCGATTATACTAGAGACCCCCTCGCCGCCAACTCGAGCCTCCCTACTGAGGCTGGTTGCCGCGCGGGGTCTCTTGGTTCAGCGCCCGGAGCAACGCCTGTACCGGCTCCGCCAGCTCTGCCGGAAGGCCCTGCGCCAGCGATGCCCCCCGCTCCCCGGCCAAGACGCGCGCCATGGCGCGGGCGTACTGGACCATCGGCTCCGCTTGCCCTTTTTGCTGAAGCGCCTGCAGGAGCGTCTCGGCCACAAAGCGGGCATTGGCATCACCCCGCACGCCCTGAAGCACGGTGGTAAAGACGCGACGAACCGTGGCCTGCACCTCCCGGGGCAACCCCGTGTTTGGCCCAGACGCCGCTTGCGGCTGGGGACGTTGGGGGGGCTGTTCCGGCTGGCTCTCGGCTGGCTCACGAGGCGGTGTCTCCACTGCAGCCAGTAGCGCCTTGACGACGACGGCCTGGCTCACGCTCAGGTTGAGATAGACCTCCTCGCCTCGCTCGCCCCCCAGCACTCGCCAGAGGGCTCCCACGGTGTCACGCCACTCCTCTTGCTGCTCCATCTCGTCCAGGGCGGCAACCAATCCCTCTTGCAGGGCCTCGCCGCGGCTTGCCGCCACTAGGCCAGCGAGCACCGGCGACCAGCGCCCCAGCACCGCCCGGGCAGACGACGATCGTGCGAACGATTCTACCGCCGCGGCCTGCCACTCACGCGCCGCCTTGTCGTCGCCTTCGGCTCGGGCTAGATCGCGCAACAGCTCCTGGGCGCGCCATAGAGGGCCAGCGACCTTGGCGTCGGCCAGCAGGGCCCGGGCGGCCTCGGCGTGGGCCTGCGCCTCGGCCAAGCGCCCCTCATCCAGCAAGAGCTGCGCCATCTCGATCTCGACCACGGCCAGCGCCGAGCGTTGGCCTCCCTCCTGGTACAAGGTCGCCGCGCGAGCCAGGTGAGCCTCCGCCTCGCGGGCCTTGCCCTCTTCCTTGAGCAGGGATGCCAGCCGCACCAGGTCGGTGGCTTCGGCAGGGCGGTTGTCCTCCCCGCGCTGGAGCGCGACGGCCTCCTCGAGCGAGTCGATCGCCCGATCTCGCGAGCCTCTCTGCAGAGCCACAGCTGCGAGCTGATCCTGCAACATGGCCTGGAGCTCGGGGTTCTGGCCCTGCGCCTGAAGGGCGGCGACCGCCGCCGTCAGGTGCTCCTCGGCCAAGGCTGCATTCTGCGCCCGCAGCGCTCCAGCGGCCAGCTGCTGGTGGATGCGAGCCACATCCTCGGCTCGTTGGGCGGCCTCTGCCAGCGGTAAAGCCCGCTTCCACAGGGCGTGGGCCCTGTCGGCTTGGTTCTGCGCTAGATAGAGAGGAGCCAACGCCAGCGCCAGCTCGAGCAGCTCGCCCTCTGCTCCCTCCTGGCCTTGAGCCTGAGCCAAGAGCTGCTCCGCCTGCACCAGCGGCGCCATGGCCAGATCGGTCTGCCGCAAAGCCAGCAGCGCGCTCCCGAGCCTCCGGCAGGCCTTGGCGTGGTCGAGCTTGGCGGCCTCGCCACTGTAGCCGATCCCCTTTTCCTGGCCGAACCGGTCACAAAGGCGACGCAGCAACGTCCCGGCCTCGCCATGGCGTCGCGCCGCTGTCAGGCTGTCAGCCTGGTCGAGAAGCATCTGTACCTCGGCGGCCGACAGCGGCCGATCTCGGCTAAGGAGTTCCGAGACGGCCCGCCCTACGGCGTCGCGCACCAGCCCGGCCTCTTGGTAGAGCCCCTCGTCCTCCAACAGATCAGCCATTCGTTGGCTGTACTCGCGCGCAAAGCGGACCTCCCCTGTGGTCACCAGGATGGGAAGGATGCGCCGCAGGTTGGGCAGCTCCGATCGTCGCAGCGATGCCACTGCCTCGGGAATCCGCTCGCGGTTCTTGACCATCCAGACCTGCAGCCCCAGATAGTTGCCGACGTACTGGCCGCGCAGGAGCTTGGCCTGATTCAGATCCATCCGCCGCGTGATATGCTCCAGGAACGCCTCGTGCACGTAGACATAGGGCACCTTGAGGCCCACGATGGGCGCCGTTCGGGCGACGCCGGAGCGAATCATGGCTCCCAGCAGCGCTGTCCAAGTGTCATCGGGGATATCACTCAGCCGCGCGGGCAGGTTAGCGACAAAGCCGCGGGCAAACACCCCCATCGGCGCGATGGCATCGGCCTGCGATCCGGGCCTGGCGCGAATCCACGTCTCGATCGCCGCAAAGAGGCCTTGGTTGCGCAGCTTGCCCGCGCCATGTTTGTAGCCCGGCAGCACGGCCTCCAGGGCCTCTTCCGCCGCCTCCACCCCTTGGACGCGAGCCAGCTCGCATGCCAATCCCAGGGCCAGGGGGTTACCGGCCAAGCGCTCTGCGAACCGTGCCCCCGCTCCGCCATCAGGCCCCTGCCAACGCTCCCATAGCGCCTCCGCCTCCGCAGCGGTCAACGGCCCCAGGGCGAGTCGTTTGACCTCGTCGCCGGCCACGACCGGATGCGTCGGCGGGCGAGAGCAGACCAACAGCATCCGCGTGCCGCTTACGCCGGCGATCCGCTGGGCCAGCGAGAACAGCTCCTGCTGCATCACCTCCGAGAGACCCATGGGCCCCTCGCCGATGACAGCATCGAGATCATCCCAGCAGACCAGCGTCGGCTTCTGGGCCAACGCCTCCAATAGGCGGCTCTCAGGAACCGGCTTGCGCTGGCGGTCCTGGCCTAGTAGTCCTTCGGCCAGATCAACCAGGGCCAACTCGGCCAGGCCACCGCCGGCAAAGCTGGTATACACCACGCGCTCGATCTGCCCCTCCGACAGAAGGCGCTCGGCCACCTGCACCACGAGACTGGTCTTGCCCATGCCGGCTGGCCCATAAAGCAGGCCCAACACGCCTTGATCCGGAGCCAGGATCGCCTCCAGGCTCTCTGCGGCCTCCTTGCGTTCCAAGAGCCCCTCGGCCGAGAACGGTAACATCCCTGAACCCACTTTCGGACCCGCGCCGCCATCAGAACTCACCATCGCCTCCCATGGCTAACATCCACCGCGTGGACGCATCGCCCTATGTACGTTCACCACCTTGCTGTGCTGCGCGACCGGCCCGCCAGCGCTCGAGAGACTCGAGCGTATCCTTCCATAGCTGCTCCCCCGCGTCATCGCTGGGCCACGGCTCAAACCCCAGCCGCAAATAGGCGGCCACCGCCTGCAGACGCCACGGGTTGGTATCCAGCAGGGCGCGCCGGTACCCTCGCTGCCGCAGCCGATGCAGCGTCGCCAGGGTGATCGCCTTGCCCAATCCCAGACCCCGCTCCTCCCGCAGAGCCCCCACCCAATGCACCATTCCATAGGGCTGGCCCTCGACGTTGGCGTGCCAAGCGGCGGCTCCGGCCACAGGCTTGTCGCCATGCCAGATGAGCTGGATGTGGGCGGGATGATAGAGTGGATCCTCCGCAAACGTGCGCCGAAACCAGGGTTCACCGACCTCGCCGGCAAAAAGTGATTGGTTGACGATCTGCAGGTAGGCCCACACCTCGTCGCCGCGCATGTTCGCCAGCCGGTACCCCCCGGGCAGAACCACGGGCGGGAGGTCATCGAGGCTATCGCGACGCATGCGGATCAACCGCATGCGAGTTCCTTCGGCCACGAGGAGTTCATACCCGCAGCGCTCGCCCACGAAACAGACCGGCACATCGGGGAATGCCCCGCGTAGGTGCTCCTCCAGCCCCATTATCCCGGGTATCTCGGCGGTGGTGTGGTTGATCACCATGGCCGGCACACCCAGATCGGCCAGCCAGGCGCCGTCACCCCACATGCTGATGCCATCATCCGTCACCAACACAGCGTCGGCCCCCAGCTCTACCATAGCGCGTACGTCAGTGATGGCCCCCGTGCCCACGCCCAGACGATGGACCATGGTGGCGCGCTCGCCGACGAACCGCACCGCCTGCTCGCCCAGCGGCTTGACGCGTTGCGCGACCTGGCTGGCTAGCTCCCAGGCCGTCACCGTCGGCACTTGGATGACCCGATGAAAGCGACCCTGGGCCACCACCGGCCCAAGATCCAGATGCGCAACCCACCGATCCAGGACGCCTTCACGCTCCATGATATCCCACGCATCATGACAACGATAGACCACCAGGCCGGTCCGGTCCAGAAAGGCGCGTTTGGCCCTAGCGGGCTCTGTCGCCTCCAAGGCGGGGTCATTGTCCATATGGCTGTAGAAGGTCGGTTCGTGCGTCACGAACAGGTTGCAGCCGCGTTCGTGCGCTTCCTCCAGGGCGGCCAGCGTCGATTGCCACCCGACGGCGATCCCCGACACCTGAGCGTTGGGATCCCCACACTTGAACCCGTCACAAGTCCCCTGATCCCAATCCACCCAGGATGCCAAGGAGCGCATATGCGCGTCTAGTTCTCTGGCTTTCATCGCTTTCCCCAATCTCGCCTTTGAAGCCATCTCGACAGCATGCTATAATCGCGCTGGCTACCCTAAGAATGCAAAGAGAGCATCCACTATGAACTGCCCCGAATGCGGCACCTGGAATCCCGAAGACCGGACGAACTGCTGGCGCTGCAACCACGAGCTACCTAGGCCACAGCCGGTCAAGAAAAAGGACCCGCAGCAAAGCTGGAAGACAGTGCTCTACCTGGCCGCGGCGTTCTTGCTGATCACGACGCTGATGCGATTCTGCGGCCTAGGGGATCTCTCGTCCGAGATGCTTGAAGGGTCCGAGCCCTCCGGCTATGTTTTGCCAGGACGGATGGATCAGTCCATCGGATGAGCTTGATCGGCGAACGACTTGCGGAGGCGCCGACTGTGCTCTTGGGCGAGCCTGTCCAGCCGCAAGCCATAGGCGGGATCTCCCAGGCCCATAGCGGTCATGATCAGCGCATCCTCGCCGTTATCGGTATAGTAGGCTCTGCGCCGCCCCGTGACCTCTAGGCCATACTTGCCATAGAGGTGACGGGCGGCTTGGTTGCTCTCTCGCACCTCGAGCGTCACCATCACCGCTCCCGCTGCTCGAGCTTCACTCACCATGGCGCCAAACAACAGCTCCCCCAGCCCTCGCCCCCTCCAATCGGGATGCACCGCCAAGGTTGCCACGTGCGCTTCGCCGACGGCCAACCAGTATCCCCCATAGCCCAGCAACCCTGGCAGCGACGCCGCGCCAGAGGCCGCCGCTCGCCGCAACACATGGTAGTGGGAATGGGGGTTGTGAGTGAGCTCGTACACGAACGCCGAGGCGGGCCACGGCGCGGAAAACACGCGCCGCTCCAGCGTCACCACGGCGGGGACGTCGCGCAGGCGCATCGGCTCGAGGCGAAACGGAAGCCCTGCCAGATCCATGGGCGAGCTGCTCCGCGGGCAGTTCACGACCTCGGCCTATTGAGCATAGGCTAGGTCCAGCGTATCGAGGTCGTCGGTCTCCCCGCGCTGAATACGCTCCCAGGCTAACTCTGCCAGGTAGCCAGCGCGCCGAACCGAGCTCGCCAACGAGGTGATGGCGATCTGCTCCCCATCAGGCAGGGCCAGGAGCCGTTCCGCCAGCCTGGGGCCGATCTCGCCAGCCAGCAGAATCGGATCAGCGTGGTCAGGAACCCACTTGGCGGCGTCGACCACGCGGGCGTCGGCCTCGGCCACTGGCAGCCCATCCTCGAATAGGAACGGCTGCACACACAACCTTCCCCGGCCAGCCTCCATCACCGCCCAGAGCCGACAGCCAGGGTCGCCTGCCACATAGGCCGTCACCGCCAAGGTGGGCACCCCCACGATGGGCACGTCCAGTGCCAACGCCAAGCCCTTGGCCAAGCTCATGCCGATGCGCAGCCCTGTGAAGGAACCAGGCCCCGATGCCACCGCTACCGCCCCTACTGCGGCGGGTTCCAGCCGCTGCATGCGCAGCAGGCTCTCCAGCATCGGCAGAGTATCCACCGAATGACGGTTCTCGGTGCGCCAACTGGCCTCGGCCAGCACCCCGCGTTCGTCATAGAGGGCTATGCTGGCCTGTCGTGAGCAAGTGTCGATCGCCGCGAGGATCATGCTTCTTCGTCGCCCTTGGGCGGCCTCTCTGGCGCGATGGCCCGCTGCAGAGCTGCCACCGTGGCCTGATAGTGCGCCCCCGTCCCTGTAAAGACCAGGCAGCGCCGCTGCCCGCCCAGATCGCGAATGCTCACCCAGAGACGTTCCGCGGGCAACAGGTCCTTGGCGCGCTCCGCCCACTCGATCACCGTAACGCCGTCGCCGTAGACATAGTCATCCAGGCCAAGGTTGTACAGCGAGAAATCATCCTCGACGCGGTACAGATCCACATGGTAGAGGTATGGCCCTGGGCCCTCGGGGCCGTACTCGTTGATATAGACAAACGTGGGGCTGACGATCTTGCCGATGACCTTCAGCCCCATGCCGATCCCTTTGGTGAGACAGGTCTTGCCCGTGCCCAGGGCGCCCTGCAAACAGACCACGTCGCCGGGCCTCAGCAGCTCGCCCAGCCGCCGACCGACCGCCAACGTCTGTTCAGGACTCTTGGTGATGATCTCGAAATCGCTCTCCGTGAGAATGGGCGTCACGGACGTCTCCGAATCTGTGTGCTGCCAAGCCCCCTTTGGCCTGACGACCCCTAACGACTCTTACAGCACGGCGCCTCAACGCTCCGAAGCTTGCGCGAGTATCGCACATCGACACACAGGTGTCAAGAGATCGTGGCCACCACGCTAGTGGTGATCCCCCTGACAGGGCGACGAGCCCTCTCCCCCCAAGGGAAAGGATCGCACATACCGCCAGGGCGCCGACCCGACCTGAGCCATGAGCCAGACGCAGTCCGCCCGAAACGAAAAATCAACCGCTTGGCGTTGGGCGCCGTCGCGGATGCTCTGAAGCTCGGCGTCGCTCAGGCCCAAGCCCAGCGTCACGTGAGGGTGGTAACTGGCGAGGGTAAACTCGGCTACCCGATCGTTCTCGGGCGTTAGGTGGGGAAGCAGCTGTTTGAGCAGGAACCCGCGTAGGGCCACCACTTGCTCCTCATTGGCCACATCCAGGTAGACCAGATGATCGCCAGGATGCTCAAAGGCCCCCAGGCCTCGCACGCGCACGTCAAACGGTTCCCAGCGAGAACAGGCAGAAGCGAGGATCTCCTCCATCTCCTCGGCAAAGGGCCTGCGAAAGTGAAAAGGCCCCACCAAGGTGATGTGATAGCTCGTGACGGGCTTGGTCAGGCCCGCCAGGCCAAGATAAGCGTCCTCGATGGACACCTCCTGCTGCCTGGGGATCCGCAGAACCAGCGCATAGCGCTCGCCCTGCCCGCGCGGGGACTCGCTCACCGCCTCCCCCTATTCTGCGCTCAGCAACCTTCCCGCGAAAACGGTCCCTGCCCCAGCGATGCCCACTGTTGCATCGTCGACAGCGCCTCGTTGGCCCGCTGTCGCACCTCGTCGCTCGGATTCATCGCCTCGAACTCGTCTTCATCGGCGACCAGCCCCTTCCCATCGATCCCGATGACGTAATCGAGCTTGAGGTCGCGCCAACGGATGCTGGCCTGATCGATCTCGGCGGGCATGGTGACGTTGCAATACCATCCCTTGAGCCGACCAGCGTCATCGCACACCTTGAACACATTGAACCACGCATCATGATAATAGTACTCGAAAAGTCTATCGCCTGGTAGCAACACAAACGGCCCGACGTCGACCGCCCTGCCCAACGACCATGTGCACTCGACCACTATCCCACCATGATCGCGTTGAACCACACGCCCCGCGTAGGTAGTCAGATCGTGGTCGTGTTCATCGCTCTTGGTAATCAGCACCTCGTCACCGATCCGCATCTATACCCCCAAGCTCTCTAGCAGGCTGCGTTGATAGGCCAGGAATTGGCGCTCTTGGATCATCTCCCCCGTACGGGGCCGGGGAAGATCGACGGCGAGGTCCAGAATGATGGTACCAGGGCGGGAGGACATCACATAGACCCGATCGGAGAGAAAGATTGCCTCTTCGATATCGTGGGTCACCAGGATGACGGTCTTGCGAAAGCTCTGCCAGACGTCTAGCAGCCAGCTGCGCATCTCGCGACGGGTTAGCGCGTCCAGCGCTCCCAGCGGCTCGTCCAGCAAGATCACGTCCTGGTGGCACATGAGCGTGCGCAAGAGCGCCGCTCGCTGGCGCATGCCACCCGAGAGTCTGCCTGGTAGGCTCTCCTCAAAGCCAGACAGCCCAAAACGTGACATCAGGTCCAGCGCTTCTGCCCGCGCCTCTGCCAGGTCGCGGCCGCGGATCTCGGGGCCTAGCAGCAGGTTCTCCAAGAGGGTGCGCCACGGCAAGAGGAGATCCTTTTGCGGCATATAGGCCACCTTCCCCAGTCTATCGTTCTCGGGGCTGCCAAAGAGCAGCACCTCGCCCGCATCGGGTCTCATGAGGCCGCTGATGATGTTCAGCAGCGTGCTCTTGCCACAGCCGCTGGGGCCGATCAAGGAGACGAACTGGCCCTCCTCCGCAACCAGCGACGCGTCGTGCAGCGCCTCAACGACGCGCCCGTCCACTCGAAAGCTCTTGGCGATGCCACGTACCTCGACGGGCGCTACCGCGTTCATGTTCACCTACTCGGGTAGATAGGCGTTGGTAAACGCCTCATCGGCCACGACGGGGCCGTCCAGCAGACCATGCTCCTGCATGAACGCGGTGAACACGCGCCACACCTCGGGGTCCTGCACCCCCCACGCTGGCGCATCGTCCTGATAGCGCGGGCTCAACCAGCGCTGGCTGGCTCGCACCAGGTCGGGGTCGCTTTCAGGCGAGTGCTGGAGCAGGATCTCGGCCGCCTCGTCGGGATGCTCGGCGGCGTACTCGTAGCCTCGCCGCGTCGCCCGCAAAAAGGCACGCGTCAGCTCGCCCTTGGTATCCAGGGTGGACTCCCCTGCCACGACGATGGGAGTATAGTAATCGGGCACGCAGCTACCGTACAAGGGTATGGTGACCAGGTCGTACCCCTTCAGCTCGGCCTGGACGCCGTCCCACCCGAGAAAGATCCAGGCCAGATCCACCCGCTTCGCCAGCAGAGCAGGGAAGGCGTCAAACCCCACGTCGACAAAGGTGACCTGATCGACATCGGCGCCCTCACAAGCCATCAAGACCTGCAGGATGGGTCGCTCGATGGGCAGCCCATAGGAGGCATAGCGCCGGCCCTCGAAATCGGCGGCCGATGCGATCCCCGACTCGGCAAGGGCGGCAAAGGCGGATGTGTTGTGCTGGATGATCGCGGCGATGGACACGACGGGGATCCCCTTTGCCCGCGCAATGGTCAACTCCTCCTGAAAGCTGACGCCGAACTCGGTATTGCCTGCCGCCACCTGTTTGAGAGCCGCCGAGGGATCCGCGGGGATCTCGATGGTGAGATCAATGCCCTCTTCTTCGTACCACCCCTTTTCCAGGGCCACGTAAAAGCCCGTATGGTTGGTGTTGGGAACCCAATCCAGCGACAAGGTAGCAGCGGTCAACGGGCTTTCCTGGCGGCATCCCGCCAGACCAAGCGCCAACAGGACTACTACAAGACCTACTCCAACCCTCACGTTACGCACCTCAACCTCCCCTAACATGGTCAGCCCAGCTCCTCCCATCGCTCGGGCCGCACCGCATAGTACCAGCGCAGCACTATACGTTCCGTCGCCTGCACGATGGCAAACAGAGCCAGGCTCAACAACGCTACCACCAAGATACTCGCGAACACCCAGTCGGTGCGAAAGGCGTTGGTGGCTCGAATCATGAACACACCCAACCCTCGGCTGGCGCCTACCCACTCTCCGATGATAGCCCCCACCACGCTGTACGTGACCCCGATCTTGATGCCCGAAAAGAGCCCTGGCAGCGCCCCAGGCCAACGTACCTTGGCAAAGACCTGACCAGGGCTGGCTCCCATGGTCCGAACCAGCGCGATCAAGTCTGGGTCGGCCGAGCGGAGGCCATCTACGGTGCTCACGACGATAGGAAAGAAACAGACCAGCCCCACCACCAGCACCTTGGGCCAGATGCCATAGCCGAACCAAATGATGAGCAGGGGCGCGATGGCCACCACGGGAACGGTCTGCGAGACCACCAAGAGCGGGTAGAGCGCTTTGCGGATCCACGCGGAGGCATCCAGCGCCAAGGCCAGACCCACCCCCACGGCCAACGCCAGGCCGAACCCCAACAGCGTCTCCAATCCCGTCTGCAGGACATGGTCGGCCAGGAGTCCGCGGGCGTCCCACCCTGCCACCAAGATAGCCAGCGGCGACGGCAACAACCAGGGCTGGATCTCCCATATCTGGACGGCCAACTGCCATAGCACCACCAGCGCCAGCACCAGGCTCGCCGCTGGCCCATAGGCAGCCAACAGCTCGCGTCCCCTCCGCTGGGCCTGGGAGTTCGCGCGCTCAGCCATCCGTTCCATCATCGCTCTCCTCGGGGGTGGGCAGCGGGCAGGCGTTGGAGAACGTGACGTTCATCACCACGGCGCCCAGCTCAGAGGCGGCCGCGTAACCCTCCCGCAGAGCCGCCCACACCTCGGCCTCTGGGCCCCACACGACGGTGCTCATCGATCCGATCTCGAAAGCCACGTCATGGCCCTCCAGTCGTTGCACAAAATCTCGCACCACCGCGGAGGTGTCGGTTCCCCCTAGCCCATAGATGCTCACCTGCGAAGAGATGCTGTTCATTTGCTCACCCTCCCTACCAGCATGGCGGCTTGGCCCGGTCGCGCCAGCCGCCCCCAAGACTCTACCAGCGCAAGGCAGCGCGGAGGCCGCCCTTCAGGGGAAAAGTGAACAGCCGTTGCGAGTTGTGGTCTACCGTACCCTTGCAGGTAGGCACCCAGCTCGTCTCGCCCATAAAAGTGAGCCGCAGCGAACGGCGATGGCGCCTGCTGGGCCTGGCGCGTGTAGAGCGCCTGCCAGGGGGTGTCGGCCTGGAGCACCGCCACCACCAACCGTCCCCCTGGAGCCAGAACCCGCCACATCTCGTCCAGCGCACGGGCGGGCTCCTCCACGAACTCGAGCATGGTCACCGAGAGCACCAGGTCCCAGGTGGCATCGGCATAGGGCAGCTCGCGTGCATCGGCCAACTGCCAGCGCAGCTCTTTTCGGGTGCGAGCGGCCTGCTGGAGCATGGCTTCGGAGGCATCGCATCCCGTGGCCTGGGCCCCCGCATCGGCCAGCATCTGGGTAAAGTGACCTGTGCCACAACCCACGTCAAGGGCCGTCTCCCCAGGGCGCACCTCTAGCAGGCGCAGCAGCGCGGCCTTCTCGGCTTGGTCCACGGCTTGCCCCAGAGGCGTGGCATACCAGCTCTCATAGGTCTCGGCTATGGTCGGGTCGGTGAATGGGTTGCGCATCGCTATCCTCGCTCCAGATTGGCGGCTGACGTGTAGGCCACCAACAGCAGCCCCGCCCCCACCTCGATGGTCGCCTCTGTCTCGGTCATGACGTTGCTAATACCTCTGGCTGGTCCCACGTGAAGCGTCTCCCCGCGCAAGGGGTAGGCCAGCCCGCTCGTATGAACGCCCTGCACATCGCCTCCGAGGGGAATCAGCGAAATCAGGTCATCAGGCTCACCCTGCACCCGCGCCAGGCTGTCGGTCAGCCACAGGTAAGTGGTCCCATCATAGAGGCGCACATCGCGGCCACGTAGCGCAGGAAGCGCCAGCAAATACACATTCGCCAACGCGTGATCGATGCGTCCCCCCAAGGCCCCCAGCACGGTGATCTGTCGCGCGCCGACGTCCACGGCCTCCAGCAGTGCCAGCTCGAGATCGGTCTCATCCTTGGCGCGCGGCACCGTGACCAGGCGCCCTCCCTGCCCCGCGATGGCCTCCCGTACCGCATCGGTCACCGAGTCCATGTCACCTACCAGGACATGCGGAACCAACCCCTGCGTCGCCAACCAGTTGGCGCCCCCGTCGGCGGCGATGACCACGTCGGCGTTCCGGACGACTGGCATCAAGCGCTCGGGGTGTCGGTACTCGCCATTCGCTAGAACGCAGGCCTTGATCATCGCTGCTCCTCAAACAAAACGCGCCGCTTGGATTGAACCAGCGGCGCTTGCGAAAGCTCGATTCGGCGCTTCCCTACGCTGGCATAACCCAGGTCAGGTTCCAGGGGTCGACGGGTAGTTCCATCCTCTCAGCCCAGTGAGGGCTCCCCCAGCGATCTATACGATTGTTACGAACCGACTATACCATTCCGGCGGCCGTTGGTCAAGAATTCATCTTGCCACCGCCCGTTGCTGGGCTAGTACTCGATCCCCTTTTGCGCCGCCAGACCCGCATCGAAAGGATGCTTGATATTCCGCATCTCGGTCACCAGGTCGGCCTGGTCGATGAGCGCGTCGGGCGCTTGTCGCCCCGTGATGACCACATGCACGTCAGAGGGACGCTCCTGCGCTAGCCAGAGCAGCACCTGGTTAACATCCACCCATCCAAAGCGCAATGGATAAGTGAACTCGTCCAGCACCACCAGGTCATACTCGCCGCTGCCGATGGCCGCCTGAGCCAAACGCCACGCATCCTGGGAGCGAAGGCGCGCCTCGGCATCCCGATCGGGCTCCCACACAAAGCCCGTTCCCAGGGTGTGCCAGGCGATGCCCAGCTTTTCAGCGGCCAGCACCTCGCCCCAGCGGCCCCGCTCGCTCTTGATGAACTGGACCACGCACACGCGCATACCGCGTCCCCAGGCACGCAGCACCATCCCCAGCGCCGCCGTGGTCTTGCCCTTGCCGTCGCCTGTATACACTATCAGTAGCCCTTGAGGCTTGATCACCCATCCCTCCCAGTGTACCCATCGGCCATGGCGGCTGCCTCGTTTGCGCCAGAATGCTCGCGGCAGTACCATGGTGCGAACGTGACGAACCTATTGTGCCAATCCGTGGGAGCAGCCCGTGGCCAACTCTAGTCTTGATGTCGCTTCCGAGCGCAAACGGTCCATTGTTCTCTTTGCCGCCGCCGTCTTTTTCTACTGGATCGCGCTCTACCTGTATGTCCCCACCCTGCCCACCTATGCCGCCACCAAGACCGATCGCTTGGCCCTGGTGGGAACGGTGCTCTCGATGTACGGCCTCTGGCAGGCGTTGATCCGTCTGCCGCTGGGCATCACCGCCGATTGGCTAGGACGGCGCCGCATACTGATCCTGATAGGAATCGGCCTGGTGTCGCTGGGTGCCTTGGTGATGGGATCGGCCTCCACCATCACGGGCCTGGCGATAGGCCGAGCCATCACGGGCCTTTCGGCGGGCACCTGGGTATTGTTGGTCGTCGCTTTTAGCGGGCTCTTTCCGCCTGACGAGGCCGTTCGCGCCACCGCCTTACTGACCCTGGTCGGATCGCTAGGACGCATGCTAGCCACTGGCACCAATGGCATCTGGAATAGCATCGGCGGCTATCCACTGGCGTTTCGTCTTGCCGCGCTTGCTGGCGGCCTCGCCTTTGTGTGTATTCTACTAACGCGTGAGAATCGGCGCCCCTCGGTCACTCCGAACTATGGCAAGGTCAAGGCGCTGCTCCTTCAGCCAGCGGTGCTGGTTCCATCGCTCTTGGCGCTGGTGGCCCAATACGCGAACTGGTCCTCCACCTTTGGCTTTACGCCCATCGTGGCTCAGCGCCTGGGCGCCACCGACACCATGGTAGGGATGCTGGTCAGCCTCAACGTGGGCGTGACCATGGCCGCCAACCTGGCCACTGCGACCCTCGCCAAGCGGATCCCGACGCGCTGGTTGGCCATTGCTGGGTTCGTGGCGTTGGCCCTCGGCTTTGGAGGGTTGGCTTGGGCGCCCAGCCTGCCCGTCGTATTCGCGTCCGAGTTCTGTGTCGGGTTTTCCATGGGCATCCTCTCGCCCACGCTGATGGGCTTGTCGATCCAGCAGATTCCGGATGCCCAAAGGTCCACCGCCATGGGGTTTCACCAGGCTGTGTACGCCATCGGCATGTTTGCAGGCCCCTGGCTGAGCGGTATCTTGGGAGACAGCATAGGTATACCGCTTACCTTTGCGGTGACGGGCATCGCCACACTGGCGCTGGGCCTCTTGGGCACCCACGTACTGGCCGACCAGGATCAGATCGAAACCGCCTCCAAGACAGCATCCATCCGCCCCAAGCACGTGTCACACTGATGGCCTGGCGCAAGGCACATGGTGCGTGTCGAGGCGGAGCTTACGTCGAGCATAGCGATAGCCCATCTCGCCGTCAATGTGCTAGATCACGGCCGCAGCGATGTTCTTGCCCGTGGATGGGGCCAGTGCTATAATCGCTCAGTCTAGGAGTATGTGCTGTGGAGGTCTTCTGTGCGCCCATATCTGAACGCTGTCCAGATCATTATCTCCGTAGCGCTGATCGCCTTGATCGTGCTCCAGAGCCGCACGGCAGGGCTGGGGCGCATGCTTGGCGGCGATAGCTCGATCCATCGCACGCGGCGCGGCGTCGAAAAGACCATGTTCCACGTCACCATCGGGTTGTCGGTGGTCTTTTTCGTGATGTCGTTGCTCAGCGTCATTCTCTAGACAAAGCGCCCACCGAAAGCGGAACGTCATGGCCCGCACCCGCCCGCAAGTCCTGCTTACGCTACTGGGCCTCATCGTCCTAGTCGCGGGAGTAGCCTACATCTCCTACCAGGTTGCCACCGTCGAGGTGCCCGTCGAGGGCGGAACCTATGTCGAGGGCGTGGCGGGCAATCCTCGCGCCATCAATCCGCTTCTCTCCCATGCCAACCCTGTCGATCAGGACGTCGTTTCGTTGGTCTTTACAGGCTTGGTTCGCGCTGAGACCGACGGCACCATCGTTCCCGATCTGGCCCAGAGCTGGGAGATATCTCCCGACGAGACCATCTATACGTTCTTTCTGCGACGTGACGTCGTCTGGCATGACGGCGCCCCCTTTACCGCCGATGATGTCATCTACACCCTCACCGCCATCCAGGATCCCGACTATGCTGGCGCCACTTTTCTGGCCGAGATGTGGCGAGACGTCGTCATCCAAAAGCTAGATGCTTATACCGTCAGATTTGTGTTGAGGGAGCCCTTTACGCCGTTTCTGGACTATGCCACGGTCGGGATGCTGCCCGCTCATATCCTGGGTGGTGTCTCTGCGGCGGATCTTCCCAACGCAACTTTTAACGCCGCCCCCATCGGCACGGGCCCATGGAAGATCGAGCAGGTCAGTGCCCGCAGTCTCTCGCTGATCCCCCACCACGACTATTACCGCGCTGACGAGAGCGAGGGACCCTACCTTGAACGCATCACCTTTCGCTTCTACCCATCGCTGCCAGCCGTCTATGAGGCCTACACTCGCGGCCAGATTGCTGGCATCTCGCGCGTGCTGCCAGAACACCTGGAGTTCATCCGACAGGATAGCAATCTGACACTCTATTCTGCGCCGCTATCAGGCTATACGCTCGTGTTCCTGAACCTGGACCGAGCCGTGTTTCAGGATCGCGCCGTGCGCCAGGCCATCATGTGGGCGCTTGACCGCCAGGCCATGGTGGACGAGATTCTCCTGGGCCAGGGCATCGTGCTTGATACCCCTATCCTTCCCACATCCTGGGCCTTTGATCCCGATACCCCCATCTACCAGCATGACCCACAACGAGCTCGTGCCATTCTAGAGGATGCTGGCTGGGTGGACCTCGATCAGGATGGGATTCGCAGCCGCGGCGCGCTGCAGCTCGAGTTCACCCTGGCCACCAACGAAGGCGATCCTGCCCGCCTTGCGCTGATCGAACGCATTAGCGACCAGCTAGCCGAGGTGGGCATCGCGGCGCACCCAGAGGTTGTCCCCTGGGAAGAGCTGATTCAGGATCAACTGCGTCTGCGACAATTTGACGCGATTCTCGGCGGCTGGGAGAGACTGCCGCCGGATCCCGATCCGTACATCTACTGGCACTCGACCCAGGTCAGCGAGAACGGGCTGAACTTTGCCGGGTATATCAACCCCGAGGCTGACCGCCTGATCGAGACGGCACGGTCAACCACCGATGTGGCGCTGCGTCGCGATCTCTACTATCGCTTCCAGCGCCTGTTCGTGGACGATGTGCCGGCCATCCTGCTCTACCAGCCGGTGTATAGCTATGCTATCGATTCACACATGCAGGGGGTACAGATCGGCCCCACCATCGATGGCAGTGATCGGCTGAGCACCTCTCTGGACTGGTACATGAAGACCAGGCGCGTCTTTTACGCCGAAGCCCGCGAGATGGGCATCGACTACCAGCCGCCCTGGAACCGCTAGTCCACGTCGCTAGCCGGCATCAAGGGCACAAACCGTACCCCCATCACCGCTCGCTTGATCACGCGTTCGCCCTGTAGTGTGACCAGGTATAACGTCTGTGCGCCGCCGGGCGGCCCCAGGGGAATCACCATGCGACCACCATCCTTGAGCTGACCCAACAGCCTCTCCGGGATATCGTCGGGTGCACACGTCACCAGGATCCCATCGTACGGCGCCTCCTCGGGCCATCCCAGGCTGCCATCACCCTCGCGAAACTGGATATTCGTGTAGCCCAGATCGTCCAGAATCGCGCGCGCCCTCTGCAACAGCTGTGGTATCACCTCCACGGTGAACACCTGGTCGCACAGCTCGGCCAGGACGGCCGTCTGATACCCGGACCCCGTCCCGATCTCTAACACTCGGCTAGACGGCTGTAGCTCCAGGAGCTCGGTCATCACGGCCACCATATACGGCTGCGAAATGGTCTGCCCCCAGCCGATGGGAAGCGGCCGATCCGCATAGGCCTGGCTCCAGTCCTCTTCCGCCACAAAGAGATGCCGGGGGACGCTCGCCAGCGCGGCTAGGACCCGAGGGTCACGCACACCGCGATTCTTGATCTGATGATCGACCATCGCGAGGCGTTGCGTTTCCATATCGGCCGATAGCGGTCTCACGAGCATCTCCTCTGTATCCTTATCTTCTATTATAGGAGTATATCAGAGTATCGTCATCGTCGTAGAGACGGTGGAAATGTGGAAAGGTGGCGTGAGACCCCTAGATGTTGTGGCGGGGGACCGAGGCCACCCGTCTGTTGTGGTGGGTTATCCAGGCCGCCTGTGGATAACTAGGCGGATAATCTGGATAACCTTCTAGGGGCCCGTCGGCGACATCCTTGGCTATGAGACAAAAAAGTGTAATTAGGGACATTAGAATGCTGTAAACGGCTTTTTCTGCGATGGATGCTTGTGCAAAAGCTGGGTATAGAAAGGGGCGCTTATCCACACGTTATCCAGGTTATCCACAAGGGCAAGCGCCGTTTTGCACAGGGCCTGTGTAGAGGTTTTGCTCGCAGATAAGGACGACCTCGTCCAAGCTGGATGAGGTCGTCCTGCCCGATGCCATGGGGTTGCGCCCAGCGCTAGTAACCAGCCAATGAGACGTCGGCTGCCGCGTTGTTCAGCACCGAACCCAGCACATTGGCGTTGATCTTTCGCAGACGTTCCAGCGCGCTAATGGCGTGCTCGCGTTTGGTCTCCCCGGCGCTGATCACCAGCAACACCCCATCGACCCGGGTGGCCAGAACGGCGGCATCCGTGGCCGACATCACCGGCGGAGCGTCAAAGAGGACGATGTCGGCCTGATCGCAGAGGGAGGCGATGACTTGGCCCATCCGCTTGGATCCCAACAGATCCGCCGGACGCGGCGGCAGGGGCCCGCTGGTCAGGATGCGTAGCCCAGAGACTTCTGTAGGCTGCAAGGGAGGGTTCTCAAGGAACGCGTCGTCGAGCATCATGCTGGTGAGGCCGTGACTGTTCTCCAAGCCAAAAAGCTGGTGTATCTGCGGCCGACGCAGGTCGCAATCGACCACGATCACACGTTGATCTACCTGCGCCATGGTGACGGCCAGGTTGGCCAGCGTGGTGGTCTTGCCTTCGCCCGGGCCGGGGGAGGTGACCAGCAACGAGCGCAGCTCCTTGTCAAGCGTGGTGAACTGCAGATTGATGCGCAACGTGCGATAGGCCTCCGCGGCCGAGGATTGCGGATCTGTGAGGGTCACAAGCGCCAGTGAATCGCTCATCGCTGCTGCCTCCTGATGCTGTCGCGGGTTCATGGGAGTGAACGCTCGCCGCGGGCCGCTGGACGCTCCTGCTGGGGAATCACACCCAGGACTGCCAGGTCCATCTGCTGTTCGATGTCCTCGGGCCTGCGAATGGTCTCGGAGGCGAGCCACTCGAGAATGAACACGATCGCAACCCCGATGATGACGCCAAAGCCGGCCCCCGCCATCACATTGATCTTCCACTTGGGCTTGTGCAGCGTGCCGGGCAGCGCATAGTCGCGGATGGTGACCGATACACGGTCCTGCTTGTCCTGCTCGAGCATGTATTTGTCGATCTGTTCGATGAACACCTCGGCAGAGGTCTGGGCGATATCCCGCGCGATGAGCGGGTCATAGTCGTCGGCGTTGATTTGCAGTACCAGATCGGCTTCGTTGGGGCTCACCGTGATCTTTTGCAGGAACTGCTCTGGCGTGATATCGAGCTGGAGGCGATCGATCACCTCTTGTGCGTTGGGTCGTGAGGATATGGTGCCAGCATAGTTGCGCATGACGCCTCGAACGACCTGCTGCAAGCCATAGTCGAGACGAGCCGGCATCACATTGAGGTAGACGGTGGAGCGATAGACGGGCCGCTGGATCCGGCTGAACACAAAGGCGCTGGCGGCCACGATCACCATGCAGAGGATGATGATCCAACCGCGTTTGCCCAGAATCCGAAAGTACTCTTTTAGCTCCACGTAACCCTCCCCGATGACTCGCCCCGAACCAGGGCATTATAGCATGTGCAGTCAGGCGCGGCCAAAGCTGGGCCTACTGGCCGCGCTTAGACGTCGTGACGCCTCCAGAGGATCCGCTGCCACCAGGGGCGCGTCGGCGGAACCAGCGCCAACACGCGCACTCCCAGCGCTTCGAGCTCATCCTGGGCGCGGATGGTCGGGTCGACGGCGTGCAGGCCAAACGCGACGACGATGCCCAGCACCAGTGCCAGGCCGACGCGCAAGAGGGGGTCCAGCCGCTGCCGCAAGGAAGGCTGCAACGGGCTCACCATTGGAGGATCGATCAGGTGGATCACCGCTTGCTCGGTGCCAAGCTGCGCCAAGTATGCGTCGGCTTTCTCGGTAAGCAACGTGGCGGTGGCCTCGGCGATAGCCGCCAACTGGGCCGCATCGTGCCAGCTGATGTTGACGGTCAGGATGCGATGCAGTTTGCCGGCAGAGGTGGCGCCCTGAATTGCTCCCGCTGGCAGATCAAGGCCAGCTAGACGGGAGACATCGGCAGCAAACACCCTGCTCTTGACGATCTCGCTGAGATCATCGACCAGGTACTCGGCCGTCAGCCAGGTATAGTAGCGATCATAGGTATAGTATGCACCACCCGACTCCTCTGGCAGCACTCCCACGGCAAAGCGCATGGAAGCGGCATACCCCATAGTGCGTGGAGGAGGCGCCCAAAGGTAGCTGAGCAGGGTTACGCAGACCAAGGCGACGGGAATCCAGGCGCGCCTACGGAGAATGTCCCAATACCTAGCGAGGTCCATGACCGCCTCCAGAGGTGGTGATGCAGATGCTCAGATTCCCATCCATGCGCTTACCTTGTGCCACAATGGTGGCCCGAGGACGAACAAGCCTATGCAGACGGACGCAAGGGCAGCCACCAAAATGGCGGCGGCCACCATGTCTTTGGCGTGCTTGGCGCGCACGTCATAGTGAGGGCACACCAGGTCGATGGTGAGCTCGGTGGCCGAGTTGACGAGCTCTCCCACCAACACGAGCGCGATGGCAAAGGCGATCAGCGCCCACTCGACCGGCTGGAGGCCCAGCCACAGCCCCAGCAGAATGACCAGCGTGGCGATGACGAGATGCACCCGCACGTTGCGCTCGGCCCGCAGCACATAGCACAGCCCGTCAAAGGCGTGCCGAAAGCTATCTAGCAGGTTACCACGAAACGGGCGCTCAGGTACCATCGCTCGGCGAACTCTCTGTCGATGCGCGCGGGGCTCGCTTGGGCACACGTTCAGGATACTGGACGCGCGGATGGAACACGCTCTGGATCACCTCGGTAAAGGACTGGCGGATTTGATCGAGATCTTTGAGCGTGAGGGCGCACTCGTCAAGCTGGCCGGCGACCAGGCGATCGTTGATGATCTGACGGATCACGCGCTCGGTGGCATCGGCGTCGGCCGGGCGGTGGGCGCGCACGCTAGCCTCAATGCCGTCGGCCAACATCACGATGGCCGTCTCGCGCGTCTGCGGTCTGGGGCCTGGATAGCGGAACCGCTCCTCATCCACATTGCCGTCCTCGGCCGCCTTGGCTGCCATCCGGTAAAAGTAGCTGACCAGCGTGGTGCCGTGATGCTCGCGGATAAAGTCCTTGATCCGCTCCGGTAGCTTGTACTTGTCGGCCAGTGAGATGCCCTCGGTCACATGCCCGATGATAATATCGGCGCTGGTGTGAGGATCGAGGCTGTCGTGGGGGTTATCGCCGTCGAACTGGTTCTCTGAGAAAAAGTACGGTCGGCTGATCTTGCCGATGTCATGGTAATAGGCCCCTACGCGTACCAACAACGGATCCGCCCCGATGGCCTCGGCCGCTCGCTCCGCCATATTACTGACGATCAGGGAGTGGTGGTAGGTTCCCGGGGCCTTGGTGAGAATCTGCTTGAGCAGCGGCTGGGTGGGGCGCGCCAGGTCCAAGAGCTGGAGGGAGGTGGTGATGCCAAACACTCGCCCCACAAATGCAAAGGCCACAAAGGCCAAGCTGGTAGAGAGCAGGGCGTTGGTGACCGCGGCCGCCAAGGGGGTAAGCAAGTGTGATAGATCGCCGGCAGCATCGGGTAGCTCAAAGGCGACCACCACACAGGCATTGGCCAAGGCCAGATAGGCCATGGCGCGCAGAAATGACCCGAGCTGGTCGAGGCGCCACAGTGAGAGGGCTCCGATGATCGAGCCGACCAGCACATAGATGGTGATCTCAAAGGAGCGTGCGGCCATAAAGCCTAACAGGCCTGCCAGGATAGCCGATACCACCATGGCGAGCTGTAGGTCCAAAAGCAGGACGACGAGCATCGAGGCCGTGGCGGCGGGGAACAGGTAAGCGGTCGCGCCGCCGACGGGGATCACAGCCCGCCCAGCAACGGCTATCCCCACCAGCAGCACGACCAGAAGCAGCTCGCGCTTGGCGCGACTGATGACCAGCGGTTGCGTCCGCGCGGTGTAGAATCCAAGGGACACCACCAGCATCAGGGCGAACAGCAGGATGCTAAGCTGGTGCTCCAGCGTGGGGCGCTGCTCCAGCAAGCCAAGAACCCGCAGTTGCTCCATCGTCAGAGGGGTGACGATCTCTCCCTCACGCAGAATCGACTCGCCAGCCCGAAGGCTCCAGATCACCGGCTCGACCGCTTGCTGGGCGGCTTCTCGGTTGGCGGCGGTCATCTCTGGATCCAGGAACGTGTTGGCGGTAACCAGACCCTCTGCCAGGCGGATGGCGACCTGGCGGGCGTCGTCGTCCAGTGATTGTGTCATCAAGCGGCTCACGCGCTGTCTGGCCTGGGGAACGGCACTAGGGCGAATCTGATCGCGCAGCACCGTATCCAGCACCCGTCGGCTCTCGGAGGTGATCCGCGCCCAAGTATCGTCCGAAGCGGCAATGATCAGGCTGAGATGGGTCTCGTCGAGGTTGAGATCGGGGATCTCGCGCAGGAGGGCGCGCTTGGCGTCGGTATCCAGAAAATCATCGTGCCGGATGGCTTCCACCAAGGCGATGATCTCGTCAAAGCGCGTTAGCTGCGCCTCGATCACCTGGCTTTCTGGGCCCACGTAGACATCCTCAACCAGCGCCGCGGCCTGGCGTCGGGCTTCCTCGGTCTTGACCTCGCTCACATAGGTGACCTGATGCGGCGCCTTGACGTCGCGGGGCGAGGGCTCTCCCTCGATGACGGCCAGCCGGTTGGAAGAGCCATCCAGAAGCAAAAGGCCGACCCATGTTGCCAACACGAGGGTCGCCAGCAACAGACCACGCAAGGCGGTTCGCGCAGGGTGTGGCGTCCGGTCTTGGCGGGACGGCGTTTTGCGGTCGCCTTTGTCCATCATGGCGCCGATTCCATGTTCCTGGATTGCGGCCAGCGTTGGCCAGATCTATCCACCGAGCATCTCGCGGACGATGCGGTTGACGACGCGACCATCCGCGCGACCCGATAGGTTGCTCATCAAGGTACGCATCACCGGCCCCAGGTCTTGCATGCTCGACGCACCAAGCTCCTGGATGGTGGCGGCGGCTTGGGCGCGGATGTCGTCCTCGGACATGAGCTCGGGCAGGTATTCCGCCAGAACAGCGATGCCGGCCAGTTCGTTGGCGACCAGATCGTCGCGCCCGCCGCGGCGGAACATCTCCACCGCGTCCTTGCGGAGGTTGACCTCCTTGGCGATGATCTTGATCGCCTCGTCATCGGTCACCTCGCGCTGAAGCTCGATCTCGGCATTACCGATGGCGGCACGAACCATCCGGATGGCATCTCGTCGCACCACGTCATGCTCTCGCATGGCCGTCTTTAGGTCCTCCATCAGTCGTTCTTTGGTACTCATAGCGATGCTCCTCGCTTACCATGGGCCTCGTGCTGGAGAGGGGAATCGCGCTCTTTGCCGGATACTCATTATAGGAGGGGCGCGTTAGCAGCGTCAACCAACGGTGCAGACCGAGGGTGCAGTGCATGGGTGAGCAGGAACCACCTCGCCTTCGAGGCCATCGGCGTTGGCGCGGACCGCCCGCACTGGCACAATGCAGTTGTGGAGATCGAGGTCAGAAGCGACGGTGGTGCGAACATAGGTGTCGGTGAGGCCGGCCCAGCGTTCGCCGATGCGGGACTCAAACAGCACTGGAACCACCTTGCCCACCAGACGGCGATGATAGGCCTGGGCCATGGCTGCTCCGGCGGCTCGCATCGTCTGGCTGCGGGCGCTGGCGACCTGGGGCGGAATCTGATCGGGTAAAGAGGCGGCCGCCGTGCCTGGGCGCGACGAGTAGCGAAAGACGTGCAGCCTCGCAAAGCCGATCTCGCGGATGAACGCCAAGCTCTGAGCAAACTCGGCGTCGCTCTCCCCAGGGAATCCCACGATCACGTCCGAGGTCACCGCCCCGTCGGGAACGCGCTGGCGGAATGACGTCACCCGCTGGCGAAAGGTGTCGCCGGTATAGCGCCGCGCCATCCGCTGGAGCGTGGCATCGCAGCCACTCTGTAGCGGCAGATGCAGATGCGGGCACAGATGAGGATGCGGCCACAGGGCTAGCAACGGCTCGGTTAGGTCCCACGGCTCGATGGACGACAGTCGTAGCCGGGGGACGGCGGTTCGCTCCAGGATCTCGCGCACCAAGCGAGCCAGATCCCAACCTGCGGCTGCGCCGCCGCCCAAGGCGTCGCGGCCATAGGCGCCGATGTGAACGCCCGTTAGCACGATCTCTTGGTAGCCTGCGTTCACCAGCGCACGCACCTCGGCCAGGATGCGCTCCGGCGGCTCGCTTCGTTGCGGACCACGGGCGATTGTCACGATGCAGTAGCTGCACCGGTTGTCGCAGCCGTCCTGGATCTTGCAAAAGGCGCGGGTGCGGGAAGTGGCGTCCTCCGGTAGGGGGGCTGCTGCTGCAGAGGACGTCGTCTCGGCCTCTGTGGCAAGTATCCGTGAGATCAGCTCATGCTTTTGCTGGTTGCCTACGCACAGCGCCACGCCCTCGAGGGAGCCGACCGCCTCGGGGGCTACCTCGGCATAGCAGCCCACCGTCGCGATGCGTAGCCTCGGATTCGCGCGAGCCAGGCGGCGGATGGTCTGTCGCGACTTGCGTTCCGCCACATGGGTGACCGTGCAGGTATTGACGACGGCCCAGTCAGCCTGGGCAACGTCATCCACCACGATATGGCCGCAAGCGGTGATCTGCCGGCGAAACGACTCGAGCTCGGCCCAGTTCAGCTTGCAGCCGAGAGATGTGAGATACACCTTCATAATGTCTGCTATCATAAGCCAGCCTCCTCTCGTCACCAAAAGGCGGGTGGACCGAGCCCGCCGGCCGTCTATAATGGCTCCCGGTTTCTGGATGGATTGGTCTCGGTGGTGCAGCCGTGACGACTATGGTCTGGGTGGCCATCGGCTGGATGGTCGGGATCGCATGGGGGGCGCCATCCCTTTGGGCGGCGCTGATCTGTGCGGCGGGTGCGGTGGTCAGCCGCCTGCTCGGGCGGCGGGCCATCTCGCTCGCTCTGAGTCTGGGCCTGCTGGGCGGGCTATGTGCCCAACAGGTCTGGGCCAGTGCGCGCTCCTCAACGGCACTCGAGCACCTGGCCGGGCAACGAGTCACCATCCACGGCTATGTTGCCGCCGAGCCTACCTATGCTGGCACCAATACGCGTGTCGAGCTGGCAGTCGAGGCCGTGGAGCATGATGGCTCACGGCGGCCCGTTTCGGGGCGAGTCCTCGTGACCGTGAGCCGCTACCCCATTCGTCGGTACGGCGACCGCCTGGCGGTGACCGGCCGGCTGAACGCGTTGCCAGATCCCAACGATGCCTACGGCCGCTACCTGGCACGTCGTGGCCTCAGCGGCACCATGGCTTGGGTGCAGGTGACGAGCTTACCTGGTCGAGCGGGGTCGAGATGGTTGCGCTGGCTCTATGACCTCAAGGAGATCGCGCGCAGCAGCATCGAGCGCATCCTGCCCGAGCCAGAGGCCGGTCTGCTCAACGGCATTTTGCTTGGCCTGGGGCGCACCCTGCCGGCAGAGGTAGAAGACGCCTTTCGGCGCTCCGGTCTCACCCATGTGATCGTGATCTCGGGGTTCAACATTGGGCTGGTGCTCCAGCAGACGGTGCACCTGTTGCAGCGATGGTCCTCGCGTCGCCTGACCTTGTTCGCTGCCGTGGGCGTCATCGTGGTCTATACCCTGTTCGTTGGCCCCAGCCCTCCTGTGACGCGCGCCGCCCTCATGGGCATCCTGCTGGTGCTGGCGGAGCTAGCCGGCCGCCGGCCGCACATCCTCACATCGTTGGCCACCGCTTCTGTCTGCATGACGGCCGTCAATCCAGCCCTGGTCTGGGATGTCAGCTTTCAGCTCTCGATGGTCTCTACCCTGGCGCTCATCGCCATCACCCCCCTGCTGGATGACGCCACGTTGGCGCTTTTGGGCCGGCATCTGCCCCGGGAAAAGGCTCGCGCAGCAACCCGATTGCTCAGCGCCTATCTGCTTGCCACCTTGGCCGCGCAGCTTTTGACGTTTCCCATCATCTGGTACCATTTCGGCGAGATCTCGCTGGTGGCTTTGCCGGCCAACCTGCTGGCGCTGCCGGCTCAGCCGCCCATCACCATGCTCGGGGCCGTGGCGGCGTTGCTGGGAAGCATTTGCGAACCATTGGGCGTCGCCGTCGCATGGGCGGCCTATGTGCCGCTATGGTGGACCATCACCATCGCCGAGACCTTTGGCAGGGTCTCTGGGGCGGCGCTGACGCTGCCGGCGCCCTCTCCATGGAGTCTGGCACTGTTCTATGGGACCATCGGAGGCGTGCTCTTGCTAAAGCATCTGTCGCATGCGGGAGGCCGAGCGATCTCCTGGGCCAAGAAGCGGTGGGGCACGCTGACGCTGTGCGCGGTGGCGCTGCTGCTGCTCCTGGCTTTGGGCACCCAGCTTGCCAAGCTCCCCGACGGTAAGCTGCACGTCTATGCCTTGGATGTGGGCCAGGGCGATAGCATCCTGATCCGCACGCCACGCGGGACTATGGTGCTGATCGATGGCGGCCCAGATCCGCTCTTGCTCAAGATGCGTTTGGGTCAGGTGCTGCCGATGTGGCATCGTCGGATCGATCTGGTGGTGGCAACCCACGCCGACGCGGACCACCTCGCCGGGCTGGTGGCACTGCCTCAGCGCTACCGTCTCGGCGGCGTGCTGCAGCCGCCGGATATGGGTGACGATGCCCTGGCCCAGGCCTGGGAGCAACAGCTGCGCGAGGCCGGCGTGGCGGTGTCGACGGCCCTGCGCGGGCAGAGCCTGACGTTGGATAGCGGCGTCGCGTTGGAGGTGCTCCATCCCGGCCACGAGCTCGTCTCGCAGCAGAACCGCAATGAGGACTCTGTTGTCCTGCTCTTGACGATGGGTGACTTTCGGATGCTGCTCACCGGCGACATCGAAAGCGAGGCCGAGCGGGAGCTGTTGCGGTTGGGCCTGATAACGCCCGTGACGGTTCTCAAGGTCGCGCACCACGGCTCGCCATCATCCAGCAGCGAGGCGTTCTTGGCGGCTTGCCAGCCCCAGATCGCTGTCGTCAGCGTCGGGGCTGAGAACCGCGTGGGTCACCCGAGCTATGTGGTGCTTGAGCGGCTGAGCATGGTCGGCGCTCGCATCCTTCGAACGGACCATCTCGGCACGGTAGAGCTAGTGACCGATGGTCGGCGCCTGTGGGTTCGTTAGGGGGAGGCGGTGGGTGTACCCGGTGAGGTGTGGTGGATGACGGTGACCGGGTCAATCTCGAGAGAGCTGCGCGCGCTTGGCTTGCGAGTCTGCGCCGCCCATGTTATCCTACCCAACGTTGCCGGATGGGCGGAAGGAGAGATTGGGATGAGCCAAGTCAACATTCGCTACTGCACCTCTTGAGGGTACTTGCCAAGAGCTGCCAGTCTGGCGGAGAAAATCTTGTCCAAGTTTCGCAATAACCTGGCCGAGGTCGCCCTGATTCCCTCGTCGGGCGGTGCCTTTGAGGTCAGCGTCGATGGCAAGACTGTGTATAGCAAGCTCGAGACGGGACGGTTCCCCACCGAGCGAGAGGTTCTGGAGGATCTGGAAGAGGTCCTCTAGCGGCGGACGATGGATTGCGTGGAGGGCGCCGATTTGGTCAGCGCCCTCTTTGCGTGCTCCAAAGATGCACTCTTGGCTCTGCAATGGCCTGATGGTACACTCGGCTGCGACCTTGACCCGATGAACGCTCTGGGAGGATGGAATGGGACGGACGGTGCGTTTCGCGCTGATCGGCTTGGGGAACATCGGCCGCAACCTGTTGGACATACTGGTGCATCGGCAAGAAGCGATCGCCCGCCGGCATCAGCTAGATTTTCGCTTGGTGGCCGCGGCAGACTCGACAGGCGCCGTGGCCGATCCCGCCGGCATCGACATGGCCTCCTTGCGCGACCTCAAGGCTGCCAAAAAGGGCGTCACCTCCTTGCCTAGCGCCATGGCGGGCCTCGATGCTCGTGATCTGGTCCGTGATCTCGATGCCGACCTCCTGGTGGATGCCTCACCAACGAACCTGACTGATGGTGAGCCCGGACTGACCTGTACCCGGCTGGCGCTGCAGCGGGGTATGCATGTGGTGGCGGCCAACAAGGCGCCCCTGGTGCTGGCCTATGATGCGCTGACGGGCCTGGCCAAAGAGAAGGGCCTCTGCCTGCTCTTTAGCGGCACCGTCGCCGGCGGTCTGCCAACGGTCAATCTGGGTGTACGCGACCTGGCGGGCTCGGGCGTGCTCAAGGTCGAGGGGATCTTTAATGGGACCACCAACTATATCCTGACGCGCATGCTCGACGAGGGCATCACCTACCAGCAGGCGCTAGAGGGCGCCCAGGAGGCCGGTATCGCTGAGGCCGATCCAACCCTGGATGTGGATGGTTATGATGCTGCCAACAAGCTGGTGATCATCGCCAACAGCGTGCTGGGGCGGCCCACCACGCTGAACGATGTGACTATCGAGGGGATCCGCCACCTCACCTTGGAGGCCCTGCGCGATGCGCGAGCCTCGGGCCGCGTCATCAAGCCCCTAGCATTGGCGACATGGAATGGCGAGGATTATGCGTTGCGGGTGGGCCCTGTCGCTCTGCCGGGCGATCATCCCCTGGCGCGTACGGGCATGTGGGACATGGGCGTCGTCTATACCACCGACTATATGGGGGTGATCAGCGCGGTGATTGAGGAAAAGGGGCCGGTGCCAACCTCGGCGGCCGTCCTGCGCGACATGATCAATATCTATGCGGCCTGAGCGAGGTCACTTGCGCGCGGGCGCGTCCCAAAGCCGGATGGCGATATCATAGATGGCCGCCACGATCAGGCCCCAGGATAGCATGAGCAGCGTCAGCAGCCCTACAAAGGCCCAAGGGTTCTCTGAGACCTGCAGAAACAGCTTGAGCAAGGTCACGTACACGGCGTCACCCTCCCATCCCGCCTATCAGCGCTGTCAATATACCTACCCTGGCCGCTGGTGGCAAAGAGCCTGGTGGTGCGGCGGGCTCGATGTCAGACGCCCATGACCGTACCCAGCAATCCCGATCGGCTACGCGAGGCTCTACTGGCCTGGTACGCCGACAAGCGACGCGATCTCCCCTGGCGTCACACCCGCGATCCCTATGCCATCTGGGTCGCCGAGGTGATGCTGCAGCAGACCCAGGTGACCACGGTGATCCCCTACTATCGCCGTTTCTTGGAGCGGTTCCCCTCGGTAGAGGCTCTGGCGGGGGCGTCACTGGATAGCGTCCTCGCCGTCTGGCAGGGGCTGGGCTACTATAGTCGGGCTAGAAACCTGCATCGCGCCGCGGCGTTGGTCTGCGAGCGACATCACGGGCGGGTGCCGTCTGATCCCGAAGCGTTGCGCGCCTTGCCCGGCGTCGGCGCCTACACCGCCGGGGCGATCCTGAGCATCGCCTATGGCCAGCCAGTGCCCGCCGTGGATGCCAACGCTATCCGCGTCCTGGCGCGCCTGCTGGATCTGGACGAGCTTCCCACCCGCGCTCGGGCCCGTCGCGCGCTCGAGGCCACGGCCCAGGCCATGCTGCCGGCCGATGATCCCGGGCGGCTGAACCAGGCTCTGATGGAGCTCGGCGCGCTGGTGTGTACCTCGAACAAGCCATCTTGCTACGAGTGTCCCTGGAACCAGCGCTGTCTGGCTCACGTCCGGGGCACCGTGGCCGAGCGGCCCGTGCGTCCGTCCAGACGGCCGGTACCTGTCAAGCGGTTCGTCGGCGTCGGCATGGTGGATGGCGCTACCGTCCTGCTCTGCCGCCGTCGCCCTAGCGGTCTACTTGGCGGGCTCTGGGAGATACCCAGCGTGGAGCTTTTCCACAGTGATCCGCGTGAGTCTGCCCAAGCGCTCCTGAGCGAATTGGGCCTCGGCTGCATCTCGCTCGGCGATCCCCTAACCTCTATTTCACACGCCTATAGCCACTTTGGCGTGCTGCTATCGCTCTACTGCGGGGCGGCCTCGGGCGATCCTCGCGCCGTCGCGCCCTGGGACCGCTGCGCCAGGATCCCCCTGGGAGATCTCGCCGCCTATGGGCTTACGGGGCTGACACTCAAGGCCCTGGCAAAGCTAGAGCTCGTACTCCCATCAGATAGCCAGCCCCCACCGTCCTAGGCGCTCGTTCCCTGTCCGGGGATGCCCGGCTCGGTCATACGGCGAGCGTCCAGGATGGCGTCTAGCTCATCGGCCGAGAGCAGGCCCCGTTCTAGCACCACCTGCCGGAGCGACACGCCTCTGGCCAGCGCCTCCTGAGCTACCTTGGCCGCTGCGCTATAGCCGATGTATGGGTTGAGCGCGGTCGCGAGCCCCATGCTCCCCTCGGCATAACGCCGGCAGCGCTCGCGGTCGACCGTGATGCCCCGCACACAGCGCTCAGTGAACGCTTCCACACCGCCCCTCAGCACCTGGCAGGATTGGATGAGGTTATAGGCCAAGATGGGCATCATCACGTTCAGCTCGAGTTGTCCGGCTTGGCCGCACAGCGCCACGGTCTGATCGTTACCCATCACGTGGTAGCAGACCATGTTCAGCATCTCGGGCATCACTGGGTTCACCTTGCCGGGCATGATGGAGGATCCCGGCTGCACCGCGGGGAGATGGATCTCCCCGAGGCCGGTGGTCGGCCCAGAGGAGAGCAGTCGTAGGTCGTTGGCGATCTTGGTCAGGGTCACCGCTAGTGTGCGCAACGCCGACGACAAGTGCACCAGATCGCCGGCGTTCTGCATCGGCTCAAACAGGTCACCTGCGCTGACTAGGCGCTCGCCGGTGATCTCGGCTAGGCGAGCCACCATCGCCCGATGATAGTCAGGGTGCGAGTTCATGCCCGTGCCCGCGGCCGTTCCGCCGATGCCGAGACGGCGTGTGCCCTCCAGGGCTTGGGCGATCCGCTCTCGATCGCGGCGAACGGCCAGCGCATAGCCACCGAACTCTTGGCCCAGGCGAATCGGCACCGCATCCTGAAGATGCGTGCGCGCTGACTTGAGCACGTCATCAAAGGCGACGGCCTTGTCCTGCAATGCCTCGCCCAGCGCGTCCAGCACTGTCAATAGCGCGGTTCCTTCACGAACGCAGCAGATGCGCGTCACCGTGGGGATGACGTCGTTGGTCGATTGGCCCATGTTGACGTGATCGTTGGGGTGTACGGGATCATAGACGCCACGTTGCCCGCCCAGAGACGCATTGGCCAGGTTAGCGATCACCTCGTTGGCGTTCATGTTGTGAGAGGTCCCCGCGCCGGCCTGGAACGGATCTACGATGAACTGGTCCAGGAACTCGCCTTGGGCGATGCGCCGGGCGGCGGCTACGATGGCATCGCCGCGACGCTGATCCAAAAGCCCCAGTTGCATGTTGACCTCGGCTGCGGCCACCTTGACCAGGGCTGTGCACACGATGTAGGCTCGATGCTGTGGCAGCCCGCTGATCTGAAAGTTGTCGGCCGCCCGCTGTGTCTGGGCGCCCCACCAGGCAGCCGCCGGGACCTCAACCTGCCCCAAGGAATCGGTCTCGATGCGCATGGCTCCCCTGACGGGGCTTGTCGAATCGCTCATCGTCTCTCCCCCTGTTCTTGCTCTAGTCGCTGCATGGCCATCAAATAGCCCCGGGCCCGTTCGGCTTTGGGGAAACGGTTGACCAGCCTCCAGAAGGCGGCCGAATGGTTGGGCTCGACCAGGTGCGCCAACTCGTGAACCAGGACATAGTCCAGCACAAAGGATGGCGCCGAACGCAGCCGATCCGATATGCGGATGGTACCCCGATGGGGCGAGCAGCTACCGAACCGCCGACGCTGGTTGCTGACGTAGCGGATCCGCTGCCAACGTAGCATGCCGCTAAAGTAGCGCTGGTTCAGGAGGCGGGCGCGCTCCTCGAGGTAGCTATCGGAGCCCCGGGTGGCTTTTTCCGCTAGCTTGCGCTCGGTCTTGGCGATCAGGGCATCGGCGGCACGCAGGATGTCAGCGTCCGAAGCGCGCGCCGGGGCGCGAATCTCCAGCGTCTCCTCACCGATCAGCTGAGAGCGGATGGTCTTGCGTCGTCTCGAGCTACGGACGATGTGCAGTGTCCATCGTCCGCGCCGGACCACGTGAGGCTTGAGGGGCTGACTGCGTGGCACACGTCCTCCGAGCGATGTTGGGCCTCGATACACAAGGCAAACGCCCCACGTGCACTGCACATGGGGCGCTCTATGCCGAGGGAGGGATTTGAACCCTCATGGATCTAATATCCACCGCGCCCTGAACGCGGCGCGTCTGCCGGTTCCGCCACCTCGGCCGAACGTGTCGGACTATAGCACCATCCGCGTACGCTGTCAACCATCCTCCCCTGTGGATATGGGCGCCGTCTCGTGCCTCAGTCCTGCGAGCCAAGGTCCAGCAAGCGCTGCAGCAGTGATCTCTTAGTCTTGCTCGTCCTCGCTGCAAAAGAGCGACTTGGGGGCCGATTTGGGAAAGAGCACCGAGATCGCCTTGTGGGCCACCGAGATGGTCACCGGTGTGTGCCCCACGGCGTCGCCGTCCAACTGCAGTGGCAACGGACGCTCGCTGCGCAGCTCGATCTCGCGAGCGGCATGATACTCGATCTTGGGGTCCTTGGCGTGCAAGTTGACGAGCACCGAGCCAGCATGGCGCAGCGCGTCCAGCATGTTCCCTCCCTTGAAGAGGAACACGTCCAAGATGCCGTCGTCCAGCTTGGCATTTGGAGCTACGCGAAAGGCCCTGCCATAGAGCTGCGCGTTGCACACCAGCGCAAAGACGATGCGTTGGCGCATGGCCTTGCCATCCAGCACCACCGTTGTGCGCGTGCCCCTCAAGCTAGCGCCGACCACAAAGGCCGCCACCAGGTCAGCCAGGTTGCCCACGCTGCGCCGTAGGGTGCGGTGCCGCTCGACCTCTTCGGCCACTTGCGCGTCAAAGCCGATGCCCGACCACAGCAAAAAGTAGCGATTCCCTACCTTGCCGAGATCCACTCGGCGTGTCTGCCCCTCTACCAGCATGCGGGTGGCATCCAGAATGTTGCTCTTGCCCCGCACGGACCAGGTGGGGATGCCGACCATGCGGGCCCAGACGTTACCTGTTCCCATGGGGATCAACCCCAGCGTGCAATCACTGTGAGCCAAGCCCGAGGCCACCTCTCCCAAAGTGCCGTCTCCACCCATGGCGATGGCCACGTCCATTCCCGCTGCGGCGGCCTCGCGCGCATAGGTCGTGCCGTCGCCAGGCCCATGGGTGTGCCTGACCTGGACGTCCCAGCCCTGCTTGCGCAAGTAGGCGACCACGTCGCCGACGAGATCATCGGTCTGGTGAGTACCCGCTACTGGGTTTACGATCAGTTGTGCCCTCATGCTGCGACTATACTCGCAGATCCTGGGTCTGTCCAAGTAGGCTCGCTCGACATGTATTGACAACAACCTCTCGCCCAACAAGAATGTGATCGTGATCGACATGGGACCTTCCAGTGCCTGTTGTGAGGTGCACTCTGCGGATCATTGACTTTCATACCCATATCATGCCTCCCGAGCTTATCGCCCGCCGAGACGAGCTGTGCGAACGCGAGCCCTGGTTCGGCCAGCTGTACGCGTCGCCTTCAGCGCGGTTGGTGGCCGCCGAGGCGCTCGTCGATGAGATGCGCCGGGCCGGGGTGGCCGCTTCAGTGGCGTTCGGGTTTCCTTTTCAGGACGTGGGCCTTTGTCGCGTCTGCAACGATTATGTGCTGGACGCGGCGCGCCGCTATTCTGGGATCATTCTTCCCTTGGCGGTGTCCAACCCGCGCGTTTCGGCGGGCATCGGCGAGGCCCGGCGGGCCTTGGAGGCCGGTGCGGTGGGGCTGGGCGAGCTGATTCCCGACGGACAGGGCTATGCGCTCGATGACCAGCGAACCATGCGTCCGCTCATGGAGCTGGCGCGCGACGCCAACGTGCCGGTGCTGCTGCACGTCAACGAGCAGGTGGGCCATGACTATGCCGGCAAGGGCTGGCAAGGGCCACGAGAGGCCTTTGCGTTGATCACGCGCCATCCCGAGAACGCCATCGTGCTGGCTCATTGGGGCGGCGGGCTGATCTTTTACGAGCGGATGCCCGAGGTGCGCCGCGCCTGCGCCCGAGTCTACTATGACACCGCTGCTGGACCGCTGCTGTACGAGCCCGATCTATACGCGGACGCCCTGCGTTGGGCCCCAGAACGGGTCCTCTTTGGCAGCGACTATCCCCTCCTGACCCAACGGCGATGTCTGGCCGCCGTGCCAGAGTATCTCAGAGAGCGTGACGCTCTGCTGGGTGCGAACGCGGACCGTCTTCTTGGGCTCGACCAAGCTGGAGGAGAGAACCATGCCTAGCATTCGATCGTTCGTAGCCGTCGAGCTGGATGCGGGCATCCGATCAATTCTGGGGCGAGCTATCGACCGGCTGTGTGCCGAGGAAGGCGGCGAATACGTTCGCTGGGTGGATCCGGACGGGATCCACCTGACGCTCAAGTTTCTCGGCGACGTCGACGAGTCGCGCATTGAGGTGTTGCGCCGCGCCCTCGATCGCGTGGCCGCCGCTCATCGGACGCTCGATCTGCCACTAGGGGATCTGGGTTGCTTTCCCAGCGCACGACGGCCGCGCGTCTTTTGGGTTGGTGTGGGGGATCCGAATAACGGCCTGGAGGCCCTCGTTGAGAATTTGGAGGACGCTCTTGCGCGGGTCGGATTTGAGCGGGAGGCGCGGCCCTTTGCAGCGCATCTGACGCTGGGGCGGGTGCGGCGCGATGCCCCTCCCTCGCGGGTCGCGCCGCTGGCCAGTGAAAGCCTGCTCGATCTGACGCGCGAGCAGATCATCCGAGTGGGAGGAATCAGCTTGATGCGGAGTGATCTTGAGCCGTCCGGGGCCGTATATAGCCAACTGCATTACGCCAAGCTTGCAGGGTGAGGTGACGATGCAGTGGAGCGATCAGGGCACTCGGGGGCCCAAGCGCCACACGGTCATCCCGCGGACCCTTTGTTTTGTGAGGCATCAGGATCATCTCTTGCTACTACGAGGCGCGCCAGACAAGCGGCTGTGGGCAGGCCAACTGAACGGCATCGGCGGACACATCGAGCCGGGCGAAACGCCTCTTGAGGGCGCCTACCGCGAACTGCGCGAGGAGGCTGGCGTCATCCCGGTTGAGCTTGGGCTGCGCGCCGTCATCCATATCTCGTCGGACCATCATGAGCCTGGCGTTCTCTTGATGGTCTATCTGGGGACCGCGTTCTCGCGCTCGGTGTCCGATGGTGCTGAGGGCCAACCGGTCTGGTATGCTCTGAATGGCTTGCCTTGGGCTGAGATGGTGCAGGACCTGCCGTCGCTGCTCCCATTGCTGCTGGACGATGATCGTCCGGGGATCATCTATGGTGAGTATCACGCTGCTCCGGATGGCACCATGCAGCTACGCTTTGCGTAAGCGTTCGCCGATGGGCATGGAGGCTGTGGTGTAATCATCTCGGAGAACTGCTGGGCCCAAGGGGTATTCATGGAGCGCTATGCCGTTTCGCTTTGATAAGGAACGGGTCAACCGCTATCGCTTTTTCAAGCAGCACTTGGCCACGCCCGCCAAGACCAAGGATCTGGCCTCAATTATCACCGAGACCGGCCCGATCCGGGCTGTGCCCGCCAGTAGCTCCTACCTCTCGTTGTGGGCTCGCGTCGCTGGCTTTCGCCACCGCCATTTGGAGCATGCCCTCCTCCAGGAACGCAGCCTCGCCAGCGTCCGAGGTATCCGTGGAAAGCTCTATATCGTCCCCGTGTCCCACCTTCCGGCCTACTATCGTCTAGCCCGCAGCGAGTTTCGAAATGGCCTTGCGGCGCTTGGCGACGAGATACGCGAGCTCTTGGGCCAGTCGCCGGCACAGGACGAGCTCGATTGCCGAGCATTGGAGCAGCGTGTGCTCGAGATCCTGGCGACGGGAGGTCCCGCCACCATCGCCGAGCTCGACGCCATGCTGGCTGTGGTCTGCGCTGGGGGGGCATCTGGCGGCGCGAACCTTCGCCTGGCCAGCCATCTCATCCCCACCATGGAGGCCCGCGGGCTGGTGGTGCGGGCTGGCAGCAAGGGTGGCTGGCGCAGCGAGCAATACCGCTATGCCGCCGTGTCTTCCTGGTTCCCCCATCTGGATGCCAACAGCGTCTCCTGGCAAGAGGCCGTCGAGCAGACGCTCCGCGCTTATGTCCGGGCCTATGGGCCGGTGACCCTTGGGGACATGTTTTTCTGGCTAGGGAGTGTTCCGCGAAGCCAATTGGCAGGCATCTTGGTGCGACTGCAGCGCGAGCTGTGGCATCTCGAGATTCGTGGCTTCCGCGGTGACTATGTGATGCTGCGTGACCATCTAGAGGAGATGGGCGATTGCCAGCTGCCTTCCGGCAAGGTGGCTCTGCTGCCCCCGCACGATAGCTACCTGGCCGCCTATGGCGATACGCAACGCCTCGTCGACCGGGCCGACCGTGACCGCGTCCTGGATCGGGCCGGCGAACCTGGTGGGACCATCTGGCTGGACGGCAGCGTCATCGGCGGCTGGTGGACGCGGTCTCGGCAAGAGACTATTTTTTTGCGGTTCTTTGAGGATTTCGGCGCTGACGTTGTGGCGTCGGTGGGCGAGCAGGCGCGCCTGATGGCTCGTTTCCTTGAATACCGTGCACCGCAGTTGGATTTGGGCGTCTATGGCGACCAGGCTGCTGACGAGGATGACCTGACTTTGACGATGGGCATCGTGCCGGCGCGACACGACGTTGGACCGGAGGAGGCGGTATGAGTGCCAAGACCTTTTACCTTCCCACCCGCATCATCATCGGCCGGGGCTGCTTCCAGCAGGTGGGCGATATCTGCGCCTCTTGCGGCAAGAAGGCCCTGCTGGTGTGTGGGAGACACGCGGTTCGCGATGGCCTGGTCGACCGCGTTCAGGAGATGGCTCGGTCTCAAGAGATGGCGCTCACGGTGCACGCCGAGGCTCTGCGGGAGCCCACCCTCTCTATGGTGGAAGAGGCTTTGGCCGTCGTTCGTTCCAGCGGGTGTGACGTGGTCGTTGGGCTGGGGGGTGGGAGTGCCATTGACCTGGCCAAAGCGGTGGCGGGACTAGCCTTGCTAGAGGGCTCGGCGTCGGACTATTTCGAGGGTCGACCAGTCGATGGGGCGTCGCTCCCCTTGGTGGCGGTGCCAACCACAGCCGGCACGGGGGCGGAGGTCACCAAGAACGCGGTGCTCACCGACTGCGCCTCGGGCGCCAAAGCGTCCATCCGCGACGATCGCTGGTACCCCCGGTGGGCGGTGGTAGATCCCGAGTTGGCGATCACCATGCCCCCTTCCGTCACCGCCAGCTCGGGAAGCGATGCTCTGTGTCAGGCTATCGAGGCCTATACGTCCATCGCCGCGACCGTTGTTACTGATGCCATGGCCGAGCGAGCCATTGCCCTGATCGGGGGCTCCCTTGAGCGGGCGTACCGGCATGGCGATGACCTCTCTGCTCGCGAAGAGATGGCCTATGGCAGCCTGCTGGCCGGCATGGCCCTCTCTAACGCACGCCTAGGGGCTGTACACGGCATGGCCCATCCCCTGGGGGCCACCTACAACTTGCCGCATGGATTGGTCTGTGGGCTTTTGTTACCTTACACTATGGCCTATAACGCGCCCGAAACGGCCAAGTACGCGCAAGTTGCCCGGCTGTTGGGCGTCGCCTCGCCAGACATGAGCGATCACGAGCTCCGGCAGGCCGCGGTGGAGCGCGTCACGGCCATCATGCGCGCGGTGGATATCCCTGCTCGCTTGGGGCCGCTGGGCGTGCGAGCCGAGGACCTCGACGCCATCGTCCAGGCCTCGTTGCCGTCCAGCTCGCTCAAGCATAACCCACGCACCTTGGATGCTCATGACGTCCGCGCGATTCTTGAGAGCGCTTTGTAGGAGGTCAAGGTGGAACTGGTCAACGAAGCCGAGCTGTCGTTTCGCGGGGGTGATAGCGGAGTCAAGTACCTGATGCGTGGTCCCCACCTGGATTGGGGCGTCATTCTGCTCAAGGCGGGCGAGGCGCTAGAGGGACATTATCATCGCCAAGTGGAGGAGACCTTTTACGTGCTAGAGGGCCAAGCGGCCTTTACCGTACAGGGAAAAGAGATCACCGTTGGGCCGGGAACGGCGTTGCGGATGGAGCCCGGTGAGGGGCATGCCGTCCACAATACCGGCGAGCGCGATCTCAAGATGGTCTTTATCAAGTGGCCGTACCTGCCCGAGGACAAGGTCTCACTCTAGCTCGGCGGCCCTCCATATATCCGCGTAGCGTCACCCCAGGCTACAGAGGCATTGACTCTGCAACCAAGGCGGCGCGGGCCTCACGCGTGTATGGCAAAAAGGCAGTGTGGACCAGCCCGTTGGTGACCAGCCAGTCGCCACAGGATAGCGCGCTCGGCGCTCCGGCGAGGTCCGTCACCTTGCCACCGGCCTCCTCCACGATCAGCCACCCAGCGGCTACGTCCCATGGCTGGAGGGTCAGCTGGAAATAGGCATCGGCCCAGCTGGCGGCGACGGCGCACATGCCCAAGGCCGCGCTGCCCCGAGAGCGGACGGCATCGACGATCGGGACCACCCTGCTCAACAGATTCGCCATGGCCTCACGCGGCGCCGGATCGCGCGGCCAGTCAAGCAGCACCAAGGAGCTGCCCACGTCGGCCGTCGCTGATACGTGCAGGGGTTCGCCATTGCAGGAGGCCCCCTGTCCTCGCTGCGCGCTAAAGAGCAGGTCGAGCAGGGGATCGTACACCACCCCGCACTGGACAATGCCATCGCGTGCGGCTGCGATAGAGACGCTGAACCCTGGCAAGCCGCGCGCATAGTTGGTGGTGCCATCCAGCGGATCGATGTACCAGGTCAACTGGCCTGGCTCCGGCTCGGGCCGGTTTGCTGCCTCTTCGGTCACGATCAGCGCATCGGGGCTACCCTCACATAGTAGGGCGACAACCGCCCTTTCGGCCGCCAGGTCAGCCTCGGTCTGCAGGTCGCGCAGCCCCTTGGACCGCACGGTCATCGGCTGTTGATAGAGCAAGCGCAGTTCGTGCCCGGCAGCCTGGGCTGCTGCTTTGGCCAGATCCAGCATGGTCACCTCGGTGTTCTAGAGTTGCCTCGTTGTCGCATCGTCCAAGGCTAGTCCAGAAGGCGGCATCGGTCAAAGCGCGGCGACGTCCGGTCGACAAAGCCCTCCGCTCGACGTATAATCGCGAGACATGGATACCATCTCGAGAGAGGGGAGGGCCAGGTGACCGCACTCGAGCAACTGTGCGACCAGATCCGTAACTGCCAAAGATGCCGGCTTGGGCTGCGGCGCACGCATGCCGTGCCTGGGGAAGGGCCCGCCGATGCTGACATCATGTTCGTGGGCGAGGCGCCTGGCTACCATGAAGACCAGCAGGGTAAGCCGTTCGTTGGCGCCGCCGGTAACTACCTGAACGAGCTGCTGAGCACCATCGGCCTCACGCGCGAGGATGTCTATATCGCCAATGTCATCAAGTGCCGCCCCCCGGACAACCGCGACCCCCAACCGGACGAGATCGAGGCCTGTCAGCCGTATCTGGATCAGCAGATCGCCCTGATCCAGCCCAAGATCGTTGTCACCTTGGGACGCTTTTCCATGCGGTTGGCCTTTGCCGGGGCGACCATCAGCCGGGTGCATGGGATGCCCAAGCGGGTAGGTGACATTGTGTACTTCCCAATGTTCCATCCGGCGGCGGCTCTGCATCAGCCCCGGTACCGCAGCCTGATCGAACAAGACATCAAAAAGCTGCCCGAGATCCTCTCGGATCTGCACGCCCTCGCTGACCAGTCCGAGCCGGCCCCGCCCGAGCAGTTGTCATTGTTCTAGGGGGCGTGTTGACCCACTCAAAGCTTACCATCGTCGCCCTCGGGGGCCTCGGCGAGTTTGGGCGAAACATGCTGGTGTTCGAGTACGAGCATGAGCTGATCATTGTGGATGCCGGGCTGATGTTTCCTGATTCCGAGATGTTGGGCGTGGACGTGATCATTCCCGACATGCGGTACGTCTTTGAGCGGCGGGACCGGGTGCGTGGCGTGATCGTCACCCACGGGCACGAGGATCACATCGGCGCGCTGCCCTACCTCCTCGCCCAGGTGGACGCGCCCGTCTACGCCACCCGGCTGACTCGCGGCCTGATCGAGGGCAAGCTACGGGAGGCCGGCATTCAGGGGGCCGATCTTCACACGGTGACGCCGGGCGACGTGCTCCGTCTCGGTGCGTTTGTCATCGAGCTCTTTTACATGACGCATAGCATTCCCGACGGGGTAGGGCTGGCCATCCGAACGCCGGTGGGGCTGGTGGTACACTCGGGGGACTTCAAGTTCGATCATACCCCCGCCAACGGCTGGCGTAGCGATTTTGCCAAGCTGGCGTCGCTGGGCGGCGAAGGCGTGCTGTTGCTGCTCTCCGATAGCACCAACGCCGAGACGCCTGGCTACACGCCTTCCGAGCGCGAGCTAGCCGAGGTGATGGGACGGGTCTTTCAGGCCGCAGAGGGCCGGGTGATCGTGGCTACGTTTGCCTCCAACATCTCGCGCATGCAGCAGGTGATGGACCTGGCGGCAGAGGGCGATCGAAAGGTCGCCGTGGTCGGCCGGAGCATGGTCACCAATGTGCGCATCGCGCGCGACTTGGGCTACCTTCGGGTGCAGGACGATCTGCTCGTCACGCCCGACTCGCTGGACCGACTCGATCCCCGCCGGGCGGTGCTGCTCTGCACCGGGACCCAGGGAGAGCCGACCTCGGCCTTGGTCCGCATGGCGCGGGGAGATCACCGTCAGTTGGCCATCCAGCCTGGCGACACGGTGATCGTCTCGGCCACGCCCATCCCCGGCAATGAAAAACTGGTGCACCGTACGCTCGATGATCTGTTTCGCCTCGGTGCTGACGTCTATTATGATGAGGTTCTGAACGTCCACGTCTCAGGTCATGGCGGGCGCGAGGAGCAAAAGCTGCTGATTAACCTCGTCAGGCCGCGGTTCTTTGTGCCTATTCACGGCGACTATCGGCATCTGGTGCTGCATCGCAACCTGGCCGTCGAATGTGGCATCGATCCAGAGAGAGCCGTAATCATCGAGAGTGGCGACATCCTCGAGCTCGATGCCCAGAGCGCCACCGTCGTCGATCGGGTCAGTGACGACTATGTGCTGGTGGATGGCCGCAGCATCAGCGACGTTGGACGAGATGTCTTGGCCGCACGCCAACGCCTAGCCACCAACGGCGCCGTCCTGGTATCCGTGCTCCTGGACAAGTTCACGGGTGGGCTGCTCGAGGAGCCGACCATCGAGACGCGAGGCTTTGCCTACGAGAGCGAGGAGCCGACCTTTCTCGAGGCAGCCCGAGCCGAGGTGCGGCGCACCGTCGAGCAGGGCGGCAGCCGCAGCGAGCTAGATGCTCGCCTGTCGCGGGTTCTTGCCAAGGTCGCTCTGGCCACTACCGGCAGGTATCCTCTGGTGATAACGGCCGTGCACAAAGCATAGCAGCATGACCAAGCGCAGATCACGCAAGAAACGCATCACCTGGAAGCTCATTCGCCAAAGAATAGGGGCATTCTTCTCAAACCCCTGGTTCGTTGGCGGGATTGGCGGGCTGCTCTTGGCGTTGGCGGCGTTGGTGATCGTTTCGGCGCTGGCGGGTGGCGAGGGTCGCGTCACCACCTGGGTCGCTCAGGAGACCACGCGGGTTCTGGGATGGGGGCTGTTCGCACTGGCATTATGCTTGGCGGGCCTGGGCGCCTTTCTCATCGCTTGGGGAGCCGGCCAGCGGCCACGATTCCCTTGGGTGCGGACCGTGGGCGCCCTGCTCCTGCTCGCTATGGCCTTGGCGCTGACCCACCAGTTTGCCCGGGAAGCGCCCGAGGGAACCGTTGGCCGCGGAGGGGGCCTGGTGGGCCGCATGCTGAGCGACGGCCTCGCGCTTCTCCTGGGCTCTGTGGGCGGCGTGGCCATGGCGCTGGTGCTGAGCGTGGTGGGCCTCTCCTTTGCCCTGGAGGCCCCCTTGTCATCCATGGCGTCCGCTGTGGGGCGTGTGCTCGGGCCCGTCTGGCGATGGCTGGTCTCCGCCGGCAAGGTGACAGCCGGGCTCGTTCGGAGGGTCGGTCAGGCGATCGGCAAACTGGTCACGCCTGCAAAAGCCCCTAGCGCCGCTGCTGAGGCCGTGAGCTCTCAACCAGCCCCGGCAAAGGTCTCTCTCCAGCCCATCGCCAAACCCGCCCCTGCTTTGCCCGATGACGTGGCGGAAGATGACGACGCGGTGGTGGGGGGCAACCCGGATCTGCCCTGGGAGCTGCCGGCGCTGGATCGCATGCTGGACACCGAGACCGAGGTTGCCATCAGTGTGGCCGAGCTCCGCAACCGTGCCCGGATCATCGAGGAGACCTGGCTGAAGCCCGGGTGTGCCAGCTACGGTGGTGGAGGTCAACCCGGGCCCTGTGGTCACCCAGTTTGGCCTTGAGCCAGGCTATCTCGACATCGCGGACAAGAACGGTTCGACGCAGCGCACCAAGGTAAAGGTCAGCCGCATTACAGCCGCGCTGGCCAACGACCTGGCGCTGGCCTTGGCGGCTTCCTGCCTGTGCGGATCGAGGCGCCGCGCCTGGCAAGCGCGTGGTGGGCCTTGAGGTCCCCAACGCCAGCCTGTCGATGGTGGGGCCAGGCGGTGATGGAGACGCCGGCCTTCAGAAGCTGCCCGGCACGCTGCGATTGGCGCTTGGCCGCGATGTGGCCGGCCGCCCCGTGGTGGACGACCTCCAGAGCCTACCGCATCTGCTGGTGGCGGGCGCCACAGGATCGGGCAAGTCGGTCTGCCTGAGTGGCATCATTGCCTCGCTGCTCTGCCAGAACACGCCCAAGCAACTCCGCCTGATCATGATAGACCCGAAACGAGTGGAGCTTTCAGCATTCAATGGGATACCTCACCTGGCGGCGCCGGTCATTGTGGAGATGGAGCGAGCTGTCGGCGTGCTGCAGTGGGTCCTCAACGAGATGGATCGTCGCTACAAGCTCCTGGCGCGGATGGGCGCTCGGAATATCCAGGCGTTCAACGAGCTTGTCCGAGAGTCGCCTGCAGAGCAGCTTCCGTACATGGTGGTGATCATCGACGAGCTGGCCGACTTGATGCTGGTCAGCGCCGATGCCGTCGAGGCCAGCATCTGCCGGCTGGCCCAGCTGGCCCGCGCCACGGGCATTCACCTGATCGTCGCTACGCAGCGCCCCTCGGTGGATGTCGTCACCGGCTTGATCAAGGCCAACCTGCCCGCTCGCATCGCCTTTGCGGTAACCTCGCAGACGGACTCGCGCGTTATTCTCGATTCTCCCGGCGCCGAGTCATTGCTGGGCCGCGGCGATGGTCTGTATATGGCGCCGGATAGCGTCCGGCTGATGCGTATGCAGGGCTGTTGGGTATCCGATCAGGAGCTGCGGCGCTTGATCGGCTGGTGGCAGGCGCAGGCCGAGGCGTTGCATTGGTCGCCGGCCGACGCCCCAGACAGTGCCCGGTGGGATGCCTCTGACCGTGCGGTGCAGCCCCGCCTGTGGGTTGATCCTGAAGACGACCTGCCCGGCGACGATGAGGATACCGATGATCTGCTAGAGGAGGCCATCGAGTTGGTCCGGCGTGAGCAGCGCGCCTCGGTCTCGATGCTGCAGCGCCACTTTCGGATCGGATACACACGGGCAGCGCGGCTCGTCGACGACCTGGACGAGCGGGGGGTGATTGGCCCCCCGACAGGGTCGAGCAAACCTCGCGATGTGCTGCTACCAGCACCGGAAGAGCCGGTGAATCATCTCAACGAGTGATCGATGATACCATACAGAAATAGTGAAAAGGGCATTTTGTCACAAAGCATGGATATACAAGCGCTAGAGCGCATCGTCGGCGCCTCCAATGTCTCAACCCGCGACGCCGATCTGGACGCACATAGCATTGACGAGTCACACAGCCGCCCGGGGCGCGCCGACGTGATCGTCTGGCCTACCAGCACAGAGCAGGTGTCGGCGTTGCTTGCTTGGGCTCAGCAAGAGCGCGTCCCTGTGGTGCCATGGAGCGCCGGCTCCAGTCTGGAGGGCAACCCGGTCCCCTGCTATGGTGGACTGCTCCTGGCCATGTATCGTATGAACCGGATTATCGAGATCCGAGAGCGTGACCTGCAGGTGGTGGTTCAGCCCGGTGTGGTCTATGCCGAGTTGAACAAGGAGCTCGGGCGGCAGGGCATGTTCTTTCCGCCGGCGCCAGGAAGCTCAGAGGTGGCTACCATCGGCGGTATGGTGAGCAACAACTCGAGTGGGATGCGCGCGGTCAAGTATGGGGTCACCCGCGACTATATCCTGAGCCTGGAGGTGGTGTTGGCCGGCGGCCAGGTGCTGCGTGTTGGCAGCAACGCCACGAAATCCAGCAGCGGCTATGATCTGGTTGATCTGTTCGTGGGGTCTGAGGGCACGCTGGGCGTGTTCACCGAGGTGACCATGCAGGTTACCGGCCTGCCGGAGCGGGTCATGGCAGTCACCAGCTCATTCCCGACGCTGGATGGCGCTACCGATGCGGTGTACGAGACGCTGCGCTCCGGGCTGGATCCGGCCGCCATTGAGATCCTAGACGCAGAGACCATGCGGATCACCAACGAACAGCAGGGGCTCAGTCTGCCCAACATGCCCACGCTGTTTGTGGAATTCCACGGCAGCAACGACGGCATTGTGCAAGAGATTGACTACTTGCGCGAGATCTGCGACGAGTGCGGCGCTGTACGGTTCGATTCGGCCGAGTACACGGAGGCGCGCGAGGCGTTGTGGCGCGCTCGCCGTGAGGCCCGCGAGTCGATCAAGCGGTCGCACCCGGGCAAGACGCTGATCGGCGGCGATGCCTGCGTCCCCATGTCGCGTTTTGGCGAGCTGGTTCGTTACACTCACCAGCTGGCCGAGGAATCTGGCCTGCGCATCTATGCGTTCGGGCATGCGGGTGATGGCAACCTACACACAGAGGCTATCGTGGACGGCGACGACCCTGCCGAGTTCGCGCTGGGAGAGGAGCTTACCGCCAAGATCATCCGTCGCGCGCTGGAGATGGGCGGCACGGCCACTGGCGAGCATGGGGTTGGCCTGATGAAGCGCTCCTTTATGCGGCAAGAGCATGGGGCGGCCTTGGATGTGATGCGGGCGATCAAGCGGACGTTGGATCCGTACGGCATCATGAATCCTGGCAAGATCTTTCCTGAGGATTCGGCGGCGGAGTGAGGCCATGTCATTGGAGGTCCTGCAGCATGGGGCTCAGACGCTAGGGCTGTCGCTGACGGGCGACCACCTGCGGGCTTTTGGCGTCTATCTGACCGAGCTAGAAACGTGGAATGCGCGCCATAATCTGACGGCCATCAGCGGCAGCGAAGAGATTCAACGACGCCACTTTCTCGACTCGCTCAGCTGCCTGTTGGTGCTGCCCGAGACCGAGGCGTACCCGGGCGATACGGTGGCGCTGCGCAAGAGCGCCCGACGTCTCTGGTTTTGCGATGTGGGCTCGGGGGCCGGCTTTCCTGGCCTCGTGCTCAAGATCATGCTGCCCGAGGTCAAGATGACGCTCATCGAGGCCACCCGCAAAAAGTGTGACTTTATGACCCACGTGGTGGAGCGCTTGGGCTTGCGGGACGTCGAGGTTGTTCACGCCCGCGCCGAGGAGCTAGGCCAGCATGCAGACTATCGTGAGGGGTACGACGTCGCGCTCTCGCGCGCGGTGGCGCCGTTGCCCGTGCTGGCAGAGTACTGCTTGCCTCTGTTGCGCATCGGTGGGCGCATGGTTGCTCAAAAGGGGCCAGATGCCGACGAGGAGGTCGTCGCGGCCGAGGCGGCCATTGAGACATTGGGAGGCGGCGTCTCGGCCATCAAACCCGTTCATCTGCCCGATGTGCCCGGCGACCGTTACCTGGTGGTGATCTCCAAGAAGCAGCCGACCCCACCCGGCTATCCTCGGCGGCCGGGCATGCCGGCCAAGCGCCCTCTCTAGTCACCCGCGGGCGCCAGCGACGCCGAGCCATCCTCATGCGGCGCGATGGCGCCGCCCTCAACGCGCCAGATCTGGGCTTGATCCGTGATCGCCGGTGGCAAGGCCGCCAAGGTCGTGGTGGTGATCAGCGTCTGATCGGCGGCTTGTATCACGGCCAGTAGCTGCTCGCGGCGAGCGCTGTCCAGCTCTGAAGCTACATCGTCCAGCAGGAGGATGGGTCGCTCGCCGGAGGCCTCGGTGATGAGCTGCATCTCGGCCTTCTTGAGGGCCAAGGCGGCGGTGCGTTGCTGTCCGCGTGACCCATAGGCGGCCGCGTCTCTGCCCGCAACTGTAAAGCCGAGGTCATCGCGATGAGGCCCTACCACCGTGATGCCGCGCGCAATCTCTTCGCGGCGCAGGCTTGGCAGAATTCGTCGCCATATGACCGCGATCTCCTCGGGGCTGGCTGCGGCCAACGCTCCCCCCTCTTCTGCCGGCCGGTCTCGCTCCGCCAGCGACGCCAGATAGGTCAGTGTCAGGGCCTCGCCACAGGCCGTCAAGTCGGCGTGTGCCTGCGCTGCATGGGCGTTCAGCTCCACTATCGCCGTTTGCCGACGTGCCAGAACGCGCGAGCCGAGAGCGATCATCTGCTGGTCCCAGTAGCCGAGCTCATCGGGACGGGCCTCACGGTCGCGGATGCGCTTTAGGAGCGCATTGCGCTGAGTGACGACGTGGTTGAACTGCGCGAGCGCGCGGCAGTAGGCACCGTCGATCTGGCAGAGAGTGGAATCCAGGTAGCGACGGCGCACGCTGGGCGGCCCGTCCACCAGCTCGATATCTTGCGGCATGAACAGGACCGCGTTGGCCTGCCCCAGCACATCCATCGCGCGCCGAGGCACCCCATTCACGCGTAACTGCTTGCGTAGCCTGGGGGGCTGGTCGGCGTCGGTGGGCTCCTCTAGCATGAGCGTGGCCTCGATCTCGACCGGCTCGTTGAGCCGCTGGAACATGCCCCGCGCGCGGGCAAAGGGGATCGGCTCCGAGGCGGCGTCCCAGGCGATCACTTTGCGATCGGATGAGGCCAGCGGCGACTTGGTGGTGACTAGAAAGTAGATCGCCTCGAGCAGATTGGTCTTGCCCTGCGCGTTGCGCCCGTAGAGGACATGGCAACGCGGCTCGAGGGCAAGCTCGAGCCGCGCATAGTTGCGAAAGTGTTCCAGCTCAATCAGGCTGAGGTACATGGAGCAGCGCTAGCGCGCGATATGCATGGGCATGATGATGTGCACAAAGTCCCCGCCGTCGCCGACCGGCCGCAGGAGGCCGGGGCTGGACGAATCCCGCGTCTCTAGGCTCACCTGGGCGGTGGTCATGACCGTGAGCACATCGATCAGGTAGCGCGCGTTAAAGGCGATCTCGATGGGATCTCCCTCGATGGTGGCGTCCAGCTCGGCAACATTGTCGCCATGCTCCGAGGAGCTGGCGCTCACAATCACCCGTCCCACGTTGTCACCGTTGGGAACCGCCTGGATGCGGACGATATTGGCCGAGTCGCGGGCAAAGACAAAGGCCGTGCGGACCGCCTTGAGCAGCTCGGCCGTCTGCACAGTGGTCTTGGTCTTGTGAGAGGTGGGGATGATCTGGCGGTAAGCCGGAAAGTTGCCTTCCACCAGCTGGGAGACCAGATCGACGTTGGGCATGTGGAAAAACACCTGGTTGCGGTTGGGCGCCACCAGCATGTCGATGGGCTTTTGCTCGTCGGCACTGATGCGGCGCAGTTCCTGCAGAGCCCGCGCTGGGACAATCACGCTGGTCTTGGTCTCGGGGCCGTTGTCGATGGCGACCGAGCGGACCGAAAGGCGGTAGCTGTCGGCGGCGGCAAAGGTGAGCTTGTTGCTCTCCATCTCGGCCAGCACGCCGGTCAGCACCGGGCGAGTCTGATCCTGGGCCGCCGCAAACGCCACCTGGTCGATCATCTCGTGCAGGGCATCCGGCTCCAGGCGAATGCGCGCATCCTCCTCGGGGAGCAGGATCAGCGGGAACTCTTGGGCGTCGATGCCTTTGATATTGGCCTCGAGGCGTTGCGAGGTTAGGTTCAGCGTTTGGGTCCGTGTGATCAGCTCCAGCTTGATAGGGCCGGGCGGCAACGAGCCGACTAGCTCGGTGAGGAGCCGGGCCGGTACGGTGATCGAGCCCTCCTCTTGGACCTCGGCCCCGACCCAGCAGTGGATGCCGATCTCGAGGTCGGTGGCCGAGAGCTTGAGCCGCGATGCATCGGTGGCCAGGAGGATGTTCGACAGCACCGGCAGCGTGCTGCGGCTGGCCACAGCACGGCTGACCATGGAGAGGCCTCGGGCAAGGTTCTCTTGGAGACAGGAAAGTTTCATCGCGGCATCCTCCTGTGGTGCGGTGAGTGCAAGTATAGTGCGAGGTCAGCGGGCAGTCAACGGCCAGCGGGAGAGCCTGCTGCTAACGATCGCGGATGGGCTCCTTGAAGACATAGACTCCCCCGTCGATCCGCCAGATCAGATTGCAGCCCGGGCAGCGCACGTGGTCATCCAGCGTCTCCAGGGGCTGGTGGCCGCATTCTGGGCAGGCGAGGATCTGCTCTGCCAGAGGCGCGGCGGGCTTGGCCACACGTGATCGTACAAACTGGCTGGGCGTGATCGCGGCGGGGGCCAGTGCGGCCTGAAGAGCTGCATCGGCCCGAGCCAAGGCCGGGGCCGGGATGAGGCGCTTGAGAGCACCGACGCGGAACATGGAGACGGCGCGCTGGCGTTCCGGCGCAAATCCAGCCTCCTCGAGCCGGCGACGCACCCACTTGGGGTGAAAGTCATAGTGCAGCTCGGCGAACTCGTACGGCTCCAGGTCGAACGGGTTGACCTTGGAGCCCAATCCTCGTCGGATGATGTTGAGCAGATGGCGCTTGTTGGCGAATTCGAGTAGAAAGGTGCCCCCACCGGTCGTCACGCGGGCGATCTGCGAAAAGGCGCGTGGCACCTCCACTAGGTGGTGGAGCACGCGGACCATCACGGTGGTATCGACGGCATTGGTGGTCAGCGGGAGACGGTAGAGATCGGCTGCCAGGTAGGTGTAGCCATCGTCTCCCAGGCGGCTGCGGGCGTACTGGAGCTGCGAAACCGAATAGTCCAGCAGGATCACGTGCTCGTAGCCGCCGTACAGGTCGGCCAGCCGGCCGAAACCGGCGCCGATGTCTAGAATCCTTCGGCCGGTGGGCGGCAGGAGCTTGCGCAAGGCGTAGCGCTCCGCCAGGTCCTCGTACTCGCGCCCCTGGCCCTCCCAAAAGGCGGTGCGATAGTCGCTGCCCTCGTAATCGCAGATGGGAGGGAGCGACGGTTCTTCTTGGAGATGACTCAATGGATGCCTCTCGGGAGGGGTTGTTTCACGTGAAACCTAGTTCTCGGATCTAGTGCGACGATCTCTCCACGAGATCGTGAAGAACAGAAAACGCCTGTGATAGCGAGCCTCCATACCGTCGCATCCAAGATGGTGGCTCGTCGGGATTGGGCACAGCGATCCAGAATGTGTCGGAGCCGGCAGCGCCCGTATGCTGGGGAGTGTGGCCGATGACGTTCGCATAGAGCACTGCCTTGGGTAGTATCCAGCACCGGCATCAAACGGCATGATCCCCAGGCAGATGGCTATCTCGTACCCTTGGTCCCTGATCTGTTGGTACTTGAATCCGCCGTTTGCCCATAGGGTTGATAGCTTGATCTCTGCACGAACCCGGCAATGATATGGTCTGCCTCCCGGATCACGGAGGGCAAGACGCTGAATCCCTTGGCCGCGCACCATCCAGCGACGATGTCTACGGCGATCTTTCCCTTTGCGCTTGACGGACGCCTTCTTATCCAATCGAAAGAGCTACTCGCCCACGATCTTCTTGCTCTTGATCGACCTAGTCGCCGCGGAGTGTCTCGGCGATGGCCGCTAGCATCCGAACGTCGGGGTCCTTGATGAGGCTCACGCCTCGCCTTACCTTTCGTCTATCGGCATGAACAAGCGACTCTGCTTAACTTGTTGTTGGTATGGCGTCGGATCAAAGCCGTGCCATGCGATGCACGTTTCGGACGCAAAACGTTTGGCCATCACGACCAGAGCATCCGGATTGCTGTCGACCAAAGTGAACCTGCGCCCCGTTCCCAGGCAAGCTGCACCAGTCGTGCCGCTGCCCGCAAAGAAATCGAGCCCCCTCTCGCCTGGGTTCGAGGAAGCGAGGACAATCCTGCGCAGTATCCCGATAGGTTTCTGAGTCGGATAGCCCGTGCGTTCCTTGCTATTGGTTGGCACAATGGTGTGCCACCAAGTATCAGTCGGGAGTTTTCCGCGCGACGCCTTTCTCTGCCCCGCTAGTCCGGGAGCCATGTAGGGGATCCGCTCGATAGAGTCTACATTGAACGTATAATTATTCGGATCTTTTACGTAGACTAGGATATTGTCATGCTTCGGCGGCCACTTGCTCTTGGATTTGCCACCAAAATCATAGGCCCAAATGATCTCATTCAAAAAGCAACTGCGCCCAAAGATACTATCGAGGAGAATCTTACAGTAATGTACTTCACGGTAGTCAATGTGAAAATAGAGGGTGCCATCTTGAGTGAGCACGCGGCGGGCGTGCTCGAGGCGGGGTTGTAAAAACGCAAGATAATCATCAAAAGCGTCGCTGAACAACATCGTGCCTATTTTGTTGGTAATATACCGACGATCCCCGAAGCCTACGCGATCTCCGTCGGCCGATTGCAGAGTCTTGATGCGGGTGCGTTCCTGCACGATCCCTGTGTTGAATGGGGGATCGATGTAGATGAGACTATAAGACGCATCAGGCGTCTGCTCGAGCAAGTCTAGATTGTCTGCCAAATAGATCTCGCTCATTGGCGAACCGCTCACGTCGAGAACTCTCCCAGACTCGACTCACCTTGCCACCTGGCGCAAGGCTATATCCATATCATGCCTGTGTCAACCGTCGCGCCAAGGCTTCCTCCCCGCCTCGACACGGCCGCCCGTTCACGGTACCATGCACATGGCGCGAACTTTCCCGTCACAGGAGGACGCATGCTCGACGGACGCTTTCTCTGCCGCTTTAGCCATGGCCTGGACCGCGATCGCTTTGGCGTCATCACCGATGGGATGCTCTATGACCTGACCGACCTCGGTCAGCCGCAGGTGGCTAGCCTCGACGCCTGGCTGCGATGCGCGGCCGGCCGGCCGCAGGCGGCCCTGGAGGATCTCGTCAGCGCCATCTCCCTGGCAACGCCCATGGGCACCGTCGGCGATCTGCTGGCGCGCGGCCTTCAGCTCTTGCCTCCCATCGGCGCCCAAGAGGTCTGGGCGGCCGGCGTGACCTACGAGATGAGCCGCGAGGCTCGCATGCGCGAATCACAAGAGCCGACCATCTATGGCCGCGTCTATGCTGCCGAGCGGCCAGAGCTGTTCCTCAAGGCGACGCCCCATCGCGTCAGTGGTCCTGGCGAGCCGGTTGGCATTCGCGAGGATTCCACCTGGGACGTCCCCGAGGCCGAGCTGACCCTGCTGCTCACGCCCCAATGCGAGATCGTCGGCTATACCGTGGGGAACGACATGAGCTCCCGCGATATCGAGGGCCAGAATCCGCTCTATCTTCCCCAAGCCAAGATCTATGACCGCGCCTGCGCCCTGGGTCCATGGATCCGGCTGCCCGACCCAGCCTTTGATCCGCTGGCTCTGGCGATCACTTGCCGCATCGTGCGCGACGAACTGGTCGCCTTTGAGGGAACGACCTCCACCTCGTACCTGCATCGCTCCCTGGAGGGCCTGGCCGGCTATCTGGGGCGCTGCAACAGCTTTCCCAATGGCGCCTTCCTGATGACCGGCACCGGCGTCGTGCCGCCCGACACGTTCACGCTGCGGGCGGGTGACGTGATCACTCTGGCCATCGAGGGTATCGGCGAGCTGACCAACTCTGTGGTGCTGTTGCCCACGACGCCCTGAGCCGTTCGGAAGAGTCACTCGTCCTGCATCAGCCGTTCGTAGCAGCCTTGCCAGGTGGAGGGGGGGCGCATAGGCCGGCCGATCTTGATGTCGCCAAAACGGGTGACCAGCCCGACCAACTGCTGGCTCACGTCGGACCAGCGGCCTTGCCGGATCAGCCGCTCGAGTTGGGTGGCTTCCTTGCCGACCCATTCCCAATCCAGCCGGAACCTATCAGCCTTTAGGTAATAGTCGCGTTTTTCCCAGGCTTCTACCGTTGTATCGATGGTGGATTCGATATCGCGCAGGGCGTAGACCACGCAGGCGGCCATGTCCTTGGCTTCGGGGTCGGCGGGGTCCTTGTGCATCAGGTTGCGTAGCACCTCAGCGATGGTTCGGCGGGCCTGGCTGCGCAGCTTGCCTGGGCTGGCGGTGTTGATGATCCGACTCATGCAATACTCCATCTATGGGACGACACGGCGGCCGAGTATAGGTTACGGTCGCGACAGGGTCAAACGAGCCGAGTCTCAGGTTGCGAGGGAGGGAGAGCATGTGTGATACGCTCGTCGCGCTGGGCAATGCTACCAGCGATGGCTCGGTGATCCTGGCCAAGAACAGTGATCGAGAGCCCAACGAGGCCCACGCCGTCATCTGGCAGCCGCGGCAGGAGCATGCTCCAGGCGGTTGGGTAGAGTGCACCTATATCCGGGTGCCGCAAGTGCGAGAGACCTATGAGGTCTTGCTCTGCAAACCCTTCTGGATGTGGGGCTGCGAAATGGGCGCCAACGAGTACGGCGTGACCATCGGCAATGAGGCTGTCTTTACCAAGGAATCTCACGCCGAGACAGGCCTGCTGGGCATGGATATGATGCGACTGGCGCTGGAGCGAGCCTCCAACGCCGAGCGCGCGCTGGAGATCATCACCGATCTCTTGGGCGAATACGGGCAGGGCGGCGTGGCGGGCTATCAGAACAAAAAGATGCGCTACCACAACGCCTTTCTCATCGCCGATCGCCGTCAGGCGTGGGTGCTAGAGACCGCGGGTGCGCACTGGGCCGCCGAAAAGGTGCGCGACGTGCGCGCTATCAGCAACGGGCTGACCATCGACGAGTCTTGGGACCTCGCTTCGCCGGGTTTGGTGGAGAACGCCCGCCGCCGCGGCTGGCTCAGGCGCGGCGAGACCTTTGGTTTCCGTCGCTGCTATTCGGATTGGTTCTATACCACCTTTAGTCGGTGTACGGCCCGCCAGGCCCGGGCGACGGCGCTGCTCAAAGAGCACCAGGGACGGCTCACGCCCGCGCTGGTGATGGGCTTCTTGCGGGACCACGGTGCTCAACAAGATCCCGCCTTTGACCCGCGCCGCAGCTCCATGGCCAGCATCTGCATGCATGCCGCCAACAACCTGACTCGTGCCAGCCAGACCACTTGCTCGTTGGTGGCACACCTGGGCGAGCCTTATGATACCTTTTGGGTGACGGGCACCTCGGCGCCATGTCTGAGCACCTTCAAGCCGCTGTTTCTTAATGGCGCCTCCCTGCCTGACATGGGGCCGACGCCAGGGGCCCGCTACGATGAGCGCGCGCTCTGGTGGCGTCATGAACGCCTGCACCGGTGCGTGCTGCGGAACTATGGCGAGCGCAGCCGCGTCATTGGGGCAAGCCGTAACCGCCTGGAGCAGCAGTTTGCCAGCTCCCTGCAGGCACTGCGCCGCGAAGGTGCCGATGCCGCCTCCTATCGTGGTGAATTCGCGCAACGTTGCTTTTCACAAGCCGACCAGGCCATGGCAGAATGGGAGCGACAGGCTAGAGAGATCCCCGAGCGTGCCGCGCCGCTGTCTTTCTACCGGCGGTACTGGCGGCGTCAGGAGAAGGATGCACATGGACCAGAATCATAAGCCCCGTCGGCAGCAGTCCCGGTGGACGGGGCTCTGCTCGCTCTGTCTCGGGTTAGTGTTGGTGCTGGTCTCGTGTGGCGACGCGCCAGTCGCCGAGCTGCTGCCACCCCTCACGCCCGAGGTATCATCTGAGGCTGCGTCCGAGCCGGGGGGCGCCGCTCAGAGCGAGCAGGCCGCCACACCCGGCACGGCCACCCCCGCTCCGCCGACGGCAACGCCCATGCCCACCAGCACGCCCTTTCCCGAGGGCGACCTTGACCGCGCCATTCGGCAACTGGCCTATGAGGGGCGCGTGCAAGACCTGATCGCGTTAGCCGAGGGCGCGCCGTCTCAGGTCAAGGGGCTGGGTCCAGAGGCTCTGTCTGACCTGGCCCAAGCCTATGCGGCCGAAGACCGCGCCGCCGACGCCATTGCGGTTTATGAGGCCCTGCTAGGGTCTTTCCCAGACTGGGCCGGGGTGTGGGGCGCTCTAGGTGACCTGCGCTCACAGATTGGGCACACCCAGGAGGCCGTTGCGGCCTATCGGCGTATGGCTGAGCTGGCGCCCGAGAGCGCGCCCTATGCGCGTTTCAAGGCCGCTACCCTCTTGCGAGAGATGGACGACCCAGCCGGCGCCGTCGCCGAGCTGGCCTCGGTCGATCTGTCGTCGCTGCCGGCTTCCCGTCGGGCGGAGGTCATGGAGCTCTTGGCCCTGTCATATCGCGATGTGGGCGACTATGAGCAGGCCCTGGCCACCTATGACGGCATTCTGAGCTACTCCCAGTTGGCTGACTATCGCGCTCTGCTCAACCAGTACCGTGGCGTTACCTTGGTGGAGGCAGGACGCGTCGAGGAGGCGCGCCCCATTCTGCGGGCCGTGGTGCGCGAACGTCCCCAGGCTTATGGAGCCTACCTGGCGTTGGAGCGGTTGGTCGAGCTGGGCGACCTCGGCCTCTCTCCCAATGAGCAAGCCGCCACGCTTTACTATGCCAAGGCCTATCTGCGGGCCATCGAGGCCGCCGATCGTGCCATCGAGCAGGGGCAGGAGACCGCGCAGGCGCTCCTCTGGAAGGGCTGGTCCTTGGCCGCCCTTGGGCGTTACGACGAGGCCCTGGCCGCGTATGACGAGATCATCACCGCCTACGGGTCCGATCCCTTGGCTGGCGACGCTTGGATGGGCAAGGCGGCCGCGGCGGCCGCGCTGGGCGGCGATCCCGCCGGCATCTACCACGAGTTTGTGCGTATCCTCCCCAGCCATGCCCGCGCCCCCGAGGCCTTGTGGCGCGCCGCTGTGTTTTGGGAGCAGAGTTCGCGATGGGAGCTGGCCCGCGAATACTACCAGCGGCTGGTGGACGAGTATCCCACCGATAGCCGCGTGCCCGAGGCTCGGTTCCGCGTGGGGCTGGCCTCTTATGCTCTGGGACAGTGGCAGGCGGCGGTGGATCAGTGGTCGGCCGCCCTGGACGCCTCGGTGGCCAGTGCGCGGCCTCGGCTCCAGCTCTGGGTCGGCCTGGCGCAGGAGCGTCTGGGCGCCCAGCAAGAGGCCTACAGTGCTTGGGAGGCGGCGGCGTCAGCGCTCCCCTGGGGCTATCACGGTCTGCGCGCCCGCGATCGACGGCATGGCATTGGGCTGGTGAGCGAGCGAGTAGAGCCGGCCCCTCTGCCGTTGACCACGGAAGAGTGGGAGGGCTTGCACGCCTGGGCGCGTGGGTGGTGGGAGCCGCCGGCAGGGGCAGCGTCAGCGGCCGTGGCCGATCATCCGCTGGTGCGTTGTGCCAATGCTGCCTGGGCCGCTGGCTGGGGCACCTGGGCTCGCGAGAGCCTGACGACGGTGCGGACCGAGCTCAAGGACGATGCCCCCGCCTTGCTCGCTCTGGCGCAGCATGCCGAGGCGTTGGGCATGTACGATCAGGCCATCGCCGCCGCCGAGCGCGTCATCCGTCTGGCGAGCGAGGCCGGCCAGGAGCCGGTGCGCGATCTCTGGCGCCTGGCCTACCCCACCTACTATGCCGATTTGGTGTGGGATGCCTGTGCCGACGCTCGGGTAGATCCACTGCTCTTCCTAGCACTGATCCGGCAGGAGAGCCGGTTCCGACCCGATGCGGTCTCGTGGGCCGGCGCCACCGGTCTCGCCCAGGTGATGCCGGCCACCGGCGCCTGGATCGCCGAACGCGCTGGCCCCGAGCCATTCCACCGAGAGCTGCTGACCAGGCCGCACGTCAGTGTCATGCAGGGGGTGTGGTACCTGGAGATGCTCCTGCGAGAGTATGACAACGACTGGATCGCTGCCTTGGTCGGCTATAACGCCGGCCCGACGAACCTCAGCCGCTGGGCTGGGGACGGCATGATCGCGGATCATGACCTGTTCTACGAGACCATGCCCCTCAGCGAGCCGCAGGACTATGTACGGTTGATCTATGAGAGCTATCGCATCTATCAGCACATCTATGGCGAGACGGCCGCTCCCTAAGGAGCGGCCGCCGCGCTCGAACTATTGATCTGCTCGCGCTAGATAAAGAGGCTAGCGTTACCGCGATCGGTCTCGTTGATAAACGTCGCCACGCCGCCGATCTCGACGCCGTCGATCAGCTCTTCGGGCTTGATCCCCATCATGTCCATGGACATCTGACAGGCGATCAGCCGTACGCCCTGCTCCTGCGCCTTGGCCATCAGCTCTGGCAACGAGTCAATCCGCTTGCTGCGCATTACGGCTTTCATCATCTTTGTTCCCAAGCCTCCCATGTTCAGTTTCGAGAGCTTGAGACGATCCGCGCCCCTGGGCAGCATCCAGCCGAACAGACGCTCTACCAGGTTCTTGGCCACGTGCGGTCCCTCCTTCTTTCGCAGCGCGTTGAGCCCCCAGAAGGTAAAGAACAGGGTTACTTGCTGGCCCATGGCGGCAGCGCCGTTGGCGATGACAAACGCCGCCAACACCTTGTCGAGCTCGCCCGAGAACACGACCATGGTCTTGTTGTTGGTGGCGGCGGTGGGGATGGCGGTATCGGCTTGGGCCACCGTGCCCTTTTGGATGCGGGCCACGATGTGCCCGTCGGAGCTCTCAACGCCCAAAAGCGGGTTGCCAGTTCGCTCACACCAGGCCGCGACGTCTCGCCGAAAACCTGGATCAGTCGTCGTGACCTGGAGCACGGTGCCCGGCTCGATCGACTGCATACGCTGGTAGACGGCCATGATCGGGCCTGGGCACTGAAGGCCACAGGCATCCAGCTCCACCACGCTGGTCGGCGATGTGATGTGCGCATTGGCGTCAGAAGGAATAGCTGGCATTTGCGCTCGGTTTTCCTCTTCAGCGGGCATCTCTTTTCTTCCGGCTGAGAGCGGCCTGGTGGCTGCCTGGTAGGTATCCAATCCCCCAGCCAGGGTGGCCGCCTTGAGCCCCGCTTGGGCCAGGATCCGCTCCACCACATAGGCCCGGCGGCCTATCTTGCAGACGCAAACCCAGGTCTTGCTCGGGTCCAGCTCGCCGAGGCGCTGGCGGATCTGGCCACTCGGGATATGGACGGCGCCCTCCAGGTGGCCCATCTCCCACTCGGTCTCGCTTCGCACATCCAGGATGCCGTACTCGTTACCGTCTGTGGTCAGCATATCCCACGTCACTACCCGGCTATCGCCGCGGAGGCGGTTGGTGGCCGCGAACCCGGCAATGTTGACCGGATCCTTGGCCGCGCCGAATGGTGGCGCATAGGCCAGCTCTAGTTTCTCCAGGTCGTGGACGGTCAGCTCGCTGGTCAGTGCGGTGGCCAGGACGTCTATGGTCCGGTCTACCCCGTTAGTCCCCACCACCTGCGCGCCCAGCAGACGCCCATCGCCTGGCGTGTAGAGGAGCTTGATGGTCAAGGGCGTGGCGCCGGGATAGTAGCCCACGTGGTCATGCGAATGGACCGTGTGCGAGAGAAATGGGATGCCCTCTCGGGTAAGCATATCCGAGTTGGCCCCCGTGCAGGCCGCCGTGCGTCCAAAAACCTGCACGATGGACGTGCCTAGTGTACCGGGATAGGCGCTCTCGCGGCCCACCATGTTATCGGCGGCCACACGCGCCTGACGGTTGGCGGGACCAGCCAGAGGGATGGCGCACGGCTGGCCGGTGATGCGATGATAGGTCTGGACAGCGTCGCCCACGGCATAGATGTCCGGATCCGAGGTGCGCATGGACGAATCCACGACGATGTGGCCGCGGGGCCCCAAGGCCAAGCCAGCGCTTCGGGCCAGTTCACTCTCAGGCCGGACGCCCAGTGCCAGCAGCACAAGATCGCCACGGACGCGACGGCCGCTGCTCAGGATCACATCGAGGCCGGCCGAGTCGTGGGATTGGATAGCCGATAGCCCATCCCCAAGGATGAGCTCGATCTCGTTGTCCTCCAGCTCCGCATGAAGCATAGCGGCCATCTCATAGTCCAGTGCGGTCATTACCTGGGGTAGCAGCTCGACGACGGTGACTCTTTGCCCACAACGATGCAGGTTCTCGGCCATCTCCAGGCCGATGAACCCTCCGCCTACCACCACGGCTTTCTGGGCGCTCGCATCCTCGATGTGCTGCTTGATGCGGTCCATATCCAGGATGCTACGAAGGGTGAACACGCCCGGGAGGTCGATGCCTGGGGCGGGCGGAACAAAGGGCTTGGCACCGGGAGACAGGAGCAGCTTGTCATAGTGCAGGGTGTACGTCTGCCCCGTGGCGAGGTCGCGCACACCAACCTCGTGGTCGCCGGCGCGGACCGCTACCACCTCGTGCAAGGTGCGCACGTCGATGTTGAACTCTTCGCGCAGCTTTTCTGGGGTAGAGACCAGCAGCGCCTCGCGCTCCTTGATCACGCCTCCAACGCCATAGGGCAAGCCGCAGTTGGCAAAGGAGACATACGGACCCCGCTCCAGCACCACGATCTCGGCGTCCTCGCACAACCGTCGCAGCCGTGTCGCGGCCGTCGCTCCGCCCGCCACCCCACCGACGACGACATACCTGGTCATCCTCTCACCTCTACTCCTCCGGAAGAGATTGTGCGTTTCGGCACGACTATACCCTAGGGGGGTAAGGTTGTCAAACTGGGTTCGGTGAGCGCAAAACAGCCTCGGGGGCGAACCCCCGAGGCCGCGTTTCCGACGTGGGTGAACTAGCGCGAGAGCGCAATGCGGAGCGTCTGCCCAGCGCCGATCTCAACAGTTGGCTCAAAGCGGACCTCGCAGCCCCTGCCAGAGGGCTGGCAGTCGGCCGCGATCTGGTGGCCGTCCAGCGTGGCTTGCGCGGCGGTCCCAGTCAGGGTGCCCAGCCCGAGGGTGGCCAGGGTGAGACGGCCCTGTTCCACCTGGACCTCGGCCCAACCCGCGGTGCTCTGGCGGTAGCCACCCCAACCCGAGGCGGTGGACCAAAAGCACCCAAAGGGGTCGGATGCCAGCTTGGGCGCAAAGGCCAGCCGTCGGTTGGGCGCATCGGCCTGAAAGCCAGAGAGCGCCAGCAGCACTGACCACGAGGCCAGCGATCGGGCATAGTGGCTGCCACACTCGAACTCGTTCCACGGGTTGCGGCGCTTGCCGTCGTGCCGCGCGCGGACGCCCTTGACCACGGCTAGCCCCTCGTCCACGAACCCCTCATAGATCAGGTGGCTGGCCACTTGGTACTCGATGCCGCACCACACCTCGTCCGAGTAAACGAACGGGAACCTCGGGCGGTTGCCTCGCGGCCACGAGCAGAGCAGCAGCCCCTGTTCGTCGTTCAGGGCATAGATGCGCTGGGGATTAGCGTGCTCCCAGAACTCTGTTCGCCAGTTGTGGCGGAATACGGCTTGGATGGCACTACGGACATGGCCGGGGTCCAGGATGTGCCCCAAGCCCACGATATGGGCAAACCACTGCCCGATCAGTTGGTCAGAGAGGCAACCGTCGCCGTACTGGTATTTACGCTCGGGGTCGTCTGGGGCTCGCTGAACATAGTATTCACCATTGAATAGCTCCTCGGTGGCCGCGCGGCCGCGCTCATACACCTCTCGGTAGAGAGCGGCCCGCTCGGTGTCGCCGAGATGGAGGGCCATGCGCTCGGCGGCACGCAGCGCGCCCAGATAGAACGAGCCGATCATGGTGTTGGGGCCAACGAACTCGATATCATAGGTGTTGTGCTGGATGCCCGTGATCACGCCGTCTCGATCAGGGTCCCACTGCTCCCAGGCGTACTCGAGGGCCTTGACGACCTTGGGCCAAAGGCGACGGAGCCAGTCATCGTCGCCGCAGAGCCGCCAATCGCGGTAGACCTTGAGGATGCCTCCGAGCTGACCATCAGCGGCGGCGTGAAAGTCCCACATGGGGCTCCCCAGGGGCAACTGCAGCCGAAACGCCATATGACCATCTGGGCGCTGGTTATAGGTATAGTCGGCCTCGCGCAGGGACCGTTCGAGCGACGGGAACAGGTAGGCCACCGTCTGGGCATAGTTCCACACGTGCGTGCAGGAGCCTTCGCAGCAGCCCGCATCGCCGTGGCAGCCCTCAAACCCGTAAAAGGTGCCATCCTCCAGCCGCAGCACCGTGGGGCTATGCAGGATCGAGGCCTGGCTCGATAGCGCATCCAGCACGTGGTCCGGCAGCGTGCTCTCCAGCAGCGTCTTGGCGAACGCTCGGGTGCCGTTATACAGCCGCTCCTGGTTGACGGCAAAGTAGTGGACCACCTCGGTGGCGTCATGCCACTGGGAGGCGTAATAGTTGCGCCAGCGAGGGTGCTCGCAGTCACATCGATCACAGCCTGCCGAGCCGCCCCAGTACTTGACAAAGGTCGGGAAATGCCAGGCCAGCAGGATCGGCAGCGTTACGCTGGCCTCTGGCGGCACCGTCGCGCATAGCCCCAAGGTACCCACATCTGAGGCGCCGTCGTCAGAAGGGCCCAGCTCTCGCGGCGGCAGCGTGCCTTGGCGCGAAAAGTGATCCCAGAAGTCGTGCAGGGCATCGAACCAGCCACCCCGCAGCCAAGAGCACTGGCAAAAGGTGTCGGACCAGGTGGTCATCAGCGCCATGGTGCCATAGGCTGGGTCGTCAGGGGAGACCTTGCTGGTGCTCATGGCCAGACCGCGCACCAGTCCGTCGTCATGGAAGCTGTTCAGGTTCTGGCCGAGGTGAGGACCCATGAAAGGTCCGAAACCAGGGTAGCCCAGGGGGTTGAACAGGTTGAACACCAGGGCGATCTCGAGCGGCTCGCCCGTTGGGTTGTGTACGGTATAGTTGAGGACAGCGATGGGCAGGCCCGAGTCATCAGGGTTCAGCGGGATGAACGGCGAGTAGGCCTCCAGCACAACCCGCGCGGGCAGTGCTGGATCGGAGAGTGTCATCTCTGCGATGGGAAAGGCTCCCCCCAGGGTCACCATGCGCATGGGTGGGAGCCCTGAGCCGTTCGTCCGCTCGACCCCAAAGCCGAATCCCTGGTAGCTTCCAATGCCTTGGCCGCTGTAGGGTGGCTGAGGTGGCCCCTGAAGCACCCGCGTCACGGGGTCGCGTCCTGGCTGGCGCACCCATAGGGCGCCAAAGGTGTAAGGCATGACCGAGCCCTTGTTGGGCCGGTTAAAGATATCCCAATCTCGCAGCCCGCCGGTGCCAACGAGGGACACGCAGCCCGTCCCGATACCTCCTAGAGGAAAGGCTGTCTCTGCGAGCTGCTCACCGGTATAGACCGGAGGTGGACCCACCTTGTGCAGCTCGGCGCTGCTCCATAGGGTGTGTGGTTTCTCCATGGATGTGCTCCCTCCTGATGCCAGGTCAATAGGCCCATTCAAGGCTGATAGCCCAAGCCTGTCAAGGGTGTAGGGCGGCACCTCTTGATCGAACCGCTTTCACTTGGCTGGGGTTGTGTTATAATGGAGATCAAGCGCAGGAGCGGATGGGGAGCTGGGGATATTGTACGCCCTCGGGCGTGCTCCATCTGCCGTTACGAGGAGGCAGGTTGCATTGGTCGTTAGGATGGCGATGATTCCTGAGTTAGAGGATGCCATCGCCTGCATCACGGGCGTGGACGCCGCGCGCGTGATCGTCAACAACCAGGATGGAGCCATCGATGAGATCCACCTGGTCGGCCCGCCCGGCAAAAGCCCCAAACGCATCGTTCGCGATGTCGAGTCGCTTTTGCGGGCCCGGTACGGACTGTCTGTCGACTATCGCAAGATCAGTGTGGTCCAGCTTCCGCCGGCAACCAAGGCCTATATGCGACCCAAGCTGATACGGGCTAGCCTGCTAGATGGCGGCGATACGGTGTGTGTCACCCTACTCGGCGCTGATGGAGAGTGCCGTTGCCAGGAAGCCGTGTCCAGTGGTGATGGTTTGGATGTGGCCCGCGGCGTCGCGCGCGCGACGTTGACGGCCGCCAGCCATGCCACTGGGGTTCCGGTGGAGCTGGAGCTCGTCGAGGTGCGCACCTTTCGGAGCGGCGATCAGGATGTCATGTTCGTGATGGTCTCCGCCAAGGGGCAAGGGGCTGCCGAAGAGCTCACAGGGACCTGCATCGTGGGAGAGAGTCTGCCTGCCGCTGCGGCCAAGGCAACGCTGGACGCTATCAACCGGCGTCTTGAGCTTTGGAGCGCGTATGCCACCGGGCTAACGCGCGACAGCCAAGAGGCCAACCAAAAGGGGGTGTAGCCGCTGGCGCTCGGTCTGGGCAGTGGACAAGCACGCCCGGAGCGGAGCGAAGGGGAACTCGAGGACGCATTGTCCCAACATTCCAGACTGGAAGGAGTTTCCCCATGAAGTGGCGCGTGAAATCGGCCTATTTCCGAGCTTTGTACGTCGTCATGGTTGTTGCTGGACTCGTTGCCACTGCCGCCGCTGGCTGGAAGTGGCGCTAGATACCAGTAACGCTGTGGGGCAAGAACAGGCCTAGGCCTTGAGCCCCAGGGAGCGCGCATCACCCGACAGGGTGGAAGCGTGCAGTAGATCGAATATGGCCGAGCGCCTGCGGTTCACCAAAAAGCGACCATGTGATGAGATCCCTTCCCCGTGCAGCGCAAGCCTACATCCTGGGCATCGTCACCATCGCCATCGTCTCTCTGGGGCTGGCGTGTCGTGCGCTGGTTTGGGATCCTGTTCGCCTGGCTCACGTCCTCCTCTTTGCCTCGATGATCGGCCTCGCTGACCTGTACCCCATCGTGCTGCCCTTTGAGGATCGAGCCGAGATCACCGTCTCGTGCGCCGTCAAGACCGCCGCCGCCATCGTGTTTGGTCCAGCCGAGACCGTTTTGGCCACGGTGTTGGGCACCATGGGTGCCGAGATCGCGATGCGTCGGCCGTGGTACAAGTCGGCCTTTAACACGGCCGAGATGACGATCACTTTCGGCGCCGCCTCGCTGTTCTATGAGCTGTTATACCAGGGATCGCGCATGCCGTTCTACTCCTTACGGAATGCCGCCGCTGTCCTGGTGATCATGGCCACCTATTTCGTCGTCAATACTGGCCTCGTCACCACCGTGGTGGCGCTGACCACTGGCGCCTCCTATGGGCGCCTCTGGCGGATGAATTTTCGCGACATTACCTGGGATAGCCTCACCATCATCCCGCTGGGCGCCGTCATGGCAACCATGTGGCAGCATCAGTGGTGGAGTATCATCACGCTGGCCTTGCCGCTGGTGGTGGTGCGGCAGTCGCTACATTATATCGGAGAGCTGCAACGCCAGACGCGAGACGCGCTCATCGGCATGGCAGACTCGATCGACCAGCGCGACCCCAACACCTTCCAGCATTCGCAGCGCGTGGCCGAGATCGCAACCGCCCTGGCGCGCAAGTTGGGCCTGGGGGAGGACGATATCGAGATTATCCGCATGGCTGGTCGGCTCCACGATCTGGGCAAGATCGGCATGAGCAACTCGCTCTTGCTCAAGCCAGATGCCTTTGATGAGGCCGAGCGGTTGGCCTTTCAGGAGCATCCTCGCATCGGTGCGCGCCTGGTGAATAGCTTTCGGCTCTTTAGCGAGGGTCAAGACCTGATCTTGCACCACCATGAGGACTATGATGGCGGTGGCTATCCCGATGGCCTTCGTGGCGATGCCATCCCCTTGGGTAGCCGGGTCCTCCGCGTCGCCGACGCCTTTGACGCCATGACCTCACGGCGCGTCTATCGCGATGCCCTGCCCGTGAGCGTCGCCCTAAAAGAGCTGCGGGACAACGCTGGATCGCAGTTCGACCCGGCCATCGTAGATGCCATGCTCGAGCTGGTCGATGATTCTGCCGACAGCTCGCCCTGGATTCGGAGAACGACCGAGGAGAACGCCGCCTCATGATCTTTGTCCTCTGCGTTCTGATCAGCGTCGTCGCGTCGCTGGCCGACGGCCGCGACCTGCAGCCGCTCTCTCGTGTCAGCTTTCGTTGGGGCTGGCTGATCGCCCTGGCGCTGGCTCTTCAGTTGTTGCTCTTTTCCAGTACTTGGGCGCGTCTGCCCCACGCTGACGCTATCTGGTCGCCCGCGTATCTGCTCAGCATGGTGCTTGTTGGCCTCTTTTGCGGGCTGAACTGGCGGGTGCCGGGCATCCCGCTGCTGACGCTAGGGCTCTTGCTTAACAGCGCGGCCATTGTGGCCAACGGTGGCGCCATGCCGGCGTCAATCGACGCTCTGCGCCTGGCGGGCCTCGCGTCTACCCCGGAGGAAGTGGCCGCTGCGGTTGGCAGCAACTCGGTGCTGGCCGCGCCGGGCACGCCGCTCTGGTTCCTGGGAGACATCTGGGCTATCCCCGAGGGTTTGCCCTTTGCCAACGTCTTCAGCGTTGGCGATGTCGTCCTTGGTCTGGGCGGCGCCTGGTTTGTCTTTGCCAACAGCGTGCCCGGAGAGCGCCCGTAGCGCCATCCTCCGCATCGTTGACCATTTCTTGGAGCGGCCCCTCCCCGTGCCTATAATGGCTAGGCTATGCACGAGCTATCGGTGACCGAGAGCATCCTCGATATCGTCTGTCGCCACGCCACTGACGCCGGCGCCCAGCGGGTGAAGCGCATCCATCTGGTCATCGGTGATCTGGCCAGCATCGTCGACGATAGCGTGCAGTTCTATTTCGACTTTTTGAGCGAGGATACCTGCGCCCGGGGCGCCGAGTTGGTCTTTGAACGCATACCGACCCGCCTGGCCTGTCGCGCGTGTGGACATGAGTGGACGCCCGGGAGCGGGGACTGGACCTGCCCCCGTTGCGGAGCGGTCGGGGCTCAGGTGGTGGCGGGCAAAGAGTTCTACGTAGATAGCATCGAGGTGGAGTGACACCATGTCTACACGGCATGTTCCGGTGGTTGAACGTATCTTTCGCGCCAACGAGGGCGTTGCCGCCGAGGTTCGCGCATTGTGTCGGCAACATCAAGTTGCGCTGGTGAATATCATGGCGTCGCCTGGTGCCGGCAAGACGACCTTTTTGCTGGCCACGGCTCACCGGCTGGCCGATCGCATCCGCATCGGCGTTATCGAGGGCGATGTTGCCTCCAGCGTCGATTCAGACCGCGTGCGTGCGGAGGGGTTTCCCGCCATACAGATCAACACCGGTGGCGGCTGCCATCTGGATGCCCGTCAGGTGCGCGGCGCTCTTGACGAGCTCGATCTAGACGCCCTGGACCTTGTCCTGGTCGAGAACGTGGGCAATCTGGTCTGCCCGGTGGGATTCGACCTCGGTGAGAGCTTGCGTATCGCTCTTTCCAGCGTCCCGGAGGGTTGGGACAAACCGCTCAAGTATCCGGCCATCTTTGAGCGCGTCGACGCGGTGGTGCTGAACAAGATCGATCTGCTGCCCTACCTGCCCTTTGACGAGGCCGAGTTCCGGCGGCTGGTTACAGGCCTGAATCCTCACGCGCCGATTCTGTCAGTCTCCTCGACCGATGGGTCCGGCATGGACGAGTGGACCTCATGGCTGGCCGAACAGCTCCCCACGTGACGGCGCCCGGCGCAGCGTTGCGCATCGCGGTCAAGGGCATCGTCCAAGGCGTCGGCTTTCGCCCCACCGTGTATCGCTTGGCGGATGAGCATCATGTGCGCGGCTGGATCCGCAACACCAGCTGGGGCGTCGAGATCCATGCCGAGGCTGACAATGGCGCGCTGGAGGCCTTTTGCAGGGCGCTGACCGAGCAGGCTCCGCCATTGGCGCATATCGAGAGCGTTACGAGTGAGCCGACAGCTTACGAAGGCTACGGCGCCTTTGCCATCCTCAAGAGCGAGGCCCAGCCGGGAGCCTATCAACTGGTCTCGCCCGACGTGGCGACCTGCCCCGATTGCCTGCGGGAGCTGTTCGATCCCAGCGACCGCCGCTATCGTTACCCGTTCACCAACTGCACCAATTGCGGCCCGCGCTTTACCATCATCCGGGATGTGCCCTATGATCGGCCCAATACGACCATGGGGCCTTTCCGGATGTGTCCAGAGTGCCAGGCCGAGTACGATGATCCCTTGGATCGGCGCTTTCACGCCCAACCCAACGCTTGCCCCGTGTGCGGTCCCCAGCTTCAGCTACTGGCTGCCCACGGATCGGTTGTCGCCGAGCGCGACGATGCTCTGGTGCAGGCTGCTCAACGGCTATTAGCTGGTGAAATCGTCGCGATCAAGGGGTTGGGCGGGATGCAGCTCGCCTGCGATGCCACCAACGCCGACGCCGTCGCGCGGCTGCGTCAGCGCAAGCGCCGCCCCGGGAAGCCTCTGGCCATCATGTGCCGTGATCTGACAACGGCCCGCGCTCTGGCACGCATCAGTGATGCGGAGGAGCGCCTGCTCACGTCGGTGGCGGCGCCGATCGTCTTGCTGGAGCGCTGCGAGGGGGGCGATGTAGCGGCTAATGTGGCGCCGGATACCCGCCTTTTGGGGATCATGTTGCCCTACACCCCGCTTCACCATCTCCTCTTGCGCGAAGTAAACGTGCCTTTGGTGATGACTAGCGGCAACCTTAGCGAGGAGCCGTTGGCCCGCGACAACGACGAGGCGCTAGAGCGGCTGGGCGCCATCGCCGACTGGTTCCTGCTGCACGACCGTGGTGTCCACTCTCGATGTGACGACAGTGTCTGGTTCGTACCCGCCGCTGGGCCGCCCCAACCGGTCAGGCGAGCTCGCGGCTATGCTCCCTTCCCGGTGAATCTTGGTTTCACGACGCGACCTACCCTAGGCACCGGAGCAGAGCTCAAGAACACCGTCTGCCTGACGCGGGAGGACCACGCGTTTCTGAGCCAGCATATCGGTGATATGGATAACCTCGAGACGCAGGGCTACTTTGGCGAGGTGATCGAGCTTTTCCAGAGCCTGTTTCACGTGCAACCCGAGGTTGTCGCCTGCGATATGCATCCGGACTATGCCGCATCGCGCTATGCGCGCGGGCTCGCTGATGTGGATCGCGTTGAGGTGCAGCACCATCACGCGCACCTGGCCGCATGCCTGGCCGATGCCGGCTGCGACGAGCCCGCCCTGGGCGTCATCCTGGATGGCACCGGCTATGGCCTGGATGGACGCATCTGGGGAGGCGAGTTCCTGCTGGGAGATCGCCACGGGTTCGCGCGGCTCGCTCACCTCGAGTATCTTCCGATGCCCGGCGGCGATGCGGCGGTGCTGAACCCGTACCGTTTGGCATGGGCATACCTAGACCATCTCTTGCCCATGGCTGGCGATGATGCACCCACCGGCGAGCGAGCCCTGCTGCGCCGGATGGTCGCAGAGGGGATCAACACGTTCTGGACATCGTCCGCCGGGCGCCTGTTCGACGCTGTATCGGCGCTGCTGGGCGTCCGCAGCCGGGTGACCTACGAGGCTGAGGCGGCCATCGCGCTAGAGATGCTGGCCGAGGATGATCCCGCCGATTTGGTCTATCCCTACAAGCTGCGCGAGATCGGCGCGCCTCTGACTTGGGGAAACGTTCCCGTCGCCCCTGGCCCCGCGCGTGAGATCCTGCTCAAGCCGCTGTTCGCGGCGCTTCTGGCCGACCGCGAGGCCGGCACCCCGTTGGGCGTGATCTCTCGCCGCTTTCACAAGAGCCTGGCCACCTGGGCCGCCGACCTGGCCGAGCTGTTCGCTAGCGAGACCGGTCTCGATCGTGTCGCCCTCAGTGGCGGCTGTTTCCAGAATCACCTGTTGCTGCAGCTTACCATTCAAGCCCTAGAGTCCCGCGGGCTCAACGCGCTGGTGCACCGCCAGGTGCCCTGCAACGACGGCGGGCTATCGCTGGGCCAGGTGGCCGTGGCGCAGAGCGTTGTAGGAGGGGCATGATGTGTCTTGCCGTGCCGATGCGGATCGAGAGCATCGAGGGAACCCAGGCGTTGGTGGATATGGGCGGCCTGCGACGAGAGATCAGCCTGGTGCTGACGCCCGACGCGCAGGTGGGCGACTATGTCCTCATCCATACCGGTTTTGCCATCAGCGTCCTCGA